>NZ_JAWWDA010000008.1:0-231752 GCF_033720175.1 Photobacterium sp.
CTCTGCGGTGTGGCGACTAAAAACCTTACTAAGTACTTAGGGTGGCGGCGCATATTGAGTGATGATTCACTATCAAAGGCTACTTTTACAGAGAGAGTCGCTGGGTACTGGGCTCTCAACTAAGTTACTGAACAGAGCCTAACAAAAGTATCAAGGTGACGCATTACACTCGGCATTTTTGGTATGGAGTTCCGTGGGTTTGGTGAGTTCATCGTGGCGCACCTTATTCTAGGCGTTATGTGCTTTTCAACTTAAAGGAATAGTATTAAATGAAACGGATATTGGTTTTGAATGGAAACCCAAAAGAGCAAAGTCTTTGCCGAGCTTTGGCTGAAAGTTATGCTCAGGGTGCGAGGGATGCTGGCTGCCATCTGGATGTCATTCATCTGTCGGATTATAAGTTTGATCCAGTTCTTAAATCGGGTTACGAAAGCAAGCAATCCTTGGAAGACTCTCTACAAAATATAAAAGAAAAAATTCAACAATCTGATCATGTCGTTATTGTGTATCCTGTTTGGTGGGGTTCAGTTCCTGCAGGGCTTAAAGGTATGCTGGATCGTATATTTTTACCAGGGTTTGCTTTTAAGTACGAAAAGGGTGATTTGTTACCTCAGCGGCTTTTAAAAGGTAGAACCGCGAGAATTATTGTTACGATGGATACACCGATCTGGTACTACAAGTTGATTTATGGCGCTCCCGCAACAAAAATGATGAAAAAGACTGTTTTAGAGTTTTGTGGATTTAATCCTGTTAAGGTCACTGAGTTTGGTGCTGTGTTAAATTCTAGTGAAAGCCAAAGACAAAAATGGCTTGCGAAAGTAAATAAGCAAGGCGCGATGGCAATTTAAAACTATTCATCTAAAAATGTTTAATCGTGGGCAAGGAAATGAGAAAAATAATAATATCCACAGTCGTGATAGAATTTCCCTTTTTCATGTAAACGCCAATTTGTATAGTCTCAACAAATAGACCGCACATAACAAGGCCATCAAGTGTGACGCTTTACACTCGGCATTTTTGGTTTGAAGTTTAGTTGGCTTGGTGGGTTCAGTGGGGCGCACCTTATGGCTGGCGTTAAATGTGGGCGCGTAGTATTTTGTTGGTTCCGCGAGCCGCAATTTTGACATTGTTGGTTGTGGTTATTTTCTCGAAAATTGCGGTGATGCTTTCGAGCATGAAGAGTAACTTCAGCGTCGTATGCCAGAAGTTCAGTGATCTTTCGGCTTTTTAGTTTACCGCAATCACCGCCATTAAGTCAGCAAATTGGTTTCAACGGATTGCCGCAATCGAAATTTTCATGATGGAGAATTTAATCCGTACAAATTGCGGCATTGAAGTTCAGCAAAGGATAGTTTTTCGAACCGGTGCCTCTGACTTCGGTGCATGTCGCTGGAATTTCGTCTAAGCCATTGAGTTGGAAGCGTGTTGTGAAGCCCACACTTAACAATGCCATCAAGGTGATGCCTTACACTCGGCATTTTTGGTTTGGGGTTTGGTGCGCTTTGCTGGTTGAGTGGGGCACACCTTATGGCAGGCGTTAGTTGCCCTTGTTCTACTCTTGCACAAATTATGAATTAACTCGCAATTACTGTTCATATATACAGTTATCATGTATCCACTACTTCAGGAGGTTACATGAGCAACTTTACAAAACAAGAGCTGTATGACTTTATAGTCAAAGCGAAAGCAAACTCATATGTGGGGCGCGCTCCAAAGTGTTTATCCTATCGACCTGGATCACATGACATTCAATTTCAAATGGGCTTCTTCAAATATCTGGATAGCTACTTTGGTGGAACTGATTTTTTAGGGCAAGAAGTTGTCTATTTTAACGATGTTCCGGTTTGGGCAATGAATTATTACGGCAAGATTCTGTGTCCAGATATTTATGATGGGGAGAAGGCAGGAAACGTAATTCTAGAAAGTTTGGCTTTATTGTATGGATCAGGTCATTTTCTTGGAGACTCAACCCATCAAACTGAATTAGGTGTTTATCACGATACAAATAAGGGCGATGTTACGTCATTTACAGGTTATGAATGGATAGATTATCAGGATAAAAAAGTTTATGACCTGAGCTATCATGGAGGCCTGATTAAGTAGTAAGCCAGGCAACTAACAAAAGAATCAAGGTGATGCGTTACACTCGGCGGTTTTGGTATTGAGTTTGGTGCGCTTTGTCGGTTCAATGGGGCACACCTTATTCTAGGCGTTATGGCTCTTTCTTGCCTGTAGTCATCATGGTTTAAGCCATCGAAAGTGGCTATTGCATCAATATCTTGTCAGTGCAATGCCGTGAAAATCGTTCAGCGATTATTGCGGTTTTCTGCTTGGTGCAATCAAAGTTCATTGCCAATTTGGTATTGGTTATCCCAAGTTCTCTGGCCGCAATTTGTCATCACGCGATGATGGATTTTACGCAGGTTGCGGTTATCCGTTTGGTGGTCACAAGGTTCTTATTCCTCAGTGGCTTTGGGGTGCCAAAGTCCGAGTGCCGCAACAAAGAATTGGCATTTGGTTAGTGGTTGTTTTCTCGTTTACTAAGTCGCTTTCAGATTTATTGCTAATGAGGTTATGTTTTTGTTGCCACTACCTTGCATGATGAAGAGCAAGGCATCAGAATGCTGAGAGTTAAGAAAAAAACGCAATAAAAACAGTAGCTTTGAGCCATAACAAAACAATCAAGGTGATGCATTTTACTCGGCATTTTTGGTTTGAAGTTCGGTGCGCTTGGTTGGTTCAACGTGGCACACCTTATCATAGGCGTTAAATTCCTATAGATAGGTGGTAAATGAAAGATATAAACGAACATAAAAAGATTGCAGTATTGATTGATGCTGATAACGCTCAAATGTCAAAATTAAAGCTGATAATTGAAGAGATTTCAGCTCATGGTCATATCGTTGTAAAAAGAGCTTATGGTGATTGGTCGAGTAGTCAGTTAAAAAACTGGAGGCAGTCGTTAAATGAGTTGGTGATTCAACCAATCCAGCAGTTTGCATACATAACAGGTAAAAACTCTACTGATACGGCAATGGTAATTGATACCATGGATTTACTATACACTGAGAAGTTTGATGCTTTTGCATTAATTTCAAGTGATAGTGATTTTACTAAGTTAGCATCTAGACTAAGAGAGTCGGAAAAGTATGTTTTTGGTGTTGGTGTTGGTGTTGGTGTTGGTGAAAAGAAAACACCTATTTCATTCCGTAATGCCTGCGATGATTTTATTTATACTGAAAACCTTAATGAAATATTACTCGAGAGTGCTGACAAACCTAAAAAACGTGTTGATAATAGTCAAGATAAAAGTGGTGAAAACGAAATTATTTTGTTATTAGATAAGGCTTGGAAAAAGCATCAAGATGAAGATGGTTGGGCAAATGTATCATCAGCTGGTTCTTTTATAAAAAGAACTAAGCCTGATTTTTATCCGAAAAATTATAATGTAAACAAATTACCTGAAATAATTGAACGGCTAAGTGAACATTTTAAAATGAAAAAATATAAAGGAAAAGGATCTGTACATATTATAGCTTATCAATCGAAACGGAATTTAACAAAGCAATCAAGGTGATGCATTACACTCGGCATTTTTGGCTTGGAGTACGGTGTGCTTGGTGGGTTCAACGTTGGCACACCTTATGGCGGGCGTTATGCGCTTAAATCAGTATTGAGGAAATAATATGAATGAACATGGAAAGTTAAATTATGTAGAATTTCCGGCTAAAAGTATCCAAGATACGAAACAGTTTTTCTCTGCTGTTTTTAATTGGTCGTTTGTTGATTATGGACCTGAATATTCAGCTTTCTCAGGTGAAGGTTTAGATGGTGGTTTTTTCCAATCTGATTTATCGTCAAAGACAGAATCAGGCAGCGCATTATTGGTATTTTATAGTTCAAATATCAAAGCTACATTAGTAAAAGTCGAACAAAATGGTGGGATAGTTAATCGTCCACTTTTTGAATTTCCGGGTGGTTGGCGATTCCATTTTATTGAGCCAAGTGGCAATGAGCTTGCTGTGTGGTCAGAAAACTGCGCATAACAATGCCATCAAGGTGATGCCTTACACTCGGCATTTTTGGTATGGAGTTCGGTGCGCTTTGCTGGTTCAACGGGGCACACCTTATGGCGGGCGTTACATGCCTAGTTTTTTAAAGGTTTTGGCTTCGGCGATTGTTGGTTTTCCAGTGGTTCCCGCGGTGGTCGTAATGCAGATAGAATAGTTCATTGAAAGTGCGGTTAACGTTCCTCGTGACTAATATTCATTGGTCCAGTTGGCATTGTCTCTCTCAAATCCATGAAGCCGCACTATTGAGTTCAGTATTGGTCGGTTATGATTCCGGTGGTTACTAAGCCGCTGTATTTATGATGCCAATTCAATCAAGTGGTTAGCGGTAGTGTGTTGTTTGGATTACATCTAACTCCGCGTCGGTTGAGGGTTTTCCTGTTGCATCGGTGGGGCGGACAAGCCGCATAGACTTCAGCATCAGCATGTAACAATGCAATCAAGGTGATGCCATTACACTCGGCATTTTTGGTATGGAGTTCGGTGCGCTTTGCTGGTTCAATGGGGCACACCTTATGGCGGGCGTTATGTGTTGCTACCAATTCAGTTGTGGTTTGGCTTTTCAGATACGCTTTGTTTTATGTTTTACCATGCTGTTTGCGTTGTGAATTTAAATCTAAAAAGTGATTTGTAATCTTGTTTGTGCTATCACTTTGGTTGGTATTTTGTGTTTCATCAATTTGTAAATCGCGGTGTTTTTGTTAAATACCGTTTATGTTTTTTCATTTCGTCAGTCAGTTTTTGAATTGAATTACTGGAATTAAATTGGTTTTTTTAAACGTTCATCAACGGTTTAATTATTCGCTTTTTGTTGTCTGCATTGTGCTTTTTCTGCGGAGTTCAAAGTTAATCAATAAGTTGCTTTTAATCGTGGTGGTTTTCGTTACTATTCCATTTCGAAAGGGTTGTTTTTAATAAAATAAGTGGCAAAAAGCCCGTAACCACATAACAAGGCGTTTAAACGGAACTAAAACGGTTGGCTCGTTTCGCTTCGCTACACAGTATAGCCAACCATTTTCGTCCGCTTAACGCGACGTTACATGCATTGGTTTTTCAATGGATTGGGTTTTATCGTTATTGGCTGTTCAGTGGTTTCTGCGGTGATCGCAATGCAGAAAGAGTCGTTTAGTGTATGTGCGGTTTAAGTTCTGAGTATCCGGATTTTCTTTGGCCTAAATGGCATTGTCTTACCCAAGTTCATGAAGCCGCACTATTGGGTTTCGAGTAGGCACGTTGTAGGTCTTACGGTTACAAAGTCGCTGTACTTTTTTTGCCCAGATAGTCACTCGATTGTCGGACTTTTTGAGTATGGGTTACATCCGGCTTTGTGATTGTTGATTGTTTTCCTGTTGCCTTGGTGGGGCGGGCAAGCCGCATTGAATTCAGCATCAGCATGTAACAAGGCAATCAAGGTGATGCGTTATGCGATTAGGAGTTTTATGGCAGCAATATTTGATGCATGGGCATTAGCGGTATTCTGGATAATTGCGCTGTGTGTATTCATAGCCCTTGTTACAATTCCATTTAATCATTGGAAGAAAAGAGGGATAGTTGTTGTCGCATTGTTTTGTATAGTGGTAACAAGTTTTCTTTCATTATTTTTGCTGGAATACTTGATCAAAAATGAAGTGTCAGAACTGATTAATGAGAATAGCTTCGTAATTGAATCTTATGAAGGCTTTGATAATACGATGTTACTCAAAGCATTAAAAAATAAGCAATATGTTAGTACTCATAAAACGCGCTCCTTAGAAAAGCGTAGTATACGTGTAGTAGTTCGTTCGGGAGAGTTTGAGCTACAGGTTGCTCAAGATTCAAAGAACCCATACTTATATTG
This sequence comes from Photobacterium sp., assembly GCF_033720175.1. Lineage (GTDB taxonomy): Bacteria > Pseudomonadota > Gammaproteobacteria > Enterobacterales > Vibrionaceae > Photobacterium. The sequence goes on from NZ_JAWWDA010000008.1 coordinate 5,908, forward strand.
GATTTACTATCCTAAATATCGTTACAGTCGTGAGAATGAGCTTGGTAAAGTACGCATCAAAAAGTATGAGTAAAACTTCGCATAACAAAAACATCAAGGTGATGCCATTACATTCGGCATTTTTTGTATGGAGTTCGGTGTACTTGGTAAGTTTATCGTGGCGCACCTTATGTTTGGTGTTACCTGCGCTCAATTAAGTTATGTGCGTTATCTTGTATAAGTCTGACTGATGGGTTAAACTTGTGCAATAACGTGTACAACTTAAATTGAGGTTAATTATGCGTATTGTTTCTTTTACTGAAGCAAGAAATGGTCTTAAATCAGTGCTAGATGGTGTCGTTAACGATGCTGATTGCACAGTTATCACTCGTCGAGATTCTGAAGATGCAGTTGTTATGTCAATGGATTACTACAACAGTCTTATGGAAACCGTTCATTTACTTAAATCACCAGCAAATGCTGCTCACTTAAACAAATCAATTGAGCAGTTTAAAGCGGGTAAGGTAACAGAACGAGATATCATTGATGAGTAGAATGTTAGCTTGGACTGATGCCGCTTGGGATGATTACTTATACTGGCAAAGTCAGGATAAGAAAACTCTCAAGCGCATTAACAAATTAATAGTAGATACAAAACGTTCACCTTTTGAAGGGATTGGTAAACCTGAAGCTTTGAAAGAAAACTTATCTGGTTTCTGGTCACGTCGTATAGACGAAGCAAATCGTCTTGTTTATGCAGTTGATGATATTCACATAACCATCATTTCTTGTCGCTATCACTATCAAGCTTAATACAATCGAATCCGCCGCGCAGGTAACAATGCAATCAAGGTGACGTATTACACTCGGCATTTTTGGTATAAAATTCAGTGGATTTGGTGAGTTGGTCGTAGCGAACCTTATCCTATGCGTTAGCCATCTAGGAGGAGTGTTTGGAAATCTTAGATAAATTTGGAGCAGAAATAATTGCTCTATGTGCATTGTTCTTTACTGCTTGACAGTTTTTTGTTCAAAGATCTCACAACAAAGTTTCTGTGAGACCACACTTATTTACATTCAGAGACAGGGATCGTTTTAATAACGAAGCTAAGCTAACTGATCTGCCCCAACAAGATTGGACACCAAGTTAAGCGACATTCTTCTGTTCAAATACAACGGGGCTTAGATACCCGAGAGCACTGTGCCTTCTTGTTCGGTTGTAATCAACCTCAATATATTCAAATACCGTTTGCCGCATCATTTCTTTGGTCATAATCGGTTCATATTGGATAGCTTCAACTTTTAGCGAGTGGAAGAAGCTTTCTACACAAGCATTATCCCAGCAGTTTCCTTTTCGACTCATGCTTTGTTTTAAATTATGAGCGTTGATTATTTCGCGGTAACTTTTTGAGCAGTATTGGCTGCCACGATCACTGTGAACGATGACTTCTTCAGGCAGTCCACGACGGAACAGTGCCATCTTCAACGCATCTCCGACTAAGTTTGCTGTCATACGGTGATCCATTGACAAGCCGACTACCTGTCGTGAGTACAAGTCAATAATTACCGCAAGATAAAGCCAGCCCTCACTTGTCATCAAGTAGGTGATATCGCCAGCCCATTTCTGATTCGGCGCATCAGCAGTAAAATCTTGCTCCAGAAGGTTAGGTGCAACGGGTAAGGAATGCTTACTATCTGTTGTGACCTTAAATTTACGCGCAGCTTTTGCAACCAGACTCTGCCTTTTCATGCTGCCTGATATCGTCTTAAGGTTGTGATTGTTCCCTTGCTCTGCCAGTTCTACCTGGATACGTCTTGCGCCGTCACGACCTTTGCTAGCTTCGAACGCCTTTTTGACCGTTATGTCACGCAGCTTACGTGCTCTATCCCTTTGACTAATTTCATGACGATGCTTTAGCCAGTAGTAAAACCCACTACGCGATACAGCAAGAACCTTGGCCATTCTCATTACGGAGAACTGCTCAAGGTGCACTTGCATGAACTCGAAACTCGCTATTTTAGATGCTTCGCGAAGTAGGTGGCGGCTTTTTTACTATTTCAAGCTCCTCCGCTTGCTCGGCGAGGAGGCGCTTCAGACGAGCGTTTTCGGCTGCAAGATCAGCCTCGCGTTCACTGGCGGAGTCCTTCTTTCTGTTCTTACGCCAGCCGTATATTTGGGAAGCATGTAGATTGAGTTGCCGTGCTGCTTCTGGAACCGACGTTCTTTCAGTAAGCTTAAACGCCTGTTCCTTAAACTCTTCGGTGTGCTTGATACGTGTTTTAGTGTTTGTCATTATTTACCTCGTTAAGTGATTTTACTCGCTTAACTCGGTGTCTAAAACTGCTGGTTCAGATCAAATCATCACTTTAGTTGCTGGCCGTTATTGCGATATTCTTGAATGTTGTACCAAGAATCGACAGGTTTTAATTGTGACTCTAATTCCTATTACAGTTCTTGAGCGTGAGGCTTGTATTGTCTACAATAGCGCACTTTTATTTATTTCAGGTCATGAACATGAGCGATACTAACTCAAAACCAGCGTTACCAGACCGCCTTGCAGGTAACCCTCGCAGCCCACATCATGTAGCAGAATGCTTCGATCATCAAATCGGTATTCGACTTAACGGTAAAGAGCGTTTTGATGTCGAGGAATATTGCATTAGCGAAGGTTGGGTTAAAATTCCATCACCTAAAGCATTGGATCGTCGCGGACAGCCTATTCTGATTACGTTAAAAGGAACTGTTGAGGCCTTTTATAGTTAAGTCGTTTCTGTAACTACTACTTACTATTAACACATAGAGCCTAGAGCAACTTAGGCTTTATGTGTTGCAGAATAAGCAAATATTACTGCCATACTTATTTTCAAAACCTCAGAACTCTGCCAACTATCCCCAGGTGTTTACATATAATGCAATCAAAGCGATGTCTTACGCTCGCATTTTTGATATGGATTTCGGTACTTAGCCGGTTTAACGTGGCACACCCACTACCACGGTATTTCTGTTCCATCATAACTAAAGAATTTGCCTGAATCTGTTGGTACTGCTGTTTCTAAACGATCCAGTAGACAATGTGCGACATAATCGGGTGTAAATAGCTTATTCGAAGGAACGTTTCTCTGAAATGGCTTAGATAAATTGGTATCGGTGGTTCCTGGATGAAACGCGAGTACACAGCAATTAGGTAATTTATACTTCCATTCAATACTAATGGTTTTGAGGGCCATGTTCAGTGCAGCTTTAGAACTTCGATAACTAATCCATCCACCGATTTTATTGTCTTCTATGCTCCCAATTCGTGCAGAAATTGAGATGAAATAAGTATTTTTATTTGATTTCAAGTAATTAGAAAAGTGCTTTGCAAGGTAAATACTAGGTAAGACGTTTGAGTGAAGATTGTGATTAAAAAAGTCAGGACTAAACTCATTAACTGATTTTTCGGGTTTATGATTTGGTAAGTGTAGGGTTCCTGCTGCATTAATCAATATGTTTAGACTCGAGATATTGCTGGCGAGTGAGCGAATATCTTGCTCAGAAGATGCGTCTATTTTGAACCAGTGAACACGAATATTCTCGATGGATGGTTTATGGGTTCGGTAGGTGGCATAAATAGTGGCTTCAGGCTTTGATGTCAATAATAGTTTGACCAAGGCTGAGCCAATACCACCAGAGCCACCAATAATTAGTATCTTCAATGATTTACACCTGTATGGCTGCGTCCACTAAGCATAGGACATAGGCTTTGATACCGCTAATTGGAAGTTATTCGAGAATCTTTTACTCATGATGTTCTGAAGAGGTTGATGTAAACGATGTTGGTATACGGTTTAGCATTGAGAATTTCTGGCAACCGTTCCTCTTTGAAATCACTCTTGATACCGGAGGAAAAAACATACTGTGTGGGGGCTTACCAAGTTAAGTACAGTAAGGATTGACATGTTTTGACCGGACAGTCACCAATTCTCGGTGACTGTCAGACCTATTTCCATGAGATGAATAAAATCCCCCCCCCCCCCTTAAAACTCGGCTTCAACCTGGAACCGCATTGGTTCGTGAGTGATAGGGTGTTCCAATGTTAACGATTCTGCATGCAGATGTAAGCGACTGGCCTTATGACCGTAAAGGTCGTCGCCTGAAATGGGCATGTTCAGTCCTAGCGAATGGGCACAGTGAACTCGAAGTTGATGCGTGCGGCCGGTTTTGGGGTGCAAATATACTTTTGTTTGTGTGTTGCTTCGCTCGACGATTTGCCATGTTGTTTCGGCGGGCTTGCCATGTTCGTAGCAAACCAACTGGCGTGGTCTGTCGTCTAAATCCCCGCGCATTGGCAGGTTTATAATGCCTTCGTCGTGCTCTAATACGCCGTCGATTAAGGCAACGTAGCGTTTTTGAACGGTACGACTGATAAATTGCTTCTGTAAGCTTTTATTCGCTCGCTTGGTCAACGCGATGACCATTAAGCCCGAGGTAGACATGTCGAGCCTATGGACGATTAAAGGGCCGGTCGCTTCGGGAAAGCGTTGTTTCATTCGTAGATAGACCGAATCTTCAATTGTTTTTCCCGGTACAGATAGAAACTCTGCGGGTTTATTTACCACCACCATGTCATCATCTTGATAAACGATGTCGATAGTTTTTCCTTCCGCCGGATTGGCCAATAACGGGTTCTCATCCATCTCGATGCCTGCCAGCATATGACCCAAAATTGGCTGGCATTTACTTTTACATGCGGGATAAAAATTTTTGTGTTGTCTGATCTCTGATTTAGGTGGCGCTCCCCACCAGAATTCAGCCATAGCTAACGGTTTCATCCCCCATTTAAAGGCGTAGTGGAGTAATTTGGGTGCTGCGCATTCTCCAGATCCCGCGGGCGGAGTATGGTCAGGAGTCTCGTTGAAAATTTCGTTTAAGTTTTTCTCGGCACCTCCGGCATTGAGGAAGCGATACTGTTCAAACAACTTTTGCTGCAAAGAGGCCGACAAGAGTTTACGTTTGTTTCGTAGCAAATCGAGTTCATTGGTAAGTTGATTATAGCGTTGTTGTGCAGCACTAATTCGTTCATCCCAATACAGCTTTACATCTCTTAGCTGGTATTTCTCTTTGATGCTTTCGGTACTTAATTGTGCTTTAAGCTGTAAGAAATCAGCAGGGGCGAGCTCTGTCGCTCCCGATTCTCTTTGTGCCTTTCTGATTTTTCGCCCTTCAATCATCGCCTCTCGGTGTGATTCAATCTGCACGCGAGCCGCTTCTTTTTCTCCGGCTAATGCCATTTTGAATTCGGTAATTTTCGGGTTTGCTTGCAAGTTTATCAGTTGGTTGTTTATTAAATTAATTTCTGATTGTTCAGCAAGAAAGAAGCTATCTTCTGTCAACATATCAAAGACTGGCGGAACAAATTTAGGGAGCAGATTCTTATCGGCAATTTTTCCAGAAAAAGCCGATAAATAGCCAATGTCACCACATTCTTTCTGTACCAGCAATACACCGAACATCTTACCAATCGCTGTCTCAGTATTACCTGTAAGACCGAAGTTATGCTGCCATTGCGTTTGCGTCTCAAGATGGTTTTGCAGCTCTTTTGCCGCTAACAGACACAGAGGGTGGGGTTCATAATAGAAAGGGAAGGTGAACTGCTCTGGTAAGGGATATGCGTCAATTGATTCTTCAAATGGGGTAAAACAATTTTCTTGGAAGTGCATATTCTGATCTATTGTGATGAACGTTAGCCACGAAAAATAAAGCTTCATGGGGGCTTAATGTGGGGGATTTTAACCTTTCAAAATGGAGATATCACTAAGCAATGGGTAATTATTCTTAGTTTTGTTGTAAAGCGATGAAGTGGACAATCAACGTTGGATACGCTATCCCTTTATTTCGATACGGTAAGGTTTATCGATAAAGAACAGAGCCAGACTAAATATCGCCCCCAATGTATCTGCCAGCATGTCTTTTTGCGCATCCCAGATATCACCCTGCGAGCCCAAGAACTCAATACCAGCCTCGCCACCGGCAATGACGGCATACCACCATTCGATAATTTCATACGCTGCTGCCACCGCCATAATAGTAAACACCCCAAACAGGGCGGCGATAACAGGTTTACAGTGGCCTTTACGTACCAGCCATTCCGCAATAGGGAAGGCATAGAAACCGATAGAAAAGTGAGCCAGCCGGTCAAAATGGTTTCGGTCAGAGTTGGTTAAATCGCTAAACCATTCGAAGGGTACATGAGCGAAAGTGTAATGTGCCCCGATGGTGTGCCCGACCAGCCAGCAAAACATTAAAGCATAAGCAAGGTTACTGAAGCGGAATGAGTGGAAACTGACGACTAAGTACGCAAAGATGATAACAACGGGGATGACTTCGACCACCCAGACTTCACGGAATACGGGGTCAATACCTAAAGCAATGAAGAACACAATAAATACAATGGCGAATAAATGGGGTTGGTAGTGTTTTAGCATCATCGTACCTTTAAATGAACCGGTGATCTCTTCATAAGTTACCAGGTTGATTAAAGCACATAATTGCACGTCGTTCAATTGCGTGCTTGCTCGTCTAATAATGATGATATTAGATGTTCATAGAGAGATTTGTGTTATAATCCGCCGCTAATATTTTCCATCCTGGTGTGAGTTTGGTCACGCGGGATTTGTAAACTCTGAATCAGAGCGTTTTTACCGGAGCATCATTTTGCATTTTAAAGATCTTGGATTAGACCCACGCCTTCTTAAGAAATTGACACACCTTGGGTTTGATCGGGCAACTGAAATTCAACGGACCGCCGTCCCTGTGGCAATTATGGGTAAAGACGTGCTTGCCTCGTCGAAAACAGGCTCTGGTAAAACACTGGCATTCTTGTTGCCTGCAATGCAGCGCATGTATCGTAGTAAGCCGTTTACACGCCGCGATCCTCGAGTTCTTATTTTAACGCCAACACGTGAGTTGGCAAAACAGGTTTTTGCTCAGCTGCGTACCTTGAATGCGGGCACTCCGTATGACGGTGCTTTGATTGTTGGTGGTGAAAACTTCAATGATCAGGTTAAAGAATTCCGTAAAGATCCAATGTTCGTGGTTGCAACACCCGGGCGTCTGGCGGATCACCTTGAGCATCGCAGCACTCATCTTGACGGCCTGGAAATGCTTATTCTAGATGAAGCGGACCGTATGTTGGATCTGGGTTTTGAAGCTCAGCTACGTCGTATTCACGAAGCGGCTAACCACCGCCGCCGTCAGACGCTAATGTTCTCGGCAACATTAGATCATGAAGAAGTTATCGATATCTCATTTGATATGCTGGACAATCCTAAGCGTATTTCTATTGGCTATTCTAACGAAGAGCACACTGATATCACTCAGCGCTTTGTTCTTTGTGATCACTTGGATCACAAACAAGCGTTACTTGATAAAGTGCTGGAAACCGAAGATTACAAGCAGATGATCATCTTTACTGCAACGCGTGCAGATACCGATCGCCTGACCAAAGAACTGAACGAACGTAAGCTGAAAGCGGTCGCTCTGAGTGGTAACTTAAACCAATCGCAGCGCAACAGTATCATGAGCCAATTCGAGCGTGTTTGCCATAAGATCCTGGTAACAACCGATATTGCTTCTCGTGGTCTGGATCTTGACAATGTATCGCATGTTATTAATTTTGATATGCCAAAGCATGCTGAAGAATATGTGCACCGAATCGGTCGCACAGGTCGCGCCGGTAACAAAGGTGATGCCATTTCTTTGGTCGGCCCTAAAGACTGGAAGAGTTTCAAAAATGTAGAGGCTTACCTGCAGCAAGAAATTACATTTTCTACCATCGAAGGTTTGGAAGGTAAGTTCAAAGGGCTGAAACCTGCACCGAAGAAAAAATTTGTTAAGAAGAAACCGACAGATAAGAAACCTTCTGCTCCTAAGAAAACATCTACATCAAGTGCGAAGAAAAAAACAGATAAGCGTTTTTATGAAAACGTTGCTGTGGGTGATAATGTCTTCATGCCGAAAAAGAAGCGTAACGTCGACGTTAACAGCGGCGATTAATAGATATGCCCTTCGTTATAAAGCAAAGGGCAATGTTCGCTTCAAGAGCAGTAATGAAAGGGTGCTTATTAAGTACCCTTTTTAGTATTTGAAGTACCTGAACATTGCCAAAAAACCGCTGGAAGGGCATTATCGACACCTATTTTAGTGACGCTGTCACTTTTTGGGTTTTTGTTCAAATTACAATTCTTCCGCCTCCAGGATCTCATCACTACGCTACTCATGCCCGTTACTCATCCGGCTCCACTTCCCAGTTATTTTGCTTGGCCTGTTCGAGCAGTTGTGCCATTTCTTCGTCTAACTTATTGACTAACCATGAGATAAAGTTAGTGACCTTGTCACCTTTAGTGTTGCAGTAATAGTAGTAATTCCATGGGCTGCCAATGATTTTCACTGATACTGGTAACTTCAGGTAGCCCTGCTTGAGTTCATTAGCCACCAGCATTAAGTCGGTGATCGTAGCACCTTGTCCGGCAAGGCAAGACGTCAAAGCCATGTCTAGGGTGTCAAAGGTCAGGCCGGTATCGTTATTCAGCAGGTGCTTGTCGTTTTTCTTCAGCCACTCGCGCCAGTCAGAACGATCTGGCGTGGGATGCAGGCGAGGATAGGTCAGAAGTTCATCGACAGTCAGCAAAGTATCCTTTTTGGTAAGCAATGTGGAATAAACCGGTGCCAGGTATTCTTTGCGCAAAAAATTGTTTTGATATTTAGCCTTAGGCTGCGCCAGCTGACCAAAAATGGCAATATCGTAATCATCGACATCCAAATTTAGTTCATCATCGCTATGGCTGATGGTGGAAAAGAGCACAATATCCAGATCCGGGTGTTGTTCCTTGAACGAATGCAGGCGGGGAATCAGCCAGCGCACGGCAAAACTCATCGCGACTTTCAACCGCAAGGTATGGCTATCTTGATTTTTTAGCTGGCGAATCGTGCCGTTTAACTCACTGAATTGCCGGGTCAGCAAGAGGGCTATTTCTTTACCTTCATCGGTTAAGAGCAAAGCCCGGTGTTGGCGAGTAAACAACGGAAAACCAAGGTTATCTTCCAGTTGACGGATCTGACGGCTAACGGCACTTTGGGTCACATTCAGCTCTTGTGCGGCGAGCGTAAAACTGAGGTATCTTGCTGCTGCTTCAAAGACTCGAAGCCCATTTAATGATGCCGGTAAAAAAGCGTGTCGTGTAGCCATAATGCCTGACTTTTCCTGCATGAGTTTTTAGAATGCCAAAGTGCCATAAAAGTCGTTTGAAAATCAATTATTATGTCTTAACATCTAAGGTATAAAAATAATATTAATCTGCATAATTGGATCACCATGAAAAAACTGCTCAGCCTAGCTGTTCCGCTGATTATCTCCCAACTGGTTGCGCAACTACTTGTCTTTACCGATGTCTGGATGATGGCACAATTAAGTATTTTGGCAATAGGCGGGGGGGGGCTTGGTGCCTCGGTTTACTCCTTTGTCTTTATTATTGCAGGGAGTACCGTTGGTTGTGTCGCAAATCTTATTGCCATTGCCTATGGCAAGCGGATGCATCAAAAAGAGCTCGGCGATAGCGAGATCAGAACGGCTTTAAAAGGGGGGATATTACTGACCCTCATGCTGACGCTTGTGTTACAGCCGGTATTTTTTATGCTGGAAGGCTGGTTACTCAAGGCGGATCAGGATCCTCAGTCCGTGGCCTTGGCAATGGATTACTTAAATGCATTGAAGTGGTCAATGTTTCCGACCTTGATCTTGCTGGTATTGCGAAGTCTGGTAAGTGCATTTGGCGATACCCGCTCCATTATGATCATGTCTCTGGCAACAGTGATACTGAACGTACCAATTAGCTATCTGTTTGCCTTCAGCATGAACATGGGGATCGCAGGCTTAGGCTATGGGACGTCATTGGCATCACTGATCATGATGCTGGCTTATGGGGGCTGGGTTTTTCGTCACCCGCTCTACCGTCAATACACACCATTTTCAGATTTGCGTGAATATAAGCTAGGCGCAATGAAGCCCTTGTTAGGGATAGGGGGACCAATCATGATTGCCACCTTGCTAGAGCATGCACTGTTTTCTGGCGGCGCCCTGCTTGCGGGAACATTAGGCGCGGTATCGCTGGCGATTCACCAAATTGCCATGCAGTGCCTGAACCTCTCCTGGAACATCGCCTTTGGCTTTTCGCAGGCGGCCTCGATTCTGGTGAGTCAGCATGTGGGTAGCAGAGAGCCCGAAATGGTCCGTCAATACGCCAAGCAAGGGATGTTTGTTGTCACGGCAACCAGTGCGGTCATTGGTTTATTGCTTAGTATCTGGCCAGAGTTTCTGACTCAGGTATTTAGTATTGAAGGTGATGTTCTGGCACAAGAATTGGTGAGCGTATTACCAGGCGTGATGATCATCGTTGCGATGTGCTTTGTGGTGGATGCATGGCAACTGACGGCAATTAGCGTATTGCGTGGTATGAAAGTTGTGATAGGTCCAACGGTCTCGACTGTGGTTGGTTACTGGCTGATTGGTTTGCCTGCTGCGTGGTTACTGATGAATCAGATGGGCGTGGAAGGTATATGGGCCGGTATGGGGATTGGTCTGGCCGCTACGGGGGTGATGTTAGTTTTTTTACTGTTCAAGCATATCGCGAAGTTCGAGCACGATGTCAGTCAGGCCTCTGCTGTTAATGGATATATGAATATTGGAACAGAAGATAAAACGCGTGAAATTGAAGCCCAAGCCTTAGTGGTATAAGTTTTCAGCCAGTTCATCTAATTTAAAAAATAAAAAGCCAGAAAATGATTCTGGCTTTTTTTTTTTGCGGTACGGTTTAACGCATGCGGAAGACATCTGTTTTTTTATCATTTTGTACTTCCGCAAAGCTGCGAATAAATGGGCCCTGCTGGCGAATGCGAGGTGATAATCCCTGGATCACTCGTTTGGCTTCTTCTTTCGATGCAAAGTCCCCATAAATAACCGCGTACCAGTTTTGTCCGCGGCTGTGTTTCCAGTTAACCCAAATCGGATCCTGCCCCTGGATATCTCGGATATATCCGCGAACATCTCGTTCTTCACTTAATGCAAGTACCTGAATGGTGAAACGAGCAGGATCGAGATGCCCGTAAGCTTCCTGCGTTGTCATTGCACCGACGCACTGGCTTTTAGTGGTTGAACAACCGGAAAGAACAAGCAGTGCTAAAGCTGCGATCATCTTACGCATAAGAGACTCCATAAAACGTTTTCTGCCCATTAGATGAATGGTGGCAGAATGATTTCTGCATTCTGCCGGTGGGCGTATTGTTATAAGTAATTAAGCGACAAGTTTATTAAGAAGATAAATATTTGATGTATAAAACTGAACAAGCCGTTTTTGTGTGATTCTTTTTTCATCACCTTCGGGAGGGAATCACCGCATTTTCCAATTTTTTAAAGACTGTGTATTCATACAGAAAAAACACACACAATAAGTGACGATTGTACCGGTTTACCGTTAGACTGTGTTTATATACAGTATTTATGTGTGAGAGAAGCGATGACTGTACTGCCTTTATTTATTGAGTCGGTGAAATGCGGATTCCCGTCACCGGCTGATGGCCATCAGGAGCAATTAGAGCTGGAGGAATATCTGATCCGCAATCCGAATGCGACTTTTTTACTGCGAGCTTCCGGCGAGTCGATGGTCGGTATCGGCATTTATGACGGGGATTTGCTGGTGGTAGACCGAGCGGAGTCTATTGTTCCCGGGCGAATTGTCGTGGTCCGGATCTATGATGAATTTACCTGCAAGCGCTTAATTCGGCATAATGGCGCATGGTGGTTGAAAGCAGAAAGTCCGGCTTTCAAACCGTTTCCTATGCCCGAAGATTCTGAAATCTTCGGTGTTGTCACACGTAACATCCATGATTTGTTAAAAGTGTAATGGCGTTACACCTTGAAGGCTATCAAAATCAGGTATGGGCGCTGGTGGATGCCAAGAGCTTTTATTGCCGCTGTGAACAACTTTTTGATCCGAAACTGGCCAATAAACCCATTGTCGTGTTGTCGAATAATGATGGTTGCTGTGTTGCTCTGTCAGAACAGGCGAAAGCCTTAGGCATCAAACGCGGTGCGCCATGGTTTAAAATTGAGCGAGAGGCAAGGCGATTAGGCGTTCAGGTCAGAAGCTCCAATTACACCTTATACGCCGATATGAGCCGACGGTTTATTGAAGAGCTGAGTCAGTTTTCTCCCCATGTCGAGCAGTATTCGATAGACGAAGCCTTTATTCGTTTAGACGGATTTCAATTAGATACCCTTGAAGATCACGGCAACAAGATCCGAAAAGCCATTATGCGTAATATAGGGTTGCCTGTACGGGTTGGCATCGGATCGACGCCAACGCTGGCGAAGCTGGGCAACCAGGCTGCGAAGCATTATGAAATGCGGGTCAAGGGAGTGATTCAGATAGATTCAGACTATAAGCGACGCTGGTTGCTTGAGCGTACGGATATTCAGGATATCTGGGGGGTAGGGACACGTACCGCAACCCGATTACGCACCTCCGGGGTCGAAAATGCCCTGCAGTTGGCAGAAAAGGATCCGGCAGGCATGCGGCGGTTATGGAATGTCGGGCTAGCGCGAACAGTACTGGAATTGCAGGGAATAGCCTGTATTAAGCCGGGAGATATCGACGAGGCTCGCAAGCAGATCTTATCCAGTCGTAGTTTTGGCGCAGGTATTTCAAATTTTAATGAACTGAAGGCAGCACTGGCCTTTCATTGCCAGCGCGCCGGAGAAAAGCTGCGCAAGCAGGGAAGCCAGGCAAACCTGGTGGGGATCTTTTTGCGTACCAACCGTTACAAAGAGTTACCACAACATAACAAAAGCAGTGCACTGCCGCTGGGCTGCCCGAGTCAGGATACCTATAAGTTTCTCGAGCTGGCATTGGCTCAGCTGGTTCAGTTGTATCGCCCCGGTTATGAATACCACAAAATAGGGGTGATATTAGATGATCTGACAGCAGCGGAGAACAACAGCTTCCAGCTTGATATGTTTGATAACAGCGCGTTGGAGGAGTCTAAACGCCGTGACTTGATGGCAATTACCGATCAAATGAACGCGAAATATAAAAACGGCATTAAACTGGCCTCGGTGATTGGTTCTACCAACTGGCATATGCGCCAGGCCTTTCGTTCTAACCGTTGGACAACCCGGCTGGATGAACTACAAACCGCGAAGTGTTAAAGTCACCTGGGTATATAGCATTTGCTTATGTCATAGTGGCAAATAGTATTTTTCATTATGGCCAAACCTTTTCAATAATATAGGCAGAGAATAAAAGCCAATGAATTCTCGCCAAACGCGGCATCTTGCGGCGGCTTGGATATAAAGAGAATTGAAAGGGTATGATTTGATGGTTAAATGGATAGGTTTAGTGCTGGTGTTAGTGGTGTTGTCGTTGACGACATCTGGTGGGGTCAGTGCGTTACTCGACCTTACTGCTTTTCTGGTGCTACTCGTGGTGGTCGGAAAGAGAGCGATCAGCCAGCACAACACAATAGGGAAGCAGTGATTGCAACTCGATGTCACACTGTAACAAAATCACTCAAAACCAATCGGAAGCATAGTTCCGACTGGTATCCCGAAATCACCTCAAAATCAGTTGGATATTATAAACCGGTCTGGATATAGGCCAGCGATCCGATGCCAATTGCCAGCCAAAGCATAATGCCAAGCAGCAGAGGCTTAAAACCGGACGTCCGGAGCTTCTGTACTGTGATGCCAGAGCCAATCAGGAACAGGCACAACACCAGGATCCGTTTGGCGGCCATAAAGATCTGGTCGTAAACATCTTGTAAAGAAGGAACATAGTGGGCGAACAAAATAGCCAGGCAGTAGAACAGAATAAAATAAGGGATTCCAATCTTCTTGCTATCGCCCTTGAACAGGAACGCACTGAGAAAAGCGACGGGAATTATCCATAGTGCGCGGGCCAGCTTCAATGTCGTCGCCGTTCTGAGCGCCTCATCACCGTAAGCCCCCGCCGCACCGACAACCGAAGAGGTATCATGGATCGCAATGGCAGCCCAGGTACCAAAAGCGTGCTGGCTCATCTCCAGCAGGTGCCCAATGGCAGGGAAAACAAATAACGCGACGGAGTTCAGCACAAAGACCGTGGCTAATGCTAACGAGGTTTGATCATCGCGGGCATTGATTGCAGGTGCAACGGCTGCAATCGCACTCCCACCACAGATGGCCGTACCGGATGCAATCAGGTGTCCTGTCTTTTGTTCAATACGCAATATTTTGGTTAATAGCCAGCCAATGATCAGAGTGAAAAAAATAGAGCATATAATCAGGCCCCAACCTTGTTTGCTGGCTTCAATGGCCTGTTCAAGATGGATACCAAACCCCAAACCAATGATTGAATAAGAGAGGAGTTTTTTGGTGACCGCTGCGATATTAAACTGTGCCGGCACCAGCCCCAAACTGGCGAGAGAAAAACCGAGAATAAGTGCAACAGGAGAACTGATAATGGGCAGTAAACAAATGAGAGCCACCAAGAAGAAAGGCATGTCAGAAGTCTGAAATCGTTTCATAGCGTTGTTCAGAGGCATTGGATTCAGCAAAAATGAGTCTAAAAGTGCGGTGAGTATACTCTGAAGCAGCTATTTCGTTAATTTAAATATATTGATGGCAGGGTTAAGTAAAACTTAACATAAAAGGCTATTTCTTTACCCACTTGCCTGCTGTGTTTTGGTAATAGTGGCCAGGCTCGGTTTTTTCTACCGCTTTTTTATACGCCAATTGACCGACTTCCATTATGCTTAAGCCGTGCGACATAGCAATTTCCTTATAGCGTTCTTGTCGTTGCGCATTAACCTGAGCAACCAGTTTGTTGACTTCTGGCGGGGCATTAGACGTAACCACAGCAACGTATCCGTTGCTCGTTTCACCGATTAAACCTTGTGATTTTGCTTGTTGCAGATCGAGTGCAAATGCCTGGGCACATATAAAAAATGTGAAAAATAGAATTAAGAAATGCTTCATGACATTCTCCCTGCCGACTCAGAATACATCATCGTCACTGAACAACTCATCAAGTTCCCTATCGACTTTTATTCTGATTTCATGATCAATTTTGACATTCAAATTCACTTCAATCGGCTTATCAGAGGCCGTGACTTGCACGGTCGGAGTGCAACCGGCTAATCCAATAGTCGGTAGCATTAACGTTAATGCAAGGAATGTGAGTATGCATGAAAATTTTAGCTGTATGTCCATGAGCCATGACCTTCTTAGCCATTCATATCAATTAAGCGCATAAGTTGCTACTCATCTAAACCAAGCTGCTTTAAAAATAAACCTTCCAATTTGGGAGAATTTATCGCATTCATTGTTTTTATTAGTGCTGGTATGTCATCTTCGATGTTCAGGTTTAAATACACGGGACGACCACTTTGAAATTCAGGGTTATGGCCCTTAAAACGTGAACTCGCTTTTAACCTGCCTTCTTTAGAATAGTCTATATCAACGGCAAGTGAGTCGTAGTGATAATTTTTCAGGATCTTACTAACGACCAGAATGCTGTTTTCTCCGGCGGCTTCGATATTTTGATCGATGGCTGAACCTTCTAAGTAACGTAACAGCCCGCCAGGGTAACGTGATCGTAACAGGCCATTACGGATAACAGGTAACCCGTCTTGAACTGCCAAAGGCAGTGAACCATCTAAAATACCTGTTAATTCAATCCCTTCATATTCAATATTTTTAATAATCTGCCTCAGATCGATACCATGCACAGTAATGGGAATATTCTCGATGTTTGTCAGACTGCGGCTAGAAACCTGCTGGGCACTTATATTGCCACCAAACACCTGGGCAAAAGCTCGATTTAACTGATAGCGTTCATGCCGGGAATCAAACTCAAAGGCTGCCGTAATATTTTCAAAGAGTGTTCCAAAATGGAGTAATCCGATATGAAGACTGATCGGATATTTTGATTGAATACCCTGTGGAGTAAACATAGATGTGATAGAAAGGTTCACGTCGGCAAAGCGAAAACCTTCAAAATACCCGGATAGTCGTTCCGTAAATAATGCGAAGTCCCCTGAAAGATCACTCTTATCAAGTATTATATTCGCTTTCAGGCTCATCGAGCCTTTATATAAGTCATAGTTTATCGGTAAGTGTGGAAGGTAGTACTTTTTTAAAGAGTGCTTATTTGAAAAACGAATTTCATTACGGTGTAACTTAACGTGTGTCTTTTGCTGATCGAAATCTGAATCGATAGTAAATTGCAGCAGTCGAGCGTTGTTACCGTTCGTTAACTGCCCTGTGAGAGTGACGCTAGCAGGAGTGAGATCGATATTTCCTTGGCTGGAAAATGAAGGAAGGCGTTGGTTATTTTGCTTGATATGCAGGGTGGTCAGGTAGTCTGTTTTTATCCTCAGATTAGTATCAACTGGTTTTTCCAGGGTAAACTTACTCAGATCCAGCTCTAGCTTTCCATTGTATTTTTGTACGGGTAGCTGGCTTTTACTGTTCAATGATTTTTTACCGGGGGGCGAAGTCTGCTGGCTATCGGAAATGATCTTTTCAGCAGAGAAGTCAGCAGAGAAATGCGCCTGGCTATCTTGTGGCTGGCTGAGAATGTACTGGCCAGCGGGCTGTGATGAAGACTGCTGTAGCGTTAACGCATCAATAGCCAGATTAAGCTTGCTTGCCTGACCGGTATGGAGGTCGGAGTGCCCTGAAAACAGTAAATTGGCTGCGTTTATTTTTATGTTTTCAAGCAATAGCGTGTTTTCGGCTAAGGCTGTATTTGTCAGTGTGATTGCTGACCACTGCAATATGATATCAGAAGAAAAGGTAACGTGATTAATTTCAGTCGCCTTAGATGGATACAGTTGCTTTGTCGTGCCATTAATACCTGCGATTATGTGACAGTGTAGCGCCCGGTCTGTGCACGTTAACTGATTGATTAAAAAAGACAGTTGAGTATTAATCTCTTTGTTTTTGAGTGATAACTTCTCATTTCTATCTGTCAGAGTCAGCTGTAGCTGATTATTTTGGTAGTGGGCCGTTAAATTGAGTTGCCCGTCAGTTTCGAGCTTAATATCAGAGATAACGGTCTTTTTTTGTGGCTGAGCGATTTTCTTTGATTGGGCACTTTGCTTTTCTGTCTTGATGTCGTGCTCCGGAGGGACAACATACAGCAGATGTGCAGGGAGGGAATACCGATTTAGATCAATCGCAATAGTGGAAGGTAGCTGAATGGCCAGTTGATAGCTGGCGTTAACAAGCTTGTTATCCTCCTTGTTATCTACTATCTGCTTTTTTTCAGGACCTTCAATTTGATGAGCCGTAATAATGATAGGCTCAGATAATAAGGCACTGGGAAGTCCATAGAGCTTGAGCCGGTCAGTCAGCTCTTTGGTGCTGCGGAAATTGGCTTTACACGTCATCGTTTTGGGAAGGGGGTGATGAAAACGAATCTCTGCCTGACATTCCAGCGCATTGCCGTCAGGGCCTGATATGACTACGCTGAAGCGAGCTTGTTGATCATTTACATGCTTGATCTGAAAATTCATATCGTAGGGTTCCGGTCCTAACGCTTTTCCTGCTAATGTCAGTTTTGCCAGCGTTGTTGACTTTCCCGGCTGTTGGCTCGGTGTTTCTAATACTAACGTTGAATCAATGATTAATTCCCCGTAGCTGAACTCTTTTACCCGGAGTACTTGAAAAGGCAATGTCGCCAGGTTCGCAATTACCTTGCCGAGATGGAGCCCTTGGTGCTCAGTGTCAGGTTTGTCAACAAAAGCGGGCAGCGACACGGGTTGATCCAATATGACTTTATCTGCCAGTAACTCGATGCTGTTGGCTGGCTGTTCGATATCCATTTGCAAAGAGATATTGCTGAGTTGTTGTTTGAAGCCATTATTGAGCGTTAGCCATTGCGGATTAAGTTGTTCTATATGCACCGATAAGGGGGTGGCGTCAGGGTGCCAGGCAATTGAAAAATTGGCTTTGCTAAAGTTGAGCGGATAATGGGGGGATGATGTCAGGTTGGGTAAAAATAAGGTTAAGTCGCCTTGTTTGATGAAGCCCGTTATCGTCAAGACTGGTTTGGTAGCCAGTATCAAATCAACATTATTGATCTCCTGCTGTATTTGCTTCTGCTTATTGTCATGGTGAAAAGCAGACACGGCAATTTTTTTGGCATGGGCGCTGAAGATGTATGGGGCAGACCAGTCAGTAAAATTCAGGGCGGTATTGGTTAAATCGATATGCTGTAATCTGATCCCTTGCTTATTGAGAAACGATTCCACCAGAGGAGCTGGCGTTATCTGTGTTTTTTCTGCAAACAGTCGCCAGGATGATGGCGAGATGGCACTTTCAGCATCGACATAACGACCCAAGGTAATATTGTGCAAAGTTAATGTTGTTTTGCTGATGGATAGCGACACTTCTTTAATAACCAGCCCCTGATGGAAACTTATACCTGAGATTGCCTTTATCTCGATACCTTTTGTCGCCAGCCAGGGCGGGATAAAAATAGCAGGAATGAGTAAAACACAGAAAAAGAGCAGCACCGCATAGCGTATATAACGTTTCCTTCTCAGCTTGGCGCTTTGAGTCCGCAAAGAAGGTGGTGTTGCTGGTGGTATCGGTTTAGGCTCATTCATCAATCGTTCATACAACCTCATAAGGCAAGTGAAGCGATAAAACGTCAACTTATCAACTTCATCAGTGAAAGGGCTTTAAAGGCTCTTTTCAAGCATATACCCAAATTGTGATAACCAACAAAATGGGAATACTTCTGACTTTTATCAATCAGTGAGCATTAAGCTCATCACTGGGTAGAGGTGTCTTTTTTGATTCTTTGCAATATATGAACTATCCCTTACAGCTGTCTGGGGTTTAATAAAAGCTGTACATTTATGCCTGCTTATTTTTCATTCCCAATCAATCGCTTATGGTCAAGTCGTGAGTGGTGGGTGGTATTTTTTAACCTTGTAGTACTTATTGTTTTAAATTTTTAAAAAATTGCCGTTTCGTCGTGCCTGTCACTTTAAATTTTTACCTCGATAGGCGTAAATAAAAAATATTTGAGAATCGTGAAAAAGGAAGTGTCATGAATGAAAGCGCTATAAATCAACCAGCCATGCAAAAGGTCGGTATCCCCGCATGGTGGTCGATCTTTAATATGTTCTGGTCAGGCTGGATTTTTATGTATGCCGCGCTGCAAGTTTCCTCAGGAAGACTTGGTGAAAAAATATACATGAAAAAAAGCAAAGGAATTAAATTGTGAAGATGACAATAAAAGCTAAGTTATTGATATTGTTTTTAGTGCCCATTCTTATACTAAGTGCCTATTTTATTATCAGTCTTGTGGATACTCAGAAATCTGTGCTTGCGACAGAACATAGCAATGTAGATGAAAAAGTAACTGAAATGCTGAATGACAACTTAATTGGGCAAGTTGACACCGTGACCCAATCCATTTCGAGTTATTATGAAAGAACTAAGCTGGAAAACATTAAGGCAGACTTAGCTGCCGAGGTATCAGACATTATAAATACCATTGACGGTATTTATAAAAACAGTACCTCTGCTGCTGATGCCGAAGCGAGTATTTATGCTTTTATTAAT
Source organism: Photobacterium sp. (assembly GCF_033720175.1). Taxonomy (GTDB): domain Bacteria; phylum Pseudomonadota; class Gammaproteobacteria; order Enterobacterales; family Vibrionaceae; genus Photobacterium. The sequence continues at coordinate 25,539 of NZ_JAWWDA010000008.1, forward strand.
GAGCATCACTGGAATGATGGTCGTTATCTCTTTTCCTATGATGCAACATCGCTGGTTAACAAGGCACATGGAGCCAATCGAAAGCTTATAGGAACGAGTTCTTATGACAGTAAAGATATCAAAGGCAATCTGTACGCAAGAGATATTGTCAGTGATGCCAAAGGGAGCACGATTGGTTTTACCCGTTTTTTCTTCATCAATCCTAAAACAAATAAAGCGGAAGACAAGCTGGCTGCCTCTTTTTACTTTGAACCTCTAAACCTTGTTGTTGGCACGGGTGAATACTTAAGCGAACTAAGACAAGATAACCTTGAAGCGGCACTGCATACCATCAATTCATCCAAGTATGGGGAGAATGGCTACTTTTGGATACAAGACAAGGACGGCAAGATTTTGGCTCACCCCAAATCGTCTCTTATCGGCACAATTCCAAACAAGGTCGTAGCGAACGCCATAAACGGTAAATCTGAAACGTTTACTAAAATAGTTTTCGAAAACCCAAATACCAAAGAAACAGAAAATAAAATTGTTTATGCCCGAAATATTTTCCCTAAATGGGGCTGGACAATTGCGACCGGGGCGTATGAGAGCGAGATCACAGGCATTAAAAATAGCTTAACAAGTGCTACGCAAAAGATATTTTCCGAAAAAGTATACATGAGTACAGCAATAGTTGTTGTGCTACTCATAATATCTTTGCTTGTGGTTGTGTGGGCACTTAACATCATTGTTAAAGGCTTAGTGGTTCTTAAAGAGCGTATTGATACCTTATCGACTGGTGAAGCTGACTTAACCTCGCGGATTGATATTACTTCTCATGATGAGCTGGGCGATATTGGCAATTCAGTCAACAACTTCATTATTTACCTGCAATCCATGATCCTGGAAATTTCTCAAGCTTCTGCTCATATCTCCGAGGGGATCAAGCAGCTTGATGTACAGTCGGGCTTAAATAACCAGGCGCTGAACAAGCACGCATTAGAAACAGATCAAGTTGTCGCGGCTATTACTGAAATGAGCGCAACGGCTGAAACCGTTGCGCAGAATGCTACCGAGACGGCCACTAACACCCAAAAAGCGAATAACAAAGCGATGTTGGCAAAAGATGATGTGCTTGAGGCATCTGGCAGTATGGTTGTTCTGGTGGAGGAAGTAGCTACCGCCTCATCGAGCATCAACACGATGAACGAGAATACTCATAAAATTGTCAGTGTATTAGGTGTGATTGGTGAAATTGCCGATCAGACTAACTTGCTGGCACTTAATGCGGCTATTGAAGCCGCACGCGCCGGAGAGCAAGGACGAGGCTTCGCTGTTGTTGCCGATGAAGTACGATCGCTTGCCGCACGAACCCAGTCCAGCACCGCTGAAATTAATGAGATCTTAGCAACATTACGTCAGGATGCTGCTAGTGCGGTCGCTGCAATGGATGTGACGAAAACAAGCTGCGAACGTACCGCTGAAAAGGCCGATCGGGTATCAAACAGTCTGGATGCCGTGACAGGATCCATTGTCGAAATTAATGATCTCAGTACTCAGATTGCAACCGCTTCAGAGGAGCAGAGTTCGGTAACCGAAGAAGTCAGCCGCAATATGAACAACATCCGCGAGATGGTTCATGAGTTGACTCAAAACGGGCAAGCTACGGTCGACAGTACGCAAAGCCTGTCTGCTGCCAATGCACAATTGGACGAGCTGGTTAGTAAGTTTAAATTACAATAGTCCGAGGCTGGCTCTATTGCTTGGAATATTATAGCGACAGAGCCTTCAGTCAAGGCGTTCGCAAAACGTGGACCTAAAATGAAAGCTGGCAGCCTGCCTTTTTCAAGGCTTCCAGCTTTTTATCGTTACTGGCGTAGGCAGATGTTATTAGCCTGCAAGTGCCGGTTCGGATGGCTCGAATTTAAGTTGGGATGGGCGTTGTATGCTACCGTCTATTTCGTCTATCGCAGAGAGCAGCGCTTTTTTTACTGACACATTATCGTTATTTTCAAGTGCAACAAGCGCACGGGTGAGCTCTTCTTGAACAAGGCTTATCTGTTGCGATGCTTGTTCGAGTTCAGACGGCATTTGAGAGGTGTAATGCGTGAGGGATGAAATAGTCTGAGAGAGTGATTGAGAAGTTTTATTCATATTGATTCGTCCTTAATGCTTGATTTTAAAACTAATTCCACTTTTCCTGCCGTGGGTGTAGCCACTGTATCCGACTTTTGTCGGACAAATCTTAACTTGGATCAACGAACCGTATATTTACTCTTGAACATCAACACGATAACGTGATGGTCAAGATAGATGCCAGTGATGTGAATATTAGTCAGGCAACACTGGATATTCAACTTTGTGAGTAAATTGTCAGCTAGGTAAGAAATTTATCAGGGGAAATACACCAGATAATGCAAACCTATTCATTAATATGACTATTTTTTATCTCGGATCGATTAATTCGTGTGAGATAACGGAGCGAAGGATGTGTGTAATGGCATCACTTCGTTAATTCAAAAAAATTTTCATGTCTTCACATACAGTGCTATACAGGTGTCACAGAAAGGCGATCGGGTATACAACCCCGAGTTATTTACCAGCAGAGCCGTCAGGGTAGGATAAGTTATGAATAAGTTGTTATCTTTTGAGGCATTACTCGTGCTGGATGCGATTGAGCGTCGCGGTAGTTTTGCTGCGGCTTCAGAAGATCTTGGCAGAGCCCCATCGTCATTGAGTTATCAGGTTCAAAAACTCGAACAAGATTTAGATCTGGTGATCTTTGACCGATCAGGGCATCGCGCGGTATTTACCAAAGCTGGTCAGCTGTTACTGGAACGCGGGCGTCTGCTTCTTTCTGCGGCTGATGACATGATTTCAGATGCCAGTGCACTTGCTCATGGTTGGGAGCTGGATATCAACATCGCTTTTGATGGCTTGGTTAGCCTGAAAGGGATGTTGCCGCTGGTGGATGAACTGGGCAAAGAAAGTAAAACACGAATTCGATTTACGGAAGAAATTCTGGCCGGGGGCTGGGAGGCATTAGCGCAAGATAGGGCTGATATTTTAATTGCTCCTGCGCCGAATGTTGCGCCACCGCAAGTGAAAATACTCCCGCTTGGCAAGCTCGATACTATTTGGGTTGCGCACCCTGACCATCCCATTCATCAACATGATAACCCGTTAGACCCTGCTATCCGCCGGCAATATCGAGGCATTGCCGTTGCAGATACCGCACGAAACATGCCACCGCTATCGCACAATATTTTAGATGATCAACCTTTGCTTACCGTCAGTACGATGAATGATAAATTGATAGCCCTGAAAGAAGGGATCGGTATTGGAACCCTATCACATTGTTATGCTGCGGATGCGCTCGAAAAAGGCGAACTGGTTGTGATTGGTGATAACCCTGTTTATGAGATAGACATGGTTCTGGCCTGGAACCGTACTCGAATGGGAAAAGCAAAAACCTGGTGCATTAAACACATCGAAAATTTGTGGAAAAAACAGCGGCGGTAAGAATCGCGACGGTTGGGAATAATCCACAAACAGAAGGCGCTCTGTAGTCATGGGCGTCTGTCTTCTTGTGGTCAGATTTACTTACCAGTATTGAGAGGAAGCAACATCTCAACAATGCCATCTTCCATCTGAACATCGATTTGAAAGCCCACTTTTTGCGCCAGCATAATCATCCCGTGGTTGGACGGCATGGTCATTCCGGTTATACGAACCATACCGCGCTGGGTGCAGTAGCGAATAATTTTCTCCATTAATATCCGGCCTAAGCCGATGCCCTTTAAGTCGGATCTGACCAGAATGGCAAACTCAGCTTCTTGGTTGTCGGGGTCGGACAATGCGCGGGTCACCCCTAAAATAACGTCTTCTTTTTCTCCTTTTTCGTTGGTTACTTCGCTGATGGCGACAAAGGCCATTTCACGGTCGTAATCAATTTGGGTCAAGTTTGCCATGGCTTCATGGTTAAATTCGCCCATATCAGAGAAAAAGCGTTTATACAGATCATCTACCGATACTGCAGAGATAAAAGCTTTGTGCTTTGGCTCATCCTCCGGAAGAATCGGGCGCAGCAAAATGGTCCGGCCATCTTTTAAGGTGAATCGTTCTTCATGCTCTTTAGGGTAAGGGCGAATAGCTAATCGGGCCTGTTTATCGCCTTTAAAATGGTGGATCGTCATCGAGGCATCAATGACTGTCATATCGTCGCCTGCAGCCAGTAACGGATGAATATCAAAATCAACAATTTCAGGGCAATCGATGATCAGTTGAGAAATTTTCACCAGCAACTGACACAGGGCGGGAATGTCGAGACGCTCCGGCAGATTGCGGTGTTTAACTTTCCCCGTTTTAATGGCATTAATAACCAGATAACGAGCCAGAGCCATATTTAATGGCGGAATCGCAACGGCAGCATCTTTGTGTATATCCCAGTCTGCGGCATCATCACCAATCAGAATAACCGGCCCGAAGACCGGGTCGTTATGTACTGAGATTCTCAGTTCCTGGGCACCGGCACGATTGGCCATGCGTTGTACCAGTAAACCGTCAATACGTGCACTCGGATAGTTCAGCGCTACCCGGTCTAAAATAGCCTGGGCGCCATTAGCGACTTCTGCAGCATTACGCAGATGCAGCAATACGCCATGTATTTCCGACTTGTGGCGAATATCGGGCGAACGGAGTTTTACGGCAACCGGGTAGCCAATTTGTTCAGCAATGTGGACGGCTTCGGCAGCATCAGACGCTATCCAGGTTGGCAGGGTTTTAAAGCCGTAACTTTCCAGTACGGGACGTACTTCATGTGTTTCCAAATGAGATATGCCCTGAGAAATCATATGATTCAGTACATCATGAACATGGCGATGATTACAGGGTGTTTCACCAAATGAAACCGGGGTTTCCATCAGTTGTTTTTGGTTCTGTCGGTACTGGACCAGATGCATGAATGCAGAAATAGCACTTTCAGGTGTTCGATAGGCTGGGAAGCCGGCTGCAGTGAAAATATTGCGCGATATAATTGCTTCATTTTCGCCGGTCCAGTTGCTCAAAATATTAAATCGTTTAGTTCGGGGGTGAGATTGAAGCACGCTTACCAAACGTTTTGCCGTTTCATTTCCGGGGGCAATGGCGGACGGTGAGTGTATGATCAGTAAAGCATCAAAATCATCACTGTCGAGAAGGATCTCAATCGCTTTTACATAACGGGTAAGATCAGCATCGCCGATAATGTCGATAGGGTTTGCGTGTGACCAGCATGCCGGTAATACACCAGAGAGTTTCGCCATGGTTTCAGGGCTCAGTGCGGCTAATTTACCACCGAGGTCCGATAAGGCATCAACGGCCATAATTGCCGGGCCACCACCATTGGTCAGAATGGCCAGGCGTTCACCGCGCAGGGGAACGGAGTGGGCTAATGTTTCAACGGCGGTAAACAACTCATGAGTGTTGTTTACCCGTAGCATACCAGACCGTCGGATGGCGGCGTCATACACCGCATCCAGCCCGATTTCACCTCCAGTATGCAAGTGTGCCGCTGCGCTACCAGCCCGAGTACGGCCACTTTTCAGTACCAATATCCGACGATTACGTGCAGCGGCTCGGGCCGCAGACATAAAGCGGCGGGCATCTTTGATTGAATCGACATAAAGCAAAATGGCTTCTGTTTTGCTGTCACGGCACAGGTAATCGAGTAGCTCTGCAAAGTTAATGTCGCCAGCATCGCCGAGAGAGAGAAACGTCGAGAAACCGATACTTTTGTTCTTTGCCCAATCCAGAATGGTGGTACATACGGCGGCAGATTGAGAGATAAAAGCGATATTGCCTTTATTGGCGGAAATAGGAGAGAAAGAGGCATTCAGGTTAAGCCACGGCAGAATCAACCCTATACTGTTTGGGCCGACGATGCGCATACCATGTTTTTTAGCAACTTGATACATGCGGACCTCTTCTGTTTCTCCGTGACGGTTAAGAGGCATATTCATCCCCGCAGCCAGCACGATCGCGACTTTAACGCCTTTTTGACCGAGCTGATCGATAATATCGACGTTGCGGTGGGCGTTGGTGCAAACAATCGCTAAATCTGGAATTCGGGGCAGGCTATCAATCGTAGGGTAGGCAAGTACGCCAGCAACTGCGTCATATTTTGGGGTAACAGGCATAATAGGACCGTGAAAGCTGCCTGACAGCAAGTTACGGATCACTACATTTCCGGCACGATTAGGGTTATCTGATGCACCTATTACTGTAATGGATTTCGGCTTGAGGAGTTTATCCAATCCACCCATATTTTCACCCCGAATTATGATATTAACTATCAGCTAGCTAACATTCATAGTAGCTAAACCTCGAAAGAGTTTCTGACTAAAATACGGGGGCTGTGATCAAACCCAAGCTCTTTTAAATAAGCGCTTGAGTTTATGTGCCTTTTTTCTTTTATATCAGCATATAAGGCTAGATCTGATAGCGGGTTTTGTCACCAATATCGTAATGAAGCGGCATGCGCCATTTAAAGAATGCGGCAACGGCCAATAATATGGCACCAGACATGCTGAACACCATCCCGATTTGAAACTCATTAAATATCAGGCAAAACCAAAAGCCGGCAAGGGCTACTGGCGTCATTAACAGTACCTTCAACTGAAAGCAAAAATATTCTTTAATCGCCAGTGCACTGAAGGTAAATAAAGCGGCACCGAGTGCCAAAGGTTGCCATAATCCGGTTAATAGCCAAATCACTGCGAAGAGTCCACTTCCCTGAATTAGCCAGCGAAAGCGTTTATCATAAATATGAACGGTACTGGACGCGATTAATGCGGCAATAATCAGTGCAGAGGTGGCAAACTCAGTTTCCCAAGCAACGATAGACATAGCTGCTGCCGAAAGGGTCAGCGCACAGCGATAAAGCAAAACGGTCAGTTTATCTAATCCGTCCAAATCACTTTGAATGTGAGGGTCGGCCATTGTTTACTCCAATATCGTCAAAAAACACGGTATTGTACTGTTGATAATTTCGAAAGAGAATCGGATTCATGTGACATGTGGCTGATAGTTATTGATCTAACGTCATATTAGGGTTGATTGGGGCTCCATCCATCGGCAGAATGAAAACAGAAAATCGTTTTGGCAGAGTAGTAATGAAAAAAATCGCCGTTTTAGCCGTCGTAACGGCATTAGCCGGTTGCGCATCAGATAATAAAACAACACAAATCATCAGTTCATCGTCGGAAGAGGTTTATTCTACCAAACAGATAACTGCGATGGCGCAAATGCGTGAGGCCAAGGCTGAGAAAGAGTCTATTGCCCTGAAAGAGGATGTAGCAAAAGCTCCTGTCCAAAAGGTCGTTAGGGTTGACTCATCGAAAGAGCTCCAGTTAACGAAAGTACAACCACCCGAAAAACAAGTAAAACCGACGCAAACCTCGTCGGATTATAAACATTCAATCATTGCAAGTCGTAGTTATACCATTCAAGTGCTAGCACTTAGTCATAATCAGAGTTTTACCACCTATCTGAATAAGCTGCCTTCAAATCAACCGGTATGGATGAATAAGAAAAAACTTGAAGGTCTGCCGTGGTATACCTTGTTATTCGGTCAGTATGAAACACGTTCTGAGGCAAAAAGAGCATTAGATGCCTTACCGCAAGACGTAAAAGCTTACGGTCCGTTTATTCGTAGTCTGGATGACATTAAAGCGTCTTCTACCCCAAACTTAACAAAATTAAATTAGGTAAGAACAACGAACAGAAAGAGGGCTTGTATGCGCTCTTTTTCTGATGGTGTTATTGAAGCAGGCTAACAATGATGACTGAATTTGAAAAAATGCGTTCTGGTGAACTGTTCAATGGCCGTGATCCGGAAATAAGCGCGTTACGACAGCAAGCAGAACGTATTTTACTGAAAATCCAAACTACCGGCTCTGACCAGCATCCTGGTTTGTTCAGACAACTGTTCGGCTCTTTTGGTAAGGAGTCTATTGTCCGTGTACCTTTCAGCTGTGAGTTTGGACAAACCGTGCATATTGGTGATTATACCTTCATCAATGCTGGCGTGATCATGCTCGATGGGGCAGATATTCGCATCGGTAATAATGTACTGATTGGCCCTGGTGTGCAGTTCTATACTCCGACCCACTCATTGGATCACCGCTCACGCCGAAAGTGGGAAACCTGGTGCAAGCCGATTACAGTTGAGGACGGCGTCTGGATTGGTGGCAATGTTTCGATTTGCCAGGGAGTGACCATCGGAGCCCGCTCGGTAGTAGCTGCGGGTAGTGTAGTGACTAAAGATGTTTTGCCAGACGTCATGGTTGGGGGGACACCTGCCAAAGTCATAAAAACGCTGGTGAATGGCCAATAGTTAGTCACCTTAACCGCACTAAGGCTTAGTTTTTATCTATTTAGCTATTACCGGCCATGAAAGGTGCAATAGTTCTCTATTTTTTATTATTATGGCAGTCGATATATAGCTTTGGCGTGCCTTTTTTGAACTTATCAGCTTACGTCAAAGCAGTGATAACAATGACATCGGCTGGCTCGAATAGCCGAGTATGTACTACAAAGGATGATCATGAGCTCGATCCATGTTTTATTACTGTGTGGCGGCGGCAGTGCCGAACACGAAGTTTCTCTCGTCTCGGCGAACTATATTGAAGAACAACTCAAGTGTATTAAAGGCATCTCTTATACACGCGTTGAGATGAAAGAGGAGGGTTGGTTTGATACTAACAATATGCCATGCCAGCTTAATCTGGATCGGTCTTTACAGATCGGAGATGAAAAAACATCCGTTAACTATGTGATCCCTTGTGTTCATGGTTACCCCGGTGAAACAGGGGATTTGCAATCCTTCTTAGACATGGCGGGGTTACCTTATCTGGGGTGTGGCGCAGAGGCTAGTACTAATTGCTTCAATAAAATTACCACCAAGCTGTGGTTTGATGCTCTGAATATCCCGAATACCCCCTACGTCTTTTTAAGTGAAAACGATGAAGCTGCACATCAGATAGCGGAGTCTGCGTTTGATGACTGGGGTAAGGTGTTTGTCAAAGCGGCTTGTCAGGGGTCATCGGTTGGTTGTTACAATGTCACTAAAAAAGCTCAATTAGCCGAAGCTGTTAATGAAGCCTTCACCTATTCAAATCAGGTACTGATTGAAAAAGCAATTAAACCGCGTGAACTGGAAATTGCTGCTTATCAGTATGGTGATGAAATTGTGATCACCAAACCGGGTGAAGTGTCATGCCCGAATGATAAATTCTACAGTTACGAAGAAAAATACAGCGCAGACAGCCATTCCGTTACTACGGTTGAAGCGCAAAACCTGAGTGACGAACAAATTGAGCAAATCCGTGGTTTTGCACGTAAAGCGTTCATTCAAATGAAATTAAAAGACTTGTCGCGGATTGATTTTTTCCTAAGTGAAGACGGTGAAATTTTGCTTAATGAAATCAACACATTCCCGGGGATGACGCCGATATCCATGTTCCCTAAAATGCTGGAACATCATGGTCATAGATTTTCAACTTTCATTGAAAGCGCCATTAAATCAGCAGCTATCTAACATTATTGTCAGTTAGATAGCAGTATAATTTACAGTGTTTGACTCTATCGCCAGTTAGTTTCTCTGATTTTACAGAATGATGCTTTACTGGCGTTTTTTATGATACCTGTAATACTCGTTATAGATGTTCAACAAGGAGCCCTATGCTAACGAAGAAGCAAAAAAGTGAACATTTTAAATGTTTGCAAGCTCGTAATTACCGGGCAAGTCTTCAACTAGAAGGGTTCGATATTGAGCCAACAAAGATCAAGTTTGAGAACGGGAGTCACGGTGAAAAGCCAAAGACTTTAAGTGAAGCTGAACTAATTGCCAATTTAAAGCAGCGCTATGCGAGATAAGTATGGAGTGAATCAAGACCCTGATTGCTACCCCGGCAGCTCGGTTTTGGTTAATAAATTATCGATTTTTGATGAGGATGAACTTGCCCTTGCCGAGCGAGACTTTACCAAGGTGCGAGCTGAGCACTTTGAGCCTGAGTTTGATCAATTTAATCTTCAATACCTGAAAAAAATTCACTATATCTTATTTCAAGATTTATATCGGTGGGCTGGCCAGATAAGGCGAGTCGATATCACCAAAGGCCAGACACGTTTCTGCCATGTCCATAACATCGAACGAGAAGCTGAACGCCTGTTTGCCGCGCTGGCACGAGACAACTACCTTTGCGACCTTCCTTTTGATCATTTTATTAAAAAAATAGCCCATTACTATTGTGAGCTGAATGTTATCCATCCGTTCAGAGAAGGCAACGGCCGTGTACAGCGCATATTCTTTGAAATACTGGCCATTAACGCGGGGTACGAAATCTGCTGGGAAGGGATCAATCTAAAAGAATGGGTTGATGCCAACCAGGCGGGCTATTTTGGCCATTTAGGCTTATTAGAAAAGCTTTTTGAACGTATTACTGTTCCTATCGACGTCCATCAGGGCTATCGTGAGCACTGGAATGACAGCCCAAGTTCAACATAGTAGTGAGACCCGTTGAAGCCGTATGGGGGAGACTCTACGTTTAATGTTCCCATGGTTTCTCTTTTACAAATTTCGCTATTTCCTGATCTCGTTTCTCAGTATTGCCGACATATTGCGCCGGCATTACCGGGCTTTTCCAACGTCCCTGAGTTTGTATCTCACTAATCGACAAACCAGAATCAGCCAGATCTTTAACCGCTCCGACCCTCGGTGATTGCCCTGAGAAAATAACTTTCGCAGGTAACCCCAGCTCCTCACTGGCGCGACGGAACACACGATAGATAGAAGAATGGTCTAACGGTTTATCTCCGATATTACTGTGGCGATCAATACGTCGAAACACAAAACCGGTATCAATAATACCCACGACTAACCATCGCTGTAGGGCTTTTGACGCAACGTTACTAAGAGAAATAATACGCTCGTCGATAATAATATTGATAAGGCCATTTTTTTCTACTTCGAGTTTATCAACGGTTAGATCTGCGAGTTCACTTCGTTTCAACATAGCTTCAAAAGCAACGGCCCAGATTGCGATATCACGGATGTCTTTAACCTTCGGTGAAAAGTCGAGGAGTGCGATTAACTGCTGAAGGTGGTTATCTCGGAACCCCTTGGCATGACGGTAGTCATCGTGCTTCTCTAAACGTTGCTTCCGCATGGCGAGTTTTACCTCAGTGTGCGAGCAGGGATCGGGCAGGGCATGGCAACGGTGAACCAGTCCGATCGTGACAATGTAACGCTTTAGACTCGCAAGCTTACGCGTCTTCGACATCAGTTCAATGAAATTATGCACGGTCTGAACGGTGGTGGGTAGAGCTGACGCTTTATTCGCCTGACAATAGGCTACGAAGGTGTTCCAGTCGTTTTTAAAGGCCAATAAAGTATTTTTTGCGTAGCAACGATGAGTTAGGGATTGCCAGAAATCAAGGCCATCCATGATTTCCGAAAAAGCAGACTGGCTGATTTTCCGTTGCTCATTGTTTTTAATCGCGGGAATATTTTTAGCCATTTTAGTATCACCTAATGCACTATAACTTTATTAGTATAAACCAATAACCATAAACAGCCATCAGAAAATAAGATGACAACACAAAATCGAAATTTATCTGCTTGATAGAAGGCAGAACTCTATACAGAACCAACGGTTAATGCTTCAATATTAGCAATTGATAAATGCTTCAATATATAAGAGCTTTATTATAATTATTTTTTGTATCAGCAGCTTGTCGAAGCGTATAGCGAAGGAGCATGGATGAAAAAGAGACTGTTCCATCGCAGTTATAACATTGAAAACACAACTGGTTCACCAGACGGTTGGAAAACAACTATCAACGGTAATGCCATCTCTGGTCGTTTAGCGCTATTAAAGAAAAGCGTCGATTGGTGGTGTGATATGAAAACATTCTTGCCACCGGAAAGTTTTGAACGTGAGGGGTCGAGCCAAAACCAGCAAGCAGCTTCAAACTTTGAAAACTACAAAGGCTTCAAACTCATGAATGACAGTGGCAAACCAAACGAATGGTATATTATTCTAAGAGGGCAACTGCTGAAAGGTTCCCCCGTTGCAATTAAAAGGCACCTTGATCTAGTGCTCGAAAAGCTAAGTAAGAAATGAATCAGCTAAAGCCGCATCTGTGGTGGTTTTATTCGCAGAAAAAATGCCCAAAAGGGCATTTTTTATAAGGATTAAAAAAGATGAAGAGGGGACTGATTAATCGTCTTCATCTGCCTTTTCCACATCAACTAAATAGCTACCTTCAAGCCAGTTACGACCTATTAGTAATTTATACTCTAACTTGCCGCGATCTCTCAGGTTGACCGAGACTCTCTTGTGCTCACCATTCCAGCCAAGATCCATTTTAACCGCATATCGACGTTCTACACCCTGAGCATTACGGATTTTACTGACTTTAATGATTCGTCCCTTGAATCTGGTTTTTTCACCATTTTCATTCATTGAAGTAAACTCAACGGTTTCGCCTAAGTGATCACGCATATCATCACTATCACTATCTTCGCCTGTCACTGTAATATCAATAGCATGGATAGATGTTGTGGCAGCACCAGTATCAATGCGTGCTTTGTAGTCCATACCGAGCTCGTGAACCTTGATTGTTTCAACCTGGCCAACAATGGATTTGTGATCTTGAATTTTAGTGTTTGCCGTGACAAAACTGGATGTGGCTGAAAGAAAAATCACAGCTGATAGTAGAATTTTATTCACATAGTCTCCGATAAGTTAGCTGTTAGCCTTAGTATCAATAGTAGACAATAGATTCAAGATATTGTTCACCAACAAGAACTCTGAAGATATCTTACTCAATGATCTTAGTAAGATCTAACAAATCATAAATGGCTTCTAAACACTCATCAGATTGCTCAAAACGTACGGTGTGAAACCCTAAGCTGCGTGCTGACTTAATGTTATCTTCGCTGTCGTCAATGAAGAGGGATTCATCAGCTTGTAAGTTATATCGCTCAAGTAGCAATTCGAATATTTCAGGATCTGGTTTTACTATCAGCTCTTTACCTGACACCAGGCCACCTTTACACAGTGATAGAAAGCTATGGCGCTCGTTAAGGGTTTCAAAAAATGCACTGCTCATGTTGGTCAGATAGTAAATAGAGTAGTGATGATCTAATATTTGATAGAAAAGTGTTTGTGTACAACTAATCTTAACTAGACTGTTGAGAATATGGTCAAAAAAGTCTTCCATTCTCGATTCAGAAAACCCCGTTCTGGCGGCACATTTCGGAATAACTTCAGCAATCAGCATCGTCCCTCGATCGAGAGATAACCAATCAGGATGCTGGAGAACTTGATTCAATAACAGCTGTTGCTCGTACTTTGAATCCGTGAATGTTTGAACGATTTTGCAAGGATTCCATTGAAAAAGCACAGCCCCAAAATCAAAAATGACATTACGGATCATAAGCGTTTCCGTTCAACTACCTTTTATTGATAATATTCCTTAACTGGTAATGCGCAAGGTACATGGGTAGTCTTAGTTACCAGACTCACAAATCATAGAAAATCACGAGATTGTTATATAATGAATGATAACAGCCGCTTAGTATTCTCAACAGAAACAGGCCGAATCAAAGAAGAAAAAGTCGCACCGCAACGCCAAGCTGGTGATGGCATTGTTCGCATTCAGCGCCAAACCAAAGGCCGTAAAGGCAAAGGTGTTTGTATTGTCACAGGACTGGACATGGAAGATGCCCAACTTAAACTTGTAGCTGCAGAGCTCAAGAAAGTTTGCGGTTGCGGCGGTTCCGTCAAAGATGGAACAATTGAGATCCAGGGCGATAAACGCGATATCATCAAAGCCGCGTTAGAAAAAAAAGGTCACACCGTAAAACTTGCGGGGGGATAATCACTTTAAAGCCTGAAAGTTCTTCAGGCTTTTTTCTTGGCATTAGTCTCAAACCAAATCGCAGTACAAGAATAAACACAGACTTTGTAGAACCAGGCAAACTGACCATTTGCAGCAGGACTAAAAAGAAAGTGTTTATTACCTATTTTATGGTAAATAGTAAATACTGTTAAATTCACCGTACTAGTTTGCTCAATGGTAAAATGAAGAGGACAGAGCATCAATTACAGCTGAATATTAAAGGCCGTCATGATGGGTCATCATGATGGGTCATCATTCATAACTACCTATTTAACATAAGGTACATAATGCGCACTGAGGGTGTAGCCACAAAGCTAAAGTGTCTCTTTTCTGCAAAGTGAAAATGTCCTGTTTTTCCTACGGTGATCAGTATCTATCTGGTCGATGTGAGGTTAACAAACGATGTTGGTAACTATGAATGACAAAGAGATTTTACGCCTGAATGCTATCCGAGATGTTTGTGATAAACGAATCCGACGAGCAGATTTCACTTGCCGCTGCTCGACATCAGCTCGCAGTCGTCGCTCCTTCTTCAAGCGGGCTATCGCATTGGCGTATGAGTTGCTGGTTTTTAATTAGCTTTTGGAGCTATGCCTTAGCCGCAGCCAGCAGGGCACCGCAACTGATAAACATCGAGCCAAAAACGCGGTTGAGCTTTTTTAAGATCCGTGGAGACTGGATGTATCTGGACAGCTTGGCGGCCAAGATGACGTAGATCAACATCACGCAAGTATCTACCACGATAGTTGTTGTTCCCATTTGGATAATCTGCAGGTTTTGTGAACCTGTAGGATCAAGAAACTGCGGCAGCAGAGCGGCAAAGAAAATGACTGTTTTTGGATTGGTAAGGTTCACTACAATTGCCTTCCTGAACAGCCTCCATTCAGAGGTTTCCAGTGGTGCGCCAACTGAGCTAGTGGTGGCATTTTCCTGGAACTTTTGGATCCCCAGCCAGATAAGATAAGTCACCCCCACCCACTTGATTGCCGTAAACGCGATAGCCGACTGTGAAACAAGTACGCCTACCCCCATGCCGATGAGGATGATATAGAACGCAAGGCCAATTTGCAGACCAATAATCGAAATCACTGATTTTCGAAGACCATATACCATTCCATTGTTGATTGAATTAATTGTACCTGAACCAGGTATCAGACTGTATATAACCGTCGCACTGAAATAGGCGACCCAAATTTCAATATTCACAAAAAATTCCAAAATCAGAGAAAATAATTAGAAAAAAGCAGGGGCGTACCAACCCAATCATCGTATACGTCAGAAATTTGAAACAGGAAGATCTGGCTGCAACATATCTAAGCCCTTACTAATTCACTGTCACATTTAATTATCACACAAATCACACCCAGACCTCAAGTTGAGCGATCTTGATGCATCTATTTGTGTTAATCGTTTTTCACAAACTTGGGTTGACACATCCGTTCCCGTAGCTATCAGCCGGATGATACCCGTAGGCAAGGTTTTCAGATTGATGAACACCGCTGTGTGATTGTCTCGCCCGAAGGCCGACGTTTGATGAGTACCATGCGAACTGGATTATGTGCCGGTGTGCTCTAACGTGGTCACTTATCGCAAGGCTCAAGCCAAGAAAGCTAAGCGACTTCCCTAGCCTTTGGGTATTAAAAATTTACGTGTTGCGAATCAGGTTGAGATTTGAACGCCATGCCAAAACTGCCAAGTGTAATGCATTACCTTGATTGTTTATGTATTGCTGCCAATGCGTGCCATATGATAAACACTTATGTACTGACCATTTCTGAACGCGTAGTATTGTGACTCACCTTCAACGACAAAACCAAATTTTTTGTACAATGCGATAGCTGAATGATTGTCAGTATATACGGTCAACTCAATACGTCTTACATTGAGCCATTTGTCGGTTAACTCAATTAAAGCAGATAAAAGCGCACTACCGATCCCTTTACCTTGATACTCATCCCGAACACCCATACCAAAAGAGCCGGCATGTCGACGACGAGGATTTTTACAAAGTTCAAAGCCCAAGTTGCCAACTATTTTCCCGTCCATTTCGGCGATAAAGCTATAAACATTTTCCGGTATGTTCGCTATTCGTGACTCCCATACACTACCAGATGGATATGGTAATTGAAGTGTCCCTGAATAAGCGTTCACACACTCATAAATCTCTTTAATTGCTTGAGCATCTTTAGGCTCACTATGACGAATTATTATTCTACTCACTGATAACCCTCTTATTTCGAGATGAATAACATTGTATTCAACGGTCCGATTTCGAATACCTCGACATAACAAGGTAAATAATCTGTCGAATCGATAACTTCCACTTAAGCCATGCTATGACTTTTGGCATTAATAATCAATAACCTACAAGTTATTGAAGCACAGCATGTTGAATTAAAAGTGCAACCAATCGACCGGATGTACTGGATCCGGCTATTTTACGTCCGGGGCGCTTCGATCGTCATGTGGTGCTGGAATTACCTGACCGTAATGATCGTATTGCCATTCTGAAAATAGTGAGGAGCATCCGTTTTTGGGTAAAGAAATAGCCCAGCCACGCCACTTTTCCGAAAATTCGGCCCGGTCGGTTGATAAGGCAGTAAAAGAGCTTTTAGTCCATGCCGAAAAACAGGCTATGGATTTAATTGTAAGTCACAGGAAACAGCTGGATAACCTGATTAATGAACTTGAGGAACATGAAGCAGGGAGCAGATTAAGGTTTGTCTGACCCGATGAATTATTTTGGGGCCCAGAAAACCCATTAGTGACGCCGTCACCTCTCGTGAGCTAAAACACTTTCCAAGTAACCATATAGTACTGCCCTCGCCTTCCGCAATATCCTACCACTATTTGAGACTTTTCTTCGGATAGACCCCATTTCAATGGAGTGGAGATAAATATTTGATAATTGACAATTAGTTTCATTATCACGCTATGCATTATTAACCGCATCATCTATTGCAATGTCGCCATCAGTTGAAGTAATGAAGTATTTTCGCTCCTGCCTTGATTATATACCTAAGTTTCATTCCAATTTGATACATCGATATACTCAACATGTAGAATATACCCTTGGTGTATGTTAATGTTTATTGGTGTTGCAAATAAATATAAGAGAAGTACCTCCGTACAATTTGCAGTTAGGGGATCGATATGGATATCGTTAAACATGAAACACAAAGCTTCGATGCTGATGTAATTCAGTTGTACCTAAGAGAAATTGCACATAAGCCCCTCCTTACCAAAAAAGAAGAGATCTTGTATAGCCGTAAAAGTCTTACTGGTGATATGGCGGCTAAAAAGGTCATGATTGAGAGTAACTTACGCCTTGTCGTGAGTATTGCTAAGAAATACCGCGGTAGTGGAATGCAACTTAGTGATCTGATTGATGAAGGAAACATCGGGCTGATAACAGCGGTTGATAAATATGACCCTGAGCGGGGCTTTCGTTTTTCTACCTATGCCACATGGTGGATAAAGCAGACCATTGAGCGCTCTATCCATAACCAAGCCCGTACAATCCGTTTGCCTGTGCACGTTTCTAAAGAAATCAATACTATTTTTAGAACGCATAAGCGGTTGATGAAGAATACCAGTCATGATCCTAGCCATGAAGAAGTCGCTAAAGAGCTTGAACGTAGTGTCGACGATATCACTTCAGTGCTTGCTTATGATGCGCCGGTAATTTCTATCGATCAGACGATTGGTGATGACGCTAATTCTCAGTCGATTTCAGTCTTCATTGCTGATGATTCATCAACTAGCCCTGAAACGCATGTCGATCAACTTGATGTTCGTAAGCTGGCTATGGCAATGCTAGAGAGTTTAAATCAACGAGATCGCGAAATTCTTTGCCGTCGATTTGGGTTACTGGGGTATGAAGCCCAAACACTTCAACAAGTTGCCGATGAAGTTGGCTTAACGCGTGAACGCATTCGTCAACTACAGGTTAGCTCTTTGAAGAAACTTAAGAACACCCTGCATCGCGATAATTACGATATGGCAACTCTTTTCGCCGAAACTGCGTAACACCACACCGCATGACATTGTCACTTAAATAGGAGCACTAAATAATTTGGTGCTCTTGTTCAGAACCTCCTGAAACCCTATTTTATCGTTTTCAGCCTTGCTTATAGACTTGATCAAGATCTCACTGTAGTAACAACTTTTGAAGTGCCATCCCCATTTTCCAGAGTGAGATCAGCATATTAAATATCATGATAGTTATATCCTTGCTACAGAGCATTAGCATCGTGTATCTATGTTCATCCCCTGATGGAATGAGAGAAACAAATGAAATACAAAACAATAATGCTGGGAGTTATCCTGATATTCTTACTTAACCCTGCACTACCGCTAGAAGCCAAGTCCAATAAGAAGCAGAAATGTCGCGAAACAAAAGACAAAATCATTAAGATCAACCATAAAATGCGTCAGAAATACACATCAAAACAGGGTGAAAAATATAGGAACAAGCTAGAAAAACTTTATAAGCTAGAGTTTAAATACTGTTTTTGACAGATTCTTTCAAATATTATGGCAACAATATAAATAATTGCTGATACTTATCAATATACTTAAGCCTGAATATTTGATAGGTAAAAAATTGAAGCACATCATTTCCGCCATTATTGCACTACTTATTGCCGGATGTGCGAGTTACAGCGTCACAGAATCTGAAATCCAAGATTACCTTGATAGTCGCACGAACTTTGAAAGAACAATTGGTATAAAAGGCATAGCTCATGCCAATATCATTTTTAATGATATTAAAGTTGGCATCGGGCGTATTGCCGAAGATAGAGTGAATTTAGATGCTAAAAGTCAGGCCGAACTGATGATCACAGGCCAACCGAAACAAAAGGTTGAAGTGGATATCAGTTTCAGCGCAACCCCCTACTACGACGAGGATGAAGGCGCTATTTACCTAAACGATTTAAATGTCGAATCCCTCAATGTAACACCTGACGACCTAGGCATTTTTGCCAATAAGCAATTAATATCACCCATCGTTGCTATTGTGGGGCAATTTCTATCAACAAGACCGGTATATCGGTTAAATGAAAACGACATAAAACAGTCATTGCTAAAAACAGCAAAACCTGAATTAATCATTAAAAATCATGAGATTGTTATTGGTTTATAGTAAGCCTCGGTTCATCTACCTAAACATAGTGAAGATGTCAGTCAGGCCCCTTCCGTAACAAACATTATGATTATTTATAAATTTATGGTGTATTGATACATCAATGTACTGAGAGTTTGTCTGAGAAAATCATTTAGTAAGTTATAGTGCGTTAGCACATCTACTTGGACACAGCGTGCAGAGAAACATTTCCTTCATGAACTTTTATTTTAAGACGGTAAAAGTTAAGCCGCTCCAATATCGAGCGGCTATATGGCTTTAAATCCTATATAAATAACTTATAGAAAAACAACATAATCGCTAGCAGCCAAACCGGGCATCGACCGTATTTAATTAATCCATACCCCACAGTAACTGCTGCCATATCAGCCGGCGAACCAATCGATGTTGTCATCACGGGCTTTACAAATGCACTGGCCAACAAGCCAACAACACAAGCATTTACCAGTTTGATCGCCACAGTTAAACGAGAATGACTGAAGAGCGCTTTCCAGGCAGGTAAGAATGCAAATAGTAATAAACTTCCTGGCATAAATACCGCGATAGTAGCGATAGCACTGCCCATAATTGGTGCGGTTCCTAATGCTGCTGCACCTAGATAACTGGCCATAGTAAACATAGGACCAGGAACTAGCTGAGCCGACGCGTAAGCAGCAATGAATGTGTCTGGTTCAACCATATCTTCAAGCATCGGTTGAAGTAGAGGTAATACCACATGCCCGCCCCCAAAAACAAAACTGCCCGCCTGATAAAATACGTTAAAAATGGCTGCTAACGGTGAGTCAGTGGTCAGTAACGGCATACCCAGTAAGAAAAATAGAAATATCCCCAAGATCAGAATATTAGGCCGAATAGATTCATTCTTTATCCCCCGGAGGCTATTTTTAGCCGATATAAAAGACATCATAAAACCAACCAAAGCGGCCAGAAGAATGGGGATAATCTGCCCTATTAAACCCATGCTGAAAAATGCCCATATTGCCGTTAGCAATGCCACAATAATAGTTTGTTTATCGGTGATGAGCTTCTTCGTCATACCCAACAAAGCATCGGCAACCACCACAACAGCAAGAAGTTTCGCAGCTTGAATAAATGTATTAACGTATTCGACATTATTGAACTTATGATTCGCCATCGCAAAGAATGTCAGCAAGACAAAGGATGGGAACGTAAACCCCATAAAAGCAGCGAGCGCCCCCGCATAACCGGCTTTTTTATAACCCACATACATACCCAGCTGGCTACTGGCCGGTCCAGGTAAAAACTGACATAAAGCAACCGCATGGGTGAAATCTTCTTCTTTCAGCCACTTTAACTTCTGTACAAACTCTCTATGAAAATAACCAATGTGAGCGGCTGGGCCACCAAAACTATACAAACCTAAAACAAAGAAATGCCATAAGACGTTGAACATGTTACCTCCTTTTGGTTCGTATACTAACCGTCGGTATTGGATTGATAAAATCGTTAGTTTTGATTCATACAATCAATAAAAATAATTCAAAGGAAGATCATGCAATGGATCAGAATATAATCCCGTACAGCGCTGTTTTGTACTTTTATTAGAAATAATTACCACAAATTGTTTACTCACAAAGACAATGGCAACAAGACATTGTTTTAATTGATTTTGTTAAAATATCGACAGGAGTGAGCACACACTATAATTGACTGTTTTAGAGTAAAAAACACTGTTCAACACCTACTGGAATGGATCAGCATTAGTGCCAATCTGTTTAAGTTTTATAAAGTAAGGTGTTGTTCGCCAAGATTATTTACAAATTAAATTACAACGGTAAATTGATGTAAGACCGCCCCCTTATTTATTCTGTTACAGTGTGACGAACCAAACACACTGTTTATTAAATCTTACGTATATCAGTGGTATACTTCCCAAATCAGTTCTAATGGTTCTCCACTATGCTAGAAAATCTTCAACAAATGGTTATCCTTGCAACAGTCGGTCACGAGCAAAATTTTACTCGTGCGGCAGAACGGCTTGCTATCTCTAAATCTCAGGTCAGCAAGCAAATTCGTTTTCTTGAAGAAAGACTTGGGTGTCAGTTGGTACAGCGCAGCACCCGCACAGTTGCATTAACGGATATTGGATTACAGTACTGTGAATATGGCCAGCAACTGCTAGATATCGTCAATGAAGCGGAAGCTATGGTGGCGGGCTATCGTAATGAAGTGAAAGGTGTGCTTCGTGTTGGTATTGGCCAGTCATTCGGCAATTCGAACATCACATCGGCCTTAGCCGAATTTCAAAAAGCCCATTCCGATTTAGAACTGGAAGTCAGCTTATTTGATCATCGCCCTAACCTGTTGGAAGAAGGCTTTGATTGCTGGGTTGCGATTCATGAGCATCCGCCTGAAGGCATGGTGGCGAGAAAACTATCTAATTGTAAATTTGTTGTTGTCGCTTCCCCCGATTATTTGGCTGAACATAGTGCCCCCAAAGTACCCGGTGATTTACGCCATCATAACTGCATTACTTATCAGAGCCGTGAACGTAAATACATCAACTGGGAATTTACCCGTGATGGGGTTCATCAATCCATTCGGGCTCGTGGTAATTACCGCATAGACAATGCGCCAGCTGTATTGGAAGCCGCAAAAAGAGGTTTGGGTATCGCGTATCTTGCTACTTACCTGCTCACCGATGAATTTGAAACCAACAAGCTCGTTCAGTTGCTGCCCGAATGGAAAGCTGATGTTGAGCTGCCAATTTATGCGGTATACCCTAGGCGTAAGTATTTGGCACCGAAAGTAAGATGCTTCATCGATTTTATGTCTGAACGTATGTCTCAACCGCCTTATCGAAAAATAAACCCGATAACTGACAACGACTAAAGCAATCCGTGTGGGTGGTTATACCACCCTTTCTTTGCTTCTTTTCACTAATTGCATTGTGTTTCCTGCTGAATGTTCTAAACCTAAATGAAAGGCTTATGTTCCTCAGGTTCTCAAATGACTGAATTTCGTAATGTAACTCCATCTTTAATTTTTTTCATTCTACTATTCAACCTGTTCGGTTGCAGTGGATCTTATAATGCAACCAATAAAGGTGACAGTGTCACTAATGAGCCCTCCTTTGTGACGACTCCAGCTCCAAAAATGTTATTGGTTAATCTACCTGAGAAACGTGAAGTTGTCTTTTTTGAACAAGGCAGCTACGAATTAAGCATTGATAACCAGCGAACTCTTGACCCCATTGCGATACGCTTGAAGCAGCATCCGGATAGTCAGTTAATCGTGATTGGACATAGCGATGACGAAGGTTCTGCCGAATACAATTTAACACTCTCTTTTGAGCGAGCTTTCAGCGTAGCAATATACATTTCATCGGTATTCGGTATTGATGAAGATCGGATACAACTTGTTGCTTTAGGTAACGATGAGCCACTAAGTATGGGGGATAGTGAACAGGCAAAACAGCATAATCGGCGAGTTGAAGTTATTTCTCCGAAAGCCATTGTGAGAACTCTGAGTACCATTACAGGAGGTGAACTGTATTAGAAGTCATTGTAACTGACATTATTGAACACAGTTTACCAACTAAGATCCGTTATCGAAAAACAATAAGGCGATAGTTTTATGCTATCGCCTTCGTTTATTGGTATTACTTATTGTTCTTTTTCAAAGCCGGATATGCGTACATGTTTTTGAGAATGCTGGCGACGCCGGCAGGAAGTGCAGAAAGCTTTTCTTCAAACCTTGCTTTTTCTTCTTCCGTGACAGACTCGTCTTCGATACCAGCAGCAATATAATTTGCAGGGAATAGCCGATAATTAGCCGTAATTTGGCGATCAATTTCTTCAGCCAGTTCTTCTGGTGTATCGAATGACGATGTAATGACATCGCCAAAGCTGATATGGATGTGGCGTTTCTGCCCCACAATTCCCTGAATAATACTTTCAATATCTTCAAACTCACCTTTTTCATAAGAGCCTGAAGTCTGTTTTTCATAAAGTTCATTCGCTTTCGCAACATCGCATGGATCATTCTCATAAGAGATTGCCACAGGAACGATATTTAAACTTGCCATAAATTCAGGGAAAGGCTGTTTACGCTTACGCCCCTCCATATTGAACATTTTTAAGATCGCGGGATCTGTTCTATCGTTTCCGTCTTTCGCACGGCCTTCCTTCTGTGCAATCCAGATAGAATTCCCAGTTTCCAGCGAGTGCGTTATGTAACTAGACAGCAAACCAATCGCTTTCATCATTTCGCGAGGCCCTTTGGCCGAACGTTTTACAATGAAACTTTTGTTCAAACGCATCAACTCTGTCACGCACGGTTTTTTAAGTAGGTTGTCACCTATCGCAATGCGAACAGTTTTATAGTTATCATGAAAAAGGCACCAGTTGACCATAGCGGGATCCATCGCAATATCACGGTGGTTTGAAACGAAAAGATACGCTTGATTCGGGTCCAACTTATCAAGCCCACTAAATGTGACGCCGTCACATGAGTGATCTATCGTTCCCTTCATGTATTTGGAAACCTGATATTGAACATCTTTAACGGTTTTAACGTTCGACCATTTCTTGACTAAGAAGCGCTTGATTATTGGGGTCAGTAGCCATCCGAAAATGCCGGAGAGTAAAGGAAAACGGTAATGTAAAATTGCCGTAATAAATTCTTTATCGTCAATGAGACGTGAGATAGCGCCACTCACTTCATCATCGTTATAGGGACGAATTTCTTTATATATATCGTTATCTGTTTGCACAATTATGCTTCGTCTGTAGTAAAAACGGGCTCATTTTACTTAGAAATGGGAAATTACCCAATGACATGACGCAACAAGCACGGTGGTTGGAGGTCATACCAGGTCATTAAGCGTGATTTTTAGCCACTTTAGCGCATTTTATCGATTTTTGTTAGCTATTAAGTCATCAGTTTAATGTGAAAATCATTAATTTCTCAGCCATTGGCTTGTCTGATGTTGACGCTCCGAGGAAAACATAACACTATGTGCGGGCTATTCTGCTAGAGGGTCATTATGAAACAGGCAATTGAGTTTACTAAAAACGATCAGACTTACCTTTATGTAGGGCCTCGTCGTAAAAGCAACACATCGTATATGATTGTTGTGACAAAAGGATCTGCATTAATTCGCTTAGGTAAACAAGAGTTCTTGCTCTCTCAAGGAACAGGTTTCTGGATCCCTTTCGATTGTCTGCATGCTTTGACTATACTTCCTGGCAGCCAGTTCTATAAAGTTGAGATCTCAGCCCGTGTTACGGCTTCTGAACAGACCGATGTTATGTTCAGTTCGCTGTGCAAAGAAGCCGGCTTTTTTAAAATAACAGCTTTGCTAAGTTCGGTATTAGTTGAGCTCGCCAATAGTCCAGAATCAAAACAAAACTGGAAAGATCCTTATGGACGATTGTTACGTGTTATCGGTGACCAAGCAACGCAACTTAAGGTTAGCTCAAAATTTGCTTCGCCGCATTTAGCAAAAAATTATCATGATTCGCTAGCAGCTTTATTGACGGGTAAAAAGGTTATTGACTCTGCAGCGCAGACTGAACTGGCAAAACTGCTTGATGTAACGCTTCATGAGTTCGAAACCTGCATTATGTTACGTGAAGCATTAAAGCTATCTCGCTCAGGCCGAAAATTATCTCAAATTGCAGAACAACTACATACCTCTGTTGAGACGTTAAAAGCGCTGGCCCAGCCGATTACGGGCGAATCGTTTTAACGGTAATGTCTAACCGGGCTAAAGTCTGGCTATGCGAATGGTAAAAGAGTCTGACAAGAAAAAGCGGCATGGATATGTCGCTTTCTTAGTCGCGAGAGAATGAAATTACTGGAACGGTATTTCGACTTGCAAGAATAGATCGTTCTTTTCATCTTGATGCCAGCGGTAATCAACGCGAAATCTGGGTGATAGGCGATCTTCACCACCCACACCGAAGCTCATCTGTAAACCGTGATTTCTAAGCCACTTCTGAGCATCTTGAATAGTATCGATCTCTTGCTGATCATATTTTTTCGGTATCCAAGCTCCTAATCCATAAAAAGTAGAAGCTGATTTATTAATAAGAAACGGCGAGTCACCATCTCCTGCCCAGTCTTCCCAGAATTCGCTGCCAGTTGCTTCTTTATCTTCGGTCCAATCTGAATTTAGTTCGGTTCTGAATGCTATATCATCCGCCCTTGGATGTTCTCGGTGATCATATGAATACAATGAGCAAGATTGAAGATAAATCTGCACTTCATCGTCAGGCATAGCAGACAATTGTTCAGAATCGTAGTAGTTACAGGGTAATGCAAATACTTCCCACGAAACAAAAACAACAGTTAAAACCAAGAATGTAAGTAGCTTTATCTTACAACGATTCAAATTATGCCTTATACAAAAAAGCCTTCAGCCTTCAGCCTTATCGAAAAAATATCGCTCATCGGTTAACAAAAGTCTAGCTACTTTTGGTGTTGTTAAATGTGAAATAGGACGCTTTTTGACAATATTATCTCTTATTACCGTACTTCGTATTCTTACTGTTTCAGGACATGCCAGAACTTGCCACTGTGCCAATATCTGTTCTGAATTATAAAACTTATTAAAATTTATAAAGTTGTCCGGGCCAACAACGAAGGTTAATTCAGTATCAGGCATTCGCTTCTGCAGTTCGGTTAATACCGCATACGTAGTAATTGGCTCATCAGCAACAGCCATTTCTTCTTCAAGTCTTGAAAGAAACAGGTTGGGCAAATTCAGATCTTCAATAAACGCCTCAACCAACTCACAACGCGCATCGTAATCTAGCATGACCTTCCCCCATGCATGGGCATAACTAGGAAGCAGCAATACCTGATCAAAGTGGCTGAGTCGTTCCAATACAGATTTGTGCCCCAAACTGGGTGGGTTAAATGCACTTCCGAAAACGGCAGTAGAATGCGTCATCGCTTGAATGGCCTCTTTTTATACTATTTCCAAACGAATTTCACTTTGTTTGGTAGAAATCGCTTCAATTTAAATTTTATTCGCAATTCAGCATTGATCCTGCCTTAGAGTTATCGCATGATTTTGCCAAAGGTTTAATGTAAAAATTCACTTTTTCGTATTAAACCCATTTAACTGATTAAAAATTGGGCTAAGCCCACTTAAGGATTCATTACTATGGAACAGCTTATTCGCGCTGAAATGCGCGTATTGCCCGAAATTGACGTTGACTTTGAAATTCAACGCCGCATCAGCTTTATTCAACATAAATTGAAGCAAGCCCGCTGTAAATCCCTTGTTCTTGGGATCAGCGGTGGCGTTGACTCAACGCTGTGTGGACGGCTGGCTCAGCTGGCTATTAACAGAATGAATGACGAAAGTAACTCTCAAGAATATCAATTTATCGCAGTACGTCT
Source organism: Photobacterium sp. (assembly GCF_033720175.1). Lineage (GTDB taxonomy): Bacteria > Pseudomonadota > Gammaproteobacteria > Enterobacterales > Vibrionaceae > Photobacterium. Next base: position 51,985 of record NZ_JAWWDA010000008.1, read on the forward strand.
TCCATACGGCGAGCAGCACGATGAAGATGAAGCTCAGTTAGCCCTCTCTTTCATTAAACCATCTCATTCTGTTAGCGTGAATATCAAGGACGGTGTAGACGGTACGCATGCGAGTACTTTAGCTGCGCTGGAAGGCACGGAACTGCTTCCTTCATGCCACGCCAAGATAGATTTTGTGAAGGGTAATGTAAAAGCACGTACCCGGATGATTGCCCAGTATGAAATTGCGGGGCTTGTCGGTGGCATGGTATTGGGTACCGATCATTCGGCTGAGAATATTACGGGATTCTATACCAAGTTTGGTGACGGTGCTTGTGATCTTGCGCCTTTGTTTGGTCTGAACAAACGTCAAGTTCGCCAACTTGCTGCGGCACTGGGTGCACCTGACTTGCTGGTAAGAAAGATACCAACAGCAGACTTGGAGGAGTTGGCACCACAGAAACCCGATGAACATGCACTTCTGGTAACTTACGATCAGATTGATGACTTCCTGGAAGGCAAACCTGTCGAGACCGAGGTTGCAGAACGTCTTGTCGAAATTTATCTGGCCACCCAACACAAGCGTCAGCCAATCCCGACAATTTATGATAACGAATAACGCCGTTTAAAGTAACTTATGAAGGCTTCTATCAGCGAGCAAGCCTTCATTTTTCACTTAAACGTCAAAATGGTTATCAATCAGGCTATCAAGCTCCCACCAAAGTGCTTCACATAATCCTTTTCGGTAAACCGCTTTTTTAAACGAAGGGTGCTCTTCCCGATACATATCATAATGCCGTTTTGAGCTACTTTTACTCGCCCTGACATTCGCTAACCGATCACAGGTTTTTACGATCAAAGCCAATCGGGCCGCTTCTTCAGCGGTATCCAACAGCCCTAAGCGTTGATTAATATCTATCTTTCGCTTTGCTCTCTCTTCTAATTTACCGTCAGTCATGTATTGAACGGCATCAGCAACCAGAAAACCAAAATCAGCGGCAAGTTCATCAACACTAGTTTCAGTATCTTCCATGACATCATGTAATTGGGCAATAATCATTGCATCAATACCAAAAGGACTTGCAAGGCGAGAGACGGTTTCGAGATGAACATAATAAGGCAGGTTGCCATACATTTGTCCAGTATGCTTAGCTCTGGCCAGTGTACGCGCTTTGATATAACGGTTATTCATCCTGCCCCCTAACTAAAACGATTATCCAGCTGAGCGAAAAGCACCCAACAGATATTTTATTCCAGCGAGACTGAATATACTAAATTTACATGAAGTGTATGAGATTTAACGCACATTTTGAAAAAAAACGGCTCCTTGAAAGGAGCCGATTGGGATTATTCTTCTTCGCTTGTTTGCTCAGCCTGTTTCTTGGCTGCAGCTTCGCGGATTTCGTTAGCGACAATCAAAATAGCCTCTCCGCTACTCATGCCATTGGCCATAAACTCATGAATTCGGTCTGCGGCTTTTTGTTGTTCTTCGTGATTCAAAGTAGGCACATTATTAAACATAGCTATTATTCTGCATCTCTAAAGGGTGATCATTCTAGGGCTAAACATGAAGCTTGTCACTCTTTGCCTGCAGTTACTCGCCTGTCACTATACCCAAGTAGCCTAGAGCAAGTGTTAACCCGGACGGCCATCAAGACGTGGTTGTGTTAACACAGGGTAATACAGCACAGAAAAGATGGTGAACGCGATCACCCATAATATCGCCGAGATCACGTAGCCGTTTATAGCCAAAGACGGCAGAAACAAAATCATAACCGTGCGGGCTAATGCCGAAAGAATAATTGCAATGAAAGCGCAAACAATCCAGCGCCCTACCTGTAGTCGACGTCCGCTATGCCCTAAAGACACACGGGCGATCATCGCTAAGATCATGCCACCGATACCGCCGACGGTAATAAAGTGTAACGCTACACTGTAACTAATATCGCCGGACATAAAGTGCAGACCTAGCATAAACATGCCAATAATCATAAAGATATAAGCTGTATGCAATGACCATAACAACGGCGTTTTCAGTGTCTGAAAGCTTCTCCAGCGCACAAAACGAATAAGATGGGTAAAGCCGGTTCCTATAAATAACGCAGGCAGAGTAACCTGGTTGATTGCCTGAGGTACGGGCAATAACACATTTAATACCAGTAACCAGCTTGGTAGCATTGCCAGCAATTCAATCGCCGTAATGCGTGTAATTTGTTCCGTATTGGTACCTCGCCAGGTGAAAAATGGAATAACACGGCCACCAACAACAAGCACAATAACGGAAATAATAGTAACGATCGATAACGCCGTTGAACGCAGATCATATTGCTCAGCACCAAAGGTCAGTCCCAAACTAATAAGGTGCAACTTTGCATTCAGGTATGTTAATACCAGCAGTAAAGGGGCAAAAAATACATTGTTCCACTGTTTTCGCTGCACGATTGGCTTCGCCAGGAAGTAAGCGGCTAGTGGGATCCAGATCAGATCAATGACCATCCAAATAATGTTCGGCGTGCCCAACAGTAGACCGATACGAGCGGCAAGCCAGAACAGGAAAATAACGGCCAGCTTCCCTCCTCTTATACCGGGGCTACCGGTCCAGTTTTGAACTGCCGTCAGCAAAAAGCCGATAATGATGGCACAGGTAAAACCAATCAGCATTTCGTGGCTATGCCACCAAATGGGACTCCCATACATCAACTGAGAAACATCGGCGGTACCAGACCAGAACAGAGCCCAGACAGTCATTGAGACTGCAGAGAAAATACTTGCACCAAGAAAAAACGGACGAAAAGCTAATCTAAAAAAGGGGGTAATTCGCTGTTCTTTCTCGTTATCTAAAATTTGCATCATCGGTATACCTTGACCCACACTTAAACATGCATAAATCATACACCTTTAAAGAGGTAATTAAAATACACATTTAAATATAAGCCAAAGCTAAAAAAGAGTTGCCGGTTTTAGCCTGCTAATCAGGCTAAAAATCGGGGTAATCAACTGGCCGAGTAATACGTTGTATATCAAGAATCGATATTTCGCCTTGCCAGCGACTATCGATTAACCCGACGCTTAACCAGTATCGGCCATCAGGAACATCAATTTTCGGTAAAGTTGTTGGTAGTTTTCCATCCACTTGTTCGGTCCATAATGGGGTCCAGCTCGTATCATTCAGATCATATAAGTTGATGGATAACGCCGGTGACGGACATGCCGAGTTAGATAACTGACCTCGTTCAATACGCCAGTTTTTACTGTCTTTCCAACCAATGCGCTGCTTAAAAGAAGGTTCTGTTAATAGTATCCAGCTGATCCAGTCTTGATCACCTTCCGCATTAATCGCTAATTTATACAAACCCGCATTCACTGGTTTTTCTAATCGCCGAGCCTCAACTGAAAAATAGCCCCCTTCTTCTATCGCAGGAGAGCGGTCCATCATCGTTTCATCGGGCCATTTGGTTAATCTGATTGACTTGATTTTAGCCTGAGTCATTCCAATGATGGATACTTTGAACGTAACCTGGTTCAGGTTCTGAATCACCTCGCGCTGAATGGAAAGTTTTGACAACCATTGCGGCAACACTTTTTGCTCAAGGCTATGGCCACAATCTTCTGATATTGCAAGCTCTAACAGATTATTAAGATTAATGCGTTGTTCAGCATTCGGTGTCTGCTGCCAGGCCTGGATCATCGATTCAAAACTGGCCGAAGTTTCACCTTCCAGTAAGCGTTGATGTGCTGTGGTGTACAGATCTTTGCCTGCAAACCATGTAGCGTAAGCTCTCGGCGCGAATAGCGCCGAGTGCAACAAGAGAAGCGTACAAGTAAAAAAAAACTTGGCCATTGGTTTCAAGATTTCATGCGGTAGCCGACACCTCGCAACGTTTCGATCTCAATACCTGCAAGTTTTTGACGTAACTGCAAAATATGAGTATCAACAGTACGAGTTGTTGGATAGTGATTATAGCCCCAAACCTGATCTAAAAGTTCGTCACGGGTAAACACGCGGCCTGCATGTCTGGCGAGAAACAGTAGCAGTTCAAATTCAGTACGCGTCAAAGTGACAGTGTCACCCGCCTGCTGTACTTCGCGACTATCTAGGTTAATTATAGTATCTCCAACTGCGATAATGTTCGCAGCCTCCGCCTCCTGCTCTCCATTACGGAGGTGGACCCGAATTCGAGCAAGCAACTCTTCTTCAGCAAACGGTTTGGTTAAATAATCTTTTGCACCTGAATCTAAGCCAATGACTTTGTCTGTGACAGACACCATTGCCGTTAATAAAATGACAGGTACATGTTTGATTTGCAGCCAAGCAGGCAAAAAGTCTAATGAATCACCTTCCGGTAACTGACGGTCAAGTACCACCAGGTCTGCACTTTGCCATAAGTCTGCAACTTTACTCGCGCAATCGGCATAAAGGCATTCATAACCAGCTTGCTTTAAACTCTCGAGTAAACCATCAGCAAGGTTGCGGTCATCTTCAACCAGTAGCAGGGTTTGATTCACACGGTATCTCCAAAATAAACGTTGTAGGCGGACCTTCTAATTTCAGTCGTCCACCCATTCTGTGGATCATCGATTCAACGATTGTAAGACCAAGCCCTAAGCCTTTTTCACTGACAAAGGGTTTTCTCAATCTAGCCCAGTCATTGGGCCCCAGTAGTCCTTGATCTTCCACTCTTACAATCAACTTTCCATCATTGAACGATGAGGTCAATGTCATTGGTGCAACACCATATTTCTGAGCATTAGACAATAAGTTGTCGATACAGGTACCCAGCCAGTAAATATTGACTTTTACTGCCATATCTTCAGATAAAGCCAGTGTTACATCATAAGGTTCACTTAGATACTCGATCCACTCATTAAATGAATCTACCTGGTGAACACTTAATTCTTGTTGATTTGCCTGCAGGTAGTCTTTGCTGGCTTCTGCAAGTTGACGTAGTCGTCTTGAATCTTCAGTTAAACGCCTGAACTCATCATACAGTGACTCAGGTAAATCATCAAAATGACGCCGAAAGCCTTCTACCGTCATCGCTAAGCTTGCAATCGGTGTTCGGAGTTCGTGAGTCAGGATCTGCAATACAAGCATACGTTCCTGCATTGCTCTGCGACGGATCTGCCAACGGTAGGCTATCCATCCAATTAATAAGCCCACATTAATAACCAGCAAACTGATTAACAAGTAAAAGGTTAAATGCGACTTATCTTCTTCTTGCCAGCAGATGTTACCGCTTTTTACGAGACAAAAATCTGATTTGTTTAGCCGCTTAAAATAGATATCGTACCGATTTAACACAAGTGACCATGTCGGTTGATCATACACATGGTATTGATTGCCATTTCGGAACCATAGCTCACCATTTGAAATAAAAGCGTCTGCGCCGGCACTAAAAACGGTTATTTCTTCACTGCTCATCCGTTGCAATCGACCCAGCACCGTATTGGTTGGTGACAGTGCCCGCTCCTGAATATGCAAATACTCAGTCAGGCTGTCGACACTGTCTGGATACTTTTCCAAATAACGTGAGGCATAACTACCGCCGCCGGGATGAATATAACCTGACCGTACAAACCAGCCTTTAGGTAACACTGTATTGTTACAGAGCGCTCGGGTAAAAACCACAGGCTGTGTTACTAAAGGGCTTACCGGCCACGGCCCCTTACACGTTAACGAATTCTGATAAAGCCGTTTTATTGAATTCAGAGGATAGCTAGCTGATTGCGGAAGCAGGCTAGATGGTAAGAGTAACGGTGTAGGATATAAACTTTGTAACTGACGAAAATCGTATGTCGCTAACGGCTCACTCTTGAACAAGTCAGAGCGTACCGCACTTAAACGATCAGGCAAGCTTAGATCTGCAGCAGAACAGGCCCCTGAAACAATGAGTAAAATTAACAGCGCATACTTTTTCATCCAATCAGTTTATCATTCAATCACAACACAATGTCATAAAATTGTCAGTAGTATAAAACGCTTACGCATTGATTGATCCAAGTTTCGCAGAAGAATAATACAGCCCAATAAGCAACATTTTTGATTTGGTATAACAGTACCAACTCCTATTTTACACCTGTTCACGACAAACAAAAAAGAGGAGCCGACTGGCTCCCCTTTCATTTTAACGAGTTATCGAAATGATTACAGGTGCTCAATAATCTTCAAGCAACTATCTTTGGCGTCACCAAATAACATTTGCGTATTTTCTTTGAAGAACAGTGGGTTCTGAACCCCGGCATAACCGGTATTCATTGAACGCTTGAACACAATAACGTGTTTAGCATTCCACACTTCTAATACTGGCATACCCGCGATTGGACTGGTTGGATCGTCCATTGCGGCGGGGTTGACTGTATCATTCGCGCCGATGACCAGTACAACATCTGTTTCGCTAAGATCATCGTTAATCTCGTCCATTTCCAGAACAATGTCATAAGGTACTTTTGCTTCGGCAAGCAATACGTTCATGTGACCAGGAAGACGACCGGCTACCGGGTGAATACCAAAACGGACATTCACGCCTTTAGCACGCAATTTATCTGTGATTTCATGAACAGGATACTGAGCCTGCGCAACTGCCATACCATACCCTGGAGTAATAACGACAGATCGTGCATCTTTGAGCATTTCAGCCACTTCTTCAGCCGATGCTTCATGGTGTTCACCTTGTTCTTCATCTGAAGAGGCAACAGCAACAGTACCAAAACCGCCTGCAATTACACTAACAAAAGAACGGTTCATCGCTTTACACATAATGTAAGACAGAATTGCACCAGAAGAGCCGACCAACGCGCCCGTTACGATTAACAGATCATTTGCCAGCATGAAGCCAGCTGCCGCCGCGGCCCAACCTGAGTATGAGTTGAGCATCGACACAACCACTGGCATATCTGCGCCACCGATTGATGCAACCAAATGATAGCCGAAAACAAATGCGATAAGAGTGACAATAATAAGTGCGGAGGTAGAACCTTCTACATTTACAAAGTACACCATCAGTAGTAATGAAACGACTACTGCCGCCAAGTTAAGCTTATGACGGTGAGGAAGCATCAATGACTTGGAAGAGATAATGCCACGTAACTTACCGAAAGCCACAATCGAGCCGGTGAAAGTCACAGCACCGATGAATACACCCAGGAAGATTTCAACAAGGTGAATATTCAATAAAGCGCCAGTTAGCTCGCCATGATCGAAGAACGTGTTGAAACCAACCAGAACAGCCGCCAGACCGACGAAACTATGCAAAATGGCAACCAGTTCTGGCATCTCGGTCATTTCAACTTTCTTCGCCAGATAGAGACCAATCACACCACCGATGATCATCGCAAGGATGATCCAGCCAGTACCCTGAGCATCAGGGCCAAATATCGTCGCCACAAGCGCGATAGCCATACCGGCCATGCCGTAATAGTTACCAGCCCGTGCGGTTTCCTGCTTAGAAAGACCCGCAAGAGACATAATAAATAGCACCGCAGCAACAATGTATGCCGCCTGTACGATTCCTGCAGACATGTGTTACTCCTTATTTATCTTTACGGAACATTTCAAGCATCCGCTTGGTAACAAAAAAGCCACCAAATATGTTGATACTTGCAATTAGAACGGCGATAAATGCCAGGAAGGTAACGAAACCAATCCCCTGACCAACCTGCAACAGTGCACCAACAATGATGATGCCCGAGATTGCGTTAGTCACCGACATTAACGGCGTGTGAAGTGCGTGAGTAACATTCCAGACAACGTAATAACCCACCACACAAGCCAGTACGAAGACCGTAAAGTGTGCAAGGAACTCTGCAGGTGCGTAACTCGCAATCCAACCAAATGCGGCAATACCCGCGGCCATTATTCCGTATTTTTTAACCGGAGAAGCAGGTTCTTTAACTTCAACCGCTGGTTTAACTTTCGCGGCAGGCGCTTGCGGTGCTGCGGAAACTTTTATTGGTGGCGCAGGCCAGGTAACTTCACCTTCTTTAATAACGGTCAGACCACGTAACACTTCATCGTCAAAGTCGATGTTAATGTTACCGTCTTTCTCTTTACACAGAAGCTTAATAAGATTAACCAGGTTTGTACCATAAAGCTGAGATGATTGTGTCGGCAGGCGACCAACCATATCGGTATAACCAATCACTTTGACACCATTAGCGGTAGTGATAACTTTATTGGCTTCGGTATAGGCACAGTTACCGCCATTCGCCGCCGCAAGGTCAACAATCACGCTACCCGCCTTCATTGAATCAACCATTTCTTTGGTGATCAATTTCGGAGCAGGACGACCCGGAATAAGCGCCGTGGTAATGATGATATCAACATCTTTAGCCTGCTCAGCGTATAAACGCTCAGCCGCTTTGTTGAACTCATCAGACATTTCTTTTGCGTAACCATCGCCAGTGCTGGTGTCTTCCTTAAAATCAACTTCAAGGAATTGTGCTCCCATACTTTCAACTTGCTCCTTAACTTCAGGACGCACATCGAAAGAACGAACAATAGCACCAAGGCTACCTGCAGCACCGATAGCAGCAAGACCGGCAACACCCGCTCCTGCCACTAACACTTTCGCAGGGGGCACTTTACCCGCAGCGGTAATTTGACCGGTAAAGAAACGACCAAATTCATGAGCCGCTTCAACAACAGCACGATAACCTGCGATGTTAGCCATTGAACTAAGTGCATCAAGCGCCTGAGCACGAGAAATACGCGGCACTGAGTCCATCGCCATGACATTGATTTTTTTGGTCGCTAGTTTTTCTAGCAACTCTTTGTTTTGAGCCGGCCAAATGAAGCTCGCAATACTTGCACCTTCTTTGATCAGATCAAATTCATCAACACCTGTTTCTTCGTTCACCTGAGGAGCATTTACTTTCAGAATAAGATCTGATTGCCATACTTCTTCAGTTGATACGACTGTCGCACCTGCTGCTTCAAAAGCGGCATTGTCGAAACTTGCGTGAATACCAGCGTTATGCTCTACAGCAACACTGAACCCCATTTTTAACAGCTGCTCAACCGTTTTCGGTGTCGCAGCAACTCGTGTTTCATTTACGAGTATCTCTTTAGGCACACCAATCTGCATTTTTATTCCCTGAACATTGGCATAGAAGTATTGGTTTTGTATCCAACCAGCAAAGCAATATCAAGTGCTTTGTAAGAAAAATACGAAAAACCTTAACAAATCGCTGTAATTAACAACGAATGTTACCTTCTAACAGAAAGAAAAGAACGTTTTTAACACCTGGACAGAGGTCAAACCACGTTAAAAAATAACAATATACGCCTTAAACGCTGTAAAAATGCCATCTAAAACGCAGTAAAGCACCATATAGCCCAAAAAATACACACTTCACATAAAATATGTCTGTTTAAAACACCTCAAGAATAGACACTAAAGAACCACTTAAATATTAAGGGACATCAATTCTTGATGAAGCTGCCCTATAGGGCAATGAAAGTCTTGCTGTGTATTACAACTAACCATTTAAAAGCAAAATCACTAGCCGGGAAAAACGCTAACGAGTAACGATGATCACAGGCTGTCAAAATATTACGATCTGACTTCAGTTGCTGAACATCATGTCGCCATTTTGATCAATGAACATTTTTGCTTTGTTCAACATGAATGTTTCGGCATCCTGGCGAGAACTCAACAGATCGGAGCGAACAAAAGTATGTGTCTTCACTTCGCCATCTATCTGCTTGCAAATGCGTCCCGCAATACGAAATTGACCACCCTCTGCGATTGGCTCGGGATAGATCAAATAACCTTCGTATTCCACTGGTTCAACTTCAACTGTTTTCTTTTTTTTGTCTAAACCAAACAGTTTTGAGAAAAAGCCCACTGATTCGCTCTCCTTGAGGCTGCCAACACATTCGTCAACATCATGCCATAATCTTACTGAAAATAATTATACCAAGATAAAATTATGACAAAAAAATTCTATTAAAATACCGACATCAAATAACAATCATTTAACAACCCAGATAAAAATACTGAACTCAGTGTATTATCAACATAATTGCAACTTTTGAAAGTAGACAGGCCTAAGTGCAGATACAAAAACGCCAGCAAATGCTGGCGTCTTATACTTAATTTTTTGATATGTTCCGATTAGCGATAAAGACCGATATCTTTTTGAAGATGAGACGGTAAATCGGATACATTATATTGGTTTGGTGTTTTTGAACCACCAAACAATATATCTAGTACGTGTGCAATCAATCCTTTGATATTAACCGCATAGGCTTTCTTATCCATTGCGGTAGGCGTTGCGATGGTGTCGAAATTCATTACCTGTGCCATGATTGCCTCTCATATTTGGTTTCTTATTGAATTGAGCTCATGGTAGCCGCTTTTACTGCACCTAAAAAATGACAAAATCTCCATGTCAACATTAGTTTTTATAATGTGTTAACAAAGGTTTAAATGGCACTTTCGGTGCGAGAATAAAGTTTCATGAATAGCAACTAACTACTCGTTTTTAGCTTTGTTTTTTGCTTAAAATTTCCTGGTTTGTATTTTACCCCACTTTGTAGTAACAATAAGGCAACATTTTAAGTAAGAAAATAAATATGCTCGTTTTTTTATCAAGACACTCACCGATCCTATTGATGCTTTCCGCTATTTTTGGATTTATATTTCCAACGGCATCAGCGATTGTTTTTCCATTCTTACCTTATATTCTCTTCTTTCTGATGCTGTTTACCCTACTGGGCATGAAGCAACGTGAATTGATTAACCTTTTGGGTCAACTAAACATTTGGTGCTACGCCTGTTTCCACGCCATTGCATTATCGATTATCGCCTGTTCAATCTCGGGACTTCTCGGCGCATCGTCATCGATGCTGTTAGCGATCTCAGCCGTAACGGCCACCGGATCTCTGTTTGCAACACCTGCTATCGCCCGTTCTGTCGGATTAGATGCGCTTAAAGCGATGGCAATGACGATCGCTTCAACACTAATGATGCCCGCCGTTCTTTACATCAATTTTCTATTATTTCAAGACAGTAACTTCTCACTGGACATGCAAAGCTATATTCAGCGTTTAATGATCTTTATTCTCGGCCCGATGGGTATCTCTGCGCTTTGCTATCGGCTTATCCCACACCATTTATTACACCGTACCCACGCAAAGCTTTCTCAGGTGACTATTCTGCTGGTATTCACTTTTCCTTTTGGACTAGTGGGTGAATTCAGAAAGATGTTCGATCAGTCATTCACTCATGGCCTTAGCTTTTTATTAATTGGTATTGCGCTCTGCATTCTGTTTTTTCTTACCGGCTTTCTATTTTACCGCCGCCAGGGGCTAGACCCTGCTTTGCTAGCAGCCATTACTGCAGCTAATCGAAATGTACTTCTGACCTATACTGTCGCTGGCGCGTATTTGGGACCTGAATATATGGCATTAATGGGCGCGATTCAGCTACCCACTTACTCTTTACCGATATTGGTTAAAGCATTATCAAAGTACTGCTCCCCCTACACGAAAAATGGCTTGCAAACCAAGAAAAAGAGCTTACAAAATCATCAATAACCCTTTCAGTTCAAAGTTATTTGTCTATTGAGAGGCTTTTCCTTGCCTCATGGTGAGGTTTTTTCTAACATGTTTAAGAATTCTCAGGGCGGGGCGCAATTCCCCACCGGCGGTAATTCAGTCAATATTCACTTGATGAACTGACTGAAAAGCCCGCGAGCGCTTATCAGCGTATACGTTGATAAGGTCAGCAGATCTGGTGTAATGCTCTCAATCGAGTATGAGTCCAGAGCCGACGGTTATAGTCCGGATGAAAGAGGATCAGTGGAGACAATCCTTTGTCTCTTACTTATGTGTTCGAAACGTTTTTTGCTCTTAATGGGTTTACTCCGGTAAACTTGTTAAGCCAATGAATGGTTAGTCGTGCGTCGGTGACTATTTGCATCTGCTTATACACCAGATTGATACGTAATGATTGACACTACACTGTTAGAGTTATTCCGGCCAAAGCCGGGACGCTGCCTTTCTATGCCCTGATTCTGGTTAATTTTTTATACGGAGTTATTACCATGAATCAGTCACTACTTTCCCCTTTTGGCACGGCTTTTGAGCGTGTTGAAGCAGGTCTTGCTGCGATCCGTCAAGGACGTGGTGTTTTAGTTGTTGATGATGAAGATCGTGAAAACGAAGGCGATCTCATTTTTGCCGCAGAAACGCTGACCCCAGCACAAATGGCACTTATGATCCGCGAGTGTTCAGGCATCGTCTGTTTATGCCTGACAGAAGAGCGTGTTGCCCAACTTGAGCTGCCAATGATGGTAGAAAACAATACCAGTGCAAATCAGACAGGTTTTACCGTTACAATAGAAGCGGCAAAAGGTGTGACAACGGGCGTATCGGCTGCTGACCGTGTAACGACGATTAAAACAGCCATTGCTGACAATGCCACTCCTGCAGACTTGAGCCGTCCTGGCCATGTGTTTCCATTAAAGGCGAATCCTGAAGGCGTTCTTGGCCGTCGCGGCCATACTGAAGCAACTATTGATCTGATGCGTCTGTCTGGCCTTAAGCCTTACGGTGTACTTTGTGAGCTTACCAATGTCGATGGTACTATGGCTCGCCTACCGGAAGTGATCGAGTTTGGTCAAAAATTCGATATGCCGGTGCTGACCATCGAAGATTTAGCCGCTTACCGCCTGGCAAAAGAAATGAACAAAACAGAAGAAGCCGTTATTGCTTAGTTGCTTTTAAAACGATTATTTGAAACTATTCTTTAAAATACTAAAGGCCGAGTAAATGCTCGGCTTTCATCTATATCAGATCAGAGCTTATTTACCATTCAACATTGTATTTATATTGGAAAATAAGCAGTCCTAGTCAATGTGACCTGAATGGCCAGTAAAAATAGATAATTTTTTATACACCTGCCGCAGGGATCATATAAATAATGATGCTCCAAGCTGAAACCCAACCAGTTACCATGGCTATATCAAACCAATCACGACTCATATCCCCTCCCAAAGGTTTATATATTTACAATAATATTTATCGACAATATTAGTCTTTTCTTTAACCTGTTTTTTAAATTTTTAATTATAAAACCAAATAACAAAGTTATGACGTTTAAATAAATAAGCGCCAAATCTATGGCACCTTATACTTAAAAATATGATTTTTGCGGGGTTAAACTCGCTTGCTACGAAACACAACGCGCTAAAACAATTTAGTTCAAGCAACACCTTCCTGACATTCACACGGAATATAGGAAATTAATGATTCACTCGGTGCTGACAGCGTACCCTTTGTACGGGCGTACTCTTCAAAGGCTTCTGCCATGGTGATATTTAATGCTTGGGGCTCTGATTCATAATGTAACAAGGCATGATAACCTTCTTTACCTGTCGCGGTATAACCAGAAGAAACCGATGAATAAATTTCGTCGTCTTCAACATCAACCCATTGGCCATTTTTATTGATCTGCAATCTTTCAATTCGCATTCCTATCTCTGCGCAACATCGGTAAGTAAAGTTCAGATCAGAGATATAGGGAAAACTGCCGCTTCCCGTGCCAGTCACACCATTATCAATCGCGTTATTGATCGCTCCTTCTAATGCTTCTCTTACCCGCAGGCCCTTAATACGGTATACCATGAGACCAATTGCAAAAGGCAGTAATTTTCCGGCAATGTCAGCGGAGGTCAAGGGGCCAGGATTTAGCGATGAACGAACACCACCAGCATTGTGAATACCAAAGTCAATATCAAAACCAAGCTGACGTCCTTGCCATACAAAGCTTTCGACCACCAACGGAGCAATCTGACTGCAGCCTTTGTGATCAGGTATGCGTACATGTCGCAGCGGCACAGTAACCTCGGCAATCTGTTGTGTCTGTCGCTTACGGACTTCAGGCCGGTACTCGGTATTTAATATATGTTCGATGTTCGGATCTTTCGGGCAAAAGCGAATATTCGACTGTTCGCTAAGGAAGGCTTTAACCTCGGCATGAGTATCTGAGTCCAGATGCTCAGTTCTAGAAGCATCAACGGTAAACTGTCGCCCAAGCAGAAGCTGATTGATACCAGAAGCCTTAGCAACTGTCCCGTCAGGATTAAAGTCTAACTCAAGTTGACCTAATGCTAACGCATTACATCCAGCCTGCACCACGCAAGTATTGTTAACCATCCGTGCATACTCATCGGTGGCACCATAACCCAAGTTAGTGAAGTCACCTTGCATGGTATGGCTGTGGCCTCCAATTATCGCCCCTAACCCGTCGATTTCAGCAGCCAGTTTTAAGTCACGGTCATAGCCTAAATGGCTGAGCACTACAACTTTATTAATACCCTGCTGTCGTATAGCCGAGATTGTTTTTTGGGCCACATCGACAACATTTAAAAACTCAGTATCAGGATCCGGGTTTGCAATTCCGGCCATGTTTTCTATTGCAAGACCAAAGATAGCAACAGGCTCCCCCGCAACATCTTTGACAATATATCGCCCATACCCATTTTCTTTATCAAAAGCGCAGATATTGGTCTTATGGCGTAACGGATTCGCTTTTGCTTGATCTTCTTGTGAAAGATCCCAGTTGGCCGCCAGCATTGGAAAATCAGCAAGATCGAGAAAGTCGGCAACGATGCCGTTTCCCATATCTAACTCATGATTACCCAATGCCATCGCCTCTACACCAATGGCATTCAGAAGCTTGGCATTGGCGATGCCTTTGTACAGAGAGAAATACAAGGTTCCCTGAAAGCAATCACCGGCATGCAGGAACATGAATTCACGACCTTGCCTATAAGCTTGCTTTTTTACCTCTTTAACCGCCGTTGACACGCGAGAAAAACCACCACAACTGGCATAAACATCCGTTTCCGTTTCAAGCACGTCAGCAGGCAGTGACAATGAAATTGAAGAAGGCTCGAAGTGTGAGTGGGTGTCATTAATATGTGCAAAGGTTATATTTGCTGAGCGGTGTTGAGTCATAGAGGATCGTTGCTCTCCATTAAAAGGCTGAATAAGAAAGTATTTTGTAGGACGAGAGGAATATCACAAAGTAATTTGGTTTCGCTCGCATCTGTACTGCTGATATTTTGAAAATTTCAGAGAAAACGTGACATGAGACGAATTGTATCACAGATAATAACAATCTCTGCTATCAAACTGAAGACAATAGATTTTCTCATCATTTCACCTGGCTATATAGCTTTATACTGAATTTTATCAGTGACCGTGTCACGTCTATCTGCACTCAGTCCATGCGTTTCTTGCCAATGCCCTTTATATTTATATAAGGCTATTAGATACGATTGGGTAAGAGCATGATCCCTTATGCATTCACACTGCTACTCGCATGTTTCGTTGGTATTCTCGCTCAAAAAACCGGCTTGTGTATGGTCCGCGGTGTACAGGAGTTTCAGGCTAAGCGCCCGGGATTTCTGCTAACCACCTTATGTTGCGGATTCTGGCTATGGCTGGTAAGCCCAATTTCGGATCAACTCTTTACCGACTCGGCGCTGTTCAGGCATAGCATCAGTTTTCCCTTTTTTATTGGTGGCCTGTTATTTGGTCTGGGCTCCGCAATGAACAAAGGCTGCGCCATCTCAACCATATCAAAGCTGGCTAAAGGCCATTACCAGATGATCGCGACCCTGCTTGGCTGGTTAATCGGCTGGATCTTATTCGCACCGGTCACCCTCAATATGTCCTATACCACCTTAGCCCCAATAACCAGCCCCTCTATCACCGTGACAGTAATGTTATTCCTTCTGATCGCTCTCATATTTTTTAGAGTTCCCAGTTCTAAGCGCCCTATTTTATTGGGGGTTGTCTTGTTTGGCATTATTGCCAGCCTATTAACAAGCTTGCTTCCTAACTGGTCTCCAAGCGAGTTATTCAAAGACATCGCTGCCGCATCCATTCATGGTGAACCGGATAAATGGCCGTCGATACAGCGCTATCTGGTGATTGTCAGTCTGATCATTGGGATGGCGATAAGCGCAAGAAAGAGGCTTAACTTCAGGGAGTTTCAACTGAGGCCCTTACAGCTTGTATTACACCTCTGCGCAGGGATCATTATGGGGATTGGTGCGTCGCTGGCTTTAGGTGGCAATGATTCCCAACTATTCGTCGCGTTACCTGCCTTTTCTCCCGCTGCCGCTCTGACCGTAATCAGTATGCTTGTGGGTACAATGGCAGGAATATTTATCAGAAAAAAATTAAAATATTATTTAACGGATTACCTTCGAAATAGCTAGCGCCTGTGCCGATAAACCAATCGAAATCAGATACGTTGGAATAAAAAGGCAGCTTTAATCGCTACCTTTTTCACACTCATATTTACAGGTAACGACCGTGACGCTGTAAGAATTCAATCTTATAGCCATCGGGATCCTGAACGAAGAAAAACTTCGCTAATAACTGCCCGTCACGGAAGAATTCTTTGACATCAGCAGGTCCATAACCGAGATCTGAGAGCTTTTGGTGTTCTGCTTCTAACTCATCGACAGCAACCGCAATATGACCATAACCCGTTCCGTGACTGTACGCTTCTTCCGTCCCTTCGTTCCAGGTCAGCTCAAGCTCCATATCGTTTTCTTCATTACGCAGATAAACAAGACTAAAACCATCAAAATCTAACCGTTCCGCAATATCCAGTTCAAGCGCATCTTTGTAGAATTTTATTGATTTATCTAAGTCCACAACGCGGATCATAGTATGAATGATCTTTGCCACCCAACACCTCCTCTCAATTTAAGAAATCTGATCTATCCCGAGTTCATAACAGCTACGGACTATAACAACGCACTTAATCTGCCTCAAGTATTAAGCCGAGAACCATGCCGTTTTTCATAACGATCCAATAAGTTATCACTAATCTGTGACCAAAACGGGCAAAAGCCACATTAAGGTGCTGTAATCTAATAATAAGAGGTGGCTTATGCATTTAGAACGTATTGAGATTTCGGGATTCAGAGGAATAAAACGGTTATCCCTCACTTTTGATGAACTAACCGTATTGATTGGTGAAAACGCCTGGGGTAAATCATCCTTACTGGATGCGCTGAGTATCGCCTTGCCACCTGATGCCCATTTTTATAATTTCAGATTTTCAGATTTTCATATTGACTATGCGCTCGGCCACCAAAAAATGTCTCAACTACAAATCATATTGCACTGGAATGAAGATTATCAAGGCGAACATAAAGCCCGGAAATATAAAGCTTTCACTCCTGTATGGGTAACACAAGATGGTCTGCAGCATCTTTATTATCAAATAAGCAGTGTGATCGACAATGATAAAATTTTCACCCAACGCCAGTTCCTTGATAGTAACGGCCAAGTCATCGAATGCCCCGATACAGACAAACTCGTAAAGCAATTAATGGGCTTACACCCTATTGTACGTATTCGCGATGCTCGAAGGCTGCGTGATGACTCTCTCGATATCTCATCGGCGCCATCCCATAACGGGCAATCAAAGAATGCCCGTATCGAAAAACGCTTAGACAATACTTGCCGCCGTTTGATGACCAACCCCGGCCACGTCAGCCCAGGAGAGCTAAAAAGCAGCGTGAATGCTCTACGCACGTTAGTTGACCACTATTTTGCCTTCACTCCACATAACCGAACCAGTCAATTCGACCGGACCCATTTCCCGAGCCGCAGTCAGCATGGAGAGAACCCCTTAGAGCACCTGACCGAGCCTGAGATGAGCAAGCAAAATCGCTTAATTTTGATGGGACTGCTGAATGCCTACATTCGAGCCCGCGGTCCGGTTGAACTCAGACGGATCTCACGGCCGATAATGATCCTCGAAGATCCGGAAGGCCGGCTTCACCCCACCATATTGCATCAGGCATGGACATTTATTGCTAATATGCCGATGCAAAAAATACTCACGACGAATAGCCCGGATTTAGCTTCTGTCGTTCCCCTGCACGCCATTAAGAAGCTGATCCGTCAACCCGATAGAACCAAGGTCTGTTCTATTGGGTCTAAGGATTTGAGCCGTAATGAGGAACGGCGCGTCACCTTCCATCTTCGGTTACATCGCCCCAGCGCTCTGTTTGCACGGGCATGGTTGTTGGTTGAAGGTGAAACGGAAGTCTGGTTATTCAATGAATTGGCACGAATTTGCGGCTATAATTTGGCCGCCGAAGGCGTACAAATCATTGAGTTTGCCCAAAGTGGCTTAAAGCCGCTGATTAAAGTGGCGCGACATTTTGGTATTGAATGGCATCTGATTTCAGACGGCGATACCGCGGGTAAAAAATATGCCCAAACAGTAAAAAACATACTCGGAACAGAGGCTGAAAGGCACCGTTTAACGGTATTACCAGATCTAGACATCGAGCATTTCCTTTTCAATCACGGTTATGGGCCTTTATTCAGAAAATTGGCGAATGTGTCAGAAGAAAATCCTATGCCTCCCAAAAAAATCATACGAAAAGCACTGAAACGCTACGCGAAGCCAGATGTTGCTTTAGCCATCGTTGAATATTCTGATGAGTCAGATATAGAACAAATACCGCTTCTTATTCGCTGGGTATTAAAGCGGGTAGTCGCGATGTCACGCGGGATAGGTTAGGCCCGAGTCAAAGCGACCGATATGGTCGCCTTGTTATAAATTGGCCGCTGTTATTATCGTTTGTTCCAACGATGTTCACGCCACTCTACTTGCTGTTCTCTGGTCAGAAAAGTCCAGGCAATCATTCTGCTGGTTTTCTGTCCCTGCGCCATATCAATCGTACGCACATCAACAGCATTGGCATATTTCAGTGCCTTATAAATAGCAGGTAAATTATCTTTCTTAGAGACTAAGGTTGTATACCAGAAACAGCTCTCTGGCATTTCGCCACTCTGCTTAATCATCCGCTTAACAAACGCAATTTCGCCTCCCGGACACCACAATTCGGCTTTCTGCCCGCCAAAGTTCAGTACTGGTTTGCCTTTGTCAGGGCGTACTGATGCGATGGGGTTTACTCCTTTTTTGCCGCTTTTCTTATTGGCATTGGCACTTAGGTTACGTTGCTTGCGCTCCGAACCGGCCATTGCTTCTTCTAAAGAGCCATGGAAGGGGGGATTACACAGAGTAAAATCAAATATATCATCGGTATTGATCATACCTGTGAAAATGTTATCCGGAGACTTCTGTAGCCGGCATTTTATGTTACCTGCCAGACTGCGGTTCGACTCAACCATAAATTTTGCTGACTTAATCGATATTGGATCTATATCGGCACCGACAAATCGCCAGCCATACACACGGTGTCCGATGATCGGGTACACACAGTTTGCGCCGATACCAATATCCAGCCCGGAGATCCCTTTCCCTCTCGGGATCTCTCCGCCATTAGAATCAGCCAGTAAATCGGCAATATGGTGAATATAATCTGCCCGGCCGGGGATCGGCGGGCATAAGTAACCAGAAGGAATGTCCCAGTTATCAACTTGGTAGAAATGACGCAATAAGGATTTATTAAGCATTTTCACTGCATCGGGATTGGCAAAATCAATCGACAAGTCACCAAACGGGTTCTCCGCTACAAATGGGGCAAGTTCTGAACAGGACGCAATTAATACACCAAAATCGTAGCGCTGACGATGCGGATTACGCGGGTGTAACCCCTTCTTCTGCGTTTGTATCTTTTTCTGTTGAGTCATTCTACATTACCAATCAAGCTTGCCAGGATACCTATACCCCGTTAATGGGAGCGCATTGTACCTTTAGATACCTATCTGGACAATTATCCTGACAACGGATTAATTACCGAGAAATCATCCAATCTAACAGGTAACGGCTCTATTAATAGCAAAAAGCACCGCCGCCAATATGGCGGTGGTGCTCAAGTAAATGATCGATTTGGTATGGTTATTCCTTTTTCTCTGATGCTCGGCCAGAAGCTTTTTCAAATAGTTGAGTCGCTTTATCAACAAGATCTATCGGCATAGGGAAAACAATGGTAGTCGTTCTGTCATTCGATATTTCATTTAAGGTTTGCATATACCTCAATTGAACCGCATTCGGCGCTTTATTCAGCACTGCCGCCGCTTCACCTAATTTAGCCGATGCCTCGAGCTCACCCATCGCGTGAATGACCTTCGCTCGACGAGAACGCTCAGCTTCTGCCTGCTTGGCCAGTGCCCGAACCATACTTTCATCAAGATCTACATGCTTGATTTCAACATTGGCGATTTTAATTCCCCAATTGTCAGTGCGTTGATCCAATATTGATTGTAAGTCTTTATTCAGTGTTTCCCGCTCTGCTAGCAACTCATCAAGCTCATGCTGGCCCAATACAGAACGCAGCGTAGTTTGTGATAACTGACTGGTCGCTTCATTGTAGTTTTCTACATTATTAATTGCCATTTTCGGGTCGACCACACGGTAATACACCACGGCATTGACACGTACCGATACGTTGTCACGGGTGATCAAATCCTGAGTCGGCACATCCAAAACAATGGTACGTAAATCAACCCGCACCATTTGTTGAATGATCGGTACAATGATAATCAAACCAGGACCTTTGATCTGATAGAAGCGTCCGAGAAAAAATACCACTGCACGTTCATACTCACGCAAAACTTTAAACATGCTCATGATTAGCACAACCACCAGCACCACAATCGTCGTAAGAGAATACGTAATCATACCGCTATTCCTTCTTATTATTTTCTACATTGCTACTGTTACTTTCTACATCTAGCCACAAGCCAGATATATTCTTAACAATAACCTGCTGTCCGGCTTGCAATGAACTTGAACACCGCGCCTGCCAAACTTCCCCTTCAACCAACACCCTCCCTTCACCAGGAAAACCACTCAGTACCTGGGCACTATGGCCCAGCATCACTTGCGTTCCTGTGGTAACCGGTTTTCGCCTGGTTTTAAGTAAGAGAGTAAGGATCACGAAGGTAAACATCGCCGATACAACGGTCAGACCAACAATGAGTGGCAATGCAATCTGATAGCCGGGAGTTTCAGTATCCATCAGCATAATGGATCCTAGAACAAAGGCGACTACCCCCCCAAGCCCGAGAATACCAAAGCTGGGGCTGAACGCTTCTGCAATCATCAACGCAATGCCAAGCAGCAACAATCCTAAACCGGCATAGCTGACGGGTAGCATCTGTAGAGAATACATGGCCAATAACAGACAAATACCGCCTAATACGCCCGGCAATCCAATACCTGGATTATAGAACTCTAGCAATAGCCCATATATGCCAATAAGCATCAGAATATAAGCCACATTCGGATTGGTGATCACTGACAGCAGCTTGAACCGCCAATCTTGTTCACGTTCAACATAAACGACATTGGATAGCTCAATTTTCTTATCCAGACCATTAACGCTCACCGTTCGCCCATTTGATTTCGCGATTAGCTGTTCTATATTTGCCGCAAGAAAATCAATCACATTTTCCCTTAATGCACTCTCAGAATCTAAGCTGGCCGCCTCTCTGACCGCTTTAGCAGCCCAGACATCGTTTCGTCCATGTAATTTAGCCAGGCTTTGAATATAAGCCGCGGCATCATTTATGACCTTTTTTTCCATAGCCGTGTTTGCTTTGACACGTTCATCGCCGGAATCAGGTTGCTGTGACGTTTTGCTTTCGTCACCTGAAGCGGCGGGCTCTTCTTTTTCTTGGTCTTTCTTTTTATCCTTACTTTCTTTTGGTAGGAATGGATTATCAGATTCGTCGGGATCTTTATTTCCACCAGGAGACGTTAATGACACCGGAGTGGCTGCGCCTAAATTGGTGCCCGGTGCCATCGAGGCTATGTGGCTCGCCAGCAGAATATAGGTTCCGGCACTCGCGGCACGGGCGCCGGCGGGTCCAACCCATGTCGCAACAGGGATCGAAGAAGTCGTGATACCACGAATTATTTCGCGCATAGACGTATCAAGACCGCCAGGAGTATCCACTTTAAGAATGATGAATGATGCTTTGTCAGTCTGGGCCTGTTCTATCTCACGAGTAACAAAATCGCTGGTGGCAGGCCCGATGCCACCTTTAATATCGATGATCCAAACATCGTCAGCAAAAACTGGAGCTGTCATTAATAAGGTAACTATAGCGACACAGAGAGAAAAAAGTTTCATACTGCTTTCCCCACCTCAAATTTATGAGTACAGCGTATTAATCAACTGATTATTGATTTCAGTTTGTTAACACTAATTGCTATAAGCATAGCTCACCATTGAATAATAATGATATTTTTAGCGGCCGTTAAAGATAATCGTCTTATGAATGGCGACAAATCGAACTTAATGAAAAAGGTGAACATTTGCCTGGCTCAGGTAAACTCGGCAACGACAAATCGATTCCTCCCCTGCTCTTTGGCTTTATAAAGAACTTTATCAACGATCTCGTACATGTTTTCTGCCGTTTCCAGCCCGGTTGGTATCCATGTGACCATGCCTTGGCTGATGGTAACAATGTGTGAGGTGTTCGAATATAAATGAGGAATTTCGAGCTGCTGAATGCAGCTTTTCAGTCTTTGACATTCTTTAACGGCACGGGTTTTATCACAGTTACTGATCAGAATAACAAATTCTTCACCGCCATAACGGGCTGCCAACTCTCCGGCACGACTGTAGTTTTCCTTTAATTCTGCTGATACCAACTGTAAACACCGGTCACCTTCCAGATGACCATAGTGATCGTTATAAGCCTTAAAGTGATCGACATCGATCATGATAATGGTCATCGATAAGCTATTACGTCCATGCCAGGAAATATATTCAGCAAGTTTTTCATCTAAATAGCGCCTATTGGCCAGCTTAGTCAGACCGTCTTCATTAACCAGCTGTGACAAGAGATCATTGGCTTGTTCCAGCTTAACCGTTGCCTCTTTCAACTGATGGCGCATACTGGAAATACGTTGCATAGCTTTGAGCTTAGAAGCAAGCACTATCTTATTGACGGGTTTAACCAAATAGTCATCGCCCCCAATATCTATCGCCTTTGCAATCATTTCAGGTTCATCATGGCCACTAAGAAAAATAATCGGAATCCATTCAGGGTGCTTAATCCGTATTTGTTCAGCAACTTCAGTACCACTCATAACTGGCATGCTGATATCGAGGAGCAAAAGATCAGGATCAAACAATGGATACTTTTCAATCGCTTCACGCCCTGAGCCAACGGCCTCAACGATATGCCCTAACCTTTGTAATCTCATAGCAAGCTGCATACGCTCTAAATGAACGTCATCAACAAGTAAGATACGCATCGCTTCCATGAAAGCATCCTATTGATATAGATACACTTGTGTTATTTATAATATATAGCATACATATTGCTTAAAGACAGGTGATATAATTATTCGACATCACAGGCAGGCCAGTGTGACCCCGATTACAGATCGGTAATATTCAGATTTCACCAGACCTTAGACATGATATGTTGACATTTGTCTTTAGAACTATAGGATTCCCATCCTTAATCATTAATGCTGTAGGAAATGGCTATGTCTGAGAACGAAAAAATAGACGAGCAACTCATAGAAGATATGAAACTTTCGCTTGAAGAATGCTCACCAGAACTTCGTCAGGTTGTTGCTTTTGAAGAAGTTCCAGAAGAGCTTTTGGACATGCTGATTAGTGTTTATAAAGTTTCCGAAACCTCTTCTCGTGAAGCATGGGATGCCATGCCAGCAAGCGCGCAAAACGTTTTAGATAACTTCGAACAGTTTCACGCCCTTGTTGCACTTAGCCAAAGCTATTCAGGTGTTGATTTTCTTGGTGAGCTTCAAGAAACAGAACTTCCGGACCACATGAGTGCAGATGAACAGGAGCAGTATAAAGCCGTTCTTCTTGATAAAGTACTGAACAATTGCGTAAAAGATTTGTGTAAGCAACTGAAGCAAGCGCGCCGTAATCCTCCGATGAAACGCGAATTTCTGGAAATATTCAAAAAATAATCCTGTTTATAAAGGGAAGCCGATGCTTCCCTTTATTATCTCAATGATCGCAATCGCCTCGTAAATCGATTTATTTCAGCCCGCGATAAACCAGAAAGATACCCGCAACAATTAAAGTGCCGGGGATCAGAATACTCCACATCATCCCGGTCCAAACCAGTGCCCACAACGCAGCGCCGGCAATAACAAAGACCACTGCGGTTTTAGCTGCATCTTTCCAATTACCACTCATTATTATGTCAGCCAAACCGGTCACAGCAAGCAGTATCAATAAGCCCGGCCACCACCAGCCTGTCAAATACAACAGACCAAAACCGATGAGAAAAATACCAGAAGAGGCGCCATCACGGCCCGATGTTCTTAATCCAAACATATTCGAACTCTCACTCTATTCGTTTGATTTTACGTGATTAGTATTGCTGTTATTGTATCATTTTTGGGAAGCCGGCATTGACGTAAAAAACAGATATAAATTTTCTCCATTTTACGAACCGGTAACTGTTAAAATAGCCCCATTATAAAAGCAATGAAAATGAGTAAAGTCATGCAAGGAACACTGAGTAAACTAAAGTCAACATTAGGCGACGTAGTTGAATACCAATTACCCGTTGGTGATCACCTTTTGCCGCTGAATCCGCTGATCGGAAAAAAACTGACGCTGACCCATACCGGCAGCATTTTTTGCGATGCGTGTGGTAAGAAAACCAAGAAGAGCTATTCTCAAGGCCATTGCTTTCCATGTATGAAGAAACTAGCGCGCTGTGACATGTGCATCATGAAGCCAGAAACCTGTCATTATGCGAAAGGAACTTGTCGTGAACCTGAATGGGGTATTGCTAACTGCATGGTGCCACATTATGTCTACCTGTCAAACACATCAGGCTTAAAGGTCGGTATTACCCGCCATACTCAGCTTCCGACACGTTGGATTGATCAGGGGGCAACTCAGGCATTACCTATATTGAAGGTAAAAACGCGTCAAATCTCTGGTTTAGTCGAAATCGCATTAGCTGAAATGGTCGCAGATAAAACCAATTGGCGTACCATGCTGAAAGGTGACAATCAGCCTATCGATTTAAAGGCTGAGGCTTCACGTTTAATCCCTGAAATCGACGCACGCATCAAGGAGCTAGTTGACTTATACGGTGAAGGCGCCATTGAAAAACTGGATGAGGAAATCGTAGATATCAACTATCCGGTTACCGAGTATCCATCCAAAATCAGCTCTCATAACTTTGATAAAGAGCCGGTTGTAGAAGGAACGCTGTTAGGTATCAAGGGCCAGTACCTGTTCTTCGACACCGGTGTGATTAATATTCGCAAGTTCACCAGCTATGAAATAACCGTTGAGGCCTAATCTAGGTTAGATTGAGGTGGTGTGACATCTACCGCCTCATTTCAAACCTACCCCATACACCAATACCATCCGTGTCATTCCCTTAACCTTTAATGCAAATCAAGGGTTCGAGCTTTGCTACCATTCGTGAAAGTCCCGCCTGATCCGCCGATTTCACCACATTGTTGACATCTTTGTAGGCATTGGGCGCTTCTTCTGCCACACCACGACGAGATGGGCTGCGGATCAAAACACCCTGATCCGCAAGTTGCTGTATAACATTGCTGCCGCGCCACAGTTTGGTTGCTTGATGGCGACTCATACTTCGTCCTGCTCCGTGGCAGGCTGAGCCATAAGCTAATTGCATGCTTTTTTTGGTACCGGCCAGAATATAGGATGCCGTCCCCATGGTGCCGCCGATCAGCACCGGTTGGCCGACTTCACGGAGAGTAGCAGGCAGAGCGGGATGGCCAGGACCAAAAGCGCGAGTTGCGCCCTTTCGATGCACGAAAAGATTTTTTATTTCGCCATTAACCTCATGCTGCTCCAGTTTGCAGGTGTTATGCGAAACATCGTAGAGCAGATCAAGATGAATATCCGCAAAGATTTGTTTTACTGCCTGGCGTGTTAAATGGGTGATTATTTCCCTGTTGGCCAAAGCACAGTTAATCGCCCCTCGCATGGCAGCTAAATAACGTTGACCGACCTTTGAATTAATAGGGGCGCAGGCCAGCTCACGATCGGGCAGAATAATGCCATAGTCTTTAGCACTAACAACCATACTTTTAAGAAATTCCGTACCGATCTGATGGCCAAGGCCACGAGACCCGCAGTGAATACTTATTTTTATGTCATTCAATTCAATACCGAATGCTTTAGCAATACTCTCATCATAGATTTCAACCACTTTTTGAACTTCCAGATAGTGGTTGCCCGAACCTAATGTACCCATTTCATTTTTTTGTCGCTCCTTGGCATGATGGGATATTTGATCCGGATCTGCGCCCTGCATACAACCGTATTCTTCTATGCGCTCCAGATCTGCCTGATCTCCAAGCCCTCTTTCTACCGCCCAGCGCGCACCGCCATTAAGCATGGCATTCATTTCTTTTTTATTAAGGTGAAAAATGCCAGTACTGCCTAGTCCGGCGGGTATGGTTTTGAATAGAACATCAGCCAGTTCTTTTTGTTTCGACATGACTTGTTGCACGGTTAAGCCAGTGTGTAATGTACGTACACCACAGGAAATATCAAAGCCGACACCGCCAGCTGAAATAACACCGCCCTGCTCTGGATCAAACGCGGCAACACCACCGATTGGAAAACCATACCCCCAATGCGCATCGGGCATGGCATAGGAAGCATTGACTATACCGGGTAATCTGGCGACATTAGTGATCTGCTCATAAACTTTTTCATCCATGTCCAGAATCAGATCTTTACTGGCAAAGATGATTCCCGGCACATGCATTCCATTAACGGGGTCAATGCGCCACTGGTAATCAGATATGCGATGTAGTTTGTTTATGTCCATCACTGCCACCCTGGTGGTTTTGTTTAAACATCAATAACACATTGCGCTATCCATAGATCTTGTGACTGGTGTACAGCCAGCTCGGTATAAGTTGCGCCTTTAATCTCAACCGCTGGTTGATGCCGTTTTACATTTATCGGCTCGCCCCGCGCAGTGGCTTCGAGATGTCCGTGATGTATGTAAACGTCAAACTGGCTAAATAACATTTTGTGTGTGGACATTGTGAAGATCAGGGCATTTAACCAGTCGGCAAGTAATAATTCCTGATCCGCATCATCACAAGTAATAGTCACTTCATCTATGGGTCTGATCAGTGATAAATCAGTGATAATAGCACTCATGGCCAGCGCCGCTTGCTCGAATGCACTGGCTAGTGTGTTGCCTGTACCGCGCACACCAATATCAGCTTCGTGTTCGAAATGTTCCCAACGTGCCGCAGCCATAAACGTGCCCGGTATTTTAATTACCTTTATAATGACATCATAGACAGGATCTTAAGAACCAAGCACTGATTTACTAATTAAAACGGCAAAAAATCGGTTTTCGAAACGAACTCGACGCATTCAGCCATTCGAGATTGAACAATCAGTATTGTTTTCTATACACAGAGCATTGAGTACTCTCGTGCCAGAGGTCTTCCCCCGTTTTTATATACCGTCTTGTTTACTCTAACTTAAATAAGAGGTTATTCGTTCACTTCGGCTGTACATATTTACGTTCACCATCAAATACGGCTACGTCACGGATAAAATTTTCACCAAGCACAATACCCGTACCTTTTTTCAGCACAAATTCCGTTAGCTCGTTTAGCTCAACCAGTTTAATACGAAGTTTTATGACAGCTTCACGCTCACTACCGTTATTTTTAATCCAATATTCAACAGGCATCTCGAGCGATTTACCACTTGCTATAAACTTAACCCAATCGTTTCCATCACGTTCAAACTCCTGAAGATCTGAAACGCCGATTGTCGACAGCTTACTGCCAGGATCAATTTTCACTTTGACATGCTTTTTAACCGGATCTAACCAGACCCACTCTTCGGTACCGAGGATCAATTTACCATCACTCGTCTTACTCACAACCGGTAGGAGGGGCTTTGGTGTAATCTCAGGTTCCGGTTCTACTTTCGGCTTTGCTTCCGGTTTCGATTCAGTCTCGACTTCCGGTACGGTCGTCTCCGGAACTGTCGGCTCGACAGGCTTGATTTCAACTTCCTGACCAACGTCGGGTTTTGCTTCCGGTTCTTGAGGGCCTTGTTGCTGTGCACAACCAAATAGCAGTAATGCACAAAAAACAGCAGCATTTCTTTTCATTCTGACTTACCTTTAGGCATCTGCATTTAGCGTCTAATGTTTTAACAATAATATGTTGTGAAATCATTAGCCAGAAAGAATTATCCTTGCTTATATGCAATGTTAAACAGATCAAGTTTATTCACTAGCCAAGATTCATCATACCAGTCCATATTACGGCTGTGCTTAGCATCATCCCAAAAACTGAGGAACAAGCGCCTAGTTTCAAAACCTTCGGTGAGTGGGGCTTTTTCTTGATAGCGTTCATATAACTTAAGATCTTCCCTGACATCGAACAAATGGAAAATATCAAACTCTCTGTGCTTATAGCCAACATCACAAGGATCTAATATTGCCGCGACTTTAAATGTTTTTGGATCAAACAAGACATTGGCAATATGGCAATCATCGTGTACTAATGAAGATGATGTATTGATAGGCGATAAAATTTCTACTCTTTTCTCCCATAACTCGGTGTAAGCCGATTTCAACTGACTTGAAAATGGCGACTCGCAACTCAAGACATAACGCAGAACGGGATACATCCACGCATCAAAGGCTTTAATTAAACATGGGTCGAAATGGTCACGGCCAATTTCAAATCCTTTTTTATTCTGACAATCGTGTAAAGCAACTAAGATGTCGGTGTAGTCCTCTCTGAATATCTCCAGTGCTTTGGGATCGTTTGGAAGTTCATAGGCTGATACTCCTTCAATCCACTCCATCATCAAGTAATCATGGCCTTCTTCTCGACCAAATAAGTAGACTTCAGGTACCGGACAGTCTAAGTTTTTTTTTAATCGTTTTAATCCTTCAATTTCTTTAATTATTCTTCCGCATTCCCGGGAAAACTTAACAACAACTTTACCTTTTGGAGAAAAAATAAAAACAACCCAGCCATAAAATGTTTCTTGAATATTACACAGTTCAGGTTGCTGACTAAACATCGCTTTATAAGCCTTTTCAGCGATGAACTTGAGCTGAGGTTTATTCATAAAAATCCTTTTTCATTTAATACTGATAATAAATACCGCGTGCAAATAACATATATTCCATATGAGAATTCGCATCTAAAATATCAATATTTTTGCTGCTCCCTCTAAATCAAAGAATGCAACAGAATGCAGATCAAAGCCAGTAATTTGGGTCAAAAAGGTGAATTGTGGGCCTGCGCTCTCACAATAATTACTCAGATATCTGAAGACACCATCTAAACGGTTATTTCCATGTGAATCACATGAAGTTAATTTAATATTCGATGCCTTCCTTGCATGCCTTTCAGTGATAAAAAAGAGGGATATTGCCCGCAGGGAATAGTTGTATTCTAATAAGTCAACGTGTCACTGACAGGGTAATAATGAAAAAAACAATAACGCTGGACGACAGTTGCAGAATTAAGCAAAAACACAAGGCGCTCTAACTGCACCTTGTTTTTCTATTCCCCAGTGACTATGAGATCTTGATAGCAATTCCAATCTCTTGCGACAGCTCGGCCAGTTGCGCTTCATTATCTAAACGAATGGACCAATTAATACCACTGCCCGTTGCAGTCACAACATTAGCACCACCAATCAACGTAACTTCATCGACATGGGCTTGCAAAGTCACTCGTGAAACCCCGTCTAAACGAACAACCAATTCATGTTGATTGGCAATAATTCTGCCTTCTGAAAATGTGATCACCATAACTATGCATCTATCTTTTTATGTTTCATTACTGCCATTGTGAGGCGGCTGGTACAGACTAATCGATCGCGTTCATCTGTTATTTCAATCTGCCAGACTTGTGTAGTCGCTCCTAAATGGATCGGGATTGTTCGACCTTTCACGATGCCGCTGCGCATTGGTCGTATATGGTTGGCATTAATGTCCAGACCAACACAATACTTGTTTTCATCAACACACAGATTACCGGCGAGTGAACCCAGTGTTTCGGCTAATACTACCGAGGCACCACCGTGAAGCATGCCTAAAGGCTGGTGAGTACGGGCCTCAACAGGCATCGTTGCCGTTAAGCTCTCATCATCAAATGCACAATACTCAATACCTAAATGCTCTACCAGAGTATTTTTAGACGTTAAATTTAAACTATCGAGTGTGAACGGTTTCTTCCAAATTGACATAGTTTCACCTAATCCTCTGTTAACGGGTATATACCCAAACCACCTCAAGATACGAGATTCAGAGCTTCCTCTGGATACTCAATTCAAATGAAATGTGTGTAGGAATAGCAAGCCATTTCAAACACATTTTGTGAAGAAGTGATTTTCCAGAGGAGCTCCCAAAGGGCGAGTTTCATTGGCTTTTATTCGGTGTTAGCCATCCTAAAAATAGAACTACTATTCACTCAAATGGCTGCCTTGACTAAAAGCCAATGAATTCTCGCTGAACTCTGCATCTTGAGGTGATTTGGGTATAGCATAACATCGCAATCACTTTTTCATCTAGCCTTCCAATCGCTGAGCCCTCAATGAACAGCACCCTCGTATCTTGCGCTTATTCGGGTCTCCTGCATCAACAATGCCTAAAGACAGAATTTTACACTAGCATATTGCTCTACTCGCAGGTCATAATGGCCATCAGTATTATCAGGAATGGAATGGAAGGAGTCATTCTTATGAAACCTACTCGCCTTTTACTATTAACAGGACTGATGGCGGCCGTCCTCTCAATTTCGGCATGCTCGAGTTCTCCGACTGGCCGGCAGCAAGTACTGCTATTTTCGACCAACGATATGTCACAGTTAGGCGCGCAATCTTTTGAAGAACTAAAAAAACAAGAAAAGATTAATACCGACGTCAAAACAAACCAGTATGTGCAATGTATTACCAGCGCAATAACCGCTCGTCTAGATCCCCAATCTGGTTTCGGTCAATGGGAAGTAGTGGTATTTGACAGTGATCAAGTCAACGCATTTGCCTTGCCCGGTGGCAAAATCGGTGTCTATACCGGTCTGCTTAAGGTCGCTAAAAACCAGGATCAGCTCGCCACTGTTATCGGTCATGAAATCGGCCATGTTATCGCGCAGCACAGTAATGAGCGATTATCTCGCAGCCAGATAGCTGACATAGGTTTGCAGGTTTCGAGCATGGCGATCCGCGGTACTGAATATCATGATGTCGCAATGGCCGGTCTCGGTTTAGGTGTTCAGTACGGCGTCTTAATGCCCTACGGACGAGCGCAAGAGTCAGAATCTGACATCATTGGTTTACGCTTGATGGCTGAGGCCGGATTCGATCCAAACCAGAGTGTCGAACTATGGAAAAATATGGCTAAGGCATCGAACGGACAACCCCCTGAACTACTGTCCACTCACCCTTCGCATTCAACACGTATTGATGATTTGAAAAAAGAAATTAGCCGTTTGACGGCCTATAACCCACCTCGACAAAACTGTCATTTATAGCCTGTTAATAAAAAAGCGCCCGCGGGCGCTTTTTATTGATGGTGTTAATCACTAAAGAAGATTATTCACCCTGTACTTCAAATCCTGGTGTAAACACTTCTACCCGACGATTTTGTGCACGACCGGCTTCAGTATCGTTATTCGCGACAGGCTGCGTTTCCCCTTTGCCTTCGACTTTAACCCGGCTCTTATCGATACCGAAATGAGATGCAAGATAACCGGCGACAACGTCTGCACGCTCTTCAGATAATTTCTGATTGTACTCTTGTGAACCACGGCTATCCGTATGGCCGATAACAAAAAGTTCTGTTTCAGGGAAATTAACCAAGCGTTGTGCAATTGGCTCTAATTTGTCGATATCTTCCTGTAACAAAGCATTGCTGTCAAAACCAAATGGCAGAGCCACCGTTATGGGATCGACTTTCACCATCGCTGGTACTGGTGCGGGCTCTGGTACAGGTTCTGGCTCCGGCTCAATAATAACTACAGGTGCCGGTGCACCCCAGTGATAAACAAAGCTCAGGCCATAGAAATGAATATCAGCGGTGCCAGGCTTGCTGTCGCCAACCTGATTATAATATTGATATTCTAAACGAGTAGACAGGGTATCACTGTAAAAATACTCCACCCCCACACCCACTGTTGCGGCCATGCCATCTTCATCAGCGTTGATCACCTCAATACTGTTATCTGCGTTATAAACGTACCCCCCCGCTTTGGCGTACAGATCATACGAATCAGTCAAAGCCCAGGTAAACTTACCTAACAGATCAATGCCCTGCACGTCAAAATCACCACCTGCTGGCTTGTAGTCCGCTTGTCCTAAATAGGTGTAACCACCTTCAAGAGCAAACCACGGCGTGATGTTATATCCTAGGAAGGCACCTCCGCCCCAATCATCCTGATCGAAATCACTTGATGTACCTTTCAAGGCGTCATCAAAATTATTGTAATGTGTGCCACCAATACGTGCACCTACATACCAGGGGTTATCCGTTACGGCGTGAGCAACACCTGAAATAAGTAATGCAAGTGGAAGTATGTAATGTACTTTAGACATAGATTTATCCTTTTTTATTATTTGCCACTGCTATTTTTTATCCTTACCACTAATTGTTTAGAAGTCATCTTCGATTTTTACAAGATTCTTTTTTTATTTTTAATACCTGCATCAAGCTCTTGACAAAATAAAACAAAACATTTGACAAACCAATATTGAATATCGTTCGATTGTATTCATCGTTATCTTTTCAATCGAGAGCGTCCCCTGAAAACAACAGAGCAAGAGCATAAATGCAAAAAAGCCCATTCATGATGGGCTTTTTATGTCTGGCTGTTGCCTTAAGCGAATACCAGAGCCTAAGGCAAATGACCTTCTGCTAACGCCTCCGCTGTCGCGTCTTCAACCGCCATAAACAGATAATCTACCTGTCCTTTGGGTGATGTCATCGGATTCAGAGTCACATTCTGGTACATGAAAGGAGCCGGCTGGGTAATTGGACGGACATTACGGCATTTAAATAAGTAAGGACGCTGGCGCCAGATCAAAAAACTTCTGCATCCCAGTTCAAACACCGGTCGTGTTTTGGCCTTAAACCACTCTTGGGGGATTTCAGGAAAGACTTCAAAGACGGTCTTGCCCATCACTTCATGCGCTTGCTTGCCACTATGGTGGGTCATAAAACCATTCCAGACATGGATGTTAAAATCTCGGTCTAACACAACCAGTCCCACATCCACATGCTGAACCATGTCGATCATCCAGTGAAATTGCTCAAATTCAGCAGGTAAAGCAACCATGGTTTAGTCCTCATCCATTAAGTAAGACAATTTGCTATCTAGCAGCGGCAACGATTCATCAACAAACATCAGGAGCAAATCACACTTGATCTGTGTTCCTTCAATGCCGTAACTGACTTCAAATGTCATGGTTCTGCGCCAGTTTCCGGATGTATGCTCAATCAGGGACTCGATAGAAAGATGCTTGCCTAATAACACCGGATGACTTTGGAAAAACTTCACTTCCACCTGCTCACCTAATCCTTTGAGAAAAGAGCCCACCAGAATATTGCTCACATCCATCAGTAATTCTAATTCTACGTCACACTCACTTTCGACCGGATACTTCATCAATGACGTTAAATCATTAACACTGGAATCACTGAGCAACACCAGAGCTTCACCGGCGATCCCTTCACCACTGAATCCCTGACAGATCCCCGACATCGTACTATTGCTCGCCAGATCGCGCATCGTCATATGAAGCTCGCTCACTTCAAACACATTGACATTAGGCAATGGCAAATTTACAAAAACATTAAAATGACGAGCCAGTGAATCCGCTGCTCGGCCAATAGCAACGTTGGCAACTTCCAAATAGACATCACGACGGCGGAGTGCCGGGGTTGTCACTCGCTGGATAACCGCATCGAGCGACAGCTCAGGGGATGGCAATAAATCCTTAAGTAACGTTTTAAGGTAGTTTTTGTCTACCGGTTTTTGTAGAAATGCCACCGCACCAAGATCTTTTACTCGTGCTTGCGCCTGGGGCTGAATATCGCCAGAAACAACAATGACCTGAATTGACAGCCCATGCTCTTTAATCGCCTGCAACGTCTGATAACCGTCCATCTCTGGCATGGTTAAATCAAGAAACAGCAATGAAAAAGGCTGTTGTTTTAGCTGCTCAAGGGCTTCTAATCCATTAACAGCAAATGTGACATCGGCGTTGAGTGATGCGGGTAAAGATCTCGCCATCTGCTTTCGGGCCAATGCCGAATCATCACAAATTAAAATTGGAATTGTCATACTTGCTCCTTACGCTTCAACTCATTCAGGAGCGCCAAAAATATTAGCTAGATTGCATAATAATTGCCTTGCCCAATAGGAGATAATATCAGTTGAGTTAAAGCCGGTCTTGCTCCCAGCGTATTTATTTACATTAACCTCTCTTTTTTATTCCAATAGGAACTATGCCCATGCCACTTCACAAAACTATTTAAAACATCGCTCATGCAACGTAGAATGCACACTTTAATTTTCCGATATTTGATATAGATACTTGCCAGCATAATATGAATGTAAATGGTTCCAATACATCACCCGAAATCTCGGCTCTTCATGTCGGCATCGTCGGCGGCGGTGTTGCCGGTTCAACGGTCGCGCTGCGGTTAGCAGAACTTGGTATCGACGTCACCCTGTTTGAAGAGGGAACAAGCCTGGTCAATGGCCCGCCGATTTGTCATTTGCACGCTGGCGGTAACCTCTACCGTGAGATTTCAGATCAACAATGTCTGACTCTTCTTTATCAATCTATCGAAACTCTTCGGGTTTATCCGCATACTGCAAATATTCGTCCCACTGTCATCGCCGTTCCTGAACGCGATCCGGGCGATCCCAATGCGCTGATCGCTCGACTGAAATTGTTGCAAAACGCCTATAAAGAATTAATTTCTGTTGATAAGCGAAATGCCGTTTTAGGGCAGCCAGACGATTACTTCAAGCTGTACCAGCAAGATGAGTTGATTAAATTAGCAACTCGGACCGCCCCCGCCAATCCGCAATCTCTCGATGACTGGATGATCCCTGTTGCGAAAAACCTGAATCTGGATGAATTCAAATACCCTGTAGTCATCGTGCAGGAATACGGACTCAGTGTTTTCAGGATTGCCGCTACCGCCTCTTTAGCGTTACAGCAACTCCCTTCTTGCACGGTGAAGACCGGTACGAAAGTTACGAATATTCAGGCAAGTAGTTCAAAAAAAGGCTGGGTTGTTTCTCATCAAAGCTATGATGACTCAATCAATGATCATGTCACTAAGGAGACAAGCGTCGACTATCTGGTTAACGCCTGTGGTTACAGAACCGGCACGCTTGATGACTTAGCTACCTTCAAACGTCACCGTATGGTTGAATTCAAAGCCGCTTATGTCACACACTGGCCTGCGTGTGAAGGCGTCTGGCCAGAAGTTATCTTTCATGGTGAGCGAGGTACCCCCAATGGTATGGCGCAATTAACCCCCTACCCTGATGGTTTTTTCCAGCTCCACGGTATGACGGAAGACATTACCCTCTTTAAACAAGGTTTGGTGAGTTCAACCACCAGAAGTGCTCAGCCACAGCTGGAAAACAGTTTTATCCGTAAACTCACTACCGGGTGGAAAACAGATGACGTTGAGTCTCGCACTCAGCGGGCCATCGAGCATATGGCACAATTTGTTCCGAGCTTTGCTGAAGCAAAGGTCGGCGGATATCCGCTTTTCGGTGCCCAGCAAATACCAGGGATTGATCCGTCTTTGCGCGCTGCCGATATCTCTTTTGCCGGTGAACGTTATGCACGATCTGAAATTGTAAAAGCATCATCCGCTCTGTCAGTTGCAGATTCCATTGTAAAACAGCTTTACGATGAAGAACTTATCAGCTCTGCAAAGCTTGATTGGGACACCTCTTTAGAAGAGCGCTTTTCGGTTACTCACTCTCTCGGCCTTGATGAGATTATTTCAAAGGCTGAACAGTTAGCCCAAATACGTGCCTATCCGGCAGCTCTCGCACGTCCAACCCATATTGAAAGCTGATTAAGACTGGAATTCGACAGAGAAAAAGCGCGCAGCATACGGGACGAGTCAGCGTTGATGTTGTATCGGAAGTTATGAATAGAATACCGCTAACCAAATGGTTTCTTTTTCCGGTGACGTCCAGGTAACCTGATGCCGCTGATTGGCAGGGATATTAATATAATCACCTTCGTTGAGGTGAACGACTCTCCTGTTTTCTTCAAACAATAATTCGGCAGCGCCTTGCACCACCAGCACCCATTCATTCTCTGCTTGATCATACCAATCGCCACACGGTGTGGTATGCCCTTTGGAAATGATCCTCTCAATTCTGATTGAATCTGTTTTGACCAGATCCTGACATATCTCTTCCGGTAACGAAGCCGGAATTTGACCGAATAAATTGCCCATGATTATCTTTCACCTCTGTCAGCTTACAAAAAAGGCGAGTCTGAGCTCGCCTAATTATCTGCCTGTTAACTACAACCTACTCAGGCAGATCAATCTCAATTTTACGATTCAGTGCATCCAGCTCTTTATTCAGCGTACTGAGCTCAGCTTCTTTACTTTCAACAAGATCAAGTTTGGCTTCATATTTATCGCAATCGGCCTGTGAAACCCAATTCCAGCTTTTTCCGGATTTGAATTCATCACATACCTTCTTAAATTCCTTGGCTACGGATTTCGCTTTCTTAACGCCGCTTTCAGCGTTAACTATTTGCTTTTGCAGCTCCAGCTGTTGTTGGTACAATTCTTTAGAGTTAGTTAATACCGCCTTCTGTTTTTCGGTGGTGGTTTTCAATTCAACCACTTTGGTATCTAACTCTTTCGTCGTCACTGAAAGTTGCTTCTGTTTCCGTTTCAGCTTAGCAATTTGAGCTTCGTAGTCAGCTTTCTGCTGGTCAAACTCCGCCGTTTTCTGTTCTAACTGTACAGCCAGTTGCTCGAGTTCTGACGCTTTCTGAGTTTCTAACTCTTCGTAGCGGCTCTGTAACGCATTTTTATCTTCAATTAACTGCACATTTTCTTGTGTTAACAGATCATGATCTTCTTGGCTCAGCCCCTGATCACGGTTCCAGAAAGCCGACGCAAGCACCAAGCCCAGCACTAAACCGACAAACAACGACGCTTTCCATGACGATGTCATGTTCATTGATTTCGCTTTTTTTAACATGCCTACACCTTATTGATAAGTTATGACCAGCCCCTGAAACATAACAACACTCGCTGAAATGGCCATAAGGTTGTTATGTGAAGAATATCAGCAAGATAGCTCTTCTGTGTCAGGTTTATATCAATATTGAAATAAAACACGGTAAACCAAGCTTATTCTGCTCATCATTTGATTATTTCTGTTTGAACCTACCGTTGTAAAAACGTTGTATGTCTTAATAATCATTTATCCAATGTCTAAGACATTTGTTTCACCAGTAAGCAACTACATTCTTTAAATACATCAAGCAACAACGAACATATAGGTATCAGCATGATCACCGAGCTGTTATTTCTGACTGTATCTGCATTCTCAATTCCCTTACTTGAGAATTCCAGCCATCAACAAATCGATCACAACTGCCATCTTACAATCAACGAAGAAAGACACCAAAAGGATATAGTGTTGGTTTTGTCCTCGAGTCCGAAAGCAGAATTAAAAGTACAGATTTACCACCGCATTCCTATCCCGGTCCCTTCTTCAGGTATGCTGGAGCAGCTCTCGTTCACCCCTGATAAAACTTACAATAATGCACAATTTCCGGTCTCTCATGAACTGTATAAAGAGCTAAAACCGGATATCAGGATCTATTCAATAACCATCGATACAACGGCATCGGCAACCCAGCATTTTTCAGAACATTTCAGGCTCGGCGGGTTTAAAACATTATTGAAAGTTGAGGGCATTAAATACCCTCTTGCATTTATTGCCGACCGTAATCAGGCAGAAGCATTCTATAATTGCGTAAATCAGCCGTTATAGCCACGGCAAACAATACCAAGTGCGATAAACACCAAGACAATCAATAACTGAGCTGATAATGTAAACCGTCTTATGGATTTTTTGGCAGATAAGGAAAGATATTATGCCGGTCTCTGAATGGATGACTTTTGTCATTGCGATTACGGTGCTGACGATTACTCCCGGCTTAGACACCGTGTTGGTGATCAGAAATACCAGCCGTGGCGGCTGGAAAGATGGCGTGACCAGTAGTTTTGGTATTTGCAGCGGTTTGTTTGTACACGCAACCCTGTCAGCAGTGGGAATTTCTTTTATTCTCGTTCAGTCAGCATGGCTGTTTCAGACCATTAAGTTTGCAGGAGCCGCTTACCTGATTTACTTAGGTTTTTGCAGCCTGAAAAGTGGCTTTCGCTCAGGAGCGCTGGGGATCATTGAGAACGCGCAGATCGCATCGAATCAGTTCAACCTGCGCCGTTCGTTCTCGGAAGGCTTTTTATCCAATGTCTTGAATCCGAAAACGGCTATCTTTTACCTGGCGTTTTTACCCCAGTTTATTAATCCCGAAGGATCCGCAATATCGCAGGCGTTCATTCTGGCTGGAATTCATTTCTTACTGGCAATGGTGTGGCAGTCTTCTTTATCGCTGTTAATTGAAAGAGCCAAAAACTGGCTAGCTAAACCGAAAACCAATCAATGGCTGCAGTCGTTAACGGGCTTTGTCATGGTCGCGCTCGGCTTGCAATTGCTGCTGAGCAAAAACATCCGCCTTTAATTGGGATTTCGACAACGTTCTTCAATAAAAAAGAACACTTCCGTGTTCTTTTTTTATCTGCCCTTTTGCCGAATGATCTAGCGGGACGATAGGTTCAGCGTCAGATCGCCGGGTTTGATCCAACCCGCTTTACGCATTATTTCCGCTATGCCGAAAGTCAATAAAGCGGGTAAGACTATGTGCATCAGGAAAATCACCAGATAGATTTCACTGCCCGTTTTACCCGCCGCTTCCATTGCAATGAAAGCCTGAATTTGTCCTACCAGTCCTGATGTTCCCATTCCCGCTCCAAGTGGTGTATTTTCCAGAGAAAAAACAAGCGTCGCAACCGGGCCTAAAATTGCCGATGTAATAATAGGGGGAAACCAAATCTTATGATTCTTAATGATATTTGGCATTTGCAGCATTGACGTGCCCAGCCCCTGGGCAAACACACCTGCCCAACGGTTTTCACGGAAACTCATTACCGCAAAACCCACCATCTGAGCACAACAACCCACAGTGGCAGCACCTGCCGCCAACCCATTCAGACTTAGCATAATGGCAATCGCCGCACTGCTGATAGGCAGGGTTAATGCCATTCCCATCAGAACGGCAACCAGCATTCCCATAATAAAAGGTTGTAGCTGAGTTGCGTACATAATGACATTACCGAGTGCCGTCATTAAGGCACCAACCTGTGGCCCGACTAGGCTTCCTACCGCGACCCCGACAATCACTGTAACTGCGGGCGTAACCAGAATATCCACTTTGGTTTCATTGGCGACCAATTTGCCACATTCTGTCGCGGCAATTGTGGCAATAAATGCGCCAACCGGCCCCCCCATCGCAGCCCCTGCCGCACCGGCAGTCGTCGCAGAAAATAATACCAGTGGCGGTGCCTTTAACGCATAAGCAATAGCGACACCAATAGCCGGCCCCGTCATTTGTTTCGCGATAGGCCATAGCGTATCTGAAAACAGCGGGATCCCCAGCTTTAACCCCAGCGTATTTAAGATAGAGCCGATAAGTAGTGAAGAGAATAACCCTAATGCCATAAAGCTCATAGCATGCACAAAGTAGGTTTTAGCCGAAAAATCGATACCTTTTCGGTCTAAGAAAGTGAAAAATCTGTCGTGTGTGAGTTGCATCATTCCAACCTGTTATACTGCATTCAATACTGCAGATAGCTGCTGCATTTCATCTCTGATAATGTCTCTGTTTGTTTATGGTTACAAACAGGCTGCAGATTCTAGCGCAATCACGGAGAATGGGAACCCCCTATCCCCCAAACGCCTCAACTCACTTTCTTCATCGCGCCGTATGATCTTCTGCTAGCTGTTTTGCCAGTTGACGCGCGACAAACTCCGGACTGTTGGTATGGCGTGCCAGCAACCGGTAAACCACTGGGATCACCAATAAGGTAAAAAAAGTAGCGACCAATATCCCGCTTAACACCACAATGCCTATAACTATGCGGTTTTCGGCTCCGGCGCCGGTTGCTAATATCAGCGGAACGGCACCCGCTGCCGTGGTAATGGCCGTCATAAGTATCGGCCTTAATCGTGCTGCTGAAGCATCAATGATCGCAAGCTCGAACTCGACGCCCTGATCGCGAAGTTGATTGGCAAACTCAACGATTAAAATACCGTTTTTAGCCGCCAGCCCGACGAGCATGATGATACCGATCTGCGAGTAAATATTGAGGCTCTGATCGGTAAAATAGAGCCCCAGCAAAGCACCAAACGTCGCCAATGGCACGGTAAGCATAATCACCAGAGGATGGATGTAACTCTCAAACTGGGCAGCCAGTACCAGAAACACAACGACCAGAGCTAAGCTAAAGACAAAAAGAACGGAATGGCTTGAATCCTGATGATCCTGGGAGGCGCCTTTATAATTCACCACTGCATCTGCCGGGAGGAGTTTTCTCACCAAGTCATTTAAGTAATCGAGCCCCTGGCCCAGGGTATAATTTTCAGCAAGATTCGCCTCAATGGTAATAGCACGAACCCGGTTATAACGGTTTAGCTGAGGCGCATCCGCAAACTCCTCTACGGTTACCAGGCTTGAAAGTGGAATAAGTGTATTGGTCCTGTCAGAGCGGACATAGAGATTGCTCAGATCTGCCGCGGTATTTTGCCTCTCCCGCTGGCCCTCGATAACAACATCATACTCCTCGCCACGCTGTTCAAACGTTGTCACCAATCGCGAGCCCAGCATCGATTCTAACGTTTGCCCGATATCCCGAATAGAAACACCTAAATCGCCGGCCCGGTTTCTATCGATAACAACCCGGAGCTGAGGTTTGGTTTCCTTGTAGTCGTGATCAATCCCTTCTAATCCGGGATTATTACCGGCTTCATCGACAATAATATCCCGCCACCGGGCAAGCTCTTCATAACTCCCACCACCGATCACAAACTGTACCGGTTTACCCACCCCACGCCCGAAAGGCTGACGCATGACCGGGAAGGCCCTGACACCAGCCAGATCAGATAACTTTTTCTGGATATCGCTGATAATCGCGAACGCACTCCTGCGTTTTTCCCAGTCTTCCAATACAACGATAGCAAATCCGCCCGAGAAATCTTCGATCCGTCCCCAGCCTCGCGGGGCCCGGATCAATAAACGCTGCACCTCACCGGCTTTCACCAATGGCATCAGCCTGTACTCAATTTCGTTGATATAAGGCTGCATAAACTCATAGCTTGCCCCCTGCGGGCCATTGATAATAATAAACATCGCCCCGCGATCTTCTTTCGGGGCAAACTCAGAAGGTATTCTGCTTGCGAGCAAGCCGCTGCCAATCAGAGCCATAACCAAAATAGCCAAGACCAGATACGGTCTTTTCAGCCAGTTATCCAGCGACAAACGATAAAATCGAGTGATGTACGCTAAAATGCCGCCAATTTTTTTCACCAGCCAAGACTCGTACTCAACCGGCCGCATCACCTTTGAGCCCATCATCGGGCTCAGGGTCAGTGCCACCAAGGAGGATAAAATCACCGCAGTACTGATAGTGATGGAGAATTCCCGGAACAATTTACCTAAATCCCCCTCAAGAAAACCTATCGGCAAGAACACCGACACCAGTACTACCGTAGTTGCAACAATGGCAAAACCGACCTGACGCGCCCCGAGAAATGCAGCTTTCAACGGTGGTTCACCCAGCTCTATTCGCCGCTGAATGTTCTCCAGCATAACAATCGCGTCATCAACCACGATACCAATCGCCAGGATCAGAGCCAGCAAGGTTAATAAGTTGATGGTATAACCCAAGGCGTAGAGCACAATAAAGGTGCCGATCAGCGAGACAGGGACGGTCAATGCCGGGATAAGCATGGCGCGGACGCTGCCAAGGAACAGGTAGATAACAATAACAACCAGCAGCAGCGCAATGAAAAGTGTTTTAAACACTTCATCGATAGAAGCCTGAATAAAGACCGAGGAATCGTAGGAACGCTTGATCTCCATCCCCTCAGGCAAGGTGGGGTTGAGTTTATCAACCAGTGCGTTGACGGCCCGGGCCACTGCAAGCGTATTAGCGGTCGACTGACGGTTGACCCCCAGCCCAATCATATCCTGCGTATTACCACGAAACGCAATCCGCTCCTCTTCTGCCGCCAGCCCCACCCTGGCCACATCGCCCAGACGGATAAGGTAACCATCCGAGCCAGCACTGATCACGAGCTGGGAAAAGTCCTCGGGCTCGATAAAGCTGCGCTGGGTACGGATTGAAAACTGGCGATTCTCTGATTCAAGGGATCCCGCTGGCAACTCCACATTATCGGCCCGCAAGGCATCTTCAACGTCGGTTACCGTTAGCCCCCTTGCGGCGAGTTTTTGTCTGTCGATCCAGATCCTCAATGCATACGTTTTCCCCCCGCCGATACGGATGTTGGCAACACCGTCAATAACAGAAAACCGATCAACCAGATAACGGCTGGCATAATCGGTCAACGCCAGCGTATCCATTCGATCCGACACCAGATTGAGCCACATAATCACTTCAGAGCTGCCTGACGCCTTTTGTACTTCCGGCGGCTCTGCTTCATCGGGTAAATTGTTTAAGATCCCGGAAATCCGATCACGGACATCGTTGGCTGCGGCATCAATATCCCGACCGATACCAAATTCCAACGTAACGGATGAACGACCATCGCGGCTTTGCGAGCTGATATTGCGGATCCCTTCCAGACCGGAGATCCGGTCTTCAACCAACTGGGTAATACGGCTTTCAACAATTGCCGCTGACGCACCACGATAATTGGTAGATACGGTCACAATAGGCGGATCAATATTCGGGTATTCACGCAGCGGCA
This sequence comes from Photobacterium sp., assembly GCF_033720175.1. Classification (GTDB taxonomy): domain Bacteria; phylum Pseudomonadota; class Gammaproteobacteria; order Enterobacterales; family Vibrionaceae; genus Photobacterium. The sequence goes on from NZ_JAWWDA010000008.1 coordinate 95,034, forward strand.
GCTTGTCATAGGCGATCAAGCCAAAGGCGATCAACAGCAGGCTGATCACAGAACCAAAAACAGGCCGTTTAACAGAGAGATCCGTCAGCAGCATCAGCTCGCCTCCTGATAGCTAAAACGTTCGCTCATCCGTGTTTCGACCTTTTGCCCCGGACGTACTTTTTGTATACCCCGGGTAATGATCTGTTCCCCTTCGACGACACCGCTCAGAATTTCAGCTTCTCCCCGGGTACGAAATCCGACTTCAACTTTGCGCTGCTCCACCACATTGTTGTTAACCACAAAAAGAAAACTGTCTCGCTGCCGCGGCACTATGGCTTCTTCGGGCACAACTAATCCGTTGCGCTGCTCAACGATAAGCCTTAATGTCATCAGCATGCCCGGACGCAGTTTCAGCTGAGGGTTTTCAATCTCAGCACGAACCACTATCGCCCGGGTTTGCGGATTCACCCTGCTATCAATAGCGGTAACCATTCCGACAAAGGGCTGCAAGGGGAAGGCCGCAGCTTCCCCTTCGATACTGGATCCCAGCCTTAGTTCACCGACAAACTGCTCCGGAATGGTGAAATCGAGTTTTACTTTATCCAGCGCATCTAACGTCGTGACCACAATCCCGGGGGTGAGCAAGGCACCCGGGCTGATCTGACGGAAGCCGAGCAAACCGGAAAAGGGCGCCTGAATAAACCTTGCATCCAGTTCCGCCTGATTCTGGGCCAGAATGGCCCGGGCAACGTCAATGCTGGTTAACAGTTTATCCAGCTCCGAACTCGCAATCGTATTGCGTTTTACCAACCCTTCAATGCGTTTATATTCCCGTTGTTGCTCCTTGAGGTTGGCTCTTGCCGCGCGAACTTTGGCTTTTTGTTCTCCTGAACGTAAGGTCACCAGCAAATCCCCGGCGTTAACTTGTTGCCCGTCTGAAAAATGAACCTGCTCAACTTTTTCCGTCACCTTGACAGACACCACCACAGACTCACGGGCCTTAACCGTTCCCAATGCCTCCACTTCCCTGCGCACATTTTGCAACACCACCGTGCTGACAATGACACTGGGAGTGCTGCTGCGCCTCGCCTGAGCACCCTCATCACGGCCCTGCTCTTTGTACCAGACTCCGGTGGCCAAACCTGCCAGCAAAACGATGCCTGTGATCAAGGTTATTTTCATTGTCCTGCCTTAGTCATGGTTACGGTGCGGTCAGCGCCAATGTGTTTTTAAGTATAGTTCTGCCGTATTTCACTGAAATATTACTGATACCACTGAAGTTTAGGACAATAAAAAGAGTGTTCTATCGCAATAACGAATCTGGTTCCTACTGACAATTCACCTAGCAGATATAGATCTCAGATTTTGCCAAATCACGTTCAAAGTAAAAAAGTATTGTTAGACGTGCCCCGCAAGCACGGTGACGAGATCAACGCCATCGTTTACCTTCGCCGCTTAAGCGTCGTAGCGTAGATAATATTTTTGCGGAGAAATCCTTTGAAATTGTCGCAGCTCTCCATCGCTATCACGCTAATCCTCTACCCAATCAACCAGTCACTGGCTGCATCGCCATTAGTCATGCAAGCGCAGAATTTTGACCCAACTAAATTTGAGCCGGAGAAAACGGAAAATACTGCAGAGAGTCAGAATGAAATCACCGATTACCTGATCAGCGAAAAGCTCGATGGCATTCGTGCCTACTGGACAGGAAAAGCGCTACTGACTCGAACCGGAAAGGCAATCGCCGCGCCAGAATGGTTTACCGCACCTCTGCCTGACATGCCGTTAGATGGCGAGCTATGGGTTGGGCGAGGCAAGTTTCAGCAAGTCGCACAAACGGTATTGGATCAGTTTCCAGATGACAGAGCCTGGCGATCTATTCGCTATATGATCTTTGATTTGCCCGAAAGTAAAGCCAACTTTGAGCACCGATATCAACACTTAACCCATCAAATCAACACGATTAAACCCAAACACATTCAAGTCATTGAACAACGCCGCATCGCAAGCTTTATCCGTTTGGAAGACTGGCTACAACAAGTTGATGAAGAGAACGGTGAAGGGTTAATGCTTCATCACCGCGGTAATTTTTATCAGGCAGGACGTTCCGATCAACTACTGAAACTAAAAAGGTACCAGGATGCTGAAGCCGTCGTTATCGGCTACGAAGAGGGTAACGGTAAATTCAAAGGAATAATGGGATCGATGTGGGTCTTAACATCAGATAAGATCAAATTCAAAATTGGTACCGGATTTAACCAATACGATCGTGAAAACCCTCCGCAATTGGGTACAACCGTGACCTACCGATATAACGGATACACTGACAGTGGGATCCCCCGTTTTGCTCGCTTTATCAGAACCAGAACAAATCCGGATATCTGACAACCCGTATTATTAATGACCTTGAAATAGCATCGACGCCCTAATATGGCGTCGACACTCTCGCCACCTCGAAAAATACGCCGTCATAATCGGGCAAAAAACCACATATATTCAGTATTATTCTTCAAACATACCGCGAAACTCTTTTCAAAAGCCACATTTTCGTCTGTATTCGACGCCATATTGATTGCTTAATTATTACCGCAGGCAGAATCTAACAATTTAGTTACACTTAAATCATCGGGTTATACCAAGACTTATCGCTGGACACTGTGGCGCATGCGTGAAATGAAGTATCGCATTATCCATATCCATTTTCAGAACAGCACTTCCGTACATTGATTCATCTGGAGATCATCACAACAGCAAGAAAGGATAGTGAAGTACTCGGCCACATAGCTCTCGGTATCACCTCTCAGCGTTTACATGATTTGCCGCCTCCCCTATTGGAGACAGCAACAGAAGGAGCTTGAGATGAATGTTCAGGCCTTACCCATGCATCGATTCATTGATCATCATGGCAACCCTGTCGGTCAACTTCCCGCATGGGCCGATCAGTCAACATTGAAAGGGTTTTACTGCGATATGGTATTAACCCGGGTTTACGATAATAAAGCGATCGCACTACAACGTACCGGTAAGTTAGGTACCTATCCTTCACACCTCGGGGCCGAAGCCATTGGTATTGCCGTTGGGCGGGCGCTAAAAACGGATGATATTTTTATCCCCTACTATCGCGATATGCCTGCCATGTGGGCGCGCGGTATTGCAATGGAAAAGAACCTGCAATACTGGGGCGGCGACGAAAGAGGCAGTGATTTCTTTTTTGACGACAGGCACTGCCGCGATTTACCTTTTTGCGTGCCGATTGCAACCCAGTGTACTCATGCCGTAGGGGTCGCTTCTGCGTTGAAAATAGCCGGCGGCCACCACGCGGCCCTGGTAACCTGCGGAGATGGCGCAACCTCGAAAGGTGACTTTCTCGAATCCATCAATTGCGCCGGTAGCTGGAATATCCCGCTAGTCTTTGTGGTCAATAACAATCAGTGGGCCATTTCTGTGCCTCGCCGTTTGCAATGCGCCGCTGAATTTCTGTCTGACAAAGCAAAAGGGGCGGGTATTCCCGGTATCACCGTTGATGGTAATGATGTGATCGCGATGTACGACACCATCGTATCGAGCTTGGATCGCGCCAGAAAAGGCAAAGGCGCGACATTAATTGAAGCCGTCAGTTACCGGCTCAGCGACCACACCACTGCCGATGATGCCAGCCGCTATCGCAGTGACGAGGAACTCCGTCAAGCATGGGAATTCGACCCGATTCAGCGCCTGAAAACATACCTGACAAACCAAAACTACTGGTCCGAACAAGAAGAAGAACAATGGCATGAGCACTGCCGCGATGTGGTTGAACAAAGCGTCGAGCGCTATCTCAATACGCCGGTACAGGCACCTGAAACGGCCTTCGATTATCTCTATGAGTCTTCCGATAGTGAACTCAATGAACAGCGCGAAGCATTAATCAATAAAGCAACCCGGATGCAAGGAGCCAAACATGGCTGAGATCACTCTACTCGAAGCAGTAAACCTTGCCTTACACCATGAAATGGCCAATGACCCGAATGTGGTTGTTTTAGGGGAAGACGTCGGTGATAACGGTGGTGTTTTCCGCGCCACCGTCGGGCTCAAAGATAAGTTTGGCTGTAAGCGCGTTATTGATTCCCCGTTAGCGGAAGCACTGATTGGTGGCATAACTGTCGGGATGGCAACCCAAGGATTACGTCCGGTTGCCGAGTTTCAATTCCAGGGCTTTGTCTTTCCGGCCATGGAGCACTTAGCCTGCCATGCAGCCCGTATGCGTAACCGAACCCGAGGTCGGCTTACCTGCCCCGCCGTTTTTCGTGCTCCATTTGGCGGGGGTATCCATGCTCCGGAACACCACTCTGAAAGCGTTGAAGCCCTGTTTGCCCATATTCCCGGCTTGAAAGTTGTTATCCCGTCTTCCCCACAAAGGGCCTACGGTTTATTGCTTGCTTCCATTCGCTGCAATGATCCGGTGATGTTTTTTGAACCCAAGCGGATTTACCGTACCGTGAAGTCAGATGTTGTTGATAATGGCGAAACCTTACCGCTCGATACCTGCTTTACCCTACGTAAAGGCCGAGATCTGACTCTGGTCACTTGGGGGGCCTGTGTGATTGAATCGCTGCAAGCCGCCACAACGCTGGCTGAGCAAGGTATTGAAGTGGAAGTGATCGATCTCGCCAGCATCAAACCCATTGATATGAAAACCATTATTACGTCACTGGAAAAAACCGGTCGCCTGCTTGTCGTACATGAAGCCTGTAAGACCTGCGGTGTCGGGGCGGAGATCGTTGCCCGTACCGCTGAACATGCCATGTACCTGTTAAAAGCGCCGCCGAAACGCATCACGGGGCCGGATACTGTGATGCCTTATTACCGTAATGAAGACTTTTTCATGATACAGGAAAGTGACATTGTTCTTGCAGCCAGCGAGCTGGTGGAGAAGTGGAAATGAAGTCATTTACATTACCCGACCTCGGTGAGGGGTTAGCCGAATCTGAAATTGTTGAATGGCACGTTAACATCGGCGATAGCGTTGAGGTTGATCAGGTCATACTCACTGTTGAAACGGCGAAAGCCACCGTCGAAGTACCTTCACCTTACTGCGGAAAAGTCGTCGCGCGTTATGGTAACGAAGGAGATGTCATCAGCATTGGCAGTTTATTGCTGGAATTTGAAGAACAGAACGAAACCGAAAAACCAGTATACAAACAAGCGGATGCCGCCACGGTTGTCGGCAATGTCTCGCAACAGGAACATCATGTAAATGTAGATGAATTTTGGATCGGTAGTGATCAAGCGGACAAGCCAGAGCATATGATCACCGCCATGCCTTCTACCCGTTTGCTGGCCCGGCAACTTGGCGTCGATCTTAACGATATTCAAGGCAGCGGCCCCGACGGATTAATTCTTGATACTGATGTCTATAACCAGTGTGACAAGCCGCAACCAGAGAAAGGAGAACTAAAAGAGGCAGAAGTATTAAAAGGGGCACGCCGGACCATGGTGACCACCATGACGGAAGCCCACCACAATGTCGCAGCCGTCACGATTACCGAAGAAGCGATATTGGCTGAATGGCCTGACAACGAAGACATTTCAATCCGTTTAGTACAAGCTATTGTCGATGCCTGCCAGCAAGAGCCGGCGCTTAATACCTGGTTTGATCCGGAGGCCATGACTCGCTGCGTTCACAATACGGTCAATCTTGGTATTGCCGTTGATAGCAAACATGGCCTTTATGTCCCAGTATTGCGTCATGCTGATGAGTTTAGCCCGGATGGTATTCGCCAGTGGCTTGATAAAACCGTCGCCAGTATTAAAGAGCGAAAAATTGGGCGGGAGCAGCTACAGCACGCGACGATCACTCTTTCTAACTTTGGCGCGATTGCAGGGATCTACGCAACCCCTGTTGTTTCTCCGCCACAGGTCGCGATTGTCGGTGCCGGCCGAATTATCGAGAAAATAATCATGAGGGATTGTCAGCCGGTAGCTGTAAAGGCCATGCCGTTATCCGTAACCTTCGACCACCGGGTCTGTACCGGCGGCGAGGCCGCACGGTTTATTCGCGCCCTCGTCCTTCATTTGCAGCAAGCGACGGCTTGATTATAGGTAACCGCACAATAAGCGGCTGATTGGGCCGCTTTTTGCAATCAACGATAAATGGCGAACGATTAACCGAAATTCCTCGCTCTGCCAGCATGTCGCTGAGGTTGGCATATTCTGTATGCCAAATTTTACCCCTCTTGGTTTCCGTTGCTCGGTCACAAGCCGTCTTGGTCTCAGAATCATAGCAATCCCACATATCTGGATTAGTGGTTTGTGAGTAACCGTCGTACCCCCACTTTCCGTTAATATTAAAGTTAGTTGCTTCAACATAAGCAATAGGTATTCCGGCACAAGCAAATCCAGCGTGATCCGACCATGATCCCGTCTCTCCTTCTGGATAGCCATCAAGTGCTGGATGGATAATATATTTTTCATCATCACCATTTACATCTATCGAAGCTTGTAACATAGCATCACGGAATGATGTTTCTTTTGTGTAATTGGTTTCTGTGAGGCCTATAGATTCACACTCTGACTTATATTCCACATAATCAGATCATCACGGTGATCATAACTCATAGAGTGACTTTGCGACAAAACCCCCGATTAGGTGATATTGCCTAAAAACATGGACTATATTGAAGTTGGTAAAATCCCTCATTTTACCAAAAGTTCATTATATAAATTAGAGGTGACAGTATATTTTTACAAGGTGTCGTGATTTTATAGAGAATCAAGCGATGCTAATTACACGCGTTCTTAGTTTGGAGTGTAATTGGCTTTGTAATTTCAGCGTTTGCTCGTTTTATTGTGGAGTTAAGTCACACGGACAGTTGACTGCAGAAAAATGGACTGATGAAAATAATCAAACGGAGAAAACCATGAGCAAGAAAGAACTGTATAAACAGAAAATGCAGGCCCAGTTGGACGAATGGGAAGCAGAGGTTGACAGCTTCAAGGCTAAGGCATCTGGAGCTAGTGCCGATACACAACTTGAGTTAATCAAGAAGATCAATGCACTGAAAGGTAAAATAGAGCAAGGAAAGGCTAAGCTTGCTGAAGTTGCAGAAGCTAGCGATGATGCGTGGGAGTCAATCAAAGGGGGTGTCGATTCCGCGATGGATTCACTAAAGGCTGCTGTTAATGACGCAAAAGCGAAGTTAAAAGGCTAGTTCTGCCTATACATAAGCGGCTGATTGGGCCGCTTATTGCAATCTTCAAGATTATACCGAGCGTTTCGTCATCCTCAATCTGACACTCTGCGGCATACGATATGATGCAGTCGGTCAATCATAGGAACAACTTCTGGTAATCACAAACAAGGAATGGGACAAGAACTTGTTAAAATCTTTGCCCTAATCCTGATAACTAATGTATCGCAAACTAGCATTAACAGCCTATGAATGAGTTTCAACCCTATTAAGCTATGTTGAGCTAAATGACAGATTGCCTAATCCACATTATCGATTGGATTTGAAGAACTCAAATACTTACAACGCCTCAATTAGTTCCGGCACAACTTCAAACAGATCCCCCACCAGACCATAATCTGCAATTTGGAAAATCGGGGCGTCAGGATCGCTATTAATCGCGACAATAACTTTAGAGTCTTTCATCCCAGCCAAATGCTGAATAGCGCCGGAGATCCCCACTGCGATATAAAGATCAGGTGCGACAATTTTACCTGTTTGACCCACTTGCAGATCATTTGATACAAACCCGGCATCGACAGCGGCACGCGAGGCGCCAATTGCCCCGCCCAGCTTATCTGCCAGTTTTTCAATTAATGCGAAGCCCTCTTTATCACCGAGACCACGGCCACCCGAAACGACCACCCGAGCTGCCGGTAATTCAGGTCGTACACTTTCAGCTATCTGTTGCTCCACAAACACTGATATTTCAGTAGGGATCACCCGATCCAATGCGGTGATCGGCGAAGACTCGCTTCCGGCTTCAACAGCATCAAACGCGGCGCTACGAATCGTCAGCACCTTGATTGGATCAAACGATTTTACTCTTGCCAACGCATTGCAGGCATAAATGGGTCTGATCACAATATCTTCCGATTCAATACCAATCACATCCGACAATTGCCCGACATCCAGCATCGCTGCGACACGTGGCATCAGGTTTTTGCCAAACGTTGTTGCGGCAGCCAGAATATGCGAATAATCACCGCCAATATCGGCCGCTAACACGGATAAGTTTTCAGCCAACGGGTGTTGATAAACCTCATCATCTGCCAGCATGACGTTATCAACGCCATTAAGCGTGCTGGCTTCTCGGGCAACTGACTGACAATGAAAGCCTGCCACCAGCATCGTTATCTCGCCGCCTATCGATTTGGCGGCACTGACCGTTTTCAATGTCTCGGCAGCAAGGGACTGGTTATCATGTTCAGCCACGATTAATGTCGAGAGGGTTGAATTTCTCATCAGATCACCTTGGCTTCATTTTTTAATTTATCGACTAGCTCTGATACCGATGCAACCATCACGCCGGCGTTACGTACCGGTGGTGAGGTGATTTCGAGCACTTCCTGATGCTGAACAATCTCAACACCTAACTCGTCCGGTGTTTTAACATCCATCGGCTTACGTTTGGCTTTCATAATATTGGGCAGCGAGGCATATCTCGGCTCATTCAGACGTAAATCAGTACTGATAATGGCAGGCAAGATCAATTTAACGGTTTCAAGCCCGCCATCGATTTCACGGGTGACTGAAACCGTATTGCCTTCAATCATCACTTTAGATGCAAATGTGCCCTGCGGACGTTGAGTGATGGCCGCAAGCATTTGCGCTACCTGATTATTGTCGGTGTCGATGGACTGCTTTCCGAGCAATACTAAGCCGGGTTGCTCAATTGCCATGACAGATTGAAGTAATTTGGCAACAGTAAGAGGTTCGAGGCTGGACGTGGTATCGGTAGAGCCGTTAGCAATAGTGCTTGTATCAATATGAATCGCACGATCAGCCCCCAATGCTAAAGCTGTTCGCAGTTGCTCCTGACAGACAAGATCACCTGCAGAAACGACAATCACTTCATCAGCATGGCCGGCTTCTTTCAGTCTTATAGCCTCTTCAACGGCTATCTCACAAAATGGGTTCATTGTCATTTTGACATGGTTTGTTTCAACACCAGAACCATCGCTTTTGATTCTTATTTTCACATAAGGATCAATCACACGCTTTATCGCAACTAATACTTTCACAACGCTTTCCTTTTTATTGGGCGCTTTTCGCGTAAGCCTTAATGCCTTGAAGTGTGAGGAGGTTATATCCTTTGAGCCTAGTTTAATTTACGTTTACGTCAACTGGACTATATTTAGCACTATGTCCTTCATGTAGGATCTGGTTTACAGCATGAATAGAGAATATATGGAATTCGATGTTGTCGTTGTGGGTGCAGGACCCGCAGGGTTGGCAACGGCCTGTCGGCTGGCTCAGCTAGCTAAACAACATCAGCAAGACTTCACTATCTGCGTGGTCGAAAAAGGCGCTGAAGTCGGGGCTCATATTCTCTCCGGGGCGGTTTTCGAAACCAGAGCGTTAGACGAACTCTTTCCTGACTGGGAAGATCTCGCGGCCCCGCTCGATACTCCAGTGACAGACGATCAGTTTTGCTATTTAGCCAACAGGTTCAATCATTTTAATGTTCTCCACGCCCTGCGGCCCAATACACTGAAGAACGCGGGCAATTACGTGATCAGCCTTGCGAACCTGTGCCGCTGGCTGGCACAACAAGCTGAGCAGCTGGGTGTAGAAATATACCCCGGCTTTGCCGCATCGCGCCTCCGTTACAATGAGAATGGAGCGGTAACAGGCATTGTCACATCAGACATGGGATTAGATAAACAAGGGCAACAGAAAGCAAACTTTGAAGCGGGTATCGAATTAAAAGCCAAATACACGGTCTTTGCCGAAGGCTCCCGCGGGCATCTCGGCAAACAGCTCATAGCCACGTTCCAGCTCGATCAGGGCAAGCAACCGCAGCATTATGCCTTGGGCTTAAAAGAGTTGTGGGAAATACCGCCAGATCACCACCGGCCAGGTTTGGTGATCCACGGCGTCGGCTGGCCGCTAAGTGAAACGGGGACGACCGGCGGCAGCTTTCTCTACCATTTGGAGCATAACCAAGTTGCCGTGGGGTTAATCGTCGACCTCAATTACGCCAACCCTTACCTGAGCCCTTTCGATGAATTCCAGCGTCTGAAGCACCACCCTAAATTCAGCACCTACCTCAAGGGCGGCCAACGCATTGCTTACGGAGCGAGGGCGATTTCAAAAGGCGGGTTATCCTCTTTACCCAAGCAGCAATTCGCCGGTGGATTACTGATTGGCTGTGATGCCGGAACCTTAAACTTCGCCAAAATTAAAGGCAGCCACACGGCCATGAAATCGGGCATGTTGGCAGCTGAAGCTATTTTTGACGAATTACAGCAAGGGAACAGCCAAACCGAACCGGACTATCAACGCCGGTTTAACGATTCCTGGTTATATCAGGAGCTCAATGAATCCCGCAACTTCGGCGCTCAAATTCATCTGTTTGGTGAGCTTGTCGGTGGGGCACTGGCGACACTGGAACATAATCTTCTTCATCACCGGGTGCCATGGACGTTCAAAGACAAACTGGCCGATCACCTGTGTCTTAAACCTATCGATCAATACAAGCCGCTCATTTATCCTAAGCCCGATGGCATCTTAAGTTTTGATAAACCCTCATCGGTTTATTTATCGGCGACACGCCATGAAGAGGACCAACCCTGCCACCTGCTGTTAGCCGATGAGCAGCTCCCAGTCAGGAACCATCTTCCACTCTATGACGAACCCAGCCAGCGCTATTGTCCTGCAGGAGTCTATGAGATAGTCACCATAAATGGGCAACCCATACACCAGATCAATGCGGCAAACTGCATACATTGCAAAGCCTGTGATATCAAAGATCCCTCTCAGAATATTACCTGGGTTTGCCCTGAAGGCGGCGGCGGGCCAAATTATCCGAATATGTGATGGCGGATTCTATTTACACTCAGCGTCAATCCAGCTGAGATAACCGTTAGATCCGTTGGTGATCGGAAGTTGTACAATTTCCGGGGTTTCATAGTCATGATTGGCAATAATATCCGCTTCCACCTCAGGATAAAGTCGCTTTTTAGTTTTGATCAGTACCAGTTTCTCCCGATCACAACAGCTCTCATCTTTCCAATGGTAGTAACTGAGTACCTCCTGCACCTGAATACACGCCGCCAGACGTTTTTCAAGCAGTGAATCGATGATCTTTTTTCCGGTCGACTCATCAGTAAACGTTGTCATCACCATACAATAGTTATGTTCAAACATTTCATTGCCCCGCACTTATCCGTTTCCTGTTAAGTATAGGTTTGGCTATCTAACAATAGAAAGGGAGCAATTCCGCTCCCTTCATTTTTCTTCCTGCAAACAGGAGCTCGCGACTAGCCCGGAGTAACAATCACACCTAGCGGTTCCAGCAATTGTTCCTGCTGCCAGTCACATATCGTGACACCTTTTAAGTTTACGCGCCGGGGATCTAGCCCCGTCAGGTCGACGTGGCATAAATTACACTCTTCAATTACAAACTGCCCCCAGATATCTGCCGAAAATTCACACCGAGTGAGATCTGACCCTTTGAGCGAAGCACCCATCAAGTTAGTCCCATTCCAGCGGTTTTCGAACAGGTCACATTTTTCTAAACGTTGATTCTCAAGATTGGCATAAGACAGATTGCAACCGGTGATATAAGCAGAACAAAAATACGTATTCTGCGTGATGTAATTGGCAAAATTTGCCAGGGTGAAATTCGCACCTTTAAGGTTGCAGGTTCTGAATTCGATACCAAAACATTGCGCGCCTTTAAAATCAGCCATGCTCAAATCGCAGTCTTTGAAACTGGCATCTTTTAACTTAGCGTATTCAAACTGGCAGCCTTCAAGCTCGCCACGTTCAATGAACTGACAGTCGATAAATTCAGCCTCGGTAAGATCTGCCCGGGTGAAGTTACAACGGAAAAATTTACATTGCTTAAAAACGGAAAACTGCAGGTTTTTGTTCGAAAAATCCTGTCCTGAATATGTTTGATTTGTAATCATCATTTACTGCTTTTGGCTGCCCAAGTTAGGGGAAGATTACCGCTAAAACCCGCTCAAAATCCAGCAATAAATACCATAAAAACAGAATTAAACTAACAGCTTACAATCCCCCCTTTAAAGGCACCAAATAAGCCCGCAGCTGAGAAAACAAAATAAATCGAGATAGCCAGACAGCTTTATAACTTGCCGCTGCCTAAGGGGGCTTTTGCCCGCATATATGATGCTTGAGCGAAATAGCCCCAAACAGACCCTTAATGGTTGAAACATAGACAGGCCTGTTACTACCCCGGGGGCCGGCGCTACATCCGCATCCCTCCGTCAATTTCCAGTACCCGCCCCGTAAAATAATCACTTTCAATAATAAATTTCACTGCATGAGCGATTTCAGTGGCTTCACCGATGCGTCCAACCGGCACCATTTTTTCCAACCGTTCCATAGCTTCGGGTTTTAACTGTTCAGCCATTGCCGTTCGCACAATGCCTGGGGCGACAGCCGCGGCCCGAATACCATATCGACTCAGCTCTTTTGCCCAACACACCGCCATGGTCGCAACGGCCGCTTTTGATGCGGAATAGTTGGTCTGGCCAATATTACCGGCCCGCGCAACGCTGGAAATATTGATAATCACGCCTTTTCGCGCGGTAAGAATCATTTTTGCTGCTGCTTCGCGACCGCATAAAAAAGTCCCCGTGACATTCACATTCATGACGGTATTAAATTGTTCCAGCGACATCTTGCTCATCTCGCCATCTTTAACTTTCACCAGTAACCCATCTCGAAGTACACCGGCGTTATTGATCAATCCATCCAGCTGGCCAAAATCGTCAACAATCTGGTTAAAGGTCTGCTCAACGCCCTGCTCACTCGTGATATCCACTTTGTAAATCATGGCCTTGGTGCTGAGCATATGACATTGCTGTTGAGTTTTACGCAACCCCTCTTCATTGACATCTATCAATGCCAACTCGGCACCAGCCTCTGCGAGGGTCACGGCCATCATTTGACCTAACCCCTGCCCAGCTCCTGTTATGGCAATCACGCTCTCTTTGATATCCATCGATTTCCCCCTCCAACTGGTTATTTAGCTTGGTGGCGATAAAACTGAAATAAACTTGAGAAATCCAACTCTTCGTTTCCGTTCGCATTGTGGAAGGCATAAAGGTTTCTGGCTAAGGTCCCCATTGGGATCGCTGATTGGCTTTGAATTGCCGCATCCATTCCTAATCCCAGATCTTTCAGCATCAATTTACCCATAAAGCCAGGCTGGTACTCTTTGCTGGCTGGCACATTGTCGATCACACCGGGGCAAGGATTATAAAGTTCTAGCGCCCAATTACGCCCCGAGCTTTGCAGCATAATGTCTGATAACACTTTCGGATCGAGGCCATTATCTATCCCGAGACTTAATGCCTCACAAGTGCCCGACATTAAAATACCAAGCATCAGGTTATTACAGATCTTTGCCATCTGTCCGTCACCGGCTTTACCTGCATGAAAGATCTTTTTACCGACATACTGCAATACTGTTTGTGCTTTATGAAAGTTCGCTTCGGTTCCGCCGACGATAAATGTCAGCGTTGCGGCTTCAGCACCGGCGACACCGCCGGATACAGGCGCATCAACAAATTCGAGCCCTTTGTTCACGGCTTCATTCGCAATAAGACGTGCAGAGTCGGGATCTATCGTTGAGGAATCAATCAAAAAGGTACCTTTACTGACAAGATTGATCAGCCCCACGCCTCCGTGATGATCGCCGAGATAAACGGCGCGTACATGCACGCCGGTCGGCAACATACTAATAACAGTATCAGCGCCTTTCACCGCTTCTTCTAAGGTGGCTGCAACCATTGCCCCAAAAGGCTCCATTTTCTTTGCAGCCTTTGTATTTATATCAAACACTTGAACATTAAAACCTGCAGAAATCAGGTTTTTCGCCATCGGACTGCCCATGTTACCCAGCCCAATAAATGCAATGGTAGTCATGAAACGCCTCCCCAGTTTGAGGTTAAGTGATACTTATGTATCAAGATAAGCTAATGGATGTTCTGCATCAGACCACAAGGGTGTAAATAAGGTATCAATCACAGACGGATCGACTTCTTCAACCGTTTTGAACTTCCAGTTCGGTTCGTCGCATTTATCAATGAGCCGAGCCCGGACACCCTCTTCAAATTCACCGAGTAATCCACAGCGAACGGATATTGTTAGTTCAAGTTTGAAGCATTCGGCCAGTGATAACTTTTGATATTGAGTTAACTGCCTGAAACATATATGAGCCGTAATAGGGCTGCCTGAAGCTAATGTCGCTTTAGCGGTTTCCAACCAGCGCCCCATCCCATCAATCGCTGCGATCTGCTGACAAATCACATTAAGATCAACACCGCTGCATGCCGCCTGAATTTGTGCAAAGTAAGGAATAAGCTGACTGGCCGGATACTGACGAACGGCTGATTTACCCAAATTATCAAGTAACTCAGTCACCAGTGTGTGGCTGTCTTCAACACTATGCCAGGGACTTGTCTGTAATTGCTGCAACACCATGTGTTTGTGTTCTGGCAATAACAAATGATCGGTAAGCTTGAGATCTAACGCGTCACTGGCATTGACTGGTGCGCCAGTTAAAGCAAGGAACAAACCAATTCCAGACGGTAACTGATTCAAAAACCAGGTTCCCCCCACATCGGGGTACAAACCAATACTGATTTCAGGCATCGCGAGACGAGCTTTAGGGGTTGTTACCCTGTGACTGGCGCCAATATATAAGCCGACCCCTCCCCCCATAATAATCCCGTCACCCCAGACGATAAGGGGTTTTCGATAGCGATGGATCAAGTAATCACAGCCATATTCCACGGCGAAATACTCAGTGAGAAACGCCTGCGCGATGCTGACTTCTGTTTCACTTTTATTGACTTTATTATTGACTTTATTTAGCGAGTCAGCCTGCATGGCATGGTACATGGCGCGTACATCGCCCCCGGCACAGAAGGCCTTTTCTCCCGCACCGGCAAGGAACACACAAACAATGTCATCATCGGCCTGCCATTGCTCTAGTTTTTCTTTCAGTTGCTTTAGCATATCCAGAGTGAGTGCATTGAGCGATGCCGTATTATCGAGCTCTGCCACGCCAATTCTATGGCCACTGCTGCAATCCAATTCTGTAAAACTGACCTTTCCTGTCATGCCGTCTCCAACCTCTTAATATACTGTCTTTTTTAATTCAAACTCTTTTCAGTCTAATTGAAATGTATGACAATGTTCTACTGTTTAGATTCCGTAGAAGTTTGTTCCTCACTTTATGGTATGACGAAACTGGTTTACTGAACTCGTCAAAACGTCAGTGATGTAGTACTAATAAATATCTCTACCGATTTTTCCAGTTTGGCGGACGTTTTTGCAAAAAGGCCTGTATCCCTTCGGTTTGATCCTCGGTATCGAACAGACGGACAAACAGTTCCCGTTCTTTCATCAGGCCATGTTGCAACGGTGCGCTGCGGCAATTTTGAATTAATGCCTTGCAGGCAGCCACCGATGACGGAGATTGATTTGCCACCGATTCGGCCAGCTTTATCGCGGCTTCCAAGCCTTTTCCTTGCGCCACAACCTCTTCGACTAATCGAATATTACGTGCTTGTTCGGCAGTAACTTGCTCGCCGCACAAAATAATACGCTTTGCCCAGCCTTCACCGACCAGCCAGGCCAGATTTTGCGTTCCGCCCGCACAGGGCAACAAGCCGACTTTTGCCTCTGGTAATGCCATTATGGCTTGTTGTTCGGCGATCCGAATATCACATGCCAGTGCCACTTCTAACCCCCCGCCCATGGCATAACCGTTAATAGCGGCGATTGACACCCCCCGGAATGCTGATAAGGTTTCAAACGCTTCGCCAAAACAACGTGCCATGTCGCCCGCTATCGCTTTATCGCCGTCAGCAAACAGCTTAAGATCTGCACCTGCCGAAAAAAACTTGTCTCCCTGACCGGTGATCACCAAGGCATACACCTTTTTTATATCATTCAAAGAATGTATTACGGTTTTTAGCGCTTTCAGGCTGTCTGCCGTCCAGGTATTTGCCGGCGGGTTATTCATGGTGATCACCGCCACATGGTTATTAACTTCAACCTCTAGCGTGGTCTGAACCAAGCCTTCATTTCCTGACATGAGCTTTCTCCAAGTAATACCCGATTAAAACAACTCGCAGCCTTCGCGAAGCAGCCGACGGGCAATGATCAGGCGCATAATTTCATTGGTGCCTTCAAGAATTTGATGCACCCGGACATCACGAAAATAACGTTCAAGGGGATATTCCTTGATATAGCCATAGCCCCCATACAGTTGCAGCGCCTGATCACAGACTGTGAACCCGACATCGGTCGCAAAGCGTTTAGCCATCGCGCAATACGCCGTTGCTTCCGGATCCTGGCGATCTAGCTTACTGGCGGCATACCGTACCAATTGTCTTGCCGCGACCAATTCAGTTGCCATATCCGCGATTTTAAATTGCAGCCCCTGAAACTGAGCCAGGCTTTTGCCAAATTGTTTTCGCTCAGTCATGTATTGCTTTGCCTGGTTTAATGCTTGCTGGGCCGTACCGACAGAGCAGGTCGCAATGTTAATTCGTCCGCCATCAAGCCCCTTCATGGCAAATTTGAAGCCTTCTCCTTCCTGCCCTAACAAGTTGCGGGCGGGTATCGCCACACTTTCAAATGTGATGGCCCGGGTCGGCTGACTGTTCCAGCCCAGTTTGGGCTCTTTCCGTCCATAGTGGATCCCTTTGGCATCGGCTGGCACGATGAAAGCAGAGATGCCTTTAGCATTGGCATTTTCAGGCCTAACATCATCCGTTCTTGCCATCACCACCAGCACGTCCGTTTCACCCGCACCGGAAATGAAGGTTTTCGCGCCATTAAGAATGTATTCTTCGCCGTTACGCTTAGCCGAGGTCGTCAGCGATGCGGCGTCTGAACCGGCTTCAGGCTCGGTTAAGCAATACGAAGCCAGCCAGTCTCCTGCGATCAATTGCGGACAATACTCCGCACAGGCCTCGTCAGTAGCAAAGCTGGCAATCATCCAGGTCACCATGTTATGGATGGTCATGAATGCGGTGGTTGACGTGCAGCCCATCGCGAGTTGCTCGAAAACAATTGAGGCATCTAACCTGCTAAGGGCTAACCCACCTTGGATCGCCGGGGTATAAAGGCTGAGAAAACCCAGCTCACCCGCTTCTTTCAGTACCTCCTTCGGGAAGATCTGTTTCTCGTCCCATTCAGCGGCCATCGGACTAAGCCGTTCAGTTGCAAACTGGCGCGCTGTTTGGGCGAAGGCGCGTTGATCTTGATTCAGCTCAAAGTCCATAACTGTCTCCCATACCTAACCACTTAACTACTTCAGCTGAATAGTCAGATTCGGCCCGGTCGAAATATCGTCATCAAACCAGCGCGCGGTAACGGTTTTGGTTTCGGTATAAAAGCGTACAGCCTGCTTTCCGTAAGCATGTAAATCACCATAAAAACTGCCTTTCCAGCCGGTAAACGAAAAGAAAGGAAGAGGAACAGGAATAGGGACATTTATACCGACCTGGCCGACCTCAATTTCATGCTGATATTTTCTGGCCGCCGCACCGCTGGCCGTAAAAATGGATGTCCCATTACCATACGGATTGGCATTGACCAAAGCGATGGCCTCTTCAAGACTATCGACTTCCAGACAGATCAATACCGGGCCAAAGATTTCCTGCTGATAAACCGACATTTCCGTTGTGACCCCACTAAACAGCGTTGGTCCCACCCAGTTACCTTTCGGATATCCCTCGACGCCACATTGGCTTCCATCAAGTTCACATACTGCCCCTTGATCTTTGCCTTGTTGGATAAGATGTAGCACTCGGTCTTTCGCTAGCGGGCTGATCAAAGGGCCGAATCCGGCACAAGCATCATTCCACACACCCGGTTTTACTTTTGCCATCGCCTTTTTCAAATCAGCGATCCAGCTTTTATCCCGGCCCACAAACACTGCGACAGAGATTGCCATACAACGCTGTCCGGCCGCACCAACCGATGATCCCACCAAATTATTGATCACTTGTTCTCTGTTCGCATCTGGCATGATCACCATATGATTTTTGGCACCAGCAAAGGCCTGAACCCGTTTTAGGTTATGGGTGCCGGTTTGATAAATATAGCGGGCAACGGGAACCGAGCCGACGAATGACACGGTGCGGATATCAGGGTGTGACAGTAAATAATCGACCTGCTCTTTCTTGCCATGGACTATCTGCAGGATACCTTTGGGAGCACCCGCTTGCTCAAACAGTTCAGCCAGCCGCACCGAAGTTAATGGCACTTGCTCAGAAGGCTTCAACACAAAGGTATTACCGCAGGCAATCGCTATCGGAAACATCCATAACGGGATCATGGCCGGAAAGTTGAACGGTGTGATGCCGCAGCAAACACCCAAGGGCTGAGTGACTGAATAGGTATCAATGCCCTCGGCTACATTTTCAACCATTTCCCCCATCATCTGGCTGGCTATATTGGCGGCCTGCTCTACCACTTCAATACCACGCCAAACATCCCCTTTGGCATCGGCAATAACCTTCCCGGTCTCTTGAGACACAATATTGGCCAGCTCATCATGATGTTCTTTTAGCAGCTGCTGATACCTGAGCATGAGCCTGGCCCGATCGGACACTGCAACGTCTTTCCATTGCAAAAATGCTTGGGCGGCACTTGCAACAGCCTCTGACACTTCCGCTTCTGTCGCGCAAGGCAGGTTGGCGATAATGTCATTGCTGGCCGGATTGGTAACGTGAATCCACTGCTTTGATACAGATTGACGAAACTCGCCGTTAATAAAGAGAGGAACAGGCTGAATCATGGTCATTTCCTTACATTGTTACACTGTTACGGAATTTCAATACCGATGGCTGTTGCTTCCCCGCCACCAATGCACAGCGATGCAACACCTCGCACTGGCCTGTTAACAGCAGATAATGACTGTAATTGCTTCAATGCATAAATCAGGCTTACCAGTATTCTGGCCCCACTGGCACCGATAGGATGGCCCAGCGCACATGCCCCCCCTTTGATGTTCACTTTACTGGCTGCCAGACCGAGTTTCTGCACCGCTATTTGGGTGACGACCGCAAAGGCTTCATTAATTTCCCAAAGGTCGACTTCATCAATCGACCAATCGAGCGACGACAATAGCTGCCTGATGGCAAAAGCAGGGGCAAGGGTAAATTCAGAGGGTTGACGGGCATGAGAGGCATGCCCTTTGATAATCGCGAGCGGAACTAATCCCAGTTCTTTGGCCATATTGGCATCCATGAGAACTAATGCTGCTGCGCCATCAGAAATAGCACTGGAATTCGCCGCCGTCACAGTGCCATGCTTTGCAAACGCTGGTTTCAGTGTCGGTATTTTATCGGTACTGATTTCTCCGGGGTGCTCATCACGGTCAATAATCACCTCATGATGTTTGGTCAAAACAGGGACAGGAACAATTTCATCAGCAAAAAGATGGTGTTTTTGCGCATCTAATGCGCGTTGAACCGACATCGTTGCCCACTCATCCATTTGCAAGCGGGTGAAACCCAGCTTATCTGCTACCTGCTGGGCATAGACACCCATCAGTTCTCCCTCATAGGCATCTTCCAGGCCATCTAAGAACATATGATCGTATGTTGTTCGATGCCCTAACCGCATCCCGCTGCGCGCTTCTTTCAGCAAATAAGGCGCATTGGTCATGCTTTCCATCCCCCCCGCAATCGCCGCCTGAATCCCCCCCGCCTTAATCAGATCATGTGCCAGCATCACCGATTTCATACCGGAGCCACACACTTTATTGATGGTGGTACAACCTGTCGAATAGGGTAAACCGGCATGGATTGCAGCCTGACGAGCCGGTGCCTGGCCACACCCGGCAGGCAGCACACATCCCATAAAAACTTCTTCGATAGACTCAGGAGGGAGCGATATCGCATCCAGCACGCTCCTGATGGCATGCTGTCCGAGTTGCGGTGCTGACAAGGTTTTGAACTGCCCCTGAAAACTGCCTAGCGGGGTTCTCTTCGCCGATACAATCCAGATTGTTCTTTCCATCACTTCGCCCTCTCTGACGACAGCAATCAAACAATATTTTAAGTCACTAATCCAAACTGCGATTTCTTGACCTTTTCGTAAGCATAGCACTAACATTTACGTAAACGTTAAGAAACAAACCAGCAATGCCATCCGGTATGGTTATGACCCAGATCGGCACAGCGACGTACCAAAGCGTTTCCAATCCCCATGCAGATCCGAGGGCATCATAAGGTGGAGACTTGCAAAATAAGCGAACTGGCAAAAGAGTTCGATATCACCACCCGAAGCATCCGTTTTTATGAGGATATGGGGCTGCTGCATCCTGCCCGGCGCGGCAATATCCGAATTTATCAGCGTCGAGATAAAATCAGGCTCAAACTGATCCTGCGCGGTAAACGATTAGGCTTCTCGTTAGCTGAAATCCGAGAGCTGTTCGAACTGTACGATACCAATCAAAGCGATACTCAGCTGAACCAGATGCTGACCATTATTGACCGCAAGCAAATGACCTTACAACGCCAGTTAGACGATATTGCTGTGGTGATGAGCGAACTCAGTACAGCCCGCGAGCGCTGTCAGCTGGCACTGGATAGATCAAAGCCAGAATAGTGCGCTCCCTTAGACATCAACACCGCATCATAAGCTTGGTACAACCAGGAGATGTTATGAAAATTGCTTATACCCCCCTTAATTTTGGCCTTGGTGAAACGATTGATATGCTTCGCGAGCAAGTGAATGCTTTTGCAGCCCATACAATTGTTCCAATGGCAGCCAAGATCGACCGGGATAATCAATTCCCGAACCATTTATGGCCTATGCTCGGTGAGATGGGTTTACTGGGTGTTACCGTCAGCGAAGAGTATGGCGGTGCCGACATGGGGTATTTGACACATGTAGTTGTGATGGAAGAGATAAGCCGAGCCTCAGCCTCTGTCGGGTTAAGTTATGCCGCCCATTCCAACTTGTGTGTAAACCAAATTTACCGCCATGGTACTGCAGAGCAATGTACCAAGTACCTGCCAGGTCTGATTGATGGCAATCAAATTGGCGCGCTGGCCATGAGTGAGGCGAATGCCGGATCGGATGTGATCGGCATGCAGCTCAAAGCGCAGCTGGTCGGTAACCGCTACATTCTGAACGGCACTAAAATGTGGATCACCAATGGTCCGGACGCCCACACTTTGGTGGTTTACGCCAAAACGGATCCCGAGGCCGAATCCCACGGTATTACCGCTTTCATTATCGAGCGCGACTTCAAAGGTTTCAGCCATGCACAAAAACTCGACAAGCTGGGAATGCGCGGTTCAAACACCTGCGAACTGGTATTCAAGAACTGCGAAGTACCCAAAGAGAATGTTCTTGGCGAAGTCGATCATGGCGTGAAAATTTTAATGAGTGGCCTTGATTACGAGCGCGTCGTGCTAGCTGCCGGTCCTCTTGGCATTATGCAAGCCTGCTTAGACTTAGTCGTGCCTTATATCCATGACCGTAAACAGTTTGGCCGTTCTATTGGTGAATTTCAGCTGGTCCAGGCCAAAGTCGCTGACATGTATACCCGCATGAATGCCGCCCGATCTTATGTGTATGCCGTTGCCGCTGCCTGTGACCGGGGCGAAACGACCCGCAAAGATGCCGCCGGCGTGATCCTCTTTAGCGCCGAACAGGCCACCCGACTCGCGCTGGATACCATTCAGTTACTGGGGGGCAATGGCTATATCAATGAGTTTCCGGCAGGACGATTACTGCGGGATGCCAAGCTTTACGAAATAGGCGCAGGGACTTCTGAGATCAGACGGATGCTGATTGGCCGTGAACTGTTTAAAGAATCGCAATAATAACGGTTCACGATAACACTACTTTCCATAAGGACGAGTATGGCAATTATTCAAAGTAAGGTTCAGCCACTGGATCCTCAGTTTGTCGAAAATCATCAGGCAATGACCGCGCTGGTCGATAACTTACGGTCCAATCTCCATGTCATTATGCAAGGCGGCGGCAAAGCGGCTCTCGCTCGCCAAAGAGAAAAAGGCAAACTTCCGGTGCGGGAGAGAATTGATAAATTACTCGATACCGGCTCCCCTTTTTTGGAAATCAGTCAGTTTGCTGCCTGGAATGTTTACGACGAGCCGATCCCTTGTGCCGGTGTGGTCGCGGGCATCGGTCAGGTTGAAGGCATTGAATGTATGATCATCGCCAACGATCCATCGGTCAAAGGCGGCACCTATTATCCTCTAACCGTGAAAAAACACCTTCGTGCGCAGGAAATCGCCGAGCGGTGCCATCTGCCCACTGTCTATTTAGTCGATTCCGGTGGCGCAAATTTGCCTCATCAAGCCGACGTTTTTCCCGATAGGGACCATTTCGGCCGCATTTTCTATAATCAGGCTCGGATGTCAGCCAAGGGTATTCCGCAAATCGCCGTTGTGCTTGGCCTCTGTACCGCCGGCGGTGCTTATGTTCCGGCAATGGCAGATGTGTCGATCATCGTAAAAGAGCAAGGAACAATTTTTCTGGCGGGCCCGCCGCTGGTAAAAGCCGCAACGGGTGAGGTTGTGACGGCCGAAGCACTCGGTGGCGCCGATGTGCACTGCAGGACATCGGGCGTGGCTGATTACTACGCCGAAAACGAACCCCATGCCCTCGCCCTTACCCGACAGGCGATTGCCAGCACCAATACACCAAAGCTTAAGCCACCGGAAAAAACCATTGTTCCGCCGCAGTATGCTGCCGATGAACTCTACGGCATTGTCGGGACAAACCTGCGCCAGCCTTTTGATATCCGGGAAGTGATTGCCCGTATTGTCGATGATTCCGACTTGGATGAATTCAAAGCCTTATACGGTAGCACGCTGATCTGCGGATTTGCTCATTTGCACGGTCACCCTATCGGTATCGTTGCGAACAACGGCATTCTGTTTTCAGAGTCCGCCCTGAAAGGCGCGCACTTTATTGAATTATGTACCAAGCGAAAGATCCCGCTGCTTTTTCTCCAGAACATTACCGGCTTCATGGTCGGGAAAAAATACGAATCTGAAGGTATCGCTAAACACGGTGCGAAAATGGTGATGGCTGTCGCCTGTGCTGATGTACCTAAATTCACCGTGATTGTCGGAGGCTCATATGGCGCGGGCAACTACGGTATGTGTGGCCGGGCCTATAATCCCACAATGATGTGGATGTGGCCGAATGCCCGGATATCTGTGATGGGCGGTGAACAAGCTGCCGGCGTGATGGCGCAAGTCACCCGCGATGTCAAAGCCCGTAACGGGGAAATATGGAGTGACGATGAAGAGTCAGCCTTTAAACAGCCGATTGTCACACTCTATGACGCCCAGGGGCATCCCTACTTTGCCAGTGCCCGACTATGGGATGACGGTATTATCGACCCCAAGCAAACCAGAGATGTGGTTGGACTCGCGCTGTCAGCGGCATTGCGGGCTCCGATCCCAGAGAGCCAGTTTGGTATTTTCCGCATGTAAACGGGAGGAGGTGTAATGAAAGAGCACGAAACCGCCGATCAGGCCCAAGAAGTATTATGCGCCGTCGATGAAAAGGGCATTGCAACCCTGACCTTAAACCGGACCAGCAAACATAATGCTTTTGATGATGTTGTCATTCAGGCGCTACTCGATCATCTGGACAGATTAAAAAATGATCCCACCGTGTACGTTCTGGTATTACGCGCTATTGGTAAACACTTTTCAACGGGGGCCGATCTGAACTGGATGAGATCAATGGCCAAGAAAAGTGTCGAAGAAAACCGCCAAGACGCCAAGCAACTTGCGCAACTCATGCATGTGTTAGATACCTTTCCTCACCCGACCATTGCACTGGTGCACGGCAGTGCATTTGGCGGCGCTTTGGGGCTAATTTGCTGTTGCGATATTGCCATCGCCAGCTCTGACGCACTGTTTTGTCTCAGTGAGGTTAAGCTAGGGTTAATTCCGGCCACCATTAGCCCCTATGTCTGCCGGGCGATGGGGGTCAGACAGGCCCGACGCTATATGCTGACGGCGGAGCATTTTGACGCAGCAACAGCGCGGCAATTGAATATCATTCATATTGTCACGGATACGCTCAACGGTGCGTTAGAAAAACAACTCACCCGCTTAACCCAAACGATTCTTACCAATAGCCCCAATGCAATGACAAGAGCCAAACAGTTATGCCATGTCTGTGAACATAACGCGATAGACTCTGAACTGAGAACACTGACCAGCGATTTGATCGCGGAGATCCGCAGCTCTGAACAAGGACAAGAAGGGGTCAATGCTTTCTTTGAAAAGCGCCCCCCCGCATGGAGTGGCAAAAATGAGTAAGCCATCAGATCCGACAGTGATCAATCGTGCTCAGCCACCACAGTCTGTTAATGCAGCAGAGACGGTGAAACTCAGTGTGATCAGAAAAATAAACCGTCTTCTGATTGCTAACCGAGGCGAAATTGCCTGTCGAATTATCGCCACCGCCCGACGTTTACATATCGAAACAGTTGCGGTGTATTCCGATGCCGATCGCAATGCCAAGCATGTTTCCATGGCAGATCAGGCGATGTGTATTGGGCCATCAGCAGCCCGTGGATCATACCTGAACATCAATGCATTATTGGCTGCAGCAAACGCAGCCCATGTTGATGCCATTCATCCCGGCTACGGTTTTTTATCAGAAAATGCGGGATTTGCCGAGGCTTGCCACAAACAAGGGTTCCTCTTTATTGGCCCATCCGCCGAATCAATCAATACCATGGGCTCCAAATCAGACGCCAAAAATATCATGGAAAAAGCCAACGTTCCGCTGATCCCCGGTTATCACGGCGATAGCAACCAGCCGGAGATATTACTGCAGCAAGCAGAGAAAATCGGTTATCCCGTATTATTAAAGGCGGCACTGGGTGGTGGCGGCAAAGGCATGCGCATTGTTAATGTCGGCGCTGAAATGCTTGAAGCGATAGCCAGCGCCAAGCGTGAAGCGATGGCGGCCTTTGGGGATGATCATCTTTTGATTGAAAAATACCTGATAAATCCAAGGCATATTGAAGTTCAAATTTTTGCCGATCAGCATGGAAACACCGTTTACCTGTTAGATCGCGACTGCTCTATTCAACGTCGCCACCAAAAAATCGTCGAAGAAGCACCGGCTCCTGGATTGAGTGAATCACTCCGGCGACAAATGGGGGAAGCTGCGGTTAATGCCGCTCGGGCCATTAACTATACCGGAGCCGGAACCATCGAATTCCTGCTTGAACAGTCAAAAAGCGATCCATCAGGGAGCAATCACGGCAGTCAGTTCTACTTTATGGAAATGAATACCCGCTTGCAGGTCGAGCACCCCGTAACGGAACTCATTACCGGGCAAGATTTAGTCGAGTGGCAAATCAGGGTTGCAGAAGGTCACCCGCTTCCCCTTCACCAGCACCAGATAGTACCGAAAGGAAATGCAATGGAAGTCCGAGTCTATGCCGAAGATCCGGATAACGGCTTCCTCCCCGAGGTAGGCACCATCACGTACCTGCGTGAACCCGAGCCAAATAAACATCTTCGGATTGATTCTGGCATTCAGAATGGTGACACTGTCACCAGTTATTATGACCCAATGCTTGCAAAAGTTATCTCCTGGGGAGAAAACCGAACCGCTGCGATTTATCACCTTAAGCAGGCCTTAGCACAGTACCGGCTGATCGGCTTGAAATCCAATATCCAGTATCTCCACCGATTAGTGAGCCACCCCGCCTTTGCACGTGAAGAGATCAGTACAGCCTTTATTGAACAACATCAGAATGCTCTGCTGGATCAAAATTCTGCAATGATTGAACTAACAACCATTCAACCTGATACTGTCCCCGCTGTTTTGATAGCGAAATCTTTATTGTTTTCTGCTGTTTACTTATTGCAACTGCAACAAAAAATACCGCTCGGTTCACCTCAACCTTGCTCGCTTCAATCCTATCGTCAGGTTCAATCACCATGGGCAATAGTGGGATGGCGCATGAATCAACCCGCGTCACAAACCGTCTGCTTGCAAGACCGTGATGGGCATCTCTTTGAACTGACATTTGAGCTTAGCGAACAACCGGAAAAACTGACCTCAGATCTAAAACTTATCCGTGTAAAAACAAACAGCCAGCAACACCGAGTCAGTCCGCTCACCATTACGCACATTCCGCGAAGAAATACACATTCACCGAATCAAATGGTGGTTGAGCTTTGCCAGCGCATTAATGCCATCCAACAACAAGAGAAATTCACCGTAATCCAGACCCATAACCAGATCGATATTTTCTATCAGGCCAATCATGACACTTACTGCTCTGTGGTGAACGGTTACATCGCAAAGGAACAGAAGGATAAAAAAGAGCCACTCACACAAGCACCAATGAATGGGGTCATATCCGCCATTTACTGTAAGGCCGGAGAGAAAGTTAATAAAGATCAGCCGCTTCTCATCATTGAAGCGATGAAGATGGAATATACCGTCAAAGCGCCGTACGACGGCGTTATTGAATCTGTCCGCTTCACCACCGGTGATCAAGTCGAGCATGGCCAGCAACTGCTCAACATTGAGCGAACGGTAAACACACAATGAGCGTGCTACCTGAATATGTCACCCTAGTGGAAGTGGGTGCCAGAGACGGCCTTCAGAATGAACAACGCGTCAGCACTGACGATAAAGTCATGCTTATTAATCAATTGTCAGAAACAGGATTAAGCCATATCGAAGCGGGTTCATTTGTCTCTGCCAAATGGGTACCGCAGATGGCCGATTCTAATCAGGTCTTACAGCAAATCGCCAGAAAGCCAAATATTGTATATTCTGCCCTGACACCAAACATTCAAGGATTCGAGCAGGCGCTGGAAGCAGGGGCCGATCAAGTCGCTATATTTACCTCTTCCTCTGAAGGCTTTTGCCATAAAAACATCCATTGCTCAATAGCAGAAAGCCTGGAACGATTTGCGCCGCTGATGGAGCTTGCCCGAGGTAATGGGATCCCGGTACGTGGTTATTTATCTTGTGTTGTCGATTGCCCTTATGACGGTCCAACGCCCCCCGCAAAGGTTGCTGCTGTCGCAAGAGTATTGATTGAGTTGGGATGCTATGAAATCTCGCTCGGTGACACCATCGGTACAGGTACCCCGCTTCGTATTGCCAGAATGTTGGAGGCAGTAAACCAGCACATTCCCATACATCAGTTAGCAGTACACTTTCATGACACCTGGGGACAGGCATTAGCCAATATTTACCAGGCATTAAGCATGGGGGTAAATGTTATCGACGCCAGTGTTGCAGGTTTAGGTGGTTGTCCGTATGCCAGCGGAGCCAGTGGAAATGTCGCCACAGAAGACGTGATTTATCTTTGTGAAGGCTTAGGGATAAAAACAGGTGTAGATCTAAATAGAATGGCACAAGCAGGATGGCAGATTTGCAGCAAATTAAACAAACAGCCCGCATCAAAAGTATCACTCGCTTTGCTTGCGCGAAACCAATATAGAAAAGACACCAATAAAAAAGGGCGGTAACTCCCCTCTGGATCAGTCGCTACCACCCAAAAGCTAAGCAACCCATTTCGTTACCAGCATATAAACTGCATATTAATAAGACCGTAGAAAACGTTGCTCGGCTTCCAGTTCAATTACCGAACGCCAGAGATCCTGCTCTCTTACCCTTTGTTTATCCAAACCATGCCGGATACCTTCTACCGTGAGTTCATCTAGCGGTCCTATATATTGCTCTGCGTGAGTTGAAAATATTGTCCTGAATTCTTCTATTGTGGGTAATCTATTATTATCCTCTTCAAAATCTTCAAAGATATCATTAACAGTCAATGAGATATCACGTTTAATTCCATCAAGATCTGAACTGACCATCTTATCCTCACTGATAATTTAACAATACAAAAAAGCTTTGCATTGATGTACAGGTTTAGATTAAATTTAATTGTAGTAGAATTTTTATGACATGATTATCATTGATTCAATTTAATTTTAAGTTCATATATAATAAGGAAAATGTTTTAGACATTTCAGGCCAGAACAAAAAATAACATAAAAAAGCTCTTCTTTTGCGGTCAAATTGTCTTATTTTGAGACCAACAGTCTATGCGCTTCTATACTTAAGTTAGTATGACAATGAAATATATAGATTTTTGATGAGACTATCAGATGGT
The DNA here is from genome assembly GCF_033720175.1 of Photobacterium sp. Taxonomy (GTDB): domain Bacteria; phylum Pseudomonadota; class Gammaproteobacteria; order Enterobacterales; family Vibrionaceae; genus Photobacterium. The sequence continues at coordinate 123,387 of NZ_JAWWDA010000008.1, forward strand.
AACTGAATCGTGTTCGTACATTAGAAGTGCACCGTTGAATAATCGTTTTAAACGAGTATCGCTCATGTGTTTTACGTTTCCCGCTTATCTCTTCTGTTCAGGCTTAGCTCATTCTAATACTATTTTAGAGCCCAATATTCATTTTTTGTCTAGTTCATTGGATATTGAACAGACTGAATACCAAGATGGGATTTTACTCAGCTGGCTAGACGAATCACAAGGCACCGTCTCTGATACAATCAATGAATATAGCACTTCAGTCGACCATTTCATTGGAAAGAAAGAAAATGAAGAGGCTTTAGTCAACCGCAGCTACTTACGGATTCGATTTAGACCAAGATACACTCACCGAGAGTATTTTGATTTTGATTCAAATGTTTACCTTAAACTAGATCTACCGCATACTAAAAAAAACTGGAAACTGATTCTTGAAACTGATCCCGATGATTATGACAGCCTCGAAAACAAGCAACGTGACATATCGGACAACAGCGAGAATGGAGTTGGAGGTGCTATCGGTGGTGTTAGTTTACAAGACAAGCCGCTGGGGCAATGGAAAGCCGACTATGGTATCGGCTTAAAGATAAAACTGCCACTGGATCCCTTTGTTAAAGCTAATCTGCGGCGTATAGATACATTAAGCGAAAACTGGACCACCCGAATTCACCAAGAGATATTCTATTATCACTCTAAAGGACCTGGATTATTAACGTCTCTTGATTTTTACTATGCCGTCAACAAAGAACACTCGAAAATAATAAAATCCGGCACCAGCGCCCAGTTTCTTGATTCTGATAATAATTGGGAGCTAGTTCAACAGGTTGAATATTATCACCGTATAAATGAAACGAATTCTATTGAATATTCGGTAGGTGCCAGCGCGGATACCGGAGGTGATAAAGAAAGCAAAAACTTTTGGTTATCCACATCATGGAAACAGCGTTTATATAAAGACTGGCTTTATTTAAAAATAAGCCCTGACATAAATTTCAAAAGTGATTTTGATTATAAAGTAAATCCTGGGATTATGATGGAATTAGAGCTATTTTTCTCTGTTAACGGCGATATAGATCGACTACATAAATACATCCCCAAACCAGAAAAGATCGAGTAAGAACGATAAAATAAAATATAAAGCCTTGTTAAATGGTAATTATTAATAATTTAATCTAATGCAATACTCACGTCTATCGTAAATGTATATGCAGATAGATCATCCAATCCAATTACGTACTCGCTTCTGCGTAACCGTGCCAGTTATGATTAAAAGCGCCCGACATACCAAGATGCATACGACCATATAGCTGATCATCAGGTTTTATAGTTATTGGTAATATTTCAGATGAAGACCCGCATACCCAAGTCACCTCAGGATGCGGATTCAAAGTGATACCCGCCAGTTCAGGATAATGAACGTACGAATAACGCGGTATTATTGCAGTCTGAATTTACTCACAACAGATTTCAATTGACTGTTTGCAGCAGCAAGATTGATGGTTTCATTGGCTGTAGCTTCCCCATTTGCTGATAATTCCCCCACAATTTCACGAATAGCAGTCATATTACGGGTAATTTCATCAGCAACAGTACTTTGCTGTTCAGCAGCGGTAGCAATCTGCGTATTTAGGTCATTAATGTGCGTCACTGATTGAGCGATCGTATCGAGGTCGTTTGCCACCAAAGACGTACTTTCCACCGTTCTCTCGCATGTTGATTTAGTGATACCCATGGCAGAAATGGCTGTATTTGAACCATTGCGTAATTTATTGAGGGTCTGTTCAATCTCAGCCGTACTGGTTTGCGTTCTGGCAGCAAGCGCCCTGACCTCATCGGCGACAACGGCAAAACCGCGACCTTGCTCACCGGCTCGGGCCGCTTCAATGGCAGCATTCAACGCAAGCAAGTTTGTTTGGTCTGCAATTTCACCGATTACCTGCAGTACATTGGTGATATCTAGGGTGTCTTTTCCAATTTCTATAATGCTGGTAGCGGTGTTTTCAACTTCTTCAACGAGCTGAGATACCGTCTTTGTCGCACCGGTTACAATACTCTTTGAATCGGTAACTTGCGTGTTGGTATTATGAGTGAACTGGGACGCTTCAGCTGCATTACTCGCCACATCATTTGCCGTGGCGCTCATTTCCTCAATAGCGGCAACAATCTGTGTCGTTTCCGTTGTGTGAGCGGTTAGCACTTGGTTATTGGTATCTGTTTGGTTTTTAAGTTGGTCAACGCTGTTAGCGATGTGTTCAGAAGACTGCGAAACTTCCAGCATCAAAGACTGTAAGTTAGTAATAAAGGCATTGATCCCTCCTGATATTTGCCCCAGGTCATCATCGCTGGTAACCGGCAGTCGTCGAGTGAGGTCACCGTTACCTTTTGACAGGTCGAGCACGACGTCTTTGAGGGTGAGGATTGGACGATACAGAACATTTAATATTGTAACGACAAGAATAATCGCGATGGATAGCATTACCAGTGAAGATATAATCGCATCTGTCAACGCCTCATCAACAGCCGCATAAGCAATAGATTTATCAACACTAATAACCAGGTACCATTTTTTTCCATTTACTAATGTGATTGACTTAGTAAACGATAACTGCTCAGCGCCATTCAGTGAGTAAGTTAAATTGCTCTCCTCTTGAGACAACATCGCTTCCTGCACTTTCCCCATACCAATATCGGAAAATCGTGTTCCTACCGCAAGTGAAGACGAACTAGAAGCTAACATTTTCCCCGTCTCGTCGACAATGGTGGTAACCGCCCCCGGAAAATTAACACCTTTCACAGTATCAGCAAGGATAGACAGTTCGATGTCACCCAAAACAACACCACTTTCAAATTTTTTCACAATAGAAACAACCGGGAGACCTGTCGTTGCATCATTATAGACATCCGTTAAATCTAAGCCGTTTGCCGCCTTACCTTTTTGATACCAAGGGCGAGTACGGGGGTCATACTCATCAGGGTCTTCAACACCATCATTCGAGTATGAACGGCCATCATCAAAGCCGTACAGCACCGCTGTCAGATCGCTGGCATCTTTAGTAAATTTAGCTGTTTCGACATAGCTTTCACTCGGCTGGCCCGCTTTATAGTGGTTAACCAGTGAGTCGATTGTACGAGTTTTACTCTGAAACCATGTCTCAATATTATTCGCTTCATACCTAACGGTGGATATTGATTGGGCATCTATGTTCTGAATCGTATGATCTCTTAGATCGGTATAAGAAAGCCAGTTAGCTGTCAACAAGCACACGCTAGCTAACACTATTACCGAGGCGATTATCGTATTTTTGAATCCTAGAGATTTCATTTTTTACTGGGCCTATATCAGAATAAAAAAGGGTAAACCCACCGCTATTATCAGACCTGTTGACTTAAGGGTGGGTGAATAAAATCGCGGATACTATGCGATCTCTAATCGGAGAGGTAGGCATATTTATGGCAAGAATTAAATTTGTGATGTTGTGTCCAATTTCGAAAGTGGAATATTTTGGTTTGAAAGGCTGCCAGGAAGATAGTAATACTCGAAGCTGCAGCGTATAAGCTGATGATAAGCTTAAAATGATACGATTCTCCCCACAACAGAGAGTCCAACAAAAGGAAAAATCATCGCCATAAGGAATATTTCATTCCCTATTTTTAGTATTTTAGCTCTATTCTTTCAATTCCGCTCTAAAAACACACAATTCTGATTTTAGGGTGACGACATGTAATATTCGCGTACCCGTGAATCATTTTCATCAACCATGTATCAGCCTGTCAGGCCGATGGCACACTTTAAAAAGCGGTAACCGATACCAATTACGCGATTATTCGGCGTATTTCACATCTGAAAAGTCTCAATTTCAAAGCGGACTGGTTATATAAAACCCCACCCTAACGCATAATAATGCATTTATGGCACAGCATGTTTCAACCATTTTTTACCCTACAGCGGTTATTTCTCACCCGTTACAATTAACTTACCACGATACATTTGCATCTGGCAGGTAAAACTATATTCGCCAGGCTCTTTAGCAGGCAAAATAACGTCTTTGCTTTTGTCCAGAGGTAGTTCCTCGCTGATATCAAAATCCGCAAATACCACAGTAGCTGCACACGGTGATGCATCTTTGCGGACAAAACGTAATGTTGCCGGCTTGCCTGCAGGTAAACGGATCCGTGATGGCTCATAGGTACCGTTTTCAACCGTTATCATGATCACTCCCTCATTGGCAGTAACCTCCTTCGGTTTATACAGCCAAAACCACCAAACAATTAAACCGATTAGCGACAGCCCCAGTAGGTTAATTATTATCATATAATGTCCTCCCGTTAATGTTCTTGTGCCTTGAACAGCCGTAAGCGGTTAGCATTACTGACTACCGTTAACGAAGAAAAAGCCATTGCCGCCCCTGCGATCACAGGACTTAGCAGCACCCCGAAGAACGGATAAAACAGTCCGGCAGCAAACAGAACACCTGCTGCGTTATAAACAAATGCACCAAACAGATTTTGTTTTATATTACGCAGCGTTGCTTTGCTCACTGCTATGGCATCAGCAAGACCGTGTAAGGAACCTCGCATCAAAGTAATATCGGCACTTTCAATCGCCACATCGGTTCCCGTACCGATGGCAAAACCGACATTGGCCAGCGCCAGAGCAGGCGCATCATTAATGCCATCACCGGTCATACCAACAATTTCTCCTTCCATTTGCAGCTCTGCGACTTTATTTGATTTGTCTTCTGGCAAGACTTCTGCAAAAAACTCCTTAATTCCCACTTTGGCGGCAACGGCTTCGGCTGTCGCCCTGTTATCACCAGTGAGCATTACTACGCGAATACCATTGTTCTGCAATCGCTTGATTGCACTGATAGAGTCTTCCTTGATCGGATCGGAAACGGCAATGATTGCAGCCAGTTTGCCATCAACAGAAAGGTACATCGGTGTCTGAGCTTCCTTGGCCATTGACTGAGCGGTTTCGATATGCGGTTCAATCTCGATAGACTGATCGCGCATCAATTTCTCATTACCAAACAATAATTTGCATCCACGAACTGTACCCTTTACGCCATGCCCTGCTATTGCCAGAAATTTTTCAGCCTGATCAGGAACCAAACCTCGCTCTTTAGCGGACGCTACAACCGACAACGCCAATGGATGCTCAGATCCGGCCTCCAGGCTGGCAGCCAGTTGCAAGACTTCTTTCTCATCCGTAGCTTCAGCCAGATAAATACGGGTAACTTTAGGTGATCCCAAAGTAATCGTGCCGGTTTTATCAAGGATCATGGCGGTTATTTTTGACGATGTCTGCAGTGCTGCGCCATTTCGGATTAATACCCCTGCTTCCGCGGCTTTACCGACCCCCACCATAACAGACATAGGTGTAGCCAACCCCAGAGCACAAGGACAGGCAATAATTAACACCGATGTAGCAGATACCATAGCAAAGGCAACTGCCGGGGCTGGACCGAAATTAAGCCACATAAGGGCGCAGACTATAGCTATGATCACTACCACCGGCACAAAGTAGGCCGAAATGATATCAGCGAGGCGACCAATCGGCGGCTTAGAGTTTTGTGCCCGCCTCACCATACTGATGATTTTAGCGAGGGCGGTATCTTTGCCGACCTTGGTTGCTTTAAACACAATTGAACCACTTTTGTTCAATGTTCCGGCGACTACTTCATCACCACCGGTCTTTTCGACCGGCATGGGCTCACCAGTCAGCATTGACTCATCGATTGCGGTATGGCCTTCTGTTACCACTCCATCTACCGGGATTTTTTCTCCAGGCCGGACCCGTACACTATCTCCGAGTAATACTTGCTCAATAGCAATATCAACATCGTTACCATCCCGGATCACCCGAGCGGTCTTGGTCTGTAAGCCAATTAATCGCTTGATGGCTTCAGATGTGCGACCTCGAGCTTTGATTTCCAACGCTAGACCAAGGTCAATCAGGCCAATAATCATAGCCGAGGCTTCAAAATAGACATGGCGTGCCATTTCCGGCACCAGGTACGGAAAAAACACCACAACCATTGAATAAAGCCATGCCGTCCCGGTTCCTAGCGCGATAAGCGTATCCATATTGGCGCTGTGGTTTACAAAAGACTTCCACGCCCCGACAAAAAAATGTTTACCTGAAAAATACAAAACGCCTAGGGTCAGTAAACCAACGACAAACCATACCGCTCGCTCTGTGGTCGTTGTAACTGTCATTTCACCGACAGCAATACTGTAGATCATTAAGGGAATACCGAGTGACAAGGCTATTGTCATTTCGAGCATTAAGCGTTTGTAGTAAGCCCAATCCGCCATTTCTTTCTCATTAAGCAGATCTTCATCGCTCGTTTCTTCACTACTCCTAGCGTTATACCCTGCCCGTTCAATGGCTTTTAGCAACGCCTCAAGCGGAGCATTTCCCGTCACCGTCACCGTGCGCAAAGCAAAATTCATTGATACAATGTCTACCCCCTCCACTTCCAGCAAGGCATGCTCGATCTTTTCAACGCAGCTGGCACAGTCCGCCCCATCAATAATTAACTCTTGTGTTGTCATATGGTTATGAGGATCATTTGAATTACTCACTTCAACCTCCTTCCCTTATTGAAGTTTCGAATCATTTCGAATGTGGATGAATGCGCAGTCTGAGAACCTAATGTTCATGCTCCTCTGACTCCATAGTGCCCCCCGCCAAGTAATCAACTAAATCTTCCAGATCCGGTTCACTCATTAGCCAGCGAGGCATCGTCGAATCCAATTGCTCTCCGGACGGGTCCACACCATAGGTAATCACCCTTTTGAGGCTCTCTCGGGTGTAAGCTGCATGATCGCCATGTCCATCACTATGATCACCGAACAAAGCTTCTGTCGTTAGCGAGGGGGCCTTCAGCCAGAAAGTCGGATACATCCGCCGACCACCTTCCCGCAGCACGCCATGACAGTCGGCGCAGGCCGTAACATGCATCTGTGCGTGCATATTCCCGCCTTGATAGGCAATCAGATACCCGGCTTGATTCCTTCCTGTGAAATATATCTGTTCGCCATTGGTAGGGTATGCCCGACTCTTATCTGCTGCGGAGTACATGTGGTTAACAGACATATCACAACCGACCAACCCAACTATCGTGGTAAGCAGCCATCCCCAATGCAGTTGCGATAATTGTATTCGCATGGTCCATCCGTGATGAATAGTAAAAAGTAATAACCGGTAATTCCCGTTACGATATAAATCATTCCGCCATCGCGGGTTTCGAATGTCATTGTCTTAACCCAGCCAGTTTGCGCCATTTGTCGTCATTATCGACTCAACCCAAGATGCGTTTGACGTTCAGCGTGACACCATGAACCGAGCTCACCTCTACCTGCTCACCCGGCTGAAGCTCCTCATCTGACAGGGCATTCCAAAATTCATTTTTCAGGCTAACCTGATAAAAGCCATTTGTCCTGCCAAGACAATACCCATTTGGTGATGCAGAGCTTCAGAACCCGTTACGACAGGTAAGCGCATGGCTCGATACGCAAACCAGTAGATAAGAATGGAAATGATAAATATAAAACCATAAATCGGGATGGCGAACGACAGTGGGGCCAACCAGAATATTGGCAACGCCAAAAAGGGGAGAAACAGTAAAATGTGGCACATAATACATTGGCCCTCGTGGATACACATTAGAAAGCCTAGCTGTTCGGACTGGAGAAATCCATATCACAGACTTTGATTTCAACTAAGGCTATTTAAGGTGATCACGACAACTTGTTTCATGTAAAAACTGAGTTTTTATTTTGATCACCAACTATAATTTTGTTCGCTGGCGGCTTAAGTTTTACAGCAGGTTAGGTTCTCAAACGTTCTCATTGCAATGCACTCTCTCAGCCCTGCACATCGAGGCAATGTAGATTACTTTCTTATTAAAAATATCTGCCTCCATCGCAGGGCTAGCCTACATGGCCGGCCCATTCCTTAGTTACGGCCATGTACACGGAGAACCCAACGGGCCGAGAATACCTACTCTCTAAACCGGGTGGTCATCTGCTTGAGCCAAAAGAAGCAGAGATAAGCTACCGAACAACCGAAGACGAAAATCCCGATCTCAGCCAGATTAGGCTGGTAGCTTTGCATAGCGCCGAGCCAGGTTTGCTTGGGTCCCAAAACCTGCAGTTGTCCTTGAGTGACAAAGGCCAGTTCTACCAATAATAGGGTCGGTAAGGCCACCATTGCGCTTATTGCCGGCTTCGCTTGATAAGTCATCAACGCCACCAAAAGCAGCAACGGCATCCAGAGTGCCACCCAAGGCTGCTCTGCCAGGATGCTGCCGCGAGCAAGATAGACGTAGTTGACCACCAACAGCAGCGCAAGGGTACCAAGCACTAACCGTCCAGGCATTAGTAGTACCGCACGTTTCTCAGGAATCAGCAATAGCTGAGCCAGACTCAGTCCGCTGGCCAGGGCACAGAGGAAGGTGAGAATGGATGCATCCACGCCATAGAAGCCGATCCGCCCGATCACCGTCCCGAATACGCTGCCCAATACCAGAGAAGCCGCTACCGCGACGCACAGAGTGCCTGCAGAAAGCCAGCGTTCGAAGCTGAAGGTACGTTCGCTTAGCAAAGCGTAGAACTTGATGCCAAGCAACAGCAGCTCGATGGCGTAGAGCGTTCCCATCCACCAAATGGGAGATTTGAGGTTGGGAGTCAAAACCAGCCAGAATACGTGGAATAATGAGCCGAGCTCTGTGGCCAAGGCCGCGAAGGCACCGATTAACAGCGACAGAGCAGTAATTAACAACAGGGACTTGTGGGCCTTGATGGCTTCGTTACCAAGCAATTCACCACATGTCAGAAGGATAGATATCCCAGTGCTGGCCAGCGCCAAAAAGATGTAAGTCACCAGTGGCAAGGTCCATACCAGGCCATCGTTGGTTGCAAAGGAGGGGCCAATGAACCACTCCTCAACGGCAAAGTAGCCTCCGAACAGCAGCCCGGCGGCGGACAGTGCCAGAAACAACATATTGAAATTGTCGGTTTTCATGGTGCTGTTCTCCTATGAGCGATGTTGTGGAGTGTAGCGACGGATATAATAGACCTTAGCGCCAGTCCCCAGCTCCGGTCTGAGCGGCTGTCCATTGTACTTCCTGATCAGCCGTGAAACCTGGCTGTCTGGATCATCCAGATCGCCTATCACGCGTGCTTGTGACGGACAAGCGTCCACACAGGCCGGATTCTGACCCGCCTTGAGTCGGTGTTCACAGAAGTTACACTTCTCCACGGTGCCGCGCGCGCGTACCTGCGGATAAGTGTTGGCACCCTCCGGATTGCTATGGGGGCTGCCTTCGCCACCCGCTTCCTCCAACATACTGATTGGCGTGAAAGTCCCTGCGGCCACTCCAGTGTTATCCTGCCACCTCTTGTGCGGGCGATCCCAGTTGAAGCTGATCACCCCATATGGGCAGTTCACCATGCAGGCCTTGCAGCCGATGCATTTGTCCGGATCATGGAGGGTCAGCCCCCCCTCTCCCTTATGCATCGCCTGGCTCGGACAGCCTTTGACGCAGGGAGCGTCATCACAATGATTGCACATAGTCGATATATATTCGAAACTCACGTCCGGATACTTACCGCTGGTCGTGGTGATCTTATCGCACCAGTTGATCTCGGGCGGGGTATTATTCTCTGCCTTGCAGGCAAAGATACAACCCGCACAACCTACGCATTTCTGTTGATCGATTACCATTCCATAACGCATCGTCTAGCCTCCTATACTTTCTCAACCCGGACACCAATCTGACCGTAGAAGGCCGAGGATCCAGACAATTGCTCATAGACCGGAGGCAAGAGTTCATTATTGTTGCCACCGAATGGTATTTTGCCGAACTGCTGAGAAGCTATTCGGCCATAGGCCCAGTGTCCCTGACCAAACGCCTTGGCGACTGTTCCGGGGCGTACGCCCTCAAACAGAGCCGCTTCACAAACAATACTGCCTTGTATCGAAGTAATTCGGATGGTATCGCCATCTTCAATACTCAGCATCTTCGCATCTATCGGGTTTAATTTGGCGACGTCCGCATACTTGCGAGCCCCGGGATCAACGTCAAGATTTTGCTGGTACCAGAATGAATTGGCCGATCGGCCTTCCCGGCTCAGGCGTGACTTATGGTCGACGAACAACATAGGGAACGCCTTCTCATCGCCGTACCGGAACGGAGGCTCGTAGTGCGGCACGAAAGCCTGTTCACCACGGGCTAAGTAACCAGTGGCTTCCATCACCTGATCCACGTCGGTATGATGTTTCTTAGCGTGCTTTTCCAGCGCCTCCTTCATGGTCTCGCTGTAAAACTCAAACTTTTTGGTCGCTGTTTTCATCTGGCTCCAGCGCTTGCGGAACGAATAGGGCTTTGAGTTCCACACTCCTTTATCCTGAAACTCCTGCCAGCCACTGAAGTGATCCCCTTCTATATATTGGAGCGGATCCCAAAGCTTCTTGGTCAATAGCTTGGTGGCATACAGTGCCAATTCATCGGCATTGGTTGGCTCCTTACCGGTTTCCGGATCCTTGAATTCCGTTATCAAATAACGCATCGGATCCTTGAATCCGCGCCGGGCCAGTTCTTCTGCTATCAACCAGGGAATACCACATTCATCCTCGACAGAGAGCCCCAGACGCTTGATCATCGGCTGGCTAATCGAGACTTGGGTGTAGCGATTACCTGCCGTTTTCTGAATGCCCCAGCGCTCGAACATGAAGTGCGGCGCTGGCAGGATCAGATCGGCATACCAGCTGAACTCACTAATATTGGTCGTAATATGAGCAACAAAAGGGACCTTCTTCAGGGCTTCTTCCCATTGCTGACCACCCGGAGCAGAGAAAGTGAAGTTATTAAAATAACCGAGTACGAAATCCGGCAGGTAAGGATCTTCCGTCAGGATGCTCTCGGCAACTGCGTTGGTGACCACACCTCCGCCACTTTTGCCTTTTTTGAGCGCCGGAAACTCGAGCCGGCCACGACGGTCGATCTTCTCTTTCTTGAGGCCTTGCTGACCGATTTCGTCCGCGTATTTCTTAGACGAGGGGATTTCTCCCAGCGGTACCGAGGCCCACTTAAGCACGCCACCTTCCTGGTCAATGGCGCCGAGCAGGCCATTCAGCGCATGCAAAGCCATGGCGGTATAGCCACCACGGTGCTGCATTTGAACCCCGCGTGCCCGCCAGACCTGTACCCGTGGTGCCGCATCTGCCAGTTTTTTCGCGAGGCGACGGATCTGTGCCGCCTCTATACCGCTCAGCTCAGCAGCCCACTCAGGGGTATGTTCTTTCAGCTCAAGGTTCCACCAACGTACCAGCCCGTGAGAATGCAGCTCATCGAAGTACTCAGGATCTACCTCTTGCCCCGCGACAAAACGGTTCTGGCCATCTTTGAAGTCTCCGATAAAGGGGCGGTGCCAGCCGCCATCGACCAGGATCTGATGGGCTAAAGCCAAACCGAGAGCCGCATCCTGCCCCGGCACGACCGGCAACCACTCATCAGCCTTCGCAGCGGAAGCAGAGAAGCGCGGGTCTACAATAGCAACCTGGGCATGATCCAGCGTATTGCCCCACTGACTGCAGTAGTAGGAAACCTGCCGGTTGGCACTCAGAGGATCCACGCCGAACGAAAGGATATAGCGGGTATCTTTGATATCATATTGACGGTATCCCCAGTCACCCTCTGTAAAAAAGCTGCCCAGCTTATCCGCCTCAGCGCAAAGAGCACTGTGAGTAATAGCGTTAGGCGAACCCAGAACCTGGGTAAAATTCTTGATCAGCAGATCACTGAGGTAGGAGTAACGCCCGCGAAGGGTGACGTAACGATGAGTTTCGTTGCGCTCACGAAGCGCCATCAGGCGATCCGCCATCAACTTAATCGCTTCGTCCCAGCTGATGGGTTTAAATTGCGGGTCGATGCCCCGCCCCTTTTCTGGATTGGTACGCAGCATCGGGGTACGCACCCGATCCGGATCATAAAGCTCTTGCAGAGCCAGGTACTGACGCGGACAACTGGAAGTACCATGTACCTTAGAATGTTCATTACCACGAATATGCAGGGCACGGCCATCCTGAATGTAAACCTGCTTAGCACAGAACGAGGTACAGCCATTGCAGGTGGTCCCAATCCACTTTCCACTGCCTGGTTCATATACCATGCCAGCCTTGGCCATCGCCATCATGATCGGCGATGGGGAAAACAAAGAAACCAGAGCCAGACTGCCGGTCCCCAACAACAGCTGTCGCCTCGATAGGCACAAACCATTCTTTTTGTTCATAGACTCAACTCCATTTCATCTTGTTAAAACCTGGATACAGTGGGTATAACAAGCGGGTTTCCGTCACTACCCACAGCGCTGAAATAACTATAGGCAGGATTTAGAGCCGTAATTGATTGAAGAATAGCGATTTATTGATGAGGATCAATATCTGGTTTAGTATCGCTCATCAACACAATGATGCTGATTGGTATAAGGCTAAATCGTACTGATAACCGTGAACGAGGCAACCTTCTGAAACGGGGGTAAAGACATGAGCTAAAGAATTTCAGATTGAAGTGGTTTGGCATACCTCACCAACATTACCAAATCTAACCCAAACCACTGTTAACAAGATATAAATGAGCAAGCACTCTAAATTGGAATTGGACAGAAATACGTTAGATCTTTCACTCTAATTCGAGAGCATTCGAGAGCGTTAGATAACCTCATCTAATGCAAAGCATCATATTGATGAGAAGAAGCTAGCGGTGAGTAAATTTTAAGTTGGCAATTAGCCGCATTTTTTCGTCGTTTTCGCTCTGAATGCTCACAATAGGTTGTCACTGCCAACAAGGAACCTACTACACTCTTAAATCTTCTGAGACCTTAAGCCAGTTTTCTGCTGAGATATTCAATCGATTTAAAATCGTATGACTTGTGGAATGCTGTAGCCCTGTTCGGTTATTAAACCTAAAGTTTTCTCTTTAAAATCTTTAGTATAACTGCGGTACTGTCTTTTCGTATTCATGCTCACCATCGATTGATGGTCCTATTATCCACAATCAAGGTGTCCAGATCGATTAGACCAGAATATCTAGCAGATTGGAAAGGTTTCGGGATTGGATATATCAATGTGATAATTCTCTCTAGCAATCTACATCATCAAAAATACAGCGTTCGTTTGAACTTTTAGCACTAGTGTCTGCTCTTGTGAATGTTTCATGAGAATTACTGCAATCATAACCAAATTTACTTTCAATATCAGACTTACATTCATTAAGAAACTCTTCAGCTTCTTCTAATAAAGGCATACTTTCTTCGTCTACAAAATGAGTTTTGTATGCTTTAATTGCTGATTCAAGATCTGAAAAATACTCCTCAGCTTCTTCACCGTCCCAATCCTGAGCATAATTATCAATCTCATTATAAATATTAAGAATTGACTCACTTTTAATTTTCTTAAAAACCACTCCTCGCTCAATATCAGTCAATAAGGAGTTTATGCTATGTTCAAAAATACCTGAATCAAATTGATTAATCGCAATCGAAGACAATTTTTTTGCGGCGGAGATCCTAAGTTCCTCTTTTAAAAGCCCCACCAAGTTAAGCTTTAAAATGACTTTTAGTTCACTACAGTGTTTTAATTTTGAATATACACCCAAAGAAGAGACATATGCTGGATTTGTTTCCACTAACTCTTGTAAAAAGTTTGAATCACATTTCTCAGATAAAAAATAGGACATGAGAATGTTATTCATGTAATTTTTTCTATCTAGCTTCATCATACGTTCTATCAAACTTGAATAGTAATACTTAGGCACGACAATTTTTACACCTTCAACATCACTAACACCACAACTAACCTCTCTAAATATTTTTATCAAATCAGCCCCTAACAAATATTCATTTAAGAACTCTCTATCAGAAGAAAACTTATTAGCTAGAGCATCCTGAATAGTTGGGTGCTTAAACTTCCAAAAATATTGACCACCTTGTTGATATTCAGTTGTAAAGCTCCCTTCAAGAAACGTCAATGCTTTAATAACTTTATGTAATGAACTTCCAAGCCTATTTATATAGTCCGGATCTGCTACCTCAAGCTTCACAGGACTTTCAATCTCACCGCCATTCATAAACAGTACCGTCAAAGCGGCCTTACAGTGAACATCAAGGTTATTTATTGTATCAGCTAAAAAACCCATTGGATTGCTAATAAATCTAGTTACACTTTGACCATCGATATTTAAATTTTTTGTAAACTGTTTATCTCCTAATCGCCGAGCTACCTCCGGAGAAAAACCACTACTCTCGACTATCATCTTCAAAAATGGCTTCAGACTGGTCTTGTAATTTTTATTTTGATTCCCCAATTTAATATGGTTGTACAATATTTGTTCTCGTTCATCTCTAGATATCTTCTCTACATAAATCGTAACTTGAGAATTTCGTAAAACGGGTACTGCATGTTCTTTAAGATATTCTTTTGCTTCTCGGTATATGTATGTTCTAGATGTAAATATTATCTTCGTTCCTTTCCCTATCGCCGTATTTAAGTGGCTGAGCGCAGAATTCCAATCAGTTGCTTTAGAAAAGTCTAACTGTGTCGCACCAAAAACATCATCTACCCAAAAAACTTGATTTATCTCATTTGGATTCCAGTGTTTTTTAAATTCTTCTGGCGAACTTACTTTAATAGATCTTGATTCCCATCTGTCAATAGAAGAAAGAACAAGAGATGCTGCAATAGTTGACTTTCCCGACGCTGGATCTCCTAGCAATAAAACAAAACCATTTTCAATTAATGCTTTTACACTCTGGCTATATGCATCCGTAATAACAAATTTCGCAATATCTCCCCCCATCGAAGATAAAATTTCATTTGCTTGAACATATGCTCTTTCATCAACTATCTGAGACAAATCTCCCAATCCATAAACTCTTGGAACAAGCATTCTTAGTTTTGGGGATTCTGTGATTTTCTGGCTTAGCCATTGCCCTGTGAACACTCTACAAACTTTAATTCCATTAATATTCTGGAAAGCCTCAACTATTTTAGTTTCAGCATCTGCTGACACTTTTGCATTTGTAAAAATGAAATAGTTATCGCATAGCCCCTTGTTTACTAATGCCTGAACCTTGCTCAATTCATGTTTAACATGACTAAGACTAAAATTTGCATCTGGTTTGATGGTATGTTTGCACTGGACAGTAAATGAACCATTAAAGCTCTCATTATTATCAACGTTGTCCCAGATGCCATAAAACGCCAAGTCTCTACCACCATCATTCACTTCAGAAAAACTCTGAACGGTTTGTCCCAATATGCTTGATAACACTGTCGAACATAGCTGTTGAAAAGCCTTCCAACCTAAAGTGTGAAGTTCGTATGTCACATCAGTTGCTTGAACCGTCGCCATGTATATTTCCTTTCACTATAAGATGAAAATAATCATTTGAATTAAGATTTTGCGTGCAGCATAACCCATTTTAAACTCGATTAAATCCTTGTTAAAGCGGTTAACTCCTTTTTCAATAAGCTGTTGTGAAAACTTGAAGATTAAGCAGCTTAAACGATGCTGAGGCATTCTAGGTTTTGATTAAAGAAACGTTACATCGCAATATGACACTCTCAATTTCAGGTGGTGTCTAGCTCAACTGGTGTGGATTACAAAATTTATGGAAAATCATAGGCAGAAAAAACAAAATCTGACCTAACTCATAACAAAAGATGGCATATGCAGCAGAGCAACACGATATTGGTGATGCTTAGCTGCTTTACTACCTGCTGTCCCCGACACTTAGTAACTATTTAATTTCAGACATTTTATTATAGTGCTCGGGATAACCTGTTTTATAAAAAAGCAATTTAAATGCTTCTTTAAAAATATCGTAATCAAACTCTTTGAAGTCGATAATGTTCTGACCAACTGAGTGTGATTCTCTATTGATATATCTCATAAACGCTTCAAATTTGTTTTGTTGAAGTTCTTCAATATCAGCAACGTTACTCAGTTCTATTTTTTGAACAAAACCAAAAAAGTACTCTATTATATTCCTCATGCAATTCGCTATTAAAGCGGGTGGTTGTTGGCCATCATTAATCACCGACCAGTAAGATTGGTAGTCGTTTTGGACTTCTTGGTAACTCATTTTATTGACCGATGAGCCAGAAGAGTTTTTTGATAATCGAAATAGTTCCTGCTCTTTTTTGCGTCGACTATGATTCGTATCGGTAAGTTCATAGAAAAAGTAAAGACTATGAGTGAGTACAAAAACTTGTTCAACATCATCTGATTTGAAAAAGTCATTTTTTATCAACCTGCCAATATTGTAGACAAAAATGTGAGATAGACTTGATACGGGATCATCTATAATCGCAATCTTCTTTTGTGGCATTTCAGTTGCCGACTGTTTGCCTTTGATTAGTTCTCTAAAATAGAGAAAACTAATCATCATTTTTTCGCCTTCACTTAATGATGTAAACACGTCTTCGTCAGCGCCAGAGCGAACCACTCGATACAAATTACTTTCATGTTTCTTAATCGAAAAATCTGTAATGCCAATATCTTCTAAACCCTTGGATATATTTTCTACAGCTTCGTCGATGTTAACCGTGTTTTTTTGTTGTTCTACAATTTCTGCTTTTTTTGTAATTATATCTTTTGTCTTCTGGTCTTTTACAATCTTTGCCGCATTAATTACCGTTTGAGCATCCTTATCGATTTTGTTATAATTAGAAATTGTTTGGTCATACTCATACCTTAAGATATCCCAGAACTCTTTTTTAATACGTGCTTTTTCACTACTAACGTTTTCAATTTTTTTATTATGTTTGATAATTGAAGCATTAACTGACTCTATGAGTATATTAAAGCTGTTAACATGCGGGGACGGGTCTTCTAACTTTATTTGAGTACTTGGTTTCGCTTTCTTGTTTTGAATTAAATTTTTATTATTTTCGATTATTTTTACGATCAATGAATGCTCTTCTGTTAGCTGCGCTAAATGCTTGACCGCATACTGGGACGATTTGTAAACATCTAACTTTGGAAAGTCTTTGATCAGAGTTTCATATTCTGTTTCTATCAATTTAATAGCATTTATTTTCTCTTCATATGACTCATCAAAATAGTCTTTGATTTGTCGTATCAACTGTTCGGTCATGGTTTGGGATTGACAGAATGGACATTCGTCACCATTGATTAAATCAAGGTATTTTAATCCTGAGCTAACCCAATCTGAGTTTTGTAATTTTTCTATCAGCGTTGCTACAGGGCTATCTTCATTACCAATGATAATTTCATTCAGTGCATCTACACTAATTTCAGATAGGGTATCAAACGTAATAACGTCCAATGTACTGAGTTTGACGGCAGTATCACCATCTATAGCATTTACCTCTACTTTAAGATCGTCTATTGTTTTCTGAGATTTGGTCACTGGTTTAGATAACGCGCTTATGTGTGCGTATAACTTCGACTTATTACCTTTTAAGTTTTCCAAGCAGTATTCAAGAACTCTATCTCCTCCCGTATATGTTTGCTTGATCTCCCAGACCTTTTTTTCAGCAGAAGATTTAGCTTTTTCTACCATTATAGCTTGCTCTTCAATATTAGTAGCTTGTTTCTTTTTATCTGTCTCCAACACCTCTAACTCTTCAGTTTTCTTGGCTATTTCTTCTTCTACTTGCTTATTTTCTTCAGAAAGACCAAATATTCCATTCAAGCTATCAGGAGAATAAAAGTTGTTATTTATAAACTTCTGATTGTAGACAAGGACTGTTTCACCGTCACGAGTGTTAGAACAAGCTTTATACTTAAGATTTTCTGGATCGTAGAAGTAGTTTGAAAACGTACTTTTCCCAGAACCATTGAGACCATAAACTATATTTATTTTCTTATCAGTTGTTAATGTAACCTTTGATTTATAACTTGCTACATTATCTAAAATAATCTCTGTAATCACAGCACAATATCCTTTTAAATAGATGATATGACACCAATATAACATATTGTTTTTTATGTTTTTTTGAAGTTGGTCATATGAGTCTAGGTGGAAAGTGTCATGTGAGGTTTTATTGAGGTTCTGGGGGCGTTTGAATTAATATCCCTCTCAAAAACTACCGCGAATCGTCAAATTCTCATCGCATCATCCATACCGAAAATAGGAATGCTTCGGTTACTTAGCCACAGATCAGAAAAAGTATGTAAAATCTGCTGGCAACAATCACAGATCGAGTAAACATTCTAACAAGAAAAGGGGCAGAACCGTGTTAAGACAAGGCCGCCGAAGCGACCTTTTAAGCTTGTTATTCCGTGAGACACATTACGGGGGTTATGGTAAATCTATCTTGATTTCACGCGCATCAAAAACTTCTTTAGCCACCGCCATCCCCTTCAATGCTGCAGGAAACCCTGCATAGCTGGACATTTGTATAATGACCTCCACAATTTCTTCAGGCAAGCATCCAACATTTAAAGCGGCATTAATATGGCCTTTTAGCTGTGGTTGGCAATGGCCCATCGCGGTAAGCGCGGCAATAGTTGCTATTTGTCTACTTTTTAAATCAAGACCAGGCCTTGAGTAAATATCACCAAAACCAAATTCAATAATATATCGACTTAAATCAGGCGCTATATCTTGCAAGCTATCAATAATTTGATGGCTCGCTTCACCATCAATTTCTGACAGTTTATTAAGCCCTTTAACGTATCTTTCACTGCTCATGTTTACTATCCATCGAAAGCTAAGATTTAACAGATTTGCTTATATCTTTCCACTCTGCATCAAAAACATTTTGATTATTTTCTCTGATTAACATCGTCGGTGGTCAGGGAAAACATACGAAGAATAAAACTTCTTGTACGATCAATATTTTACGTGGTCTTGTCGATCTTTAATGACAATATAATCGATTGATTTACATGCGCTTTGTTATTTTAATGCTATTGGCCTGCCTATAAAATCACCAGTAAATCAATACACTTCATCAAAACATGCTGAATCTAAAATCGAGCTCACTACATCATTAAAGCTCAAGCCTGACTCTTTCGCTGCCATTGGGAACACACTACGTGTGGTCATTCCTGGTACGGTATTCATCTCGATAAGATGCACTTCCTCATTCTCATCTAAAATAACATCGACACGCCCCCAACCACGACAACCTAGTGCTTCATAAGCTTGTAAAGTTATTAATTGCATATGTGTTTGTTGTTCAAGAGTGAGATCACTTGGACAATGATACGTGGCACTTTGACTACCAAACTTTGCATCAAAATCAAAGAAAGCTTCAGATTTTATTTGCACCGCAGGCAACGGCTTGCCGGCTAAAACAGCACAAGTGTATTCTCGTCCAGTTATGAACGACTCAACCAAAACGGTATCATCGTACTCAAATGCGTTGATTACCGCTTCAAATAACTGTGCTTGATTTTCGGCTTTAGCAATACCAATACTACAACCTTGTGTTAATGGCTTAACAACCACTGGGCATATTGCTTGCGACAACATCGCTTTAAGCTCTTTCTCTGATATATTTTTATTTACTGTCAGCCAATCAGCAGTCTTAAGATTGGCAGAACGCCAGATTTCTTTGGTTTTTAATTTATTGAGCGACAGTGCAGACGCTAACATACCGCTTCCGGTATACGGGATTTTCAGCAAGTCGAGTAGTGCTTGAATATGTCCACCTTCCCCCATGCCACCATGTAGTGCGATAAAAACCTTATCAAGATTAAAGAAACCTTGCAGGGTTATATCAATATGTCGAGGATCAATAGACATCACTTCGTGTCCCATCGATTCAATTGCATCAGCAATGCACTTCCCCGATTTTAAAGACACCTCTCTTTCACTGGAGTCACCGCCCAGCAAAACACCTATTCTCATTACATACTTCCATTATTATGTGAATTCATACTTAACCGTCTTTTTCTCAATATCTAATTCAAAGCCGCGATTACACATGCGGCTTTTCTTCTTTTTCAATGCTTATCTTTGGGTTCTAAGTCGCAACGTAAACCAAATAGAAACCACTAAACTTTGGCTCTAGCTCACATTGTTCATGTGGTTAATTAATGCCCTGTCACGCAAAATTATATTTCCCTATATAAGGTAGCTCGGGATTGTTCAACACTTCGGAGAGGTGTCGGCTTCGCGACATCTCTCCTTATCTGTTATGAGTGTAACCAAAGGGCGATACTTTAAGTTAGCTATCAAAGTTCATTACTTCCGTAATAGGGTTGATTTTTGGTGGCCATTTTTCATGACAACGGTATGCCATTACCTTTTTAAGAATAATTTCTTCTAAACCATCCAATTCATCATTAGATAACCGTCCACTGCTATATTCAATAGCATTTACAACCTCAATATCCTGAACCACTTCCGCCAAAGCTATAAGTAAACGAGCTCTTTTAACATTTTCCATTTTGAGTCCTATGTAAGCAAAACGACTTTAAAAACCATTAGATCATAGACACAATGACTCCCAGGAGGTGCTAGCCTCCACGTCGTGGGTTAGCTGTAACAGCCAGAGCCATAATATATGCGGCCAACTTACATGCACGGGAGGCCAATCTGACTAAATATATCATACTTTTCATTTGCTTATGAGTTTCTATCAAAAAGTGTAGTCTAACTACACGCGTACTGATTTTCAGATACTATTAGGCTGCAAGCGCGTAAAACTCATCCCAAACAGATAAACATTCAGGGTTGTCGAGTTGCCCATTTTTAATCATCGATCAAAACTCCACGCCAGCGAGTGTGGCCTTTGCCCCTTCGTCTGATTTCCACCCTATATATTGATTCATTTTACCTTTTACTCTGCGGTGGCTTTGCTCGACGATATTGTTCAGATACTTGATTGAAAGGATTTCAATTGGACTAAGCATGAAAACAACGATTGTGTGAGCTACTATTACATAGACCCACAAGGAAGAAGGGAAAACAATGGCTGATATCGTCATCGAGATATTTCGAGCAATTATAACCGGAGGGATAGTTATTTCCCTTCTCAAAGTACAACACGCCAAAGAATTAAGCCAAGCTAGTGGTTGGCGAACCATCGTAGCTGGGTTTGTCTTGATCTTCTTTGGAACGTTGCTTGATATCACTGATAATTTCGAAGAATTGAACCGTTTTGTAATCATAGGCGATACCGAACCCCAGGCGTTTTTGGAAAAGGTCGTTGGTTATCTTTTGGGTTTCCTATTATTAGCTTTAGGTATTCGGCAGTGGCTACCGAAGATCATCGAACATGGAGAGATAACTCGAAATAAACATAAACTTGAAGTGCAAAAAGAACGAGTGAATGTTTTGCGGGCAACAATGAGAACGGTCCATGACATTGTTAATAACTTTTTAAACAACTTACAGCTATTTCAGCTCGAAGCTGAAGAGAAGAATGCTTTGGATCCCAAGTCATTAGCATTGATGGAGTCCATAATCCAAGATACATCTACAAAACTGGCGAAATTGGGCGATCTCGATTCAACACCTGAGAAACAGGTGGCTGGCGGCATCGGCATTAACTATGAGGAAGGTACACAAGATACCGGCTATGTCGAAAATGTTACCAAGCAGAATCAGAAACCAACCTGCGTGAAACTATAGCGCCCTTCTTTTGGACAAAAGTAAGCTAGAGACTTTAGTCTAGCTCAGCTTACTTGGATTAGAAAAAATATAGAAAAGTGACCACTAACTATTACACTAAATCAGAATGGTTGAGACTGTTCTGATTTCTGCTCATTTCCTCACACCACAGCAGGTAGCCTAAGTAATTCAAAACAAGATTATTCTCGGTTTTATAGTACTGTAAAATCTATAAAACTTCTCGCTTATCAATGCAATAGGTTCGAATAAAAAGGAACGCCTCAGGCCGTAAACACCTCCAATGCCCCTTTCCTTCGTTCAGGGGGACGGTATTTTTACATGAGTCCACGCCAGACTTTAAATACTAAAGAAGTCAATAGGCTCACGGGCTTCACCACTGCTCCCGTCATTTAGTCATGCCTCAATCGGTGCTTGTAGGTGAATATTCGCCTGATAACTAACCGTCAGATAAGCTTAGCCACGCTCACCGATACACCGATACACCGACTGATTTTTTGTCAGTTAACACAAACATCATTCCAACAAGTAAGCTAGAATGAGATCTCATTACGAGTTTTTGCTTAAAGTTCAGACATTAAGGCCTCGAAAACTCGAGGCTTTTTACTATTTATGAGCTTTAGAACTTCTAAACCTACAAGATCTCGTTAACTTAAAGATCAATCAAACAAAGCTTTCATGCCTTTGAGCATATCGTCAGCGATAGTGTAATGATCTGCTTCCCAAAGCTGATCATTTAAGAATTCACCAGAATAGAATCCCTCGTAGCCGGTGCTACGAATCGCATCTATCCACTCTTTCAGCGGAATATTACCTTCACCAACAATCACTCCGCGTAGCTCTTTCTCATCCACCCAAGGTTGACCCTCGTCAGGACGGTAACCATCAGCAATATGTACATTATAAATCAGATCTTTATCAATTCGTGCCATATCTTCAGGTGTTGCACCACGGCATGCCCAAAAGTGCCAAGTATCTAGAATAAAGCCAAAATTATCGCGGCCAACTGCATCATACAGCCGGTAGTAGTCATCCAGCGAAGAGATTGGGCACCATGCTGCCCCCTCATATTGGAAACGAATTCCATGTTCAGCACCAATATCAACCATATGACGAATATTTTGCGCCGTTAGACGAATATTGTCTTCTTTAGAGAAACCATTCAGCGCTTCAAATGCGTTTAGCTGAATGCTTGGGCAGCCAATTTCTTTGGCAAATTTAGACAAAATTTCGACTTCATTAAAAACTCGCTTTTGCATTTCCTTATCCGGAGCTTCACAGTGCCCGATAATGTCAATTGCAGAAGGTGCAATGCCAGCTGCATCCATATGATCTTTGAAGTCTTTCGCGCTAAAACCCGCGTTAATGTAACGCCACAGCTTTTCTGTGTGAATCTCTAGTCCGGTGTAACCTGTTTCTTTTGCTAATCGAATATCACTAATGATATTTCCGTGAAGAGAGCACATACCGTGTAATGCAAATTTCATATTGGTTTCCTTTCAAGTCAATCATGTCGTTTCGGTTTGTAAATAGCATACATCGCGATGAAAAATTTTTTTTACCTTGCATCTCAATTTTCAAGAAAACAAAACGAAAGATAGAAACCTTGTTGGTATATTAGCCTTAATTGCTGTTTTATGGGACATGAAACTTGAAGAGGAATGAAAAAAATTTTTCATAATCCTGAGAGGTTGCCGCCATTACTATTTGACTAAGGAGCTGTTATGTTTAATGTTGCACTATTTGGTACAGGCCGCATTGGTAAAGTTCATGCGGAAATTATTAACAATCACCCAGAAATAAACCTGTATTCTGTGATTGACCCATACTTACCTGGGGCAGAAAGTATTGCCAATAAATACCAAGCTGTTATTCAGTCTGTTGAAGAAGCCATGAATGATGAAAACATCCATGCAGTATGTATTGCTTCAGCTACAGATACGCATGCTGAGCTTGTTGAACGTGCTGCGAAGAAAGGCAAAGCAATTTTCTGTGAAAAGCCGATTGATCTGTCTTTAGCAAGAATTCAGGAATGTCTTGCCATCGTAAATGACTACAAAGTTCCATTATTAGTTGGCTTTAATCGCCGTTTTGATCCGAACTTTCGTTATGTAAAAGATAAATTTAATGAAGGTAAAATCGGTAAAGCTGAGTCTCTTGTGATTACTTCTCGCGATCCACTGCCACCACCTGCAGAATATTGCAAAGTATCTGGTGGTATGTTCAGAGACATGAGTGTCCATGATCTGGACATGGCTCGATTTATGATTGGAGAAGAGCCAAATTCAATCACTGTACATGCATCGTGCGTTGTGGATTCAGCGATTGGTGAGGCAGGTGACGTGGATACTGCAACGATTGTTCTTGGTTTTCCATCGGGTGTAAGTGCAACCATTATCAACAGTCGTCGTTCAGGTTACGGTTATGACCAACGTCTGGAGCTTCATGGCGAAACAGGTCTGCTTAAGGTTGATAACCAAACAGAAAACCTAGTCCAGCACTGGAATGAACACGGCTGTACGGGTACCAATCCAGAGTTCTTTTTCCTAGAGCGCTACAACAACGCCTACATTGCGGAATGGAAACACTTTGCTGATATTCTGGCGGGAAGAACAGAACCTTGTTGTAGTGGTATCGATGGTCAGATCGCTTTGGAATTGGCTGAAGCTGCTGGTGAGTCGGCACGCTCTCAAAAAACTGTGCACCTAAATTTGGCAGGTAAATAGTATGCGCCCGATAATCCCACGGGGTGGTTATTAATGTGAGACGTTCCAGGGGAGCAATGCATTGATATCCGGCTCTAGCTTTGCCGGTTTTATCTTTCTCCTGGACTTTCTTGGGATCCATGAACTTTCGACGAACATAGGTCATGCATCCCAGATGCTCAATCGCCTTTAAGGTATCACAATGAGGCAGAAATGATTCAGCCGCGTAAGGCGGCGCGCAACTCTTTCTGTTGGACCTCCATCTCTGATCTAGGACATCACCACTCAGGTCTTTCAGTATATCCCAGGAATCAATCGATAGCGCACGCGTCTTGCATAGTATCGATATCCTGGCAACTCTTCCTGTAACGTCTGGTCTTCAAGTGCGGTTCTAATCACCGTGACGATTGATGCTACCGCTGCAGGAATCAGTGTCCATACCGAGCTCAGAGCAAGAACAATACCGAACAGTGCAAGAATATTTCCGGCATAACCCGGATGCCGCACAAACCGGTATGGGCCACTGTCACACACCACATGTCCTCGATCCGTCTGAATGCGCACCACACTAGAGAAAAAGCGGTTCTCAGCCAATGCCCATGCCGCGAAAGCGTATCCGAGTGAGATCAAAATAAAGCCAATTACAATGAGCCATAGCGAAAACTCGGAGGACCAGTTATAACGATGGTCCAGCCCTGCCACAATGACCATAGAAAACCCGACACTCACCGCCATCAATGGAGCAAGCACTCTGTCCCAGGCTTTTGCGTTTTGGATGTTTTCAATATTTTGTCTTTCTGCTGTTAATCCGGGATGTCGTTGTTCCGCCCACATGCGCCCACCAATACCAGCAGCCACGAACTGTATGGAAAATAACCACGCCTGCCACCAGCTGAGGTCCCCACCGCATATAAATAAAATCATCGAAATTATGAGATACACCACAATTAATCTGAACCACTGGCGGGGGGATGTTTGGGCTGCCTCTTCATTAACCTTCTTTGCTGACATGTCATTCCCCAAAATAAAATGGATTTGAGTGTGTGTCTAACGCTCCGCTCAGGCGGCACCAGCCAAGGCGGGATTGACCTGCATCCAGCTTACTAGCCCACTAATAGGTTAGAGCCTTGATCAACGAAATACATAATGAAAGATTAGATAATTAACAGGCAAGTCCATTGTCGCGGACAATTACTCTAAATTGATAAGGGGGAATAATGCGTTTGAATATGACGTACAAAACAGGGAAAAAATTCAGGACGAATTTTTAGGTTGTCGGCGCAAAGAGCGCCTACAACCGGCCCGGACAACACCAGAGAATAGAAAGGCATTTCTGGGTACTCTTTAAGCCTGCAAAGAGTACCAGGCAAGAAAAGCAAGATGCTGAGAGAAACACTGGACTTAAGCGCGACAGACAGGAGCGCTCAAAAGGCTCTTTACGACATCTACGTCCTGTAAAGCACCTTGATAATGTGATAACCAAACTTAGTTTTAACCGGGCCGATTGGTTCAAGTACTTTGCCGGAAAACACCGCTTTATCAAAAGCAGGAACCATTGCCCCTTTACGAAATTCACCTAAGTCCCCACCACGGTTCTTAGATGGACATGTGGAGTATTTTTTCGCGAGAGTTTGAAACTTG
This sequence comes from Photobacterium sp., assembly GCF_033720175.1. Lineage (GTDB taxonomy): Bacteria > Pseudomonadota > Gammaproteobacteria > Enterobacterales > Vibrionaceae > Photobacterium. Next base: position 149,348 of record NZ_JAWWDA010000008.1, read on the forward strand.
GCGCCTTTCTTCAGCTGTTGAAGAATGTCATCCGCTTGTTCTTTATGCTTCACTAGGATATGAAGCGCTGCTGCTGTTGAAGCCATAATGTACACCTCAATGTAACTTATTCGAAATTAGCAAGAAAGTGTGCGATAAATCACTGAAAGTAGCAAGCGTAAACAGCAGCACGAATTCATTCTCGGTTCAGATTACTTGAGGTAAACCATTCAGGCTGGAAAGGCATAATCGATGTTATGCATCTCGCCCTAAATCACATTTGTGGCCAGAAGATCATATTAGCGATACGGATAACAACGCCAGCAACAAAATAGCTGACACCCAATCGGTACCAGCGATACTCTGCAGTATCCATTCCAACACGCTTAACGATCATCATCGCTAACCCCGACCAGTCTCTGGTGCGCTTCCCGTATTGAAACAGACTCTTAGTAATAAGTAGCAAACCGGTTACCAATAGCAATATTTCAGCGTAATTCATTGTTATTTGCAGCATAGCGCCATCCTGGAATTCTTATCAATGACCCACCCACTGCATGGGGGGAACATAAAATCATGAAGACATTCATAAGATACATTAACAGGATGTAGGCTCAATTAGACCTTAGTGCAATCTTGCCGCCGTCGTACTGGCAGAGGAATTCCTTTTATAGCCAAAGTTTACATGCTAACGGTCAGACTTTAGTGTAAAATCCAGCCCCCAGAATTATAACGCACGATATCGAGACGACATGCAATTACTCGAAGCCAAATTACACAAAATCGACCGTCACAACTACCGCAGCTACTCTAGTATGCGTGGCGAATACAACTTCGTTGACTTCGACTTTTTTATCGACACTATTCAAGCAGACCCATACGCACCTGCTTCTCGTGTTCGTGCTCGTCGTAAATGGGCGCTGACAGATTTAGCTTGGTTGAAAGATCAATCTCAGGATTACCAGCGTGCCGCACGCGATTTCATTGCACGTCAGTTTGCCGATCTTTCCCAGCAAGAAAACGCGATTCAAATTGATCGTCCTGGTCAGGTTATTCTTGATCGCACTGCTGTTGTCTTTGATGAAGACGGTATCGAGCTACGCTTTCGCGTTAACCTACCCGCAGACAACCGTAAGATCATCGCTAAAAAGGCAATGAACCTGCTGACGTTTACGATGCCTAAAATCATCCGTCGCTCGACAATCGCACGGGAACTACCGATTGAAGAAATGAAGCTTCACTGTGAAGCGGTTGAAGATCAGGTAGCCCTGCGTAGCCAGCTAAAAGAACACAACTTACTTGCCTTTGTTGCTGATGGCAGCGTTTTACCTCGCCTGGCCGGTAATGTCGACTTACCAATGGCGGACGCTATTGCGTTCGTTAGCCCTGACGCACTGGCTCTGGAACTTGAAGCGCCACATAAGGGTAAAATACGCGGAATGGGGGTTCCTGAAGGGATCACTATGATTGTTGGCGGCGGCTTCCACGGTAAATCAACCCTGTTGAATGCGATTGAAAACTCGGTATATGACCATATCCCCGGCGATGGTCGTGAGTACATTGTTACCAATGACACTGCGACTAAGATCCGTGCCGAAGATGGCCGCTGTGTCCATAATGTTGATTTGTCACCGTACATCAGCAATCTGCCAATGGGTAAAGATACACATTCATTTAGTACACAAGATGCGTCTGGTTCTACGTCTCAGGCTTCTTGGTTGCAGGAGTCGCTGGAAGCCGGTGCGCAAGCTCTGCTTATTGATGAAGATACCTCAGCATCTAATTTTATGATCCGTGACGAGCGCATGCAGGCGCTGATTGCGAAAAGTGATGAGCCGATTACCCCATTAGTTGATCGCATTTCACTTCTACGAGACCAACTGAATATTTCGGTATTACTGGTGATGGGTGGTTCCGGTGATTATCTTGACGTCGCTGATACTGTTATCCAAATGCACAACTATCAGGCCATTGATGTCACAGAAAAAGCAAAAGAAGTCATTGCAACCCACCCGACCCGTCGTACTCACGAAGGCACTGAAACACTGTCATTGCCTCGCACACGCCAGGTAAACCGTAGTACGCTAAAGGCCATGCTGGAAGACGGTAAATTCCGTATTCAGGTTAAAGACAAGACATCGTTGCGTTTTGGACGTGAGCTAATTGACCTACAGGCATTAGAACAAATCGCTGATTCAAGCCAGCTATATACAGTTGGTTGGTTGTGGTTCCAGCTTGCTCAAGGTAAAGGTTGGGAAAAGAACCCATCGAAAGCTTTTGAACAGATGCTGCATGATGACTGGTTCCGCTCGATGCCACACTACGGCGACTTAGCGAAACCTCGTGCAATCGAAGTGATGGCTGTGCTGAGCCGAATGCGTAAAGCTGACTTTAAGTAAACGCAACACGGCTACTGAAAAATCAGTAGCCGTACCTTCGATACTGAGTACAAAAAAGCCCGCTGAGCGGGCTTTTTGCATTATTTCAGGCAATAACTATTGCATCAAACTCTCTGAAACTGATCCATTAATCGTTTCATCGCCTCTATCCGCTCCACCAGCATTCTGGTGCTTTCAACAGATAAATCACTGGTTTCAGACGTCTCAGATGTCAACTGACGAATATTCTGAACATTTAGTGAAATCTCGTCACTTACACCGGCTTGATCTTCAACCGACGACGCTATCTGCTGGCTGCTATCGGTAACCCGGTTCAGCATTTCATGAATCTGTTCTAATCGGCCGCCAGTTTCGGCTGCTTGTTGATTACATTGCTCGGATAAAGCACCACCACGTTCAACGGAATCGACCGCTTGACTTGCAGTCTGCTGCAAATGAGCAATCATTTTTTGAATTTCACCCGTAGATAATTGTGTTTTTTGCGCAAGAGAGCGCACTTCATCGGCCACAACAGCAAACCCTCGGCCAGCTTCGCCTGCACGAGCCGCTTCGATAGCTGCATTTAGCGCCAATAGGTTCGTTTGATCGGCAATAGAGCCGATAACATCTAAAATACCTTCAATCTGACGACTACTTTCCGACAAGGCAGTAATCACATGCTTTGAATTATCCAGCTCTTTATAAAGTGAGTTCACAGAATTAATGGTGGTCTCTACACTTCGCTGGCCTTCAACCGACATCTGCAGCGCATCAGAGGTAATGGTTGATGCCTGGGCAGCACTTTCAGCGACCTCTCGAATCGATGATGACATCTGCGCCATAGCAACCCCCACCTGTACGGTCGCTTCAGATTGCTTTGCCAGATTGGTTTTAATCTGTTTTGTTTGTGCAAATTCATCTTCAGCTGACATTAAAATGTCTCCGGCCGTTTCGCTTGCCCGTCCGACAATTGCTCGAACCTCTGCCTGACGCATTTTCAAGGCTAGTTCGATTATTGATACATCATCTTTTTTACCGGTATAAACATGCTCCATTAATGGATTGTCATAGGCCTCTTTTGCCAGTGTCGTCAGATGCCTGACTCTGGATTGATAATGTATACTCACAGCGATTGCAGAGAGAAGGATCCCTATTGTGGCTGCCGTCCACAATGTCGCCCCATTCAGGAACATTTGAGCGGCCAGCAGTATCAATGCAAAAGTCATCAATCCACACAGCACATTGTTTTGCCTGAACCGCGGGCGGTTAATCTCGTTTGACGTTTTCCCATTATTCAATTTTTGATATAAATCAGTCGCACGCTGAACGGCATCACGATCGGGCTTACTACGAACCGACTGATACTCAATAACCTGTCCCTTATCATTGGTGATTGGTGTAACAAAGGCTGACACCCAATAAAAGTCACCATTTTTGCAGTGGTTCTTCATCACCCCCATCCAGCTTTTGCCAGACTTGATATACTTCCATAGCTGCGCAAAGGCGGCTTTGGGCATATCCGCATGCCTGATCACATTATGCGGTTCGCCATCCAGCTCGCCGGGTTGAAAACCCGCAACATCACAGAAATGCTGGTTTATATAGGTAATATGGCTTTGTGGGTCGGTGGTCGATATGATGTTTATCCCTGATGAGTACTCGACTTCCTTTTCACCCGTTTGATTAAACGATTGTTTTGCAGATAGTGTCATTATTATCTCTATTATTGTTTCATTTTGTTATGCACCTTGGTCAGAGGCCAAGCTTTACATGCAAAAAACTACGAATCATTAGCATTAATAACACGCCAACAAGTTGATGCAAGTTAATTTTTAGGTGAATACTTAAAGAAACAAGGGGATAACCTATCTTTTGATAGAACAAAAAGCCCGCAACGAAACGTTACGGGCTTTTTGGGCTTCTGTTAGCTCTGGTAATATTTATTTTTTGGTAAATACCATGAACATTGTTGATAGCGGCGGCAAGCTCAAACGGATCGAATGATCTAATCCGTGACTCGCGACTTTCTCTGTTGCAACAACCTGCTCAACTGGCGCATTACTACCCCAGTATTTACCATCATCAGTGTTTAACATGAGTGCGTACTCGCCCTCAGTGGGTACACCTAATGTGTACCCTTCGCGAGGAACTGGCGTGAAGTTAGAAATAACTAATACTTTGTCGCCATTCAGTGCCATACGCTCATGCGCTAATACACTTGTTTCAGCATCATCTTGAACCCGCCATTCGAACCCTTCCGGCGAACAATCTTGCTCATGGAGGGCTGGGGTTGAAGTGTATAGCTTGTTCAGATCGCTCACTAACGCTTTCATACCGCTATGGCGAGGATACTGTAACCAGTGCCATTGTAATTGACCGTCATGTGCCCACTCTGCGCTTTGCGCAATTTCGGCGCCCATGAAGTTCAGTTTCTTACCGGGCTGACCATACATATAACCCATGTAGGCACGCAGGTTGGCGGTTTTCTGCCACTCATCACCCGGCATCTTGTCCAGTAATGAACCTTTGCCGTAAACCACTTCATCATGCGACAAAGACAGGACGTAGTTCTCACTGAATGCATAAATCAGCGGGAAGGTAATCGTATTGTGGTGGTATTTACGGTGCACTGGCTCTTCTTGAATATAAGAGAGGCTGTCGTGCATCCATCCCATATTCCATTTAAACCCAAAGCCTAACCCCCCCTGATCGGTCGGGCGCGATACGCCAGAGAAAGCGGTAGATTCTTCCGCAATTGTCATCGCATTGGGATAATGAGAATAGACTTCTTCGTTCATCCAGCGCAACAGGCTAATGGCATCGTAGTTCTCGTTGCCACCGTTATGGTTAGGAAGCCACTGATCGTGCTCACGTGAATAATCGAGGTACAGCATAGATGCAACGGCATCAACACGCAGACCATCGATATGATAATGCTCAAACCAGAACAGGGCATTCGAGACTAAGAAACGACGAACATGTTCACGGCCGTAGTCATAGATATAACTCTTCCAGTCCTGATGCCAGCCGCGGCGTGGATCGGGGTCGTTATACAGTGCAGTACCGTCAAAATTTGCAAGGCCATGATCATCTGAAGGGAAGTGAGCTGGAACCCAATCAAGTACAACACCGATACCTGCCTGGTGGCATTGATCGACGAAATATTTGAAATCATCAGGGGTCCCGAACCGGCTCGTTGGAGAGAACAGACCAATTGGTTGATAGCCCCATGAACCATAGAACGGATGCTCAGAAACAGGCATCAACTCAAGGTGGGTATACCCCATCTCAGACAGGTACGGAATCAGCTCTTCTGCAAGCTCACGATATGTTAGGAAGTCACCATTGTCTTTCTTGCGCCAGGATCCGGCGTGAAGTTCGTAGAAAGACAATGCTTCTTGATGTTTGGCCGTAACCGGACGCGTTTGCCAAGCTTTATCTTGCCATTGATAACGCGACTGGTCGTAAACGATAGAAGTAAAAGACGGGTACTGTTCAGAAGAATAACCCCATGGATCGGCTTTATGGGGCAAGCTTTTCCCGTCGTGGTCTTTTAATTCAAATTTGTACTGGGTACCGTCTTCCATGCCTGGAATAAACAGTCCCCAAAGACCATCATCCAACCGCTGCATCGGGTGACGACGACCATCCCAGGAATTGAAATTCCCGATCACACTCACAGCCGACGCATTCGGAGCGAACGTCAGAAAACGAACGCCAGAAACCTGCTTATTACCTTTATTTACAGTGATCAGTTGTGCACCCATTTCGCTATGCATTTGCGAAGGGGTCGTTAAGGCATCACCTGAAGGTAAAAACGCATGAAATTGGTATGGATCGTTAATGGTTTGCTCGCCGCTTGGCCAGCCGATATGTAGCTTATAAACGGCAGTGGTGAAATCTTGCTCTCCCTCTAACACGAAGCCACTATCGGCCTCTCTTGACAGAGAGAATAGCTCACCATGATCAGTTTCGGCCTTCACTGAAACAGCGCCCGGCATCCACACCCGAAGCGCGATACCGTTTGACTGATACTGAGGGCCCAAGAACGAAAATGGGTCTGAAAACGCAGCTCTTTCGAGCTGCATATATTCCTTATCACTGCGTGTCACTGTCATGGTGTCCAACGCACTACTCCTGATTAGTTTTTCTGACTGGCCTTTGCTCGTGTTTCTGTTAAACGACGAGTTAAGTCGATGATGTCCTGTCGTGTAAATAAGTCATCCAGGGTGGTTGAAAGCTTACGGCGCCAGTTGGGATACTCATCAACCGTACCAGGAATATTGACCGGCTTATCCATTTCCAACCAGTCTTCCAATTGCAGGCTCAGCAATGCACTGGAACTTGCAGCTAAATGCAGCTGCATACCTTCACTCAGGTTGCGATCCATCGGTACATATCTCGCGTCGTGCCCTACCCCTTCAGGAAGATAACCATGCCAGTTCAAACTATCAAGGATCTTTTGCTTACTTTCGGCACGACTGTCAAACAATCCGGACAATTGTTCTTTATCTGGGTAAAGACCTAACTCTTCGCCCATTTTTAAATCATCACAATGCCAGAAACCACGCAGGGTTGGCATATCATGTGTACACAGTGCCGCCATTGACTGGGCCGGATAATGGCCAGGAGATAGGTAACCGCCATCTTCTGCTGTTTCAAAGAAGAACACCTTGTAAGAATGAACACCTGCCGTTGACAGTTTTTCAACAATCTCGTCAGGTACCGTGCCTAAGTCTTCACCGATCACAGTGCACTGATAACGGTGACTTTCCAACGCGAGGATTGCCATCAGATCATCAACTGGGTAGTACATGTATGCGCCGCTCTTCGCAGATTCACCTTTAGGGATCCACCAAAGACGCAAAAGACCTAATACATGGTCAATACGCAGTGCGCCACAGTTACGCATGTTTGCACGCAATAACTGGATGTACGGTTCGTACGCTGTTTCTTTCAGTACCTGTGGATTTAACGGAGGTAAACCCCAGTTTTGACCTAACGGGCCAAGAACATCTGGCGGAGCACCAACACTTACGTCCTGGCACAGTGCGCCGTGATCAGCCCATGTTTCGGCACCTGAATCACATACACCAACAGCAAGGTCACGATACAGACCCATGACCATGCCTTTTTCTTGAGCAAGATCATTCACTTCTGCCAACTGAGTATCAGCTACCCACTGCAGGTACATATACAGATGAACTTGCTTTAAGTTATTCTTTATAAAGGCTTTTACGGCTGCGTTATCAAAGTGGCGGTATTCTTCCGGGAACGCTGGCCAGCCCCAAGCACTGTCATCTTCTTTTTTCAATTTTGCATGTAAGGCATCAAAGGCAGCCTGATGAAGCAGGCTATCGCCACCCTGCTCAACAAATTGCATGAATTTCTGAGCACGAGCTGTTTTTTTGTCCAGATGACGCTCAGCAAATGTCTCAAACAATAATGGCAGTACGGCCATTTTCAGGCATGACACTTCACTGTAATTCACCCAGTTAGTATTTCGGGCTTCAACCAGACGCTGCTGGAATTCTGAACTGCCAACGAGTTGCTGGGCAGCATCGCATTGTGCAAACTCAGGAACCGAGCTGACATCAATGTACATAAGGTTTAGCCAACGGCGTGAAGACGGGCTATATGGACTTGCCCCCTCAGGGTTGGCAGGGAATAGTGAGTGAATGGGGTTCAGGCCCACAAAATCACCACCACGTGCAGCAATATCGGCAACCAGTTGTTTCAGATCACCGAAATCGCCGATCCCCCAGTTATGGTTGGTACGAACCGAGTACAGCTGAACACTGGTGCCCCAAAGCTTCTTGTCATCCAACAACGCGGGTTGTTTATAACAAGATTCAGGTGTCACAATCAGTGTCATTTCAAACGGAGATTTACGACGTTTACGGAAGACTTCAAGCTTGTGATAACCCATTTCCAGATCATCAGGCAAAGCAAAAACAAGCGGACCGCCACTTTCACGATCATCTGAAATTAATTGCGATTGCAACCAACCTTCCATTACTTCGCCTTGCTCGGTGTGCAGACGCCAGCTGAAGTCACTCATGCGGGCACTGACACCAAGGTGTAAAGTAATGTGCATTGGTTGTTCACCACGACGAATAACCTGCACAGGGGCAAGTACGTCAGGGCGGTTCTTTTTACGGGCAGATTCTAACAGGGCTTCGTCATTTTTAGTATCGTAGCCAAGGGCCGCTAATAAACGCAGAATCGTTTCATCTTCAACTTTAGCTTCCTCGCCCCAAGCACTGACATAGCGGTCTGCAATCCCAACCATTTCAGCAACTTGTTTTAATACGTTATCTTCTTTCATCGTTATCTCCGATAGCGGCCTTGCGGCCGCTACGATGTTAGTTTTTGCTGATATCTATAATGAATATTAATAACCAGCTATGTGTTAACTCAATTAGATTGCTAACTAGCAAAAAGAGTTAACAAACAAGTGGTATTAACGCGCTACGCTTACTTCTTTGAAACTGGTTTTAAGTTCCAGATATTGTTTGCATAATCACGGATACTGCGGTCTGAACTAAATTTGCTCATCAAAGCAGTGTTAAGAATTGCCTTACGCGCCCAGTTTTCCTGGTCTCGGTATTCGGCATCAATTTTCTCGTGAGTCTTCGCATAATCGGCAAAGTCTGCTAATACAAGGTACGGATCCCCACCGTCCAGCAAGTTATGACGAATTGCCGCCAGCTGGCCAGGCTTGCCTGGTGTGAACTCATCAGTATCCAACAGATCCAGTGATGCACGCAGTAGACTATCAGCATGATAGTAACGGTAAGGGTCGTAACCCTCTTCCAGTAGTTTTTGTACTTCATCAACGAGTAGTCCGAAGATGAAGATATTGTCATCCCCCACTTCTTCACGCATCTCAACGTTTGCACCATCCATCGTACCGATCGTTAAGGCACCATTTAGGGCAAACTTCATGTTACCGGTACCTGATGCTTCTTTACCTGCAGTCGAGATCTGCTCAGAAACATCGGCAGCCGGGAACAGGATTTCTGCAAGACTTACGCGATAATCAGGAATAAACACAACCTTCAGCTTGCCACCAAGACGAGGATCATTATTCACCTTCTCAGCCACTTTATTGATTGCGAAGATAATATCTTTAGCAAGTGCATAGCCAGGTGCTGCTTTTGCGCCAAAGAAGAATACGCGCGGGTGCATATCGAATGTCGGATCATTGATCAGACGGTGATACAGCGACAGAATATGAATCAGATTCAGGTGCTGACGCTTGTATTCGTGCAGTCGCTTGATTTGGATATCAAAGATTGCATCAGTATCTAGCTCGATACCCATATTATCTTCAACCCAGTCAGCCAAGCGCTGTTTGTTTTCTTTCTTCACTGCCATGTAACGCTTCTGGAAAGCTTTATCGTCAGCGAATTTTTCCAGCCCGGCGATTTTTTCCAGCTTTTTCGGCCAGTCATCACCCACTTTTTCGCTAATCAGTGCAGACAGGCCAGGGTTACAGTATTTCACCCAGCGACGCGGGGTAACACCATTGGTTACATTATGGAGACGCCCTGGGAATAACTCATGAAATTCAGGGAACAGATCACGCTTAACCAGCTCAGAGTGAAGGGCTGCTACACCATTGACGGCATAGGTGCTCACTACGCAAAGGTTAGCCATGCGTACCATGCGCTGCGGGCCTTCTTCAATGATTGAAAGCTTGCGCTTGATTTCATTGTTACCAGGCCATTTCTCTTCAACCAAGCTCATAAAGCGATGGTTAATTTCGAAGATGATTTCCATGTGGCGCGGAAGCATCTCTGAAATAAGCGCTTCGCTCCACGTTTCCAGGGCCTCTGGAAGCAAGGTGTGGTTAGTATAAGCAAACGTCTTAGAACATATTGCCCATGCCGCATCCCAATCAAGATTGTGCTCATCAAGAAGAATGCGCATTAGCTCAGGAATAGCGATAGTCGGGTGGGTATCATTTAGCTGAATCGCTTCAAGCTTCGCAAAATCTTCAATTTTGTGACCTGCCGCGAAATGACGACGCAGAATATCTGCAACTGAACATGCACAGTGGAAGTACTGTTGCATCAGACGTAGTGCTTTACCTTGGTCATGATTATCATTCGGATAAAGCACTTTCGTCACGTTACCCGCTTCTAACTGACTGTACTGAGCACCAACGTAGTCACCATCGTTAAAACGAGCCAGATTGAATGGCGCAGGTGAACGACATTCCCACAAACGTAGTGGATATACGCTCTTATTATCATAACCAATTAAAGGAAGATCCCAGGCAACACCTTCAACAGTCATTGCTGGCACCCAACGACGGCTGCTCTCACCTTTTTCATTGATATATGATTCAACACGACCATATAGACCAACATTCTGGTTCAATTCAGGGCGAAGAATTTCCCAAGGGTAACCTTCAATGCCACGCCATGCATCCGGTGCTTCCACCTGACGACCATTTTCAAAAGACTGACGGAACAAACCGTACTCATAGTGCAGGCCGTAACCTACAGCAGGATATTCTTGAGCGGCTAGTGAATCCATGAAACAAGCAGCCAGACGGCCTAGACCACCATTACCTAAAGCAGGATCCCGCTCTTCTTCCAGCAGGTCGGATAAGTTCAGACCAAGCTCTTCTACCGCACCGCTCACCTCTTCATAGAGGCCCATGCTGATTAGGTTGTTACCGGTAAGACGACCGATTAAGAATTCAAGTGAAAGGTAGTTAACACTACGTGCATTGCTTTCGGCGACAAACTTTTCTGTTTCAAGCAAGCTACCGGTACTGATTTCTGCCAATGCACGGCCAACAGCAAGATACCAGCTACGTGTGTCTGCGGTTTCTGCGGTTTGTGCATAGGTAGTAACTAAGTGTTTTTGTACTGCCGCTTTAAAAGCCGCTTTATCAAATTGTTGTGTCTGACCACGTGTAGTCATGGTTCTTTCTCTCTCTGGGATTATTCCAACTGGTATCTATGCTGCCTGTATCTACCTTTAAAAACATCCTCCCGCTCCTTGGAGGATGAGGGATGAGTCAGAGGGGCGTAGGTAATGAAACCCCGCATTTTTTGTGACATTGCCCGTAGTTTCAGGGCGGAGAAAAAAGTTCAGACCATCATACATGCAACATAACTCACATTTCTGAATGTACAACTCATGTGCAACCGCGAGCTTAACTTTTATTTTCCGATGGTATATCTGTGAGCTGGCTCATAATTTTGGGGGGGAGATACGATAGATATACCTTTTCATCGGCTTAGAAAGGTAAAGTTATGGGCAAGGTCAAATGATGTGAAAGTAATTTCGTCCATCATTATATTTCTTTGCGACATGACCGCCATGAAGATGACCTATTCCTGGTACACGATTTACCAGAAATCAAATTGGATTTTGAAACCTTACAAAAGATAACAAGACTATGTGGATACCATCGAAACTGACTAAACCAGCACGCCTTCATAATGCGATTCTTCGCCCGCGTTTGCTGGAAAGCCTCGACCAAGCACCTTTTTATCGTCTTGTACTGTTTCGTTCTCCTGCCGGTTACGGAAAAACCACGATGGCTGCTCAGTGGCTGAACGAGCATCCTCATACTGGTTGGTTCAATATCGACGAGAGCGATAACGATACCTTCAGGTTTGCAAATTACTTCCTGCAATCCATCAACAAGGCAACAAACAGCGCGTGTTTAAAAACCCAGGCAATGGCAGAGCGCCGCCAGTTCGCCTGCCTGGCAACTCTGTTCAGTGAACTGTTTGGTGAGTTGACGGATTATCACGAGCAGACCTACTTAGTTCTTGATGATTACCATGTCATTAACAACGACGACATTCATGAAGGCATGCGTTTCTTCGTTAAGCACATGCCCGACAACCTGACCCTAGTGGTAACCAGCCGAAGTCAGCCCCCTCTCGGCACCGCTAATCTTCGTGTTCGTGATCTTCTCATCGAGGTTGATAACACGTTACTGGCTTTCGATCAGGAAGAGACCGAGCGATTTTTCCATAAGCGTATTGCAGAAAACGTCGAAAGTACCGTTCTTAATTCCTTGCGAGAGCAGGTCGAAGGCTGGCCATCAGCATTACAGTTAATCGCACTTCACGCCCAGCAAGTACCTAATAACCTGGCAGAATCGGCTCTTTCTATGGCCAGTTTCAACCGTGGCCATCTATGGGATTACCTGGCAGAAGAAGTCTTCGATCAACTTGATCGAGAAATACAGCAATTCTTACTGCAATGTTCTGTACTCGACATGTTCAATGCAGAACTCGTCGCTGATCTAACCGGGCGTAGCGATGCTTTGGCCTTGCTGGAATCACTCAACCGTTTTGGTCTGTTCCTCAATACCCTAGAAGGTGCTGATAACTGGTACCGTTTCCATAACCTTTTTGCTGAATTCTTGCGTCACCAACGTTATTCGCAGATACCTCAACAGCATTCAGAATTACATACTTGTGCCGCCAAGGCCTGGTTGAAGCAAAACTGCCCACAACAAGCATTGGTCCATGCCTTGAAGAGTAAAAATGAAGATCTAACCATAGAGATCCTCACCAATCATGGCTGGAATATGTTTCACCATGGCGAGTTAAAGCTGCTGGAAGATTCGATTGCGGCATTGAGTAAAGACAAATTATTCAGTGTACCTCGCCTGACGTTATTACGCGCATGGCTTGCACAGAGTCAGCATCGCTACAACGATGTCGGCGAACTAATTGCAGAATCTGAAACCGAAATGCATCAGCGTGACCTGGCATTAGATGATGCGCTTCAGGGGGAGTTCAATGCGCTTCGTGCTCAGGTCGCGATCAACCAAAGCAAGCCGGAAGAAGCCTTGGTTTTATCAGAACAAGCCTTAGGGCAATTACCATCGACGACTTACCGCAGCCGTATTGTTGCCACTTCGGTGGTGGGTGAAGTACACCACTGTTTAGGCAATCTGAGCCGTGCGTTACCGATGATGCAACAAACTGAAAAAATGGCACGTCAGTACCATGTTTATCATCAGGCACTGTGGGCGCTGCTTCAGCAAAGCGAAATTCTGGTTGCTCAAGGTTATGTGCAGTCTGCCTTCGAATTACTTGATCAGGCATACAAATTGGTAAAAGAGCAGCACTTGCAACAGGTGCCGCTGCATGAATTTCTTCTCCGCCTGCGTGCACAAATTCTATGGTGCTGGAACCGGTTGGATGAAGCTGAAGAATGTGCACATAAAAGCTTAGAAGTACTTGCGCCTTTCGATGATACTAAGTCGTTACATGCTTACTCCATGCTGGCAAAAATTGCCGTGACCCGTGGCGAATTAGACAAAGCGGCACGTTATTTAGAGCTCTGTAACAGCTTGATGAAGCGTTCGGTTTACCACATTGACTGGAAAGCCAATGCCGATTTCGCTAACTTGCTTTACTGGCAAGCCAAAGGCGAAAATGACAAAATCGCTGACTGGCTGAAACAAGCCGAGCGCCCAGAGGGAACCTGTAACCACTTCCAGCAACTTCAATGGCGTAACATCGCCCGTGCCTGCCTGATAGTCAATAATCTTGAGCAAGCACAAGAAGTGTTGGCCATACTTAAGGAAGGAAGTGAAGAGCATAACCTCGTCACAGACAGAAACCGAAACTTGGTACTGGAAGCTGTACTCAGTAAAATGCAGGGGCAGCGAGAAGAAGCGCTCAACCACCTGAAAGAAGCATTAATTCTGACTAACAGTACAGGCATGATCGGAAATTTCTTGTGTAATGCCAATGAAATCTGCGATTTGCTCCAAGAACTGGTTGATACAAAACAACTGAGTGAACTGGAACTTCATCGTGCACAACAATTACTGCGCGAAATGACCAGCAAGGAGCGTACACGCTCAGTGCATTTCGATGAAGATTTTGTTGAAAAATTGCTGAACTTGCCAAATATCCCGGAATTGATCAGAACCAGTCCGCTGACACAACGAGAATGGCAGGTGCTGGGGCTAATTTATGCCGGTTTCAGTAACGAACAAATTGCATCGGAGTTAGATGTGGCTTCCACCACGATCAAGACCCATATCCGTAATTTGTACCAGAAACTGAATATTGCGAATCGGCAGCAGGCAATAGAAACTGCAGAAAACTTATTGAAACTAATGGGCTTTTGATGGCATAACTCATTGGGTAATTACATAAGAAAAGCAGGTTAAGGATAACCTATGATCGAATGGAGTCGAGGTCGCATCTGGTATCAGGACATGCCGCTCAAGGTGAGTGGCATACCTGTCGGCGGTCGTATGACTGTTATTCGGTTAGATAACAATAAATTACTGATCCACTCACCTGTTGAGCTAACGACTCAGCTGCAGCTTGAATTAACCAAGCTCGGTCAGATACAAGCCATTGTGACACCCAATATGAGCCACCACTTATTTCTGTCTGAATGGTGGCTTGCCTACCCTGAAGCCTATTTTTTTGCTCCTCCAGGATTGCAAAACAAACGAACAGATCTGGTATTTGATGATGCGCTCAGCGCACAGACACCAGTGCTCTGGCGTCATCAGTTATTACAAACATTGGTACGCGGTAGCGACAAAATGGAAGAGGTTGTCTTTTGCGATCCTCAATCTAATACCCTGATCGTCGGTGATACATTAGCATGGATGATTGACAGCCATAATATACTCACCATTGGTCTGGCATTGCTTAACGGCTGCTACCAAAAGCCTGCCATGCCTTATTACTGGCGGCTGTCTTTCACAGACAAAACCCGTCTCCGTCAATCGCTGCAAGAAATTCTGACCTGGCCTTTTGACCGCATTATACTGGCGCATGGCAGAGTGATACGTAAAGATGGAAAAGAAATATTTTGCAACGCTTTTGACTGGGTATAGCAAGGCGACATATACCCAACCAACCTCATTTGTGTGATGTAAGTCAAAATACTCCTCGGAATGAAGCGTATATTTAATCTTAAAACGAAAGTTACATTTACAGCTCATCTCTTAATCTGAGATGAAAATGCATAACAATTTCATTTATCTTAAATAATAAAATAGCGTAAAAATTTGCTATTTCAGACGCTTGATATAGGGAGTA
Organism: Photobacterium sp.; assembly: GCF_033720175.1. Classification (GTDB taxonomy): domain Bacteria; phylum Pseudomonadota; class Gammaproteobacteria; order Enterobacterales; family Vibrionaceae; genus Photobacterium. The sequence continues at coordinate 164,766 of NZ_JAWWDA010000008.1, forward strand.
ACAAAAAATGAATGCCGCCAAGATTTATTTTCGTGATCTTCTCGGGATAACTCTTATCATATTTTCGGTGTTAACGATGCTAGGCGTAATTTTTGATTTTCTGGCACTGCTTAATAATCTCCATCATGAAGATGTTTTAGCCGCAACCTATCTTTATGAGTCGATTCCACTGCTGCTTTGTGTGTTACCCTCGTTTGTTTTGGCTAAAGTTATTAATCGGCCGAGCTGGATTAGCGAAACAGAGCAATATCATCTCCAGATAGCAAAAAAACAGTAATTTGTTATCTATAGTCAGAAACAGAGCAGTTACACTCGAGTACTGCTCTGGCAATAGTCAATAAAATCAACTTCTCGGATCAGCAAATACCTGAGTCCAGTAAATGCCATACTGAGTGTCCGAGTTCATCACGAATGATGCGCCCATCTGCGTGAAGTTAGCACTCATAATATTTTTGCAGTGGCCTGGGCTGTTTAACCAACCCGTCATTACAGCGTTAACATCTTTCTGACCTGCAGCAATATTTTCACCGACTGCACGCCAGCTATAACCTTGATTTATTACACGGTCACCTACAATCAAGCCATCCTGGCCTGTATGACTGAAGAAGTTATAGTTCGCCATATTGCTAGAGTGCACAAACGCAGCTTGCTCAAGATCAGCATCCCAAGTCAACGCCCCGACAGCTTGCATAAAGGTTCCGCCACAGTCATATCCGGTAGCCCGTGCTGCGTTAACCGCTGTCAGCATTTCTTGCTCAAAACCGGTAATTGGTGTTGAATCAGACCCCATACCTGAATCCCCAGAGCCAGAAGCATCCTGATCTTGAACACTGCCATTATCCTTATCCGAGGTTGACGGGGATCCATTTAAATCACTGGAATTTGAAATGTCGCCGCCTGAATTAGAGTCGCGGTCGGAGCCACCACCAGAACCACATCCGGAAATAAAAAATATAGAAACAAATAATAATGAGAATAATCGCATGAGCACTTCCAATGTAATTGGACTTATCTATTTAATATCAATAAACATTTTAAGAATTTAAATACTGTTAAAAATCATCTTGATGAACCGAGATTAATTTTTAATCGTATTTTCAGTCAAAGATATAAAGGAACGGTTAATATACGCGTAATTGATCTCATATTTCAACAGCCCGAAATCAAAAATAACAAGAATTGACAAAAGTCTGACACAAGCAGATAACAATCAGGATAAAAAGGCTCATATAAGCTTGAATTCATTGGCTTTACACCCCGTGAAATCACCTTGTGATTTTATGGATCTGTATTTTTAACGATAAAAACTAGTAAAAACAGCCATCGAATAAATAGCTAAAAATGACATTAAACCAACAGGATTTATAATACTGAAAATTAATCGCAGAGAGTAAATGCATTAAACGGTAATAATAGAAAACACATTTTAATCGTCTATGTTTACAATTACAAACACAAGTAAAAACCTTGTTATTTCACAAGTATTCTATATTCCTCGCCTTATCTACCCAAACGACTTAAAGACGCGAACTGTTGGTCATTTGGGTTTATTTTTTTATGAGCTAAACTAAATCATCTTTAGTCACACTTACGCCTTTGATTTGTGCGTAGACTTCATCACCGACCTTCAGATTTAACTCGTCAGCAGCCCAGAGTGTAATATTGGCCCATAAATGCGTGTCACCGACTTGCAACTTAATTTCTACTTTTTGCTCTTCCTGAACATGAAGGATCTTCTCGATTCGTGCCGATAAGATATTACGGATACTGGTTTGCAGTGGTTTGGATTTTGTTAACGATATATCATTAGAGTGAATACGCACCCTTATCCATTCTCCCCTTTGATGTGGTAATCGACTCACCCACAAGTAAGTATTATGGCTTAGCATAACTTGGGTTAATGCATATTGCGGATGACTGACGCTAACCCGGGCACTAATAAGCGAACTTTGTTCTTTCGATGGCAACCAAGGGCGCATTTCAGGTGATCCCCATACGCTATTAACGTGTCCAGACACCACCAACTTTCCCTGATTGATCATGACCATATGATCAGCCAGACGCAATATCTCATCCAAACTATGGGTGACATAGAGGATCGGAATATTCACTTCTTTCGCCAATTTTTCCAGATAAGGCATCAACTCTTGCTTGCGCGGCTGATCCAGCGAAGCTAAAGGCTCATCCATCAGCAGCATATCTGGTTTTGTCAGCAACGCCCGGCCAATCGCAACACGCTGCCTTTCACCACCAGACAACGATGACGGATAGCGCTTTAATAGATGCTCAATTCCCAATAGCGCCACAACATCATCAAAATGCTGCTGGTCTTTATGCCGGCAACCATAGTGTAGATTTCCAAGCACGGTATAATGGGGAAATAAACGAGCATCCTGAAAAACATAACCAATACGACGCTGTTCGGGCGGTAAATATATCCTTTTCTCGCTGTCGTATAATACTCGATCTCCAAGTGCGATGTATCCTTCGTCAGGCTGACTCAATCCACTCAATACGTTAATAAGAGAAGTTTTACCAGCCCCGGAACGACCAAATACCGAGGTGATCCCCTTCATCGGCAAATCGAGAGCAAGATCCATCAACAGCTCACCAAGCTGCTGCTTTATGTTGATTTTCAACACATTACCTACGGTTAACATACCGTTTTTGGTCAACATTAAGCCTCCAAACGCTTACGGGCAATTCGTGTCAGCCATTCAGAGACCATCAGCGACATTAGCGCTATCACTATCGCGATCACACACAATCGTGCAGCTTCACTCTCCGCCCCCGGTGTTTCGATAAAAGAAAACATCGCAAGAGGTATTGTTTGCGTTTCTCCAGGGATATTCGACACAAAAGTAATGGTCGCGCCAAATTCGCCCAATGCACGGGCAAAGGCCAGAATCGTCCCCGTAAGAATACCAGGAAGGGTTAATGGCAGTGTTATTGTGAAAAAAACCTTCAATGGGCCAGCACCCAGTGTCCGCGCTGCCTGCTCTAATTTACGATCAACGCCTTCCAGCGCCAAACGAATCGATCGCACCATTAACGGAAATGACACAAGAGCGACTGCCAGTGCAGCCCCACGCCAGCTAAAGCTGAACGTCAGCCCAAACCATTCATATAGCCACTTCCCCATAAAACCCTGGCGCCCCATTGCGAGCAGCAACAAATAGCCAATAACAACCGGCGGCAACACTAAGGGAAGGTGCACTAAACCATCAAGAAATGACTTGCCAACAAACTGACATCGAGCCAACAACCAAGCGCATAAAATGCCAACTGGCAGGCTAAAAATCACGGCCACACTCGCGATTTTCAGGCTAAGCAGCAGCGCCTGTAGTTCATAATCGGTTAGCACTATTGGTGTACCCCGAAACCGTATTTTGTAAAGACAGCTAGCGCTTGCTCTGATTGTAAGAACTGATAGAAGTCTTTAACCTCTGGGCGTGACATTCCATTGACAATTGCAATAGGATATTCAATCGGTTGATGGCTGGTAGCCGGTATCTTTGCAACCAGCTTCACCTGTTTAGAGATTAAGGCATCTGTTTTATAGACCATCCCAAGCATCGCTTCCCCTCTTTCTACCAGCACTAATGCGGAACGAACATTATTCGCCCTTGCTAACAGCGGCTCAGCTTGTTGCCACAACCCCAAAGTCTGTAATGATTCTTTAGCATAACGTCCGGCAGGAACATGTGCCGGATCACCGACCGCTAAACGCGTACCTTGAAGAGCCTGACTGAGATCCCAGCCGGCAGTCACTTCAATTTTGTCCTCGGAATAAAACTTAGGCGCCACCAATACCAGTGAGTTAGTTAACAGTGATTGGCGTGATTCAGGCTCTATCATTTTCTGCTGAGACACATAATCCATCCATTTATTGTTCGCAGAAAGGTAGATGTCTGCCGGTGCTCCTTGTGCAATTTGTCTTGCCAGGGTTGAAGAAGAAGCAAAAGACAACGTTGTATCAATCCCTGCTGTTTCTTTATACAACCCAGCCACCTCGGATATCGCATTAGTCAGAGAAGAAGCGGCGAACACCGTGACTTTTTCACTTGCATAAGTTGGTGCTACCGATGTCGCCAGACAGACGACTGAAACAACTAACGAGGCAAACTTCTTACTCGATCCCATCACTTTATCCTTACCATTGAAATATCGATATATAGTAAAGTATATATCGAGTAAAGAAAATGATTAACGAATGCAAAAATTAGCGAGAAAAAGGCAATACACCGGAAATCGACACCGAATGCCGGAAGAACGCCTCTGTAGTGGCATACTGAATTTGGCCACCTGATTAGAGGTGTTTATCGAATAGCTCAGTCTTGCTTTGAGCTAAAACATCAGCCCCAACAAAGAATACTTTTTAAATTCAAGCCCTTAATGTATTGCACATCAAAGGCTCGAACATCATGATGATAGTCGTGTTTTAGAACTCAGACATCAGCTGTTTGTACTTCATCTCATCTTCATACATCTGATGGAAGATTTGATACTTCATATCATAGAAACGCTTAATTCTGTCTGTTTGTGGTGTTACAGCTTTTCCAATACGACTCATTGCATTCATTGCATCTGGAATATCAGTATAAAAACCTGACGCGACTGAACCTAGCATTGCAGAGCCAAGCAATACTGCTTCGCTTTCTTCTGGTAATAACATTAAACAGCCTGTTGCATTGGCATGCTCTTGAACAAAAATCGTATTCTTTGTTCCACCTCCACAACCCATAATGGTATCAATCTCGTATCCCGACTGATTCATTACTTCAATGATATGCCTTGTTCCTAACGCAATAGCCTGAATTGTCGCTAGGTAAGCCAGAGCCATATCATCGAGTGTTTTCGACATTTTTAGTCCGGTAATCGTACCGGTAAGATTTGGATTGGCTCGTGGAGAACGGTTACCATGAAAATATGGCAATACATGAATGTCTTTAGTTAGAAACGCAATATCTTCTTTAGTGCCCGCGAGTTTCAATAAATGATCATTCAGTATTTGATAAACCGTTGTTCCATCTTTCGTTGCTTGTGCTTTTAGTTGTCCATATAAAGGGTTCGACGTAATGATATGGTCAATTAACGCGCCTGTAGCAGATTGACCACCTTCATTTAACCAATGATTCGGGATCATTGCCCCATAGTAAGCACCCCATACACCATCGATGAAACGCGCAGTCTTTGATGCAGCCATATGACAAGATGAGGTTCCGCCTATTAATGCCAAACGCTTATTAAAATCGGCAGTCTCGCCAGCCATACCAGCGGCCCCCAGAACACCAATACCACCAGCATGAGCATCAATAATCGACGTACCAACAGGTGTACCGCGTATTAAACCTAAATCATCAGCGGCGTGTGCCGTTAAACCTTGCCCAACAGGCTCTCCCATTGGCTTAATAACATTACCAATAGACTTTGCACCATCAGCAAGTAAATCATCTAACCCAATGCGTTCAAAAAAGTGTGTATCCCACTTATCTTCATGGCCTAAGTATGTCCATTTACACACGGTAGAGCAAAGAGAACGGCTATCATCAAACGTTGCTTTCCATGTTAAAAAGTCAGGTAAATCAAAAAAATATTTAGCTTGAGACCAAGTATTTGGCATATTTTGCTTCAGCCAAAGTAACTTCGGGGTTTGCATTTCAGGTGAGATACGATTTCCCACATATGCCAATACCGGATGTTCTGTTGTATTAATACGTTCTGCTTGTGCAATGGCTCGGTGATCCATCCACATAATGATATTTTGTTCACTTCGACCTGTAGGGCTAACCGTTAATGGTTGGCCTTTTTTATCTAAAACAACCAATGAACAGGTTGCATCAAAGCCGATACCTTTTACTTGAATCGGATCAATGTTTGCTTGCGAAACTGCATCTTTGACCGCCATACAGACACTTTGCCAAATGTTTTCAGACGACTGTTCGATAAAATCAGCACGGGGTTTAAACATCTGTGTATCACGCTTCGCTTCACCGACTTTTCGACCTGAGGCATCGAAAACACCAGCTCGTGCGCTGCCACTACCAACGTCAACGCCAATAAAATAAATACTCATCTTGCTCTCTCCACTAAGCTTTACGTTTTTGTAGGGTAATGAATAGAATTAAAATGCCACCCCAAAGAGCCATCGTTAAATAGCTGCTGACGCCTAATAAATTCAGACCGCTTTCTAACGTTTGTAATACAATCAATGCCAGGCCAATACCAATAATTCGACCAAAACCACCATCTGGATTAATCCCCCCTAATACTGATGCTAAAATGGCTATCAATAAGTAGGACTCCCCATAGCCTGCTTTGGCCGAGTTGAATTTTGCCATCATAACCAGTGCGGCAACCCAACAAAGAATCGATGAAATCGCATACACATAAAGCACGGCTTTTTGTGTATTGATACCAGAGAATTGAGCAGCCTTCTCGTTCGAGCCCATCAAGTAGATAGTACGGCCAAGGCTGGTGTGCTCAAGTAACCCCCATAAACCAATAGCGAAAAATACGAAGAGGATAAGTGGCATTGGAATACCCAATACTGCACCATTACCGATGACTAATAATGATTCTGGAAAGCCTGACATAACACTGCCACCAGAAATCAAAACGTTTAGGCCATTAATTAATGTCATCATTCCGAGTGTTGCTAATATTGGGGAAACCCCGACATAAGCAATTAAAGCACCGTTAAGTAAACCAATAACAACCGCAGTAACTAAACCCGCCACCAGTGCAAACAACAGTACCATTCCATTATCGGGTGCCATCGTGATAATGCTTGCCATAACTAAACTGCACGCATTGGTCGTTGCAATAATGGAGAGATTAATCCCTCCAGTAAGCATGCATACCGCCATCGCAAGCGCTAGCATTCCCAATAATGGCATTTGTGATGACATGGACTGTAAATTTGCCACCGAGAAGAATGTATCACCGCTTGCGACAGCCATGATGACCATAATACTGATTAAAATAACTAATAAATAACGGATGTTTCTATCCGTTGGTAGCTTTAATGCATTCAATACCTGATCCATTACGCCCCCTGCAACGCTTGTTTTTTTTCATTCAGAGCAGTCATACTGATACTGAATACAATAATGAGACCGGTGACAACCGCATGCCAATAAGAAGGAACACCTAGCAATGTTAATCCGTTCTTCATAATGGCTAACAGCGCCACACCAAGAACAACTCCCATAAGCGTGCCTTTCCCCCCTGTCATGCTCGTTCCACCTAATACCACAGCAGCCAAAACCGTAAGTTCAAAGCCCATTAATGAATTCGGTGCAACTGACTGTGTAATTTGGGTTTGCACCACTGATGCAATTCCCGCTAATGCCCCCATGTAGCCGTAAACAAACAGGTGAATACCAAATAAATTAATACCAATCCGGCTTGCTGCATCTGCATTACCGCCCATCGCATATATCTGACGACCTAAGCGTGTTTTCGACATCAAAAATGATGTAAATAAAACAACAGCGACAAGCGTTATAATTGGAAGAGATAAGCCATAGTCGTATCCGTCGCTACCCACAAAGGTGAACCACTCAACCCCATCCATAAACCAATCAGGGAAACCGTATAACCAAGCACCATTGCTAAAGTAAATCAGCAATCCAAAAAATAAATTGAGTGTTGAAATCGTAATGATGATAGCAGGTACTTTCAGCTTATATACCAATACGGCATTGATAAGGCCAAGCAGCATACCTACAGCAGCGGCAATCAAAAAAGCAATAAAGAAGTTGCCTCCAATAGACAATACATAGGTCGCCATAACGTACTGTGCTATTGCGGCAGTGGCTGGAAATGAAATATCAATACCGCCTGCAATCAAAACAACATAAAGTCCACAAGCCATGATGCCTAGAATGGCAGAGCTCACCGACATATCGAAAATATTGCCCAGCGTTAAAAAATCTTCAGAGCTTATTCCTAACCCAATAACCATTAAACCAATAAGGGCCGCTAGATAAAATTCATGACGCTTTATTAAAGCATCCCAACGAAAACGCATACGATCACGCATTGACGGCCTCCATGATTTCTTTTTCTGAAGATGTTATTGGATGGAAGTCATGAGAGAACTTTCCATCTTTCATTACAATCACGCGATGGCTGTTATAAAACACTTCAGGGATTTCATCGCTCACCATGATGATAGCCATCCCCTTTAAAGCGAGATCTTTCGCTATCTGATAAATGCTTTCTTTGTTCGCAATATCAACACCCACTGTTGGAGAGTCGAGAATCAACACATCAGGCTCAGCCGCAATCCACTTAGCAATAGAAATCCGTTGAGCATTACCGCCCGACAAACTGGTCACTGGTAACATAGGATCAGCAACTTTAATTGATAAAGAAGATATGAGTCTTTTCACTAAGTTTGTCGCTTTTGCATGATCAAGAAAACCATTCGGCTTTTTCAATCGAGACAGAACTGTCGCTGTAGTGTTGTCTTGTATGGATTGTTCCATAACTAACCCAGTGCTCATTCTGTCTTCCGAGACATAACCAATGCCATGAGCAATCGCTTCTCTGTTAGAACTAAATTCAACACGTTTGCCATTAACCTTCATTTGACCGCTATCTGGTCGAGTCATACCAAATAAAGCCAAACATAACTCAGTACGACCAGAACCTAACAACCCTGTTATAGAAACAATTTCACCAGCACGCACTTGAAGATTAATATCATTAAACTGACCTTTTTTAGTCAGGTTAGTGACCTCTAATTTCACATCTCCCTGCTGTTTATATTCGCCTAGCGGAGAATACTCAAAACGTTGCCCTGTCATTAAGAACGCCAGTTCATCACTATTCATTTCTTCTGCTGGATACGTGCCAATGGTTTTGCCGTCACGAATAACCGTAATTCGATCAGAAATCTCCATGACCTCATCCAGCTTGTGACTAACAAACACAACAGTAATACCTTTAGACTTTAAATCCGCAACCACCTGAATTAAGCTATTTACTTCTGTTCGAGTCAGAGAAGCCGTCGGTTCATCCATAATGACAAGCTTGGCATCAGACGCCATTGCACGACAAATAGCGACCAACTGGCACTCTGCAATAGAAAGTTGCTCTACTCGTTTTGTTAAAGGAAGTGATACCCCCACTTTATCCATCGCAGCCTTGGCTATCGCATCTAAACGTGCGTGCTTAACTACGCCTTTCGTCCATGCCATATGATCTTGCACGGCAATATTTTCAGCGACAGTAAGATTAGGAAATAAAGATAGATCTTGATAGATAACCTGAATCCCATGTTCTATAGATTGCTGCGGGTTCAAGCGGGAATAGGTTTTCCCATCAAGTACAATCTCTGCACCTTTTTCAGGTGCATGTACCCCAGAGATCACTTTGAACAAGGTACTTTTTCCACAACCATTTTTCCCTGCTAAGCAATGCACTTCACCTTTATTGAAAGTTAAGTTGATGCCATCAAGGGCCTTAACGGAACCAAAATGCTTGGATACACGCTTTAAGGTAATAAATGCTTCGTTTGACATGATGGATTTCCAGCTAAAGGGCAGTATTGCACTGCCCTGAACAAAATATTAATAATGTGATCAGAAACCTAGGTCACGAGCGTTTGACTTGTCTACTACAAGGATTTTATTAAATTTAATCACACGCTTTTCTTGATCAATCTCTGCAACACCAAGATTATCAACAGTCACACCATCAACCACTTTTTGGCCGTCCAGCATTTGTTTCGCTACGGCAACCATCGCATAACCTGCATCGGCGGGATTCCATAAGAAGCCTTTATCAATCTCGCCACGCATCAAGTACGGTGCCGCTTGGCTTGGCATCATAATGCCCACAGTACTCATTTTGTTTTTAGCGCGTTTCTTCTTAATGGCCTCACCTGCACCAATGGCACCGAGTGATCCATAAGAAACAATACCCGTCATGTCTGGGTGTGCTTTCATTAAGTCATTCGTTGCAGCATACGAAGCATCAATACTTTCAGCAACAGGCATACGGCTTGTCACTTCATACATGTCTGGGTAAGCCATTTTTTGGTAATCAATCGCTAGATTTGCCCAGTTATTATGCAGTGGGACGGTTAATGAACCAACATAAACGGCATAACCACCTTTCTTGCCCATATTTTTCGCAAGTTCATCCATTGTCGCTTTCGCATAAGCTTGATTATCAATGGTTTCGATATCCCAGTCGGCGCTGTGGCCATCTGGTGATTCGTGAGTAAGTACAATAATGCCCTTCTCACGCGCTTTCTTAAATACGGGTTCTAATACCGTTACATCATTAGGAACAACCGTTATAGCGTCCACACCTTTAGCAATCAGATCCTCAATGATCTTCACCTGCTGTGCGGGATCGGGAGTAGATGGACCTAACTGACGGGCATTAACACCAAAATCAGTAGCAGCCTGCTCAATACCCTTGTTCATTTGGTTAAACCAAGGGATACCTGATACTTTCACGACGTTCACAATTTCATAGTCTTTTGCCTGAACACCAGCAGTAGCAAGAGCCAGTGTAAGAGCAGCAACATTGAACAAAACCTTTTTCATCGTTATCAATCCTTTATTATATGTGTAGAGCATTGGAGATTTGATGAGATGAATATAGGGGATTAAACAAGGACAAACTGGAAGAGTATTACAATATGTGACGGGGACACATTCGTGTAACGGTGCGGATATCGCAACGTTAAAAAATTGTTGCTTTAAAAGTAATGCGTAATTTAAACAAACTTTAATATCGAAAATAAAACAATGACCTTACAATAATAAAGCAAAAAAATAACAATAACTCTGATGTAAATACAAAAAGCAGAGCTATCAATAGAATGTAAATACTGTTTATTAAACAGTAAGTTACTAAACAAGATCTAGTTCTACTTTTTTAATGTCGTTTTTCATTACTGCCAAAGGTAAATGTGATGACAAGTCAGGATAAAAAGAAACGCTATACTCTGGAAATTAAAACTAATTAGCCACTATGTTATTTTATTACAGCTGTTCTAAAACTAAGGTAAAGTAAGCCATTTAAATTTTATCCGACGTAAACTGGCAAGTACTTTCATTCCGCATTTTCCGACTTGCGTGTCAACTTTCTTTAGCCTTACTATTAGTGTTGAAATAAAGTTTCATCGACCTCAGTGATGCCCGCATTAAAGGCTGTGGGTAGCTCTAAGAATCAGGGTGAGATCATGAATACTTAGTTTTCATCCAAAGCTAAATCAAACCAACTCATCGATATGAAATATGTACATCAGCAACCAAAAATACCGGTAATTTTTTGGAATTTAACCGTATAACCGCTCTATAAATTGATGGTAATTTACGTTTTTAACAAAAAATCAACTTATGCTCTCGGCCTGACATATCACTTAGCTATTGTCTGTCTAATTTAACTGTAACAACTAAAGGAAATATAGCCTTCATTAATCTACTTAACGGGGCATAAATACGTTAAAATACCGGCGATTATTTTAGCTTTGAGCCCTTTATACTAATGACTACTGTCACAACTCCAGACAACTTTACTGAACTTGGCCTTATTCAACCCTTGTTAGCTCGATTAACTGAACTTGAATATCAACAGCCAACGCCTATTCAAGCACAAGTTATCCCAAGTGTATTAGCAGGGCGTGATTTAATTGCAGGGGCAAATACAGGCTCAGGTAAAACGGCCGCCTTTGCTCTGCCTATGCTGCAGCAATTACACGCTGAAAAGCCATTGAATAGCAAAAGCAGTAAAGGCAACTATGTTACCGGGCTGATTTTAGTGCCAACGCGTGAATTGGCAAAACAAGTTTCTGACAACATTAAGTCTTATGCCGTGCACTTTAACGGCACGATTAAAACGGTTGCTGTTTTTGGTGGTGTATCCGCGAATACTCAAATGCTTGCATTACGTGGCGGTACCGACATTTTGGTGGCAACACCTGGTCGATTACTCGACTTAATTTCAAGTAATGCCATTAAGCTAGATAAGGTTAAAACCTTAGTGCTTGATGAAGCTGATCGTATGTTAAGTCTTGGTTTTACTGATGAACTATCAGCACTGCTGAGTTTATTGCCAAAGCAAACTCAAACGTTATTATTTTCAGCGACTTTTCCTGAGCAAGTACAGGCTTTAACTCAAGAGTTGCTTAACGACCCTGTTGAAATACAATTGCAGAGCACTGATACCAGTACCCTGGTACAGCGCGTTTTTACCGTTAATAAGGGTGGAAAAACAGCCTTGTTAGCGCATTTAATCAAGCAACATCAGTGGCGACAAGCACTGATTTTCGTCAATGCAAAAAATAGCTGTGAGCACTTAGCTGACAAACTCTCTAAACGGGGTATTTCCGCAGAAGTATTTCATGGTAATAAAGGGCAAGGTGCTCGTACTCGCGTGCTTGATGCTTTTAAATCAGGCGAGATAGAAGTGTTAATTGCGACAGATATTGCTGCTCGTGGTCTAGACATCGAAAAATTGCCAGTGGTAATCAATTTTGATTTACCAAGAAGTCCATCAGATTACATGCACCGTATTGGCCGAAGTGGCCGTGCCGGTGAAGTAGGTTTAGCATTATCGCTTATTGATTATGATGATTACCATCACTTCAACATCATCGAAAAGAAGAACAAGATCAGACTTGAACGTGAGCAAGTGGTGGGTTTTGAAGTCGATGAAACTATCAGTGACGCGATTTTAGCGTCAAATAAACCGATGGCAAAACCTGAAGGCTGCGGTAAGAAAAAGCGTAAAAATAAAATGTCTGAGCATAAAGATATCTGGTTGAGAGATTTTTAACCTAAGAAACGGGAAATCAACAAGAACCTACACGTTCAATGACGATCATTACTATATCAGGTCAAAAACTGTAAGATTTATTGAATCATGACTATTAATCCATTAGTCAAATAATCATCGTGTTATTGATTTCATTGCATTGCAATCACTCAAGGTTAGCCGAGTATGACAACAATCTCGTCTAGCCTTGAGTGCCACAGCTTTGTCAGTAGCATTAAGATAAAGTATGGCAAATAAACCTTTTGGCATTTTCCTACCCTGCCCCCACCGCGTGACAGTCTTACAATTTTAAAACATCAATTCTCGGCTTCAAGCTTGTGAATCCGCATGTGAATTATCTGAAAAGGGATTGTCGGTGAGTGAATGCATCGAAAATCGATACGGAAACTTAAAAGGCAGCCCGCATACACGATTGTTGTCATGATTGTTTTACTTATCGCCATGAGATAGTCAACACTGAAATAGACACCGCCTAAATGGGAATATGCGATAACGATCATAAAATGAACGCCAATATACTTTTAAAATTAGTCAGCCAATTTTGGTGAACTTAATAAGGAATGGCCTTAATGCCTCAATCGGCTATTGGAAGTCAGTGGTACAAATTTGATTTTCATACTCATACCCCAGCCTCTATTGATTATCTTGATCAAGAAATTCCTAATGAAGCGGAGTGGCTAAAAGCTGTAATGCAAGCCGATATAGACTGTGTGGCCGTCACCGACCATAACTCAGGCTGTTGGATTAACCAGCTGAAAGAAACATACATCACCCTGGACAAGTCAGAACCATGGTACCGGCCTCTGCATATTTTTCCAGGATGTGAGATCACGGTATCAACCGGAAACAGTCATACCCACTTGCTGGCACTTTTTGATCCAAGCGTAGATTCAAACCACATCACAACGCTACTTGGCGCATGCGGCATTGTCGATGATTTTGGCGATCCCGAGCGAACATCGACTATCGAGTCAATTGAAACCGTTATCGCAGACGTCAAGCAGGCCGGTGGGCTGGCAATCCCTGCTCATATCGAGGGGTCAAAAGGTCTGCTGGAAAATGTTCGAAATGTTAACCCCGAGATACAAAAATCACTCAATCTCATTGATGCCGCGCAGTTCCTTAATACGTCTCATCTCGATACCGTCCATCCAGAGTTGAAAAAAGCGGCTTCTCACATCGCCGTAGTGCGTGGTTCTGATGCTCATTCCATAATGGATTTAGGAACTAGTTTTACTTGGGTAAAAATGGACATCCCATCCCTCACCGCGCTTGAATCTGCACTTAAAGACAACACCTTCTGTATTCTGAATCAGGGAAAAAATCCAAATATCACAACTCAGTCGAATTAATCTCCGATAAATAGACCGAAGTCACTTCCAAATGCAGGATTCTGGCTGATGAGAGCTTAATTGTTTACTGGGTATGGACGTCCTTTAAAGAGCACGATGAACGTGCTCTTTTTATCACAGCCATGGTGTTGAAAGATTTCTCTCTTATGGCAGGTTATTCAGGTCGTTAATGGCTGATAGTATTCCGTTTATGCCGGTATAGGTAGAAGTAATTAAACCTGGAATCAGTGGAAAAGTTGGATTTGTCAACGTTGGTATAGTGGAAAGAATGCCAGAAAGCGCGCCCAAGCCAATATTTCCACAGCTCAGCAGGCCGCCTGATACCGCTTTATTCATTATTATGAGTGCCGTCAGTCTTCGATTACGTTCGTCAGGCGTCAGGGTGTTTTCATCCGGAGTTGTACCCGGATCATCAACACTAATTTTTAAATATGATTCTAACTTCTTCTCATTGAGACTATTTTTATTTATACCTAATAGCATTTCCATTAAATCATTTGATTCAGCTAATGCCACAAGCTCTTTGATCTCATCTTTTGTAATAATTTGCGCATCAATTTCCGGTATAGAGTAGCCTTCGAGGACTTTTGTGATATTTTTTGATTGCTCAAGTAGAATGGTGGCGATTTCTGACTCCTTTACAATCACAGCCAACTCCAGACACCCCTTAAAGGCATCGACAGTCGTTTTTATGTCAGCTGGAGTAAGATCAGGAACATCTATTTTTTTGCTAACACCTTGGTTTATTTTCTTACCTAGCTCAATTAACTGGGCATAGTTAATTTTCTTAAAAATCTCGGGATGGTGTTCAAGTCGGTATTCTAGCTCCCATAATGCCTGTTTGGTTTCACTCATTTTGTTTTTCTCCGGCATGTCGTTGATAGACTACTATTAAAACTAGCATGCCCCATAGACTTGGCAAGCAATGGTTGAACTTGTTTCCACCGCAAAGAAATCACACCTATAGCCAAGTGACTTCTGGATGCTGAATTCAGAGTGCTCTCTACCAGCTCAATTCGAGGAAAATGTACAGAGGAATGAGTCGTTTTTTCGAGTACATTTGACATGGAAGCGGACTGACTGGAACATTGCCGAATGTCGATTATTACCTTTAATTTTCTCCCGACCTCGATGTATTTGATTCTAAGTGATTGGTTTAATTAAAGCCGATTCCCGAACTATTGTTCTCTTACCCACCAATTACTAGAAGAATTGCAATCTGTTCCTATACTCAATATGGATACGGATAATATACCTTTATTACATCGATGCTCTTTATAAAAAATCAAATATTTTTGGTCTCTCTTATTTCTATAAAAATGGCAGGACGTAACGATGAAGCAAACGATAAAATTCTCTTTCGTAATATCGACCCTAGCATTAATTCTCTCCGGCTGTGATAAAACCAACGTTCAGGACAAAGAACTCATCAAATCACTCGAAGCAAAAATCCAAACACTTGAGCAACAAATGAAGCAATCAGAACTCCCTGTAGCAAAGACGTCTGATCCAGATGTTATCAAACCATTGCAAGACAAAATTGCCAGCCTCGAAAAACAACTGACAGCGACAAATCCCAGTACCGATAAATATCAAACCTTAGAAAAAGTCCAAAAGCTAGGCTACGTTGAATGCGGGGTCAGCAACGGGCTACCGGGATTCTCTAACCCGAATGCAAAAGGCGAGTGGGAAGGACTGGATGTTGAATTTTGTCAAGCGGTTGCAGCTGCAACCGTTGGCGATAAAACAAAAGTAAAATATATCCCGCTAACAACGGAAGAACGCTTTACCGCTCTTCAATCAGGAGACGTTGACCTGCTAGCGCGTAATACCACCTGGACAATGCATCGCGATACCGCTTTGGGAGTCCGTTTTACTGGTGTTAATTACTACGATGGCCAGGGTTTTATGATTAAAAAGAACCTTGGTGTATATAGTGCAACAGAGCTTGATGGCGCAACAATTTGTGTCCAATCTGGCACCACGACAGAACTCAACCTCGCCGAATATTTCCGTTTTCGTGAAATGAAATATACGCCAGTCATGTATGATACAGAGGCGCAAGCCGTTGAAGGCTTTGATGCCAGTCGTTGTGATGTTCTGACAACCGATCAGTCAGCCCTCTATGCGCTTCGTCAGAGCTTAGAGGATCCTGCTGGTGCCGTTGTCTTACCTGAAATTATCTCTAAAGAGCCGTTAGGCCCGGTCGTCCGCCAAGGCGATGATCAGTGGTTCAACATTATCAGATGGACGCTCTACACCATGCTGGCGGCGGAAGAGCTAGGTGTATCATCAATCAGTGTTGATGATATGAAGAACTCTAATGACCCGAATATCCGTCACCTCATTGGTCTAGACGGGCCTAAAGGCAAAGGATTGGGACTGAGTGACGACTGGGGTTACCGTATTATCAAACAAGTCGGTAACTACAGTGAGAGTTTCGAACGTACGGTAGGCGTACACTCACCGTTTGAAATGAAACGCGGAGTAAACGCGCTATGGCAAGATGGTGGCATTCAGTACGCTCCGCCTATCCGTTAATTCTGCGACCGAGAACTAGGAGGGGGGGACTGCCCTCCTCTTCAACTTCTCTACTTTAAAAACGTCATTTATCATTCAACCATCGATCTGCAATTCAGTTTTAATCAGATGCAAAATTGCAAGATCATGCCCTACAACAAAGGTTAAATTCCACACATTTACCAACTTAACGACCGGTGACAGGGCTTGAGCTTCGAGGTTTTTTAACAGTTGATCTGCGCCGTCTAAGGGAAAGCCGTCGATAGTACAGACATCTAACTCTTCAGCCCATTCTATTAAGGCCGCCTTTTCGTCACTCGCTTCCACCTGTGACATATACGTCGCAGCATTATACTCCAAAATCAGGGTGTAGACAGACACTGGATATATCTCATATATGATGGCCAGCAAAACCGTATCCTTACAGAAATTGCTGACACATTTTTAATCATCTTTAACCATCGACTGAGTATACCAGCAGGTTAATTTATCAGGTGAACCCACCAGGCTAACTACAATTTCACCATAGAGTTTCCACCCTTGCCCAAGAAGAAGGTTTATTTTGTTTTCAAATTCAAACTCATGTTTATCGCAGACAATTTTGTATTTCATTAGTTATCTCCAACTAGCATCACACATAAAAATGAACAAGCTTTAACATTATGACCGGCTCATCGTAAACTGTACGCTAAGTCGATATTTATATGTTAAGAATAAAACGACCAGCACATTAAATAATAGTCATAAATATTCAGGTTATGCTGTAAAAAAGAATACAATTTTTTCCGTTTACTTTCAGTTGATTATTATGATTCTGTTAATCAGTAGATTAAAAAAAAGATGGTACTATCAACCAATAGTACCATCAGGGGAATAATTGCTAACGCTGTATAATACAGTAAATGATTTAAACCAAACCTTCGTGGCGTTAATATTGCGATTATGTCTTGATCGTTAACCGTTGCTGACCTTATTCAACCTGAGATCTTTTGACTCGGGGATCAGCTCTATGGATGATTGAAACTCTCTGTCTTTACGGTTTATTCGTAGCGCTAACATACAGGGGGTAAGTATCAGCGTGAGTAACGTTGCAAATGCGAGTCCCCCAGCAACCGCCGACGCCAACTGAACCCAGAACTTAGAAATGGGGGCACCAAATTCGATATTTCGATTAAAGAGATCGAAGTTCATCTCCAGTACCATCGGCATCAAACCTAAAATCGTAGTTACCGTTGTCATCAGTACCGGGCGTAGGCGCTGTGCACCCGTTCTTAGGATCGCTTCCATCGGCGTAACCCCTTCCTTGCACAGCACATTAAAGGTATCAATAAGAACGATATTATTATTGACCACAATACCCGCCAAAGATATCACTCCCAGCCCCCCCATAACGACGCCAAAGGCTTGCTGGGTAAGCAGCAAACCCAGAAAAACCCCGACGGTTGAAAAGATCACCGCGCTGAGGATCAAGAATGCCTGATAAAATGAATTGAACTGGGTGATCAAAATCAGTGCCATTACAGCCAGTGCCACCGCAAAAGCCTTGATCAAGAATGCCTCAGACTCTTTTTGATCTTCGTTTTCGCCCCTCAATTTCAAATTGACCCTGAGATCCAGTCCTAATGTCGGGATTCTGGCCATTAAATCAGGCAACACCTCATTTAAGTTATAACCGGGTATCAAATCCGCTTCTAAAGTGATTACCTGCCGGCCATCCACTTTATTGATAACGCCCTGCTTATCAGCCGCCTTAAGTTCGGTAAAATTGCTGATAGGTACCTGACCCGTAGACGTTTTCAACCTAAGCTGATGCAAGCTATCTACATGACGGTATTCCTCTGGGAAACGAACCTTAATATCAATCTCATCATCGGTATCATCGGGACGATAACTGCCGATTCTTAACCCGGTGGTCACAAACTGTACATTGGCCCCCACCAGCGTAGCATCGGCACCAAAACGTGCCGCTTTTTCCCGATCAACCTTGATCTGCCACTCAATTCCGGGTTTATCGCCATTATCCGTTATATTGGTAAAAGCAGAGTGATGCTCCAACTCTGCTTTCACCTTCTCCAGGGTCGGCTGCAATAACTCTGGAAAACGGGAGCTGATCTCCAGCTGCAGCGCTTTACCCGATGGTGGGCCATTATCATCTTTACGAACCTCAAGCTCGATGCCGGCCAGGTGTTCAGTTCGCTCAAACACTTCTGCCGTGATTTCGTCGATATTGCGCCGTTCTTGCCAGTCGGTCAGATTACCTCGAATATAACCAACTTCATCCACCCCTCCTGTCTTGCCGTACAAGGTTTCTATTTCTTCCATATCCAACAACTGGGCCTCGACTTCCTTCATCACGGCATCTTTTTCGAAAATAGAAAGATCACCCTGCGATCTCACCGTTATATTGAAGGCACCAGTATCGGTATCCGGAAAAAACTCTACCCCTTTACCAAACACGCCGTAAGCCATAAAGACCACGACAGAGAACAGCAAAGCTACGCTAAGGCTCATCCAGGGCCTGTAGACTGCCACTTTTAGGGTTCTGACATAAAAGCCAGTAAACCCCTTAAGCTTAGCAATATCCCCCTGATCGGCTTCGATGAGCTGAGCCCTACCGGCCGCTGAAATCAATCTTGGCTTACCAAAAAGCGTCCCGAGTGTGGGAACGAAAATCAAGGCCATGATCAGAGAGGCGGTGAGGGTAAAGATCAAAGTCAGCGGTAAATACTTCATAAACTCGCCCATCAATCCGGGCCAGAATAACAAAGGAGCGAACGCTGCTAATGTGGTTGCCGTGGATGCAATAATAGGCCACGCCATGCGGTTGGCAGCATTTTTGTAAGCCTGTTTTCTGTGTATTCCCTCGCTCATCTCGCGATCAGCAAATTCAGTTACAACAATAGCGCCATCAACTAACATGCCAACAGCCATGATCAACCCGAACAGGACGATCATATTCATGGTCATCCCAAAGGCTGACAGCACCAGAATACCGGTCAAAAACGAGCCTGGAATAGAAATACCGACCAAAGCGGCACTGCGTATCCCCAGAATTGCGATGATCACGATCACCACCAGCAACACCGCCGAGGCAACATTGTTCTGCAAATCAGCCAGCATATCTTTAACGTATTCCGAGGTATCTCCGGTGAAGTCCACCTGCACGTTAGCAGGCCAAAGCTCTGACTCTTTCGCAACGATTTCACGCACTTTATTTACTGTTTCAATCGCATTTTGTCCCGCACGCTTTTTTACCTCTAGCGTGACAGCCGGTTTACCGTTTAACCGGGCAAACGAATTGGGGTCAGTAAATACACGACGTATCTGAGCAATATCGCCAAAAGTGATCACCCGGTCATCATCAACCTTGATCGGCAATGAAAGTACATCAGCAATATTTTCGAAAACAGAAGGCACCTTAATAGGAAAACGTCCTCGACCATTATCCATGGTTCCGGCGGCAACCAAGCGGTTGTTACGTGACAATAAGTTGTAGATATGTTCCTGATCGAGGCTGTAGCTTTGCATCAGAAGAGGATCGACCAAGATCTCTACCATTTCATCCCGGTCGCCGCCAATCTCAACTTCCAGCACCTCTTTTAAGGTTTCCAGCTTATCTTGTAAATCCCGAGCCAGCATGATCAGCGCCCGCTCAGGCGCTGAGCCAGACAACACCACCGTCACGACCGGCGCCCAGCCTGCCATGGTGATCTCATGAACGGTGGGATCGTCGGTACCCGCAGGAAGCTGACTCTTAGCCAATTCAACCTTTTCACGAACATCGGTTAACGCTTGTTTCTGGTCTATATCCAGCTGAAATTCTAGAAAAACTGACGCGTGGCCCTCGACGGCTGAGCCCTTCATCTCTTTTAGCCCCTCCAGCCCCTGTAGCTCTTGCTCCATAGGACGCAGCAGCATCCTCTCCGCGTCTTCAGGCGAAATACCGCTATGTTCGATGGAAACATACACGTACGGTATCGGGATATCGGGATCAGATTCTTTCGGGATCAGGTTGTAACTAACTGCACCAGCAACCAGCAAAAGCAACAATAACACAACAACCGTACGGCCCCGGCTCAGGGCGGCGTCAATAACACTTAGCATGAGTTAATTCTCCACCTTAGTGGTTACGACATGATCGCCAGCCTTTACAAAACCTTGCCCGAGAATAATGACCTCAACGCTCTCTTCGAAACCACCTAGCCAGGCGCCGTCTTTCTCAGTTTTAACTAAGTCAACCGGGTGAAACCTGACCACGCCATTTTTCACCGTTTTAATGCCAATATTACCGGCCTCATCCAATGCCATTAATGAAGGAGAAACCTTAATAGCTCGAGTTTTTTCCAACGGCAAACTGAGTTCGGCACTGACGCCTGCCCAGAGTGTAAAGTCTGGGTTGGGAATGCTGACTTCAATCTTGAATGTATTGGTTTCAACATTTGAGACCCGTGAGATATAGCGTAGTTCACCCTCCACCTCCTGCCCGTTCAGCAGACGAACTACGGCCTTTTGACCTAACTTGATAGCGTAGATATCTTTTTCGGTAACATCGGCCCGAACGATCAAAGGATCGATATCAGTAATCAGGGCAACCACAGTTCCTACAGAAACAAAATCTCCTTCTTCAATATAGCGTTCGTTGAGTATTCCCGATTGAGGTGCTCGAATCTCTGTTTTGTATAGCATGAGTTTCAGTTTAGCTAAATCGGCACGCGCTTGTGTCAGTGATGCCTCAGTCTCTGCCAGGCGGGCTTTACCTTGAAACCCCTTCGCGCTCAATTTTTTGGCCCCATCAAATTCTATTTCTCTCTGTTTGAGACGGGCTTGAGCATAATCAAGTTGCTGAGGAAGATCGTTTTTATCAATACGAGCGATCAAATCCCCTTTTCTTAGAACGCTACCACGCTCTGCCACTACCTCAATGATCTGTCCGAGCACTTCAGCCGCAACCGTGGTTTTACGATCGGGCTCCGTTCGGCCATAGAGGGTCACGCTACGGGTAACCAATTCAGCCTTAACCTCTTTCGTTCTGACATGGGGAAGCACTTCATTTGACTCTTTGCCAATAGCAGTATCAACATCTTCGGTCTGAGATAGTTGTCCGGATACCATCCAAACTGAAATCAGCAGTGTCAGTGTTATAGCAATTAAATATGGCTTAGCTGTCATTTTGTCAGACAATTGACGCAAAACAGACATGTACAACTCCTTTTGCAGATTGTGACGATTTCCGCTCACCGTTGGCGCCTTATCAATTAGAAATCAATCAAATCCTTTGAAAAATAAAGATAAAACCTAAAGGTTATGCACTACCCGCCAGTGTATTATTTATCTGATAAAACTAATTACTCATACTTAACGAGGTTAAGTCTCCTCGCAGTGTAGCCCTGATACTATAAAAATTGAGAACGTGAATTTTTTCATTTAGTTGCTTCTGGTTATTTTTAATGACACGGGTTGAATAATCATCATGAAAATTCCTTTTCGGCCAAATTTTAGACACATATCTCATATTCTAAATATCTAAGTCCGAACGTTTTCAGTGTTTGAAAGGATTCGCCATTTTTTCATTTTTTATTCGAATTGAGATCCAGAGGACACTCTGAACTTCGCATCTGGAGGTGGTTTAAGAAAATATGAATATAAACGTAGAAAGCAAGGAGAAAATAACGGTTCTTGCGCTCAACATATCTCTTTATATTCAATATTTTGACCGTCTGTAATTACTCTTACTTTATGGTATGAGCCAGATCAGGTTCACCGCAATGGCTCAGAATGTCGGCTCTGGCCTGATCCCTCAGCGCCAGAGCCGCATTCCAGTCGGTTCCTTGCGGAGTCAGCGGCTTACCAATTGTCACATTGATATCTCCCCGTCTGGGAAACAGAGACTTACCGCGCAGTTTTGAACGTGTGCCACAAAGGGTGATGGGCACAACTGGCAGGCCAGCATCAACCGCAGCAATAAACGCCCCCATATGAAATTCGTGCAGGCCGGGCATTCGATATAAGGTGCCTTCAGGGAAAAAGAACAGGGATCGGCAACTTCTGGCATTGCCCGATATCCGCCGGGCATCGGTCACCCCTTTTTGCATATCAAAGCGCTCAACAAACTCCGTATCCAGCCTGGTCAGGAAAATACGGGCGAATGGATTTTTCAATAGTTCAGCCTTGGCGACAAAACTACATGTAGTCGGGGCTACCAGCGCCATTATCATTCCATCAAGGTAGCTGGAATGGTTAGCAACGAAGATGCAGGGGTTGGTATCGGCCGGCAGGTTTTCCTGCCCCTTAAAGGTTACCCTCGTCCCGGTAAACAAGATCAGTAAGCGTACGCCAAGTCGGGTAACCGACCAGCACCAGCGTTTATTTGGAACCACCGCAACAAGGGCCCAGACTGATGGCGCCAGGACGGCCATAACCAGCCACATGTAAGCCGCATAACTAAAATCTGAAACTATTCGCCAGTAACGCCTCAGCTGAGGCTTTATGCCTGCCATCATCAAACGAAGCGTCTGCCACCACACAGCACGTTGACGGGCATCCAGTTTGTCTTGCTCATAGAGATCTTTACATGCTGCGCGGCGAATTTTCCCACTGGATGTTTTAGGGACGGTATGAGGGGGGGCAATCACCACGTCATCTGCGGGGCTGCCCAGCAGATCCAGAGAAAGATTGTTTATTTCCTGCTGAAGCCGCTGCTGCTGCGCTTTGTCAGTTTCACGTGTTTCTGCCAATACAATCAACCGTTCAGTGCCGGACTTGCTATCATGACTGGCAAATACCGCGACGCAGCCTTTTCGGATCCCGGGAATATTACAGACGGCCTCTTCCAACTCATGGGGATAAATATTTCGACCAGCACGGATAATAATATCTTTGCTCCGTCCGGTGATAAACAGCTCGCCACCGGCCAGATAGGCGCGGTCACCGGTATCCAACCATTCACCATGAAACAACTGTTGCGTCTTCTCCGGATCCTGATAATACCCCTGGGTAGCAGAAGGCCCTTTAAACTCCAGCCCTCCTTCTTCCCGCTCCGGTAGCTCTCGGCCAAATTCATCAACAATACGGATCTGGTGTCCCGGCAGCGGCTGTCCCAAGCCCACGACCTGTATAACATTCGTCTCATCGGCTGCCGCCGGAATCGCCCGGCCAAAACGCTCCATAGGTTCACGCCTGATACGATCAATCAGGGGAAGACGAACGCTAGTCGGGAAAGTTAAACCAACCGAGCATTCTGCCAATCCATAAACCGGAGACATGGTTTCAGGGCGAAAGCCATATTTTTCAAATCGTTCAGTAAAACGACGTATCGTACTGGGGCTGACCGGTTCCGCGCCATTCCATGACAACCGCCAACTGCTGAGATCTAACCCCTCAAGCTCGGCATCGTCGATTTTGTTGATACATAACTCATAGGCAAAGTTGGGGGCCGGTGACAAGGTGCCGCGATGGTGATGTATCGCCCACAGCCAGCGCTGAGGTTTTGACAAAAACAGCAAGGGTGACATGATCACCAAGGGCATGGCGTGATAAAGGCTACCAAACCAGGTACCGATCAACCCCATGTCGTGGTATACCGGCAGCCAACTGACAAAAACATCGCTCGAATCTGCCTGCACCACTTTACCCATCGCCCGAACGTTAGCAAGCAGGTTGGCATGTGTCAACGCTACCCCTTTGGGGTTTCCGGTACTGCCCGATGTATACTGTAAAAAAGCAATATCTGTGCTCTGAGCCTCGCCCGTTGAGAGCGGTTCGGGCGGATGCCTTAACTCATCAACCGTGACTACGGCCTGAATGGATGGAACCTGTAACCGAAGCAATTGCGAAAGCGGTTTGGCTTCCGGGACAGTGATCAGGATACGCACCTGAGAATTTTGCAGAATACGGGCATGGCGCATTAAGTGATCTTCAATCTGTGAAGGCCGGGCCGGGGGATAGATCGGCACCGGAATCGCTCTGGCAAACAGTATTCCGAAAAAACTGTAAAAATAGTCATTACTGGTTGGCAGCATAATGGCAACGCACTGACCCGGTTGCACATCCTGTTTCACCAGCCCGGATGCAATCCGCAGCGCTTCATCCCGCAATGCCCGATAACTGATTTCGGTAAGCTGATCGGCATTCTGATACACATAAAGATGCGGACGGTCCGGATGCGCCTTCACATGCCAGTCAAGAACTTGTTGAAGTGTTTCCACATGATCAGGCGCAGATTCAACGACCCCAAGCTTAATCTGCCGGATTACTTGCTCAGAGACTAAAGCGGTGTCGTGGCTTTGTGCGTTGAGCAGTTCCCGTAACAAATCCCGCGGGGTTTCTATCACGGCCAGTGTCTCATCTGGCAGGTTGACCTTAAACTGCTGCTCGATACGTTGGATCAACTCGGCCCGCGCAAGACTGTCAAAACCCAAGTCACGATCAAAATCACAATCAAGCTGAATGGGCTTGGAAAGTTCTTGCCCTTGCCGCAGTTCTTTAACGAGTTCTTTAATGACATTCAGTACTGATTGCGCTATCTGCTCCGGCTCTTGACCTGGCAGACTTTCTGAGTTGACCTGCATAGCACGTATCCTTACAGCAGTGGCTGAACTGTTATGACAAGCATGCTCAAAGTGTAGTCAAATTCAGCAACTTGTATGGTTTCCCCCCCTCATTAATAGACAAATTCGTCTTGTTCCTGATACGACTTTTCCAGGCATGCTCGAGCTAAGGCCGAAGTTCGCCAGCGAAAAAGTTCACCGACACCCACGACATAAATAATTTCCAATCTTATCAAATGATTGCATTAAATATTCTTTCCCATACAGACCGGACATTCATCGTCGCCGGCGGCATAGCCTGCGCTGCGCCTTGGCTTAAGGATCTTGGGGTTACCCAATTATGTGCTTCACGCTGCTATTCTTATAAGAAATACAGTGCTCCCCCCACTCACTGCATTAAAAAGGACAGCATCTGCATATGAAGAAAGTAATCCTAGTTGTGTTATTTACACTGATGCTAATTGGGTGTGCAGATTCAATCAGTTTCAGCCAAGCCGAGTCAGTGGAACCCGTCGGCTTTTTCTACGGCTTATGGCACGGGCTGATCATCATCTTCGCGTGGCTTGGTTCTCTGCTTTGTAACGATATCGCCATCTATGCCATTTATAACAATGGCGGTTGGTATGACTTTGGATATGTCCTTGGTGTTGGCGGCTTCAGTCTCAGTGCTGGCATTTTTCATGACAATTAACTGAAGGGATATTTTATGGAAAATCAAGATGATATGGGTGCTACGGCGATGCTAGCTACAGTGCTATTACTGACTGGTATCGTAACCATCATCGTCGTCGCCCCACTTGCTGCAGCAGTAATAGCAGGAAGCTCAACGAGAACATGACATCGATTTACGATTTTATCGAGCAAAGCCATTAAGGCGACCATTATGGTATTCGGCTATTACCGTCATTTTACGAATACAAATAATCCCTAACCCACGAGAGGTCAGGGATTATTTAAGTAGTACTAACGTTCAGCATTACCTGTAATAACTACCGTTATTTTGTTACGAACCAACGACGGTTGTTGTTGTTTGAACATCACGCGTTTTCATCCACAACATGATTACACCCAACACCGCCAATGGGATCAGCGGATCAATCATTGTTCCGCCTTGACCAAAAATTATGTTCAGTAACATGATAAGACTTGCACCAATTGCCCAGGCAATGGTTGAGGTCAAACTCCAAATTTTCAACTGATCAGATAATTCGGTAATACCCAGTGTACGGTTGATGATATGGAAGTATGAATCATTCAAGTGTGAGAAACCAACGGGACCAACTGCACAAGCTAGTGCAACAAAGATAGGATCTAAACCCAGGGTTTCAACTAGAGGCAGTGTCATTGTCGCTGCTACCATCATAGATGCGGTAGCAGAACCTTGAATCAGACGAAGCATAGAAGCGATGGCAAGAGGAACTAATAGAGGTGGAATACCGCTACTCGCAATAGCTTCGGCAACTTGCGGGCCTGCGCCAGATGCCTTTAATACCGCTCCCATCGCACCACCACAGCCAGTAACCACCAAAATAAGACCGGTAGTTGAGAGTGCATCATCCATCGAATGGATCATTTCTTTGCGATCAATTTGGGTTGTTAAGCCATAAAGCGCCATTAGAACACCGATGCCGACAGCAACCACTGGATTACCCGCCAACTGAAGCACACTATGGAAGGCGGTGTCGCCTTGCCCCATGAGAGTGTTAGCCAGAATCAAAATGATAGGGATCAAAATTGGGCCAAATGAAAGGAAGTTACTTGGTAATTCCTCATCTTTTGTTTCTGTCACATTCTCTAAATTTGCCCAGTCAGCTTTGTTTGTAATCCAAGTTTCGCCATTGGGTACACGGTAGTATTCTTTGCCAACCCGGCGAATATAGATAAGTGATAGCAGCATCATCGGGATTGAAACAGCTAAACCCCACATCATGTAGATACCAAGATCAACCCCCAGAATACCCGCAACGGCAACTGGACCGGGTGTTGGCGGCACTAAGGCGTGAGTAATTAGCAGGCCTAATGCGAGTGTGACACCTAAACCAACAGCCGATCGCCCGGTATTTCTTGAAATCGCTCTAACCAGAGAGTGCAGTAGCACATAAGCTGAATCACAGAAAACAGGAATTGCCACTAATACGCCAGTAAAACCAAGAGCCAGATCTTCACGGCCTTTACCACATAGTTTGACAAATGTTTTCGCCATTCGTACCGCGGCTCCTGACTTCTCGAAGCATGCGCCCATTATTACACCAAAGGCAATAATCAGTCCGATGCCGCCAAGAACACCACCGAAGCCAGCTTTGATCGAGTTAACAAGATCTGTGGGTGCCATGCCGGCAAAGAGCCCCATGATTAAACATGAGATAACCATGGCAAGAACGACAGGTACTCGGGTTTTTATGATTAACAGCATCATGACGGTTATACCGAAAATGATCCCAAAGATTGCTCCATCCATTATCCTATATCCTTAATTTGGCTGGCTTTGCCAGCTCTGTGTATTATTTTTGTTTCACGTTTTAGCGAGTAGGTTCAGCAACCTAAGTCATGAACCTTACACACAGGTTTAGATCTATCTGTGGTGGTTTGTCTGTATTTCAGAAAGGTACGGTTTTACCCAACCCAGTCCTTCCTCCGTTGTATTTCGAGGGTTATATTCGCAGCCCATCCATCCGTCATAGCCGGACTGTTCGAGAATTGTAAACAAGTAGGGGTAATTCAATTCACCTTCAGAGGGTTCATGCCGGTTTGGCACTGATGCAATCTGAACATGACCGGTGTAGGAAGCGACGTCATTGATAAGAGTGGTTAAATCACCATCCATGATTTGGGCGTGATACAGGTCGAGTTGTAGCTTTACGTTAGGACGCTCGACTTGCTTGATCAACTCAACGGCATCACGCTGATGGGCAATAAAATAGCCTGGTACATCACGATTATTCAGCGGTTCGATCAATAATAGAATGTCGTGTTCAGCAAACACCTCTGCGGCATAACGGATATTGCCAAGAAAGGTATCTACGTGTTGTTGATAGCTATAGTTATTGTCAATGATGCCAGACATAGCGTGCACTTTTTTACATTTCAGCGTTAACGCATAGTTAAGCGCGGTATCAACACTGGCACGAAATTCTGCTTCTCGTCCTGGAATGGCAGCAAATCCGCGCTCACCTGCACTCCAATCACCTGGAGGCATATTGAACAGGGCTTGCTCTAAGTGATATTTTCTCAGTTCGCCAGCCAGCTCTTGCGCGTCAAAGGCATAGGGAAAAAGATATTCCACGGCGCTAAAACCAGCTTCACTGGCTTTAGCAAATCGTTCCATGAAAGGTACTTCAGTGAACAACATCGTCAGGTTTGCAGCAAACTTAGCCATTATTTTCCTCTCCCTTCTAATTCTTTAATTTCAGGCTGAGTCAGATAGCGAATCGCTTTGCCATCCAGCATCAATGCGAGTTTGGCGGTTTCTTCCAATTCTTCTGCGTTATCAACCGCATCAGTTAAATCTTTACCCGTGATTACCGGGCCGTGGTTTGCCAGTAAAAAAGCACGGTAGTCACTTGCACGTTTTGACAGTTCTTCTGCGATCCGCGGATCACCCGGACGGTAATAAGGGATCACGGGTAACTGACCTATCCGCATAACAAAATAGGGAGTAAACGGCGTGATCGCGTTATCGTGATCTAAGCCTTCGAGGCAAGACAATGCCGTTAAGTATGTTGAATGAAGATGAACAATCGCATTGCAATCGGGACTGTTGCGGTAAATAGCCAGATGGAACGCGACTTCTTTTGAAGGGTTATCCCCTGATAGATGATTACCGTTGATATCAACAACAGACAAGCGCTCAGCATCAAGACGACCAAACGATGAGCCCGTTGGTGTCGCTAAAAACGTGCCGTCAGGTAATTTTACCGACAGGTTACCCGCACCACCTGTCGCATAGCCACGCTCAAACATTGAGCGTGCCAGAGTGACCATTTGTAGCCGTTGCTGGTGCTCATTCATGGTAGAACCCCTGTGCTTTTTCAAAGAAGTTCACATCACCAAAATTACCGGATTTCAGTGCCAAAGACAGTTCGCTATCAATGGCTTTTACCCAAGGTACACCCGGTGCAATTTGTGGCCCGATATGGAATCCGCTGACGTTAAGGCTCTGAGTCACGACACCAGAGGTTTCACCACCGGCGGTAATGAAGTTAGTCACGCCTTGTTCATGTAACTGATGAGCAAGGTGACTAAAGAATTGTTCAACGGCATGGCTAGAAGCCTGAGCACCGTATTGTTCTTGAATATATTTCAGCTCATCGGTTGAGGCTGTGGCATACACCATCGGTGCCAGCGGTTCATTCAAATGTTCAAGTACCCACTGGCAGACGACAACACTGTAAGCAGTAGTATTTTCTAAGCACGTTTTCACATCGATGGCGAAGTGAGCCGCTCTGGTTTTATATTGTTCGACTTGCTGATTTGTCATCACTGAGCAGGAACCCGACAGTACAACCGATTTTCCAGCCGTTGGTTTACCCGCTTCTTTCGCTGATGACTGATCACTGAGTTGTTGAGTCCAGTTTTTTGCAATGCCGGCAGCTAACCCTGAGCCACCAGTCACAAGTGTTAATTCACTGGCTGCCTTGCCTAACGTTGCGAGGTGTGCATCGTTAAATGTGTCAACGACGGCATAACGTTTGCCTTGATGAGAGAGTTGCTCAAAACATTGTTTTACATGATCAGCACCTTGATCAATATCCTGATAATTCACCAGGCCTGCTTGGCCTTTGGCTTGCTTATCCATCAACCTGATCAGGCTAGAATCGGTCATTGGGGTCACCGGGTGATGTCGCATACCTGATTCGTCCAGAGGCTCGCCCATGACAAACAAATGTCCGTTGAATACGGTTCTGCCATTAATTGGCAGCGCCGGACATATGATCGTAAAATCAGTGTTTAGCGCATCAAGCAACGCATCAGTTACAGGGCCGATGTTGCCTTCTTCCGTGCTGTCAAACGTTGAGCAATACTTGAAGTAAAATTGTTTACAGCCTTTGCTTTTCAGCCATTCCAGTGCAGTTAGTGATGAGCTCACCGCTTCATCAACAGGACAAGATCGTGACTTCAGGCTAACAACGACAGCATCGGCATCGACGTTAATATCAGCCGAAGGGACGCCGTTTAATTGGATCGTACGCATGCCGTTTTCGACCAGGAAGCCGGCAATGTCGGTAGCACCTGTAAAGTCATCGGCAATGACACCTAATAACATGGCTATTTCTCCTTCTTCGGCAGTTCAATACCATCAAATATTTTGATGACGGCACTGTCATCTTCCTGTCCGTAACCGGCATTGCTGGCGCTGGTAAACATATTCAGTGCGGTGCTTGCTAACGGAAGGGGAAATTTCAGGCCTTGTGCGGTGTCGGCAACTAAACCCAGATCTTTGACAAAAAGATCGACCATGGATGCTGGTGTATAATCACCTTCAACAACATGTTTCATTCGATTTTCAAACATCCAGGAGTTACCGGCTGCATTTGTTACGACGTCATACATCAGATCCAGTGGAATATTAGCGCGAGCAGCTAATGCCATCGCTTCTGCGCCGGCGGCGATATGAACGCCAGCAAGAAGCTGGTGAATGATCTTAACGGTAGCGCCCATGCCAATTTCACTACCAATATTGTAAACCTTACCAGCGGTCGCATTGAGAACCGGCTGGAGTTTTATAAAGGCTTCTTCTGAGCCCGATGCCATAATTGTCATTTCACCCTGGCAGGCTTTTACTGCCCCGCCTGATACTGGCGCATCAAGCATGATAAGTTCAGACTCTGCCAACTTAGCTTCAATGTTTTTGGCGTCATCAGCTGAAATAGTGGCAGAAACCATGACTGCAGTACCTGGCCGAAGTTTATCGGCCAGACCATTTTCAAATAGCACTGACTTTGCTTGTTTTGCATTAACAACGAGAAGAAGAATGGCATCCAAATCTGCAGCAAAGTCAGCACAGTTATGGGATATATCTACCGCGCCTGCATTTTTCAACTCAGCCAGCGCATCAGTATTCAAATCAACACCATAAACATCCAGCCCGGCCTTAATACACGATTTTGCGGCCCCCATACCCATCGAGCCCAAACCAATCACGGCAATTGACTGTACTTTTTGTATATTCATACATCACCTTGTTAATTTTTGTTAATTTGTGTTGTTGTTTGTGATTCTATGGTATTTCCCTGACGTTAATCCAGCGCCTGCGTCACATTAATTAACATAGGCTGAATTTATTTGGTTATTTTTGTTAAGTTCATTTGCATCGTTAATACGTAGATATACGAAATTTCTTATAAATTTTTATATAAAACAAGAGTATGAATATTTATTCTTTGCTGAGACAGCCTCACATATATTCACATCGATAGTGATATAATGTTAAAATAAGTCAATTAGCCCGACTCAATACAACCGTAACGGAAAATCTTATGATCCCAGCAGAACGTCAACGTGCAATTCTGGCTCTACTCAGCAACCAAGAAGTTATAGGTATTCACGACCTGACACAGCAGTTGCAGGTTTCCCATATGACGATTCGTCGGGATATCGCTAAGCTAGAAGTTGATGGCCGTGTTATGTCGGTATCTGGTGGTGTTCAGCTGACAGAAATGATTCATTCTGAGTTATCTCATGATGTTAAAATCGGCCAGAACAACAATGAAAAAGCGGGCATCGGATTATATGCATCTAACCTTATTGAGCCTAATGCAACGATTTATCTTGATGCAGGTACGACAACATTAGAAATTGCTCATCATTTAGTGCATCGCGATGATTTACTGGTGGTGACCAATGATTTTGCAATTACGGCATTCTTACTGAATAATTCCGAATGTAACCTCTACCATACGGGTGGTAAGATCGATCGGATGAACCAGTCTTGTGTGGGTGAAAAAGCAGCGCGACTGCTGAATGAGATAAATATTGATCTTGCCTTTGTGTCAACGTCATCTTGGAGTCAGCGTGGGATCTCGACACCGAGTGAAGATAAGGTACTCGTTAAAAAAGCAGTTATTGCTTCCTCTCGGGTTAATTACTTAGTGAGTGATTCATCAAAGTACGGCAAAGTTGCAACTTTTCATGCTGTTGATATCGACAGCTTCGATAAAATTATTACTGACATCCATTTCCCTGCCAGTTGCATCCAGGGTTTATCTGAACGAGGAATTGAAGTTGTGACGGTTAAATAGGGATTATCCGATAATATAAACAGGTATTGTTCCCAAAGGCTTTGTCGAAAAAATATTGAAGTATAAGCATACAGATTTCCACCCAGCCAACCTCAAGATTTTCATTTACGCAAGAATTCCGCATCTTGAGATAACTTGGCTATAGCTGCAATGATGATTGACGCTGTTGAGCACCATAATAAAAATGGCCCCAAGCCAGAAAAAGGTGTTAGGATATATGCCTAAACGGTTTACATTTCACTTTTTAAGTGTGATTTAGATTGTTTATTGAACAAGTAGTTAGTCGGGGAGCCATAAGGCTGAGACCACTTCGGTGGGACCCGTTGAACCTGATCCAGTTAGCACTGGCGTAGGGAACTAACAGTAGTGCCCCCTCTGGCCACGATTTATGGCCTGCTCTTCACGGCACCTGTTGTTACCCCTGCGCAGCATTTTTTAGGGGTAGTCATGACAGCAACGTCGAAAACACCAATCACACTGACCATCGCGGGTTCTGACAGCGGAGGCGGTGCCGGCATCCAAGCCGATATCAAAGCGATTTCTGCAACTGGCGGTTATGCCTGCTCAGTGATCACCGCACTTACAGCCCAGAACACCCTCGGTGTATCAGCCATATTCCCTGTTTCCCCAGAATTTGTCGAACAGCAACTTGATGCGGTATTTACCGACTTAGATGTTAAAGCAGTAAAAATCGGTATGCTGAGTGATGCCACGATCATTCGCGCTGTGGCGAACAAACTACGCCAGTATCAGCCTGCGTATCTGGTTCTCGATCCGGTGATGGTGGCCACCAGCGGTGACTTACTCTTACAGCAAGAAGCCATCTCAACCCTGAAAGAAGCACTGATCCCGCTGGCCGATGTGATCACCCCTAACCTGCCCGAAGCCGCTGCCCTGCTTAACTGCGAGCGTCCCACCACTGAAAGTGACATGGTAACCATGACTGAGGCACTTCGTCATCTGGGGGCTAAATCGGTATTGTTAAAAGGCGGGCATCTGGAACAAGAAGAAAATAGTACCGACCTTCTGATTGTGGCCGATGATGTGCATCGGTTGAGTACCAAGCGCATTGCCACCCGGAATACCCATGGCACAGGTTGTACCCTGTCGGCGGCAATCGCTTCTTATCTTGCGCAAGGTTATCCATTGCTCGACGCGGTAACCCATGGCAAAAACTATATATCGCAAGCAATCCTTCATGCTGATGAGCTGGAAATTGGTTCCGGTCATGGCCCCGTGCACCATTTCTTTGCTGGTCATTTCACCCCTGACGCGTAACTAAAAAATAACGGAGCATGACGGTAATACTATGACGGTTGCAATATCGGCAATACCCGGGGTTGAGGTGACGCTAACACACGGCCAGATCCATTATCACACCAGCCCGTTTCCACTGTTTGCAAACTTAAGTCTAACCCTGCCGAAAGGTAAATGGACCTGTATTCTCGGCAAAAGTGGCTGTGGTAAAACCTCCCTTTTACGCCTGTTGGCTGGTTTGCTGGATGACAAAGCACAGTGGCAAGGTGAAATAACAACATGTGATGGGAAAACACCAGCAAGCCAGGTGGCCTATATGGCACAACAAGATTTACTACTGCCCTGGCTGAGTGTAATAGAGAACGTCTGTTTCAGTATTCGTTTAATGAAAGGCAAGCCGAATGCCGATGAGAAAGCGCGCGCGCTCGATCTGTTACACAGAGTCGGCCTCGCCGAATATGCCAGTGCTTATCCCGATAGCCTATCTGGCGGAATGCGCCAACGTGTCGCTTTGGCCAGAACCCTGATGCAGGATAAACCACTGCTGTTAATGGACGAACCTTTCTCGGCCCTCGACGCTGTTACCCGCCATAAACTACAGAACCTCGCGGCTGAGTTGCTGGCTGATAAAACCGTTTTGCTGATCACCCATGATCCGCAAGAAGCGCTGCGCTTGGGTCATCAAATATTGCTGATGACGGGAACTCCCGCTGCTGTCCGTTCACTCCCGGCACCGTCATCAGCACCTCCTCGCCAATTTGATGCTGAACTGGCGACATTACAACAAAAAATTATCGAGCAACTGGAGCAGGATTATGGCTGACTTACAATCGTCTCCCCACCCACTGCCTCGCATGATTATCAGCAGCGCAGTGATCCTCGGGGTATGGCAACTGACTGTCGTAACATTTCAATTACCGAGTTTTATCTTACCGGGCCCGATAGCTGTACTCGACAAGCTTATCCAGCGCCATGACGTTCTGCTCAATCACACCTGGGTTACCGCCGCTGAAGTGCTACTGGGTTTATTGCTAGGCCTGTCAATGGGCCTGTTTTTTGCTCTGCAGATGCTGCTCTTTGATCCGCTGCGTCGCTGGTTGCTACCTGTGTTAATTGCCAGCCAGGCAATTCCTGTCTTTGCCATCGCACCTATTCTGATGCTATGGCTGGGGTATGGCATTACCTCCAAAGTCGTGATGGCGGCATTGATCATCTTTTTCCCTGTGACCACCTGTTGTTACGACGGATTAAGGCACACACCTTCCGGCTATCTGGATCTGGCTAAAACCATGGGCGCTTCAAAATGGCAACTGCTGTGGCATGTACGCTTACCTGCAGCTTTACCCGCGCTGGCATCGGGGATCCGTGTTGCGGTTGTTGTCGCGCCAATTGGTGCCGTTGTCGGTGAATGGGTGGGCTCCAGTGAAGGGCTGGGCTACCTGATGTTGCAAGCCAATGCCCGCATGATGATCGATGAAATGTTTGCCGCTTTGTTGATCCTGGCTACTTTTTCAATCGGCTTGTACTTTGCTGCCGATTTACTGCTTAAGCGAGCGATACCATGGCAATCCAAACAATGAATGGAACCGCAAAATTAACCTAATATTTCAAACTCATAGCAATATGAAAAACAACGTAAAACCACCTCAATACTAATGAAATAAAAAGGACATTAACCTTGAAAAAAATACTGGCTAAAAGCCTGATTTCTCTGGCGCTTTCCACCTCTGTCTTTAGTGCTCCCGCTTTTAGCGCACCAACTAAAAACATGACGTTAATGCTCGACTGGTTCGTCAACCCGAATCATGGCCCGATTGTCATCGCAAAAGAGAACGGTCTTTTCAACGACCAAGGACTGAACATCACCATCCAGGAGCCGGCGGATCCAAGTATGCCGGCCAAATTGGTGGCAGCGGGCAAAGTTGACTTAGCAGTGTCTTACCAAACCAGCCTCACGATAGATGTTGCAGCCGGTCTGCCTTTGATCCGCTCTGCCACATTGATAGCAGCACCACTGAATACATTGATGGTACTGGACAACAACAAAATCAACTCACTGGCAGATTTGAAAGGAAGGAAAATAGGTATCGCCATCGCTGGTAACGAAGAAGCGACGATCGGTACTATGCTCAATAGCGAAGGCGTCGACTATAAAGATGTTCAAATCATCAATGTTGGCTGGGCACTGTCATCATCACTGGCATCTGGCAAAGTCGATGCTATCTGGGGCGGGCTGCGTAACTTTGAGACTAATCAGCTTGAGCTGGAAGGCTACAAAGCCAAGGCGTTCTTCCCCGAAGAGCACGGTGTACCGTCATACGATGAGCTAATCGTCGTCGCGAACAAAAACAGCTATGACCGAGACATACTGAAAAAATTCAACCGGGCTCTTGAACTGGCAACCCAGTACATCATCAACCACCCCGATCAGGCATGGGAAGAGTTTGTCGCTTACTCTCCCGACACACTTAACAACGAACTGAACCGCCGTGCATGGCGTGACACCCTGCCTCGTTTCGCACTGCGTCCGTCAGCCGTTGATGAAGCGCGTTACGATGACTTCGCACAATTTATGTATCAGCACAAAATCATTGATAACGCACCGCGAGCGAAGGATTACGTACCGACACTGTAATTGTCGGTTTCACCGCCTTGCAATAATCACTCTATCGGGGCTCCGGCACTCAGTACGAAGCCCATCGTTATGCTAAAAGGTTAAATCAAATGAATCATCAGGATCTAATTCGCGCTTGTCATCAAACCTGGATTGACTATACGCAACACAGCTTTGTAGATCAGCTTGCGAGCGGACAACTACACAATGAGGCTTACCTGCACTATCTGAAACAGGATTTTCTTTTCTTAAAGCATTATGCCCGCGCCTATGCGCTGGCAATTTACAAGGCGCAGACCTTAGAAGAAATGCGTGCACCATTGCCGGGTTTACATGCCCTTATCGAAAATGAAACCTGCCACCATATGACCTACTGCGCGCAATGGGGATTGACTGAAAGAGATATGGAAGCTGAGCAGGAAGATTTTGGCACCGTTGCATACACGCGCTATGTACTTGAAACCGGCATGGCGGGTGACCTGGTTGATCTGTACGTTGCCCTCGCACCATGTGCCATTGGTTATGCAGAGATTGGCCAGCAGCTGCTCAAAGATGAAAGGACGGTGATGGAAGGGAATCCCTATTATAGCTGGATCGAGCTATACAGTAGTGACGATTTCCAGAACGGTGCTAAATCTGGCATGGAACGTCTCGATTTAATGATCGCTGACACTCCACTAAACAGCCCGCGCGGTCAGCGTTTATGCGAAATATTCAAGACGGCGACCCGTATGGAAGTCGCCTTCTGGCAGCAAGGCTTAAATGCCGTTAAAGCTGAATGCCGTTCCGCATAAGAGGCTAACCAACCTTAAGCATCTAAAATTCAATCCATTTCTTGACTATTCGCTCGGCAATTGCATAAGTTATAATCTAGCCGAACATCAGATAAAGGGAACAACATGAAGATTTACGAACTGGCTCCCGCTCCAAGTGCTCGCCGGGTAAGTATTTTCCTGGCTGAAAAAGGAATTGAAATCGACCGGGTTAACGTTGATATTCGTGGCGGTGAAAACCTCTTTGATGAGTTCAAAGCCAAAAGCATCAATGGCCGCATTCCGGTTTTAGAATTAGATGACGGCACGACGATCTGCGAGTCCATTGCCATATGTCGTTATTTCGATGAAATGTACCCATCCACTCCCTCTCTTTTCGGTGATACCCCGCAAGAACGAGCGAAGGTAGAAATGTGGCAACGTATCGTCGAGTTTCAAGGGCTGTATACGGCCATGCAGGCATTCCGAAACATTAGCGGGATCTATAAAGACAGAGAGAATTGCGTTGAAAGCTGGGGGCATGAATCACGCCAGCGGGTGGTTGAATTCCTGCCGACACTCGATGCACAGTTAGCGAACTCGGCTTATATCGCAGGAAACAAGTTTTCTGTTGCCGACATCACCGCTTTTGTGATGTGCGGTTTTATTACGAACCTCGAAATTACCATTGATGAAATGTTCCCTCATATTCAAGATTGGTACGAACGCGTTTCACAACGGCCCTCGATACAAAGATAAAAACGGCTCCTGGTTGATATCAGGTACTCAAAAACCAGACCCCGCAGACAAAACAGTGATTTTTGTCTGCGGGATCGGTGTTATACGTTACACAAGCTAGACCTAGCGGTGCCACCATTCAGGGATAATGGTGCAATCTCCCATATTTGTGCTCAACCAGGCTTGTTCACCTTCAATCGTCAATTGAAGCTGCATAGAACGTTCAATCAATGCTTCTAGCTCGGCCAGGGTTTCATCGTTGATATAGACGACAGAAACATTATCAAACTGATTAATTTTAATCTTGTTTTGCTGCCACCAGATTGGTGCCGCACGATCGCCATAAGCAAAGATAATAACCTGCTTAGATTTATTGGATGCTTTACGGATACGCTTTTCATCCGGCAAGCCAAGATCTATCCATAATTCCATTTCATCACTTAGACTCTTGCGCCAAAGATCGGGTTCGTCAGCAGAACTTACGCCTTTGGTAAACGTAAGATTTTCATCAGCATTTAACCCCCATGCTAACAGGCGCAGCATCATACGTTGCAGCGTTTCTGAAGGATGACAGGCAATAGTGTGGTTCATATCTAGATAGACATGACGATCCAAATCAGCAATATTGATATGGGCTTTATAAATTGTGGCTTTTTGCGCCATAAGAGTAACACCTAACCGGTATATTAAGAAGTGTAGTAAGGAGGAGAATATACTGCAATTTTTATTGTTTTTTCAATGTGATAACGCGTTTATTGGTTTCATTCATCTCGTTCGTCAGTTGCTGACATTCAAGCGTCAGTTGTGATACAGACATTTGACTAAATGTTGACTGAAAATGTTTCTGAGAATCGGCAAGTATCGCTTTCCACTCCATCGCATCGACGGCAGAAAGCTCTTCTGTCAAAAGTCTTTTTCCCTCGTCAATATACTCTTTGGCAACAGCGCCGTATTCAGTAAAAGCTTGTTTCAGCTGTTTACTGACATCATTATCTAAACGATCACAGCCCTGAATAATCGATTCTTTCAATTGAAACGTTGTATAGATCCCGACCAATTTATCTCTCAACACATCTCGCGTTTGACGCAAGTTGTCTGAAGTAGCGACATCTGACCCCATTACCGTCAATGGTAAGCAACATAACGAAACAATAAACAAACGAAGCTTAATAACCACAATATCAAACCAATCCATAGCAGATGCATGATGATACGTTATTATGCCAACCTGGACAATTACCAGTTAAAACCAACCCTATTCTTGCTGTTTATATCGTCTCTAGCGACATATCGTTAGCCACTATCGCTTCTTTTCTGGCCTTAGACAGACGCTTGATCCGGTATTCCAGTTGCATGGCTTTGCGTTTATCCCCGACAGCTTCAGACCAGACTAAAGTAAGAGGGCCTTTGCCCTTTAAATACTTCGCCCCTTTTTTACTGCTCTGATGTTCGGTAAAGCGACGCTGTACGTCAGTCGTTACGCCACAATATAAACTGCTCGAGGCCGTCCGAATAAGATAAACAGACCACAATACCGGCTGAGGCTTGGTGGGCTCATCAATGATTGTGTTACCGTTTTTGGCTGGGCTGCCATTGTATTTATGGTCCATTGTGAACAGGCGTCGCTCCTAGATACGTCCAAAACGTCTGTAATGAGGAACTAAAAGCAAATTATGATGTGAGCGATTCCAGCATCTCTTTCAATTCGGCAATTTCCAGTTTCATCGCCGATACCTGTTCTTCCAGCTGAGTAAGCCGTTCGACAGTCTCTGATGAAGCAGCGGCCGGTGACGCTTGCGTCGCTAACGTTTCAAGATCTATCTCGCCACTGAACAAATGCATATAGCGGCAGTCTCGCTTACCCGCTTCACGAGGCAGTTTAACGATATAAGGACCATTGGGATGTGAAGCCAGACCATCAAGTACCGCCTCCGCTTCTTTCACATCACTAAAACCGCATAAGCGGTTGGTACGAGTACGGATTTCGCCAGCACTTTGCGGTCCGCGCAATAACATAACACAAATTGCAGCTCGTTCTTGTTCGGTAAATTTTAATGAACCAAACTCTGTATTGCAGAATCTGTGCTGGAATTTGGCGACACGACTACCAAAACTTGATACATCGTTGACAATACGTTTCTCTTTTAACTGTTCAACCGTATCGAGTACCGTGGCATCATCCAATGCCAATACCGGGTCGCGGTTACTTTTCTGATTACAGGCCGTTGTCAGCGCATTTAATGTCAACGGGTATTGATCTGGAGTGGTAACTTCCTTTTCAAGCAAACAACCGATCACACGAGCTTCATTCTGTGAAAAGTTAAAATCCATGATCTTCCCTCACCCTTTATTCAATTTAATGATATCTCTATTAAGGCAGATTAGCATGAGACGCAACAACAACAAGCACTGCCATTACTGACTGCTTGAAATTCAGCCGAATTTAATAATGAATTGAGGTTGTGTATACCCGAGCCCCCCAAGAGCCGGCATTTCGAGTGACATGAGCATATTGAGGCTACTGAATATCTCAGTAGAAAGTGATAACGGCGCTTCTCAGCGCCGTTTCAATAAGCGACCCAGCTGTGATGGATGATAAGACCAGCAGTGGTCAAATACCGACATTAATGCCGGATTACCATAACGGGATAAATTCACCGCATGGAATCTATTTTTCTGCTCTTTAAGCTTATTGATACGCTTGAGCATCTCCGCCGGCTGTGAAGGGGCAATAAAATCTGATAGTACAACCAAATCGGCATTTTTATATTTCCCGCGACTCATCAAATCAATCGACTGATCCAACACCGGCCCCAGATCGGTTCCACCGTGGAAAGAATAAGATAAGAAGTTCAGTACTTCAGTTAAACCATCCTGTTTGGTCAGCTCATACGTGATTTGCTGGGTCGAAAACATAATCACGTAACAGTCGCGATCTTCGGCTAAAGCAATCTGCATCAGGCCATAAGCCAGTGCTTTCGCACATTGTTCAGGGAAACCAGACATAGAGCCTGACGCATCAATGCAAACAATAAACGGACCTTTGTCTCGCTCTACGTGTTTGGTTTGGCGCTTATATGCTTTCACTTTGCGGAGCTTTCGCTGTGCGCCCTGTACCCGGTAATTCATCAGGCGTTTATCAACGAGATGCTTAT
Source organism: Photobacterium sp. (assembly GCF_033720175.1). Taxonomy (GTDB): domain Bacteria; phylum Pseudomonadota; class Gammaproteobacteria; order Enterobacterales; family Vibrionaceae; genus Photobacterium. The sequence goes on from NZ_JAWWDA010000008.1 coordinate 205,742, forward strand.
AGAAGACAACTTCCAACTCTGGATACGCAAGAAACATTGCTTCATTGGGTAACAATTTCGACAAGTCATCACTCTCATGGACCCCGACAATATCATCAGTGACACTGTCACTGCGCTCTTCGACCATACGCAAATCTTCTGCCTTTACCCGCTCTTTACTCGGATCATCGATTTCATTCGCCATGCGGCCCAATTTTTCGGCGATTTCCTTCAATCCATTATTCTTTTTCAAAAAACTGGCGATGGATTTCATGGTACTGACATCTGTCCGGGTCAGCTTTGCTCTGGCCATATCCCATAATCGGCCTGCTTTTTTTTCATCCCCCGCATCCGTGACTTCTGCCACCTGCTGCATGGTTTCAATACGCTGATACAAATCTGCCAGCAGCTTCTCTTTATGCTGTTCCAGCTCCGTCAACTGCGCTTCTTGCAATGCCTGTGATAAATGTTGATACCACAAATTACAAAAATAGCTTTGAAACATTGGATTGTGTTTCTGGTGCTCTTTGTCAACCAGGCTTTTCGCTTTAAAGTAAAACGCAGAATGGCCTTCCAGCTTTTTTACAATATTGTCAGCCTGATCAAAGAAATAATCCGGATCCCAATTGCGGGCCTCTTGGTAGAGATCCATTTCCTGTTGGAAATGCTCTTCCACACTGGTCTTGGTCATACGATGTTTTACCTGACCACGCCATTTCATGATCTGGTTTTTCATCGCGGTTTTAACACCAGCGTTTGCTTCAGCCGCCATTAGCAGCTGGGGGCGTATCATCATCTCATGTACAGCATTATCGATGATCCCTGATTCGGAGAGCATTAATGCTAGGTTAAGGCCTTCAGATACTGGCATAGACTGCTCCCTTACTTATTCGAAATACTCAGATAAATGCGAAATACGTAAGGCACTTTTATCAATCAGCCGTTTGAGCTCTGATACTGAGTCCGCAGCATCGGTAATGCTCTGCTCGATAAGTACCGGCAGGTCTTTATCAATAAAATTATGTGGTAACGCACCACGGAAACTGCTGCGAGAGACCTTAATACTATGATCTGCATCGAGTGTTTTGCTTGAAGCTTTATCGACGTCTTGTTGCCACTGTTGTTGCTGGGCAACAGTGATACCTTTTGTACCGGCAAGCCCTACCAGCACAGAACGGTTTGCAATATCTTTAGTCACAAGCCGTTGCTGGGCATTAATTTCAAACTGCAGACGACACAGGTGGGTATTTTTATTTACAAAGCCATACACATCACACTGACCGGTTTTAATCTTCTTCTCAAACTCATCACCGTCGACATATACCCAACGGCTGTCCCCTTTTTCCTTTTCTGAAACAGATGTGTTCTTCTGCAGCATAACCAGCTTAATCATTCGCGGGTTATTATTGACGTTATAGCGCTTAGCGGTGCTGAAGTCATATTTAAACCATTCTTTACGCATCATGGTTTCACGACTGAAAGTCAGGCACAGTTGCGCGGCAATATCATCATGAACCTCGTCGATGATGTTTTGTGCTTCTGCTGCATTGGCCCTAGATATACTCTGGTCAAAGGCTTTTTCAACCGCAAAGTCCTGACACAAAGACCGTACAACACGGCGTGATTCCGGGCTATGCCACAGGCAGTCTTGCAATAACAACAAATCAAGCGGATTAATCATGTCACGGCCATTAAAAAAAGCGCTGGCTTTCAATAAACGAACCGATTTTTTCCAGCGGCGATCAGAGATATACAGCTCGCTATCTTCAGACGGCATATCGGTGCCGGCTTCAGCACGCTGTTCGATCATTGATTTAAGCTGATAGATCTTTTCAAAGATATCTTCTGACAGCGTTACCTCGTCAATATGCGCCTGCCACTGTTCGTATTCTTCATCTTTAATGGTTAAGGCCGGATCTATATTCTGAGCCGCTGAGCTTTCACCCATCAACATCGCTTTGAAATTCTGTTTTTCTTGAATTCGATTGACGAAGACACGGACTAACATCCGATCGTACAAGGCATCCAGACCACTATCTTCTTCCGGCAATTCATTCGATGCCGTAATAAGTAAACGCATAGGAACTGGAAGTACATCCTGACCATTTTTAAAGGTACGTTCGTTAACAACAGTCAGTAGGGTATTCAGGATGGCTGGGCCTGCTTTCCAGATTTCATCGAGGAAAACAATTTGTGCCGTTGGCAGGTAACCCTCGATCAGGCGAACATATTTGCCATTATCTTTCAATTCCTGGATCGACAAAGGACCAAACACTTCTTCCGGTGTTGAAAAGCGGGTCATCAGATAATCGAAAAATCTACTGTTATCAAAAGCCTGAATTAAACGTTTAGCAATCAGGCTTTTAGCGATACCTGGAGGACCTAAAAGAAATACACTTTCACCTGCCAGTGCGGCAAGCAAGCAAAGCTTGATCGTTTCTTCACGCTCATAAACGCCGTTAGATAGCCCTTTAATCAGTTTTTGGATCCTTTCGGAAATTAGCGCTTTGTTCGGTTGTGTTGATCTTGCCATTGTTAGCATAATTCCCGACCTCTCCATTGTTGTGTCTATGTACTGCGGTACAACAATTCCTAATCATTACTTAGGATAAACATAAAACACAATTTGTTACAATATTGTTAACTGAAATATTTTGTTACAACCCTTGTATATCAGAGAGATTGACAAACAACTATCCGTCAAACATTGATTGCAAAAATGAGATCTATCAAAAGAAATTAAGGAAGATAATATGAATGAAAGGAATATTTTTTACTTAAGTAAAATCAATGTGTTAGATTTAAATTAATGGTTGCATTAAAGTGACCGTCTGTTTTTTGAACTTATTTGAGTTTGAAACGTTATTTCATCTTTATGATACAACGCTCAAAATACGAACACTTTCCGCCATTTAATTTGCAGGCAACATTCCATTTTGTCGTATACAAAAAAAAATATAGAGTCGAATTCAACCCATTTGATTTTCACTTTTTGCGTTATCAAAGATCTCAACGTGTTTTTCTCACATTCATTTTTAAACCTCTTGTACCTATTCATGCTCTTTGACAGAATCTTACAAAGTCATTTATTGATCGACGCCTAAGGGAGATCATGAACAAGATTTCTCAACTCCCAATGCGCTTAACCATCTTTGCTTGTACCAGTATGTTACTTTTTGCCTTCGTCGCATCGAGTGAAAGCTTTGAAATGGTTATTTCAATTCTGACACTGAGCCTAATTGCGATGCTGTTACGTGAAGATTTCGGCGAAGAGATGAAGTTATGGCTTTTGCTCGCGCTAGGAAGCTATTCCCTCGGCGTCATTGCCGATTTATTAGATGAAATTCCCGAATTAGACGATCACTGGCTACTGAATAAAACTGATGATGCTTTTATGCAGATCGGTGTTTTTCTGATGTGTTTTTGTTTTAGTAAAATGCTGCATCAGCGCCTTAGCCTAATCGACGATCTTAACGCTCAGATCGCGAAAGCACGAACATTAGAAAGGGAGTTAAGTCGTCAGGCTTTACATGATGACCTGACAGGATTACAAAACCGTCGGGCGCTGTTTCGCCAGTTCGACAAAATGGCCATTAACCTCCAACGCGGTATTTTAGCCTATATTGATGTCGATAATTTCAAGCAGGTTAATGATAACCATGGCCATAAGCAAGGTGACGAACTGCTTGTCACGATAGCCAGGCAATTAATCATAACCGCACCAATCGGCAGCCAGATCTTTCGCATCGGTGGCGATGAGTTTGTCGTCTTAATGCCATCAGAAGATCAGTCGCTTTACGACGAATGGGGCGAAAAACTCTTCAACGCCACAACCGATATGAGAGAATCGTTTAACATCGACCTCAGTATCGGCCTCGCTCCCTACTATCCCGGTAATTTAAGTGATCCCGATGTCATTCTTGCAAGAGCTGACAGGGCAATGTACAAAGAAAAATCACGAGAACTCAACAGCTGAACACAAACAAACCAGATTTCTCCTTCACATAACTGTCATATCTTCGTAATAAGATGTGCTGCAAATTCACTATAAATGGAGAAAGTCAATGTTGTTCAGGGCAACGACCCTTTGGGCATTGTGTGCCAGCTTTGCATTTAATGTGCAGGCTGATACGGTGACAGTAACCGGGTCTACATCTGTCAGTCATGTCGTTGAAGTACTGGCTGAAGCCTACTCTCAGGCACACAATGAAACCTTTATCGCTGTTCAGGGGATAGGATCATCAGCTGGAATTGCAGCCGTTAAACAAGATGCCGCGGAACTTGGTATGAGCTCCCGCTCTTTAAAACCCGCCGAAATCAGTCCTGATATTAAGGTGGTCACCATCGCTCATGATGGCATTGCCTTAGTGGTGAATAAACAGAACCCCGTTATTAATCTGACAAAAGATCAAGTGTCTAAAATTTATCGCGGTGAAATCACCAACTGGAAAGACGTTGGAGGCACAGATAAAAAAATGGCTGTCGTTAGCCGTGATAACGCATCTGGCTCACGCTTTTCTTTTGAAGATTTTATGGGGCTGACACAGCAAATTAAAGAGCAGACTGTCTCTGACATCAATCCGCAGATTTTAGTTGTCAATACCAATGGCATGGTGAAAAGCTTGGTCTCCCGGAATGTCCATGCTATTGGATATGTCTCACTTGGCTCTGTTGATGATTCGGTTAAAGCCCTGTCATTTGAAGGCATTAAGCCGAATATCGATAATCTCGAGTCAGGCCAATACCAAATTTCACGCCCATTCCTGATGCTCTATAAAGAGAAGAACTTAAGCGATAATGCGAAAGACTTTTTAAACTATGTTAACTCAGATGCAGGGCAAACCATTATTGAGCAGCGGGGCTACCTCAAGGTCAGGTGATCAGAGATAAAGCCGGCAGGTATTATCAATCGGGATAATACCGGTCGGCTTTCTCGTTCCTAACGACAAACAGGATACTTTAATGATGCTCCCCACTCTGCCCAGGAGCCATCATAAACCGTCAGTAATTTCCGCCCTGTCAGTTCAGCAGCTAATGCCAGTACACAAGCTGTGACACCAGAGCCACAACTGAAAATTAACCGCTTTTCGGGATCGGCAGCAACCGTGTTAAACCATGATTCCAATTGATCTCTGTCTAGAAAGAATCCGTCTTTAATTAAATAAGTAAAAGGCAAACTCTTGGCATTTGGCATATGGCCACTTCTTACACCAGCTCTTGGTTCAGGCTCTGTTCCATCAAAGCGCGCTGCCGGACGGGCATCTAAAACAACCGTATCAGGATCATTAAGTAACAATTGCAGATTATCGGCACTAATAACCCATTGCGGCAATAAAGAGGCTGCATACTGAGAAGCCTCTGGTTTATCCGCCTCACCGCTTTCAGTTGGATACTGCTCTGCCAGCCATGCCGGTAATCCGCCGTTAAGTACTGCGACATTATCATGCCCCATCGCTTTAAACATCCACCACACTCGCGGAGCTGAAAACAGGCCGTGGCTGTCATATACCACAATCATACTCTGATTGCTGATGCCCAGTTTAGAAACTTCTTGGGCAAACAGCTCTGGCGAAGGCAGCATATGCGGTAAGTCTGCATCGGGGTCTTTAATTTTGGTATCAAAGTCAAAAAATCTCGCGCCACGAATATGGCAATTCCGCCATTCTTGTTCAGGATTTCTTGCTGAACCCGGCATATACCAACTGGCATCAAGCAGAATCAGATTTGGATCATCTAAATGTTCAGCCAACCACTTTGTCGTGACTAATGATGAGGGCAATGTGGACATACCGTATTCCTTTAACATTTTGTGTACTGATTATAGCCTGGGGCATTCTGACCAAGTTACAAGTTATCTCACAACCTGATTCTATTGGCGATTCGGTCATTGTATCCGCTATTATGAATAGGCAATTCGATAAATAATTAACTAATTAGCAACATCAATCAACCCGGAATGCTCTGTTTATCCTGCCTCTTGTGGCCAAGGACTGTAAATGAAACAAATTTATCTGGGTATCCTTACCGTTTGCTCACTGTTTTCACCTGCCGTTATGGCTTACAACTCTGGTAGCCTCTCGTTTGCTATTGATAACGACGGTATTGTCACTACCGATCAGAATTACACCAACGGCCTTTTTCTTGAGTTCAATTCAACGGCTAGCGACACACTAACATCAGACGCACCATCTCCTATTCGTCAGCTAGCCCATTTATTACCGCTCGGTTCAGCCACATTGCAAGGCTGGAATTTACGTCTTGGCCAGCAAATATGGACACCGGAAGATATTGAAGCAACCGAACCGGTACCCGATGAACACCCTTATGCCGGATTGTTATTTTTCGAAACCGGTATCTATCAATACTCCCCGGCCCGGGTCGATAAATTTAGTTTCATGCTAGGAACAGTCGGCCCCAATGCTTTGGCTGAAGAAGGGCAACGCTTCATCCACGCCATTATCGGTTCTGATAAACCCATGGGATGGGGTTTCCAAATTAAAAATCAGGTGGTTTTCAACCTAGGCTATCAAGGCGATCATCTGCTTACGCGAGAGCAGGCCTGGTTAATGGAACAATATGATGTCAGTGGCGTGGGCCGTGTCAATATCGGTAACTATCAGAGTGAAGTGGCTTTGGGTGCTGTAGCAAGATGGGGACGTGATTTAAGTGCTAACTTTGGTAGTGTAGGTTTCACCCCCGGTAAGTTTTTCGATGTCAGCGTGCTGTCGACCAGCGCATCAGGCTACTATCTGTTTGCGGGTATTGAAGGGCGTTACCGCTTTAATGATATAGCCGTTGAAGGGGATCGTCCCGACGACATACCAGATGCTCACATTGAGCATTTACAAGCAACAGCTGTTGCGGGTTTTGTCTATTACCAACCCAAATGGGGTTTGAGCCTAAGCCTTGCAACAGTCACCCGTGAGCTTAATCAAGACAGGCACTCCACTCACTCCAATGGCTCTCTTGAGCTTTTCTGGCGAATATAGGAAAAATGCCATTCCGCTGAGGTAATAAATATTGCCTATTGACTAATAAATCTTTAATTAATGCAGTATCACAATACTAACGACTACCCTTTACCCCGGGTTCTTGTACTCCCGAGCTTGGCACTATGCTCCAAAAACATAATGATGCTACCTGCCACGTCTTTACCTGACGCCGTTTCAATTCCTTCCAGACCCGGGGACGAGTTCACTTCCATAACAACAGGGCCGTGCATAGCTCTGAGCAGATCAACCCCTGCCAGATTCAGTCCCATCGTTCGCGCAGCACGAACCGCCGTAGACCTCTCCTCTGGTGTGATCCTTACAAGGCTGGCTGAACCTCCCCGATGAAGATTAGAACGAAACTCGCCTTCTTTCGCTTGCCGTTTCATGGCGGCGACAACCTTATCACCAATCACAAGGCAGCGAATATCAGCCCCTCGGGCTTCCTTGATATATTCCTGGACCATAATATTGGCATGCAGCCCAAGAAAAGCCTCAATCACACTCTCGGCAGCGGATCGGGTTTCGGCAAGAACGACTCCGATCCCCTGAGTGCCCTCCAGTAGTTTGATGACCAAAGGCGCCCCCCCTACCATATCAATAAGATCTGGGATATCACTGGGTTTATTTGCGAACCCGGTGATTGGCAGGCCTATGTTTTTACGAGCAAGTAACTGCAATGAGCGCAACTTATCTCGTGAACGTGATATTGCCACGGACTCATTAACTGAATAGACCCCCATCGTTTCAAATTGACGCAATACTGCCGTCCCATAGAAAGTCACTGATGCACCGATCCGAGGAATCACCGCGTCAAACCCTTCCAGGGCTTGCCCTTCAAAATGAATTGAGGATGCGCGGGAATTAATATTCATATAGCACTTCAAAACATCAATTACATGCATTTCATGGCCACGCTCCTGGCCAGCCTCAACTAACCTCCGGGTCGAATATAGTTTTTTGTTGCGGGACAGAATGGCAATTTTCATGGTGATTCCCTTTCTTTTTATAATCAGTAAATTCTGAACTTATAGCTCTAATCTTCGACCAAGATTGCCCACAGTTCAAATTCAAACTGTAACCTAACTCAAAACTAAGAAAATTTATCTACATTGACAGAAGCCATTACAATTACCGCATCGCCTTAATCATAAGCTATGCTGTTTAAAAAGATCACTTTGGATTAGAAGGACTTATTCTCAAATGACTATCACTGGTAAGGTAAAACGCCGCTCTATAACCATCGCCGGAGTTACCGTTAATCCGGGACAACGTCAGAAAGTCTATCTGGATGTAGCCAAACTCTACACTCACACCAGTCTCGAACTGGTCATTGAAGTGATCCATGGCAGACGCGATGGCCCGGTATTGCTGGTATCGGCTGCCATCCATGGTGATGAACTCAATGGTGTTGAAATATGCCGCCAATTACTGAAGCACCATTCCTTAGATCGAATCAGGGGAACCCTTGTGGTGGTTCCTGTTGTTAACATCTTCGGCTTTATTCACCGCTCTCGCTACCTCCCCGATCGTCGAGATTTAAATCGCTGTTTTCCTGGCACCCCTTCAGGCTCAGTAGGCGGAAGGGCGGCCTATTTATTTCGAACGGAAATCATGAACCATTGCACCCATGCTATTGATTTACATACAGGAGCCGTTCACCGAAGTAACCTGCCGCAAATAAGGGCCAACCTGGACAATCAAGTAGCCGAATTGATGGCGCTCAATTTCGGTGCGCCGGTCGTTATTGATTCCAAGGTGCGTGACGGCTCTTTACGTGAATGTGCCGATAAACAAGGAATTCCGATCATTCTGTATGAAGCTGGTGAAGCACTCCGGTTTGATATGCATTCGATCAAAGCAGGTATACGAGGCGTCATAAATGTAATGCGATGTCTGGACATGCTGCCAAAAACCACTCACAGCAAGAAAAAAGCAAGCCCGGTTATTGCGCGAGCGTCATATTGGATACGAGCAGAGCATGACGGTACCTGCCTGTTTATCGCGCGCCTGGGCCAGCGCGTCAAAAAAGGCGATGTGCTGGCATTAATCTCATCACCTTTCAGTCAGAACGATAGCGAGGTTATCAGCAAAACGAATGGCATTATTATTGGCAGAAACAATATACCTTTAGTTAATGAAGGGGATGCACTCTTTCATATTGCTAAGTTCGATACTATTGTTCAGGCTGAACAAAGTGTTGAATCCTTCATTTCTCAAATACACAATGACCCTTTACTCGATCAACCCACTGATGAAATCAGTAAACCATATGGTGATGATTAGCGATCTGAAATGTTGGCTCCCGAGCTGAATCGTACATCTTGGGGTAACTTGGGTATCTCACCATATAAAATTACTCGGAAATGTAAAAACGTCACGTATCAAGGTAATCCATTCTTTGCGATTGGCTTTAAATCAAAATCAATCTGACTTAACAAGCAGAATATCGCAGGGCATTGCCTGCACGACAGCTTCTGTTGTACTACCAAGCCAGAAATTTGACATTGAGCTGCGGCAGAACCCTCCCATGACCAGGATGTCACAACGGGCTTTCCTGGCATATTCGGGGAGCTGCTGTTCAGGGTTTCCAGGGATCAAGACGACAGAGACACCATCTAATTTATACATAGCGCGAAATTTCCTGAGCGCATCAGAATGGATAGCCATAATTTGCTTTGCATACTTCACCAGGTAAGGTGTGATATGGCAGCAATGTACAATCTTATAGCCGGTAGTGAACCTTGACGATAATGCGTCGGCGATACGGACAATACTTGGGTCCATGGTTGCTGGCCGATCGTGCCGGTGCAGGGGATCCAGTGCCGCCAGTAACACCGGCTTGTTTTTCCATTTTTGATCACGCATTAATAAGATGGAAACGGGCAATTTTGCCAATTTGCTGAAAATTGGATGCCGCTCCGTCGGTTTCGAGTAGTCAAGCAGTAACCACTCTGAGCCGCTTTCATTCAAAACATCTGTCAGTCTGCGCTCCCAGGATGGTTCCAGGAAACATTCCACACTCACGATAACGTCCAATTGCTCGTCTTCAATAAGTGTTAATAATTGGTCATAGGTGGATGCAATATAGAAGTCAGCATCCTGCTGAACATGCTCGCGCAATTTGCTTTTGAATCCCAATACGTCAAGGTAAGAGTGATCCAGAGTTCGAGTATAAGCGTCTATCAGTATTGTCAGGCCGCATTGACTGACAGCAGCCATACGGAGTGCATTGAGCAATACCGCATGGTTCGGGGGACTACGCAGATTACCAAACAGGCACAGTGCATTCATTTTAACCTCCAACTCAAAGGAGCCATTCACCGCATCCGTTTCTGGTGAGCAACACCATAGTTTCAAGCGACAAATAATCCGTGGCTATGACCTTTCCTCTCAGTCAAGCGAAATCGGCCATCAAAGGTATGCTGGTTTAAGTATAAGTTACTGTAGGGACCATAATAACTCCGTGCTGTCTCATTTATGTATCTTGTCTCTCGATTAACCTTTAAAAACGAGCCGATTAACTAATGGCGGCTCACATAACAGCTTTTTTATTCCAGATTGCTTATCTCATCAACTATTATTTCTATTGTATTCATGCTTCAAAACGGATGATCTTGGGCAGCGATATAAGGAATTAAGAAATGATAATAAGCTGCTACTTGGGCCAGGATGATTTGCGTAAAGCACGTATCAACTCATATAATTTTCCTGCACATAACTTTTCTGAAAATAGTTTTCCGGCAAAATTCTTCATCTTTCTGATCCTGCTTACCACTCTTAGTTTTATCGCGCCAGTCAGTAGCGCAGAAGAAGGCCGAATTCAAGTTCTCAGCTTGCCTATCAAATCGACAGATCAGGCTCGTCTACTGTTAGATTCAGCCAGACAGGAATTAGCCAACCTTCCCGAAGATCCCCAAGCTAGTGAACTGGAACTGCAATCAAAAGCGACCTGGCAGCGCCGCATTACGCTATTGGAAGAATATATAGCCCAGGCAGATTCACTCTTTCTTATCGAACAAAAAGCAACTGACCTTGCAGACCAAGTTAAGCAGGTCAACAGCCAGCTAGTGAAAATAGCCGCACTCCCTCCTGTGCAATCTTCAACAGAAGCCAGTCAAACTGATAGTGTCTTCATGGAAAGCCGACTTAATGACGCGCGTAGCCGCAAGAGCAACCTGCTGGCAAGACAAGCCCAGCAACAGCAACTAGAAGCAGATCTGCCTGAGCTGCTGCAAGCCGTACAACGCCGTGTTCAGGAGGCCGAACAACGCGAAGCTATGCTGTCTAAGACGATGTTAAAACCGCAGGCTGCGGCAGAGCGCCTGCTGACGGAAAAACAAATTGAAAACGTCCGGCTCGACAGTCTCGTTGCCCGGCAGGCTGCCACGTTATATGAAGCACAATTCCAGTGGTACCAACAAAGCGAACCTCTTCTGCAACTGGAACTAGAGCTTGCCGAACTGCAAATCAATCGGCAGGAACAACAACTTGAATCTTATCATCAATTATTACAGCAGCGGCTTGCCGAACAAGCCCAACAAGCTGAACAAACACTGATAAAGAAAGAGGAAAGTGCTCAGAATGCTGACAATCCCGGTGAGCGTTTTATCGCGACGTGGGAAGCCCAGATAGCCCGCTCTCAGAAAAACACCCGCGAGCTGCAGTCGCTGTTGATTAGCCTGAATCAAGATGTGACAGAGCAAGAGAAATGGTTTAATGCCGAAAAAGATGAGTTTCTCGCAATTACAAACCTGCTATCCAGCCCAGATAATTATGCGGCTGCGGATCGAATAAAACTGACCCTGCAGCAGATAAGCCAGCGCCGTAGTTTGTTGATCCGAACATTGCGTAACGACAGGTTCCAAACGCTGAACCTGTACCGTGAACGCCGCTTTACCATTGCAGACAGTTTACTTGGTCTGACAGAACAATTTGAATTGCTGCGCAGTGAGATTGCCGACCAACTTGATGAAAACGAGCGAGGACGGTTTCAGGCTGCCAGCCAAGGATTGCTGTTTACGTACAGAAATACTTTACGTGATGAAAAAGCCGCCCTCACCGAGGTGATCAGCCAGGGACAAAAATTACAATTGGTAACAGAGCAACGACTTGAAAACCTTAATCAATTTGAGCATATTATTCGCAGCACCTCTTTCTGGATACGTGACTCTCGGCCTCTGGGATGGCAAACGCTAGTCATACTGCCTAACGAAATTATGAAAGATGCCTCCTGGCTCGCTAAACTGGCTTCCCCCGAAATCAGGTCACGCCTGACCAATGCCGGAAAAACGCCGATCAACCTGCTCTATACATTAGTACTATTTCTGATACTGCCCATCGGCTTATATCAGACAAGAGCATATCTCCGCGGCTTCAGTCACAGCATTAACGATCGTGTCCAGGCTGAAGGTAAGCTACTGTATTTATCTGGTCTGGTGGTTATCACCGCGCTGCTCAGCGCGGCACTGATCCCTGCCTACTTTTACGTTGTGGCCCGTCTGGCAGATTCTGCCCAGCTACCTGCCGGTATAGGCAGTGTCAGCAGCCAGATCTTCGAGCATTTTTCGCTATTTTTCTTTCTCTGGTTCTTGAGCCGTTCTTTCTTTGCCCGCCGTAGTATTTCAGAGATTCAGTTTGGGTTCCCACACTCTGCCGCCAACGCATTATATTCTGCACTAAAATGGTTTTTGTTCGGTTTCCTCATATGGCTTCTGCCGTGGAATGTTTTCCGGCAGCCTCCGTTCGAAAATGAAGTTCTGCCACGCATTTTTTATACTCTTTTTCTGATCACCTCAGCCATTGGCGTATATAAACTGACACGCCCGGGCTCCGCCTTTGTGCAACATGCGCTGGAGACACTTAAATTTGAACCTATATTCCGCCACTGGAAGCTACTTTATGGGATCCTGAATATCCTTGCCTGGGCGGTCATCCTGCTTGAGGTGGCAGGTTATCACTATGCTTCACTATCTATTACCCTGAGCCTTACTGGCACACTGATCGTACTGACGCTTTTACCTCCGATCTATCGCCTTTTTCGGGGACGAATGCACGCCTTTGTCAAACGTAGCAGAATGCTCACGCCAGAGCCGCATGGCAATTTGGTGACCCACCGGGAACTGAGAACTAAATACGTTAGAGTATTGCGCCTGATCTTTATTATTCTGGGTGCTATCTTGCTGCTCAACCTCTGGGGTATCAATGAGCAGGCACTGCGGACTTTCGATGACATGCAGCTTTATAAAGTACGGATAACGGGTGCAGAGCCTGAATTTGTCACCTTCGGAGATATTCTGCGCGGTATCCTGCTGCTTGTTGTCACTATCTGGATTCTTCGGGTTTTACCGGGGCTGTTTAATCTGTGGGTGTTCCCGCATTGGAATGTTGATGCCGGAATCAAATATGCCATTCTAACTATTTCTCGTTATAGTATTTTTTTGGTGGGTTTCTTCTTTGCACTGGCGGAGCTCCACCTTGATCTTGGCCGGCTTAGCTGGCTGATGGCGGCTATCGGTGTCGGGCTCGGGTTCGGCCTGCAGGAAATTGTTTCGAATTTTGTCAGCGGCATCATCCTCTTGGTCGAGCGGCCGGTAAAACCCGGCGATACCGTTACCATCGGTAACCTTTCCGGCACGGTGAGTCGAATCAACATCCGCGCCACCACTATCGTAAACTTCGACCGCCAGGAGGTGATGGTTCCCAACCGGAGTCTGATCACTAATGATGTTATTAACTGGACCCGGAGCGACACCGTCAACCGGGTAGTTATTTCTATCGGTGTCGCCTATGGCAGCGACGTAGACCGTGTCAGTGAGTTACTGATGAAAATCGCCACTGAGCAGCCCGAAATACTGACCATCCCAGAGCCTACCGTCATCTTCATGCGACATGGAGAAAGCTCGCTTGATCTGGACTTACGGGTGTTTGTCCCTTCTCCGGACGATATTATGCCAATACGTGATCGACTCAACCGACTGATTAGCAAAACATTTAGTAAAGAAGGGATCGAGATCCCCTTCCCCCAGCGTGATCTGCATATCCGCTCTGGCGATATCGGTGTGTTCATGAAAGAAAACTAAAGCCACTTCTTTTTCTTAAAAATCCATACCTGAATCGTGACAATAACAATAAGAAGCAAGCAGAAAATTCCAAAAGACCAGGGATTGTCTGCTCCCGGGATGCCGCCGACATTAATACCCAGCAATCCGGTAAAAAAACCCAACGGCAGAAATACCGCTGCGACCAGTGACAACACATACATCCGATTATTCATTTGCTCAGTCAGGCGGTTGGCCAACTCCTCATGGGCCACGGCAGCACGGTCACGCACCGAGTCCAGATCCTCAAGATAACGAATAAGGTGATCGGTCACCTCTCGTATCATCTGCTGCTCATCACTACTGATCAAAGAGCCCCTGAGCGCCTGCATCTGCGCCAGTGCCTCACGTTGGGGGGCCAAGTAGCGCCGCAGAGCGATCACCATCCGCCTCAGCGACGTAATTTGACTGCGCAGACCGTCGCTATCGGAACTCAATATCTGATCTTCAATCGCCGCGACCTGATCTTCCGTATCGTCAATAGTCGTTCCCATTCGGGTTATTAATCTATCGGATAAAATAACCAAGAATTCGCCAATGCTTTTAGGCCCTTCCCCTGCTTCCAGCCGAGCAATCACATCACCGATAGAAAGTAGCTTGCGCCTTCGGGTACTAATTATTCGATGACCATCGCTCCAAATCCTGATCCCGACCATATCTTCCGGATCCGAACCAGGGCTGTGATTCACGCCCCGCAGGGCAATTAACAACCCGCCAGCCAGTTGAGTGGTTCGAGGACGACTTTCCTCGGTTAGCAAAGCGTCAACCACAAGGCTGTCTAAACCACTTTCATGCTCTAACCAATTTCTGGCCTGCTCACTAGTATAATTAAAGTGAAGCCAGGCAATGCCTTGCTCGGGCTTCCATTGTGCAATATCCGCCCAACCAATAGCCCGGCCACTGCCTTGGCCATCAAAAACACACCCATAGATCAGACCTTCCTTGCTGTTATCCATGCTGCGACTCCTTCAGTTGCAATACATTGAATTTCCGTTTTATTCTTACGTAATCATGGTTGATGAAGCGGAAAATCTTGATACCGCTATTTGTCATTGCTTTTATGTTTCAATTAACGCATCACCTTTGATTGATCATTGGATATCTTTTCGAAGGTAGTATCTGGTGTGTCCATCGTGATAATCATCTATCTCACCGAAGATAGAATAACCATGTTTAACATAAAACCCTTTCGCCTGAAAACTAAAAGTATCTACCAATGCGTATTTACAACCACGCCTGATACCTTCATTTTCAGCGGCTTGTAAAAGCTGAGAACCAACACCGCACCCTCTCATCTTATCTGATACCCAGAGAAAATTTATCTCAAAATAACCCCATGCGGTTTTACCAATTAATCCAGCCAGCAACTCACCATTCTCAGCCCTTGCATATACGCCTAAGTCACGGAAATCAGGGGTCATGAATTTTTCATTATATTCACTGAGATGTGATTTGATCATAATTAAATCGTCAGCTGAAATCTTATCTGAAACCTCTATCACGATACTCTCCGTAGTAACCTAATATTGTCATCAACGATATAAATATACTTAAATTACAGGATTCAGAGTAATAACAGCCAGTTTAATTAAAGACAATATTCGAACGAATAGCAGATCCTTTCAAGCATATTTGACATAGTAAGAACTGGAGTCTCCCGAAAGGCGCGTTTATTCTCGTTTAAAGTACCCAGCTGTGGCCCTGTTGAAATGTCTCTCTTTAAGGTAGTGCATAAAGCTGAAGTGAGTCAGTAAAGTAGATAAAATAAAGTACTCGCTATTGCCAAGGCAAAAAAGGCAGAGAGGTCGGCCATCTCTGCCTTATAACGTCAAACATCTTCAATAACGTGTGGGCTACCAGCCCTTACAGATTCCAGATCAAACCAAAGCACACTGACTCTGTGACGTTAAACTATTTCCATCTTTATTCAAATAACGGGCACAATACAAGATCATAAAGTCCTCACGGATCAACTGTTCAAGCTCTGATGCTCGCGACGTTGGGCAAAACAACATGAAATGAACCAGTTGTTCACCAGTGTCGGTGTTCGTTATATGGATATGCGGCTCCGCTCCCGGTAAATCGACGCCAGCATGTCTTTCAATGACATAATTATAACGCTTAGCGACATCGATGAAGTCTTCTGTGTGATCATCGATTTTTGCCAGCATAATCGGCAGTAATGGATAAAGGTTGACGGTTTCCCGAATAGTTATAAAGAAATCATGATATACGTAGCGTTTCATAAAGCTAAGGTTCTTCACCGGAACACTGAAGAATACACTATTGGGAATCGTCGCCGTTTTACCGGTGTAATGATACTGGCCATGATGTAAGTCAATTTCTTGAATCATGGTCGCCATCAGATTGTGCTCGATAACTTCACCGCATAATGTCCCCACTTCAATCCAATCACCTATCCGGAATGAACGCGAACTGGCACGTTGTATCGATCCCGTGAAACACAAAATGATCTCTTTTGATGCGACAACAACAGCAACGGCAATTGCAGTCAGCGACAATGCAAACTCACTGATCTCGGATTGCCATAAGATAAATAGAGTCAGCAACACTAATGTAAATGCACCGTTTTTGGTCCGTGAAATCCATTTACGCTGTTCTGCGCTGAGAAAATTGCTATCACCACGAATTTGAGTAATCGTCAGCCGTCGGAGAATTAGAACAAATACAATACCCAGCACGCTGAGCAGGAGTTTGTGTGCCATCAAGTAAACAAATAGAAGTTCAAGTTTTTCCAATGCAATGTCCAACATAAATACAGTGTTAGTAAATCATAAGTGAAGTGGCTGAATGACTCAGCAATATATTTTATTTAACAAAAAAGCAGCGGTTACCTGCTGCTTTTTTTTTGCGAATGGCCGAACATTCGCTAAGGCTGTTCAATATAAAGCTTGTCTATTGATGTTGCAAATGTCGAGAACTTTTATTGTTAGCGTGCTTTTCAATATACTCGATAATCATACCTGCAATATCTTTTCCTGTTGCGGCTTCTATACCTTCTAAGCCTGGTGATGAGTTCACTTCCATCACCAACGGGCCGCGTTTCGACCGTAAAAGATCCACTCCGGCAACTTTCAGGTTCATCGCTTTTGCTGCAGCCACAGCCGTTTTTCGCTCTTCCGGGCTGATACGAATAAGTGAAGCGCTGCCACCCCGATGCAGGTTGGATCGGAACTCACCATCTGCAGCCTGACGCTTCATCGCAGCAATTACTTTATCGCCAATCACAAAGCAGCGAATGTCGGCGCCACCAGCTTCTTCAATATATTCTTGCACCATGATATTTGCCTTTAATCCCATAAAGGCCTCAATCACACTTTCTGCCGCTTTTTTCGTTTCGGCCAGGACAACACCAATACCTTGAGTGCCTTCCAATAACTTAATGACAAGAGGTGTACCGCCTACCATTTTGATTAAATCGGCCACATCATCAGGCTTGCTCGCAAAGCCAGTAATCGGCATCCCTACACCTTTACGACTAAGCAGCTGAAGTGAACGCAGTTTGTCGCGAGAACGGGTAATCGCAATGGATTGATTAATCGAAAATACATCCATCATCTCAAACTGGCGCAATACGGAGCAACCATAAAAAGTGATGTCAGCGCCGATGCGAGGAATTATGGCGTCAAACCCAGTTAAATCACTGCCTTCAAAATGAATTGATGGTTGTATCGAGTTTATATTCATATAACAACGAAGCGCATTGATAATAACCGCTTGGTGGCCTCGTTGTTCACACGCTTCGCGCAGGCGTCGGGTTGAGTACAAGTCTTTGTTTTGAGAAAGAATGCCAATTTTCATTACGTTACTCACGATAGGTAAATTTAAGGATGACCCAAAAAAAGGAGGAAGTTTGGCGTTCTTCGGCTCCTGACTAAATGGCTGATAACTATGATGCCAAATGAGTAAAAAATCGAGAAATTATAAGATGATTTATTTTTGTGGTTACGATGAAACTTTTTAATTTGCACTAACAATAAATCAATTGTTTAATCCGCTCGATCAGTATAGACCTTATTAGGAATACCATCGCTCATATTGGCCCAGCGAGCTATTCATTTACATTTTTTCTTACGTACTCACCTGTGTGTTTCGTCAGAAGGCTTTTTAAATTTAAGTATTGCCAGGCAGTCGACAGATTTTGTGAAACAGGATCCTACTGTACCGCGGTATCTGTTTAATACCGTTAGACGACGTTGGATTATCTTTCAACGCCATGGCCTATATAAAAGGTTGCTGTGTTATTGCAGCAACAATCGTATTTTTCATTTAGAGATATATAACAATGAGCGATTGGTCGATTTATGATGCGCGTGAAATGTATAACACGCCCTACTGGAGCCAAGGTTACTTCGATATCAACGAGCAAGGATCGGTTGTTGCTTGTCCGGATAAAAACAATCCTAACAATGCCATCGATTTATCGCACTTAGCGGATGAATTAATTGCCGCAGGTGCATCATTGCCGGTATTGGTTCGATTTCCTGATATTCTGCATAACCGCGTCGACAGCCTTTGCAGTGCCTTTAATCAGGCCATCGAATCGTATAACTATCAAGGCAGCTACCTTGCGGTCTATCCAATTAAAGTAAACCAGCAAGAAGCCGTGGTCAGTGAAATTCTAAAGAGCCAATATGCCAAACAACAACGTCAACTTGGTTTAGAAGCGGGCAGTAAGCCCGAGTTAATGGCTGTGCTGGCTATGGCGCAAGAGGCAAGCTCTGTCATCGTCTGTAATGGTTATAAAGATCGTGAGTACATTCGTCTGGCACTTATTGGCGAAAAACTCGGGCATGAAGTCTACATCGTGCTTGAAAAGCTGTCTGAACTAAAAGTCATTCTTGAAGAAGCTAAGCAACTGGGTGTCTCTCCACGTCTGGGTTTACGGGCGCGTTTAGCGTCTCAGGGCAAAGGGAAATGGCAGGCCAGCGGTGGCGAGAAGTCTAAATTTGGCTTATCTGCATCACAAGTCTTAACCGTGATTGATGCACTGCGCGAGCGTGACATGCTGGATTGTTTGCAGCTATTGCACTTCCATTTAGGCTCTCAGATCGCCAACATTAAAGACGTTCGAAGCGGCGTCGGCGAAGCTGGACGGGTTTATGCCGAGCTACAGCAACTCGGTGCCAGCATTACCACGGTTGATGTGGGGGGCGGCTTAGCCGTCGATTACGAAGGCACGCGCAGCCAGAGCAGTTGCTCGATGAATTACACCCTAAGTGAATATGCCAATAACGTGGTGTATTCCTTGGGCGATATCTGTACTGAATACGATATTTCAATGCCTCGTATTATTTCGGAATCCGGACGTAACCTAACGGCCCACCACGCGGTATTAATCACCGATGTAATTGGCGTAGAAAGTTATAAAGCCGAAGATATTTCAGCACCAGCAGAAGATGCTCCACAGATCCTGCATAACATGTGGCGTTCATGGAAAGAATTATCAGGCAATACTGCTGACCGTTCTTTGGTTGAAATATTCCACGATAACCAAAGTGATCTCACTGAAGTACATACTTCATTTAATATGGGATTAATAAGCTTTGTTGATCGCGCATGGGCAGAGCAAGTAAGCTTACGCCTTTGTTATGAACTGGAAAAAGTGTTGTCAGCCAAAAACCGTGCTCACCGCCCTTTACTGGACGAATTACACGAGCGGCTGGCAGATAAGTTCTTTGTTAACTTCTCGTTATTCCAGTCGTTACCGGATGCCTGGGGTATCGATCAGATTTTCCCGGTATTGCCGTTATCTAATCTTGATACGGCACCAGATAGTCGTGCTGTAATCTTAGATATAACCTGTGATTCAGATGGTGCTATCGAGCACTATGTTGAAGGGCAAGGTATTGAAAGTACGCTGCCTGTACCTAAATGGAATGATGAAAACCCGTACCGAATCGGCTTCTTCCTGGTCGGTGCTTACCAAGAGATTCTTGGGGATATGCATAACTTATTTGGTGATACAGACACGGCAGTCGTTCGTTGTGATGATAATGGTCACTATAAGATTGAAAATATCGACCGTGGTGATTCTGTCGGAGATGTGTTGCGTTACGTTCATCTTGATCCAGCAAAATTCCTCCGCCAATACGAACATATGGTTAAGGAAAATCTACCTGAATCTGAACATAGCGACATTCTGGCTGAATTGGCAGAAGGCCTACACGGATATACCTATTTGGAAGATATTTGTTATAACAAATAATTTCTTCTGAAATATAGCCTCAATGGCCGTTAAAGAGAGCATCATGATTATGAACGCTCTTTTTTACCCATCCACCAATGTCTAATTAATTCGTCTGTAAGCGGCTTCTTCATCGCCGCTTATAATTATGGAGCGAGATATGGCAACGTTAGCAACTCATGCCGATTACTCTTTATATTCCAATGCATTTGGATTTTTACGTCAACCACTAAACTTCATGCCGCAACAGTCAGATGCGGATGTGATCATCACCGGCGTTCCTTTCGACCTTGCCACCACCGGTCGCTCAGGCAGCCGTATGGGGCCGGGGGCTATTCGTCAGGCATCGATCAATTTAGCATGGGAAGGTAAGCGCTGGCCGTGGACATTCAATCTGACTAAAACAGTAAAGATCGAGGATTGTGGAGATCTGGTTTTCGATTGTGGCGATCCTGCGCAAATGAGTGAGCGGTTAGAAGCGCATGCCAATAGCTTACTTCAACAAGGTAAAACATTACTGACCTTTGGCGGCGATCACTTCGTTACATTGCCATTGTTACGCGCACATGCAAAAAAGTACGGTCAAATGGCCATGATCCACTTTGATGCCCATACAGATACTTACGCGATGGGAAGTAAATATGACCATGGCACCATGTTCTATCATGCGCCCAATGAGGGATTAATCGACCCTAAGCACTCGGTTCAAATCGGTATCCGTACCGAGCACAGCGATACATTAGGTTTCAATGTAATTGATGCCGCGAGCGCCAATGACCAAACCGTCGAAGTGATTGTTGAGCAGATCAAAGACATTATAGGAAAGCGTCCGGTGTACCTTACCTTTGATATCGATTGCCTGGATCCAGCTTATGCTCCGGGTACCGGAACCCCCGTATGCGGCGGCTTGAGTTCAGACAAAGTACTGAAGATCATTCGCGGTTTAGTGGGTATTAACTTAATTGGCATGGATGTGGTAGAAGTCGCCCCTGCCTATGACCATGCTGAAATTACGGCATTAGCCGGAGCAACCATTGCCACTGACTTGCTACACCTCTGGGCGAGCTGTCAGAAGAATTAACCATAAAGAGGCGATCTCTTTTGCTAACAAACCCTCCGCATCAAAGCGGAGGGTTTGAATATAAGAAGCACGGATTTGTTATTCCGTAACATTTATAACTTTTCACCGATTCCCGAATTAGACTCGCCGCTTTTCTCTGTCACCTTTTTTCTACGACGCTGCACACGACGAGAAATATGAACATGCACTCCCTTGCGCAAGGCCAGCATACTGTTTTCAAGCTTATCCACGCCGAGTAACACTGTTAATATCAACACCGTAAGAATAAGGGCTGTTTGTCCATATCCCAAACCAATCGTGACACCCAGAGCGGCAAGCAGCCATATTACCGCAGCCGATGTCACACCGTGGATCTGTCCATCCCGAGTCATCATGACACCAGCGCCCAAAAAACCGATGCCCGTGATCACTTGTGCCATCACACGTGCATGATCGCCTCGATCATCAGACAAGCTTACACCTAATGCGATAAAACAGTACGTGCCTATCGTTATCAGCGTTGCAGTGCGAAGGCCTACCGGCTTACCTCGCAGTTGGCGCTCTATACCCAGTACTGACCCGCACAAAATACACGTGATTATATCCTCCCACTCGAAAGGCGTTATATCGAGCATCATCAAACCCTATTTAGTCAATCAATTTTAATCACAATACAATACAGTCTTAATACAACGACTTTACTCGTTTAAAAGTGAATATTTCTCCAGAACGGTGCTGACCACTTTTGCCGCAATTTTCGCTGTTTGGTGTCCATCATCAAACTCTGGATTTAATTCTGCGACATCCAATAGCCTCACTTTACCGCTGCTTACAATCTGATTAAGTGCAAACTCCACAATAGACCAGTCAGCACCTTGTATCCGAGATAAGTTGACGCCAGAAGCCACTGCAGCAGAAAAAACCGACAGATCAAAACTGATATGAACATAATCCACCCCCCTCAAAAACAGGTCGATTTTTTTCTGCACAATTTTTTTCTTGCGTATCGTCATATCTTTGTCTTGCAGCCAGTGGCAACCTAATTGCTCTGCATATTCAAATGAAGCTTGCGAGTTTGTGCGCTCGCATATTCCCAGCGCCAAATAGTGAAATGGACGATGATTTTGGGTACAAAAACTCGCGACAGAGTGAAACACTGAACCGACTCTCGGTGACAGCGTTGGACGTAGTTCAAAGTTTGCATCAAAATTAATGATCCCCACTCGTGCCAGCGGCTCTTTATATTCCGAACATTCTTCGGCGCGATTCACAATATACCCTGGCTGATTAACATAATCAGAGAGTGCCTGGTAGCTTGAAATAGATATTTCGTGTCCTCCCCCGATAACGACAGGGAAATGACCTTTTGCCAAAAAACCAGACACTTTTCTATACTGCACTGCCTGCAACTCATTAAATTCAAGGCCATCCAAATCATCAATAATTCCAGCATCATACAGCGGTAAATGCGGTGAACACTTATGATATATTGCCAACATCCGGCAAATGCTTTCAGGTCCGTCACTATCGCCCAGCCGGCCACGATAGCGTCCAAGACTCAGATCTGAAGCGACACCAAACAATACTGCCCCTACTCGCGATTGCTCGGTATAAGGGCGAAAAGTAGCTGTCGTATGGTAGTTCTCGTGAGAAAACACACGGTTAAACCACTGGTTAACTTGTTTAAAAATCATCTCGCCTCCTACCCTTGCTGGTCTATCGCATTACCATTCTGGAGGTAATGCTCGGGCCGCTTGTAATACGTTAAATATAATGCTGTTTTTTTTATGGTTAATACGTTCTTCGGGTGCCATAACACTAATAGCACCCACCACTTTTTTATTCAGAAAGACCGGGGCACTAACACTTGAGACCCCAGGGTCAAACTCTGAAGTACTCAACGCATAACCATCTTGTTTTATTTGTTGAAGTTCAACTAACCACTTAGTTCTTTCACACTCTTCTTTGATCCCAAAATGCGCTAACGTAGCAAGTAATCGTTTTTCACTAAATTGTGCTAACAGCACCTTCGACGAGGCGCCCAGGATAAGTGGCTGACTTTGCCCCTGCTGATAACTACAACGCAGCGCATGAGGACTCTCGACCATTTCCACACATAAAGCACAAAAACCAACAGGAACCATATAGGCCGACATTTCCCCGGTCTGGTTCTGTAAGCGTTTCAGTACCGGCCTCACACCTTCCGATAACGGCGAAAAAGAACGAAAATTACTGAGTAATTGCAGGGCAGCAGGGCCAATAATATAGCGTTTGTGGCCATGCTGTTCTTCAATCAGATTCCACTCTCTCAGTGTTGTTATATACCGGTAAACAGAGCTAATCGGCGTACTGGTTTGATCACTGATCATCTGCGCGGACAGCGGCTCAGATGATGAAGATATTGTCATTAAAATCTGAAGTAATCGCTGATTCGGGCTCAAGGTGTTTTTATTCACAATCATTCTCTGCGGTGTTTTTAATCTTCCTTAAATGATAATACAACCAACTTTCTCATCAGGTGAGAATTAAAAGATTATTAGTGGGTTAAAATCCCAAAAAATGGGAATAACTTTTAACTAAGAACAATTGGAAATGATCCATTCCTAACGCTAAAACAGGTTAGCTGCCACACAAGTTCATCCGGTTGTTTTGATGATACGAAAAAATTATGACAGTTGTGCTTATACGCCAGTAACTTCAGGATTCAGGATTCAGAGTGATTCCAACCCGCTATATTCAAGGAGGAAGTACTAAGTGGGGGGCAGGCGATTTCGAATACATTTGACACAGATGTGGGCTGCTGAACCCGATATCGCCTCAATTACGGGATAACATATTAGGAACGTCAACGCATTATGATTGCTGTGAAAGAATACGAGTGGGCTTAGAGAGAAAAGGGATTCAGAGCAGAATCTGAATCCCCGAAAAGGTTACAGTAATAACAGGGTTCCTAGCCCCAAAAACACCACAAATCCGGTAATATCCGTTACTGTGGTCAGGATAACCGAACCGGATAAAGCAGGATCAATTTTAAACTTTTCAAGAATAACGGGAACAAAGATACCGGCAAGTGCCGCACTGATAATATTGGCGACTATCGCAAGACCGATGACCAGCCCCAGCATGATACTACTGAACCAGTAACCGGTGATGATCCCAATCACCAGTGCCCACAGCACACCATTAAGTGCGCCAACTTTAACCTCTTTGGTGAGTAACGGTTTGAGGTTTGCTCGCGAAATCTGCCCAAGAGCCAAGCCCCTTACAATCAGGGTAAGAGTCTGACTGCCTGCAACCCCTCCCATTGATGCGACAATAGGCATCAGAACCGCCAGCGCAACAACTTGTTGCAATGTCGCTTCAAATAAGCCAATAAACCAAGACGCAAGGAAGGCGGTCAGAAGATTAATGCCAAGCCAGATGGCACGATTCTGGGTGCTTTTCCGAACCGTCGAGAAAAGATCTTCATTTTCATCAAGACCGGCGGTAGCCATGATCTGCGATTCAGCCCGTTCAGATTGCAGCCTGTATGCCAGCCCCATATCTAAACGTCCGATGAGCAACCCGCTCTCGGTAATGACAGGAAGCGCGGATTCTTCGCTCTGTGCCACTTTGTCCGCTGCGATGTAGATATCATCTTTGGCATCCAGAGTCGGAAAATCCTCCTCTGCCAGCTCAGAAACCCGTAACAAGGGGTCTGCGTCAAACAGCTTATTAAACCGGACTGCACCTTGCCAGTTACCCCGGCTATCGACCAGAAACACAACGTTACTGTAGGCCGGGATTGACCGCCTCAGCAACCGAGTCATCACTTTGATCTTGGTTTTCGCGGGTACGACAAGCGGCTGATGATCACACCAGTGGCCCACTTCATCATCTTCAAACTGTTGCGCGAGCGAATAACGTTGCTTCTGCTCTTCATCCATTCGCGCCAGCACGTCTTCGATCAAGTGATCCGGCAAGATGTCCTGAAGCTCTAATAATGTATCGGCTTCAATACCTGTAAACATCGCAAGCAGATGTTTTTCATCCCAGGTATTAATAATCGCTTCGCTGGCGTCTGAACGCATTTCAACCAGCACTGGAACCTTGATGCTATCGGAAATCTGATTCCAGGTTTCAATACGCGCTGTAAGGGGCAATGATTCCAGTAACAGCGCTATTTCGACCGGTGAGTTATCCTGCTCAAACTGTTCAATAACGATCTGTTGGCTCTCCGAATCAGGACCTTGGTCCATCAGCTCATTCACCGCATTATGGATCTCATTTTCTTGCATGGAATTACCTTTATAGAGAGCGAAGTTGACGTACAAGCCCGGCACAACTGTTAATTGAAAAACAAACACCCAGATTTGAAATCTGTCATTTTACGGTGTCTGATGTCACCCTTCATATTAATTCGCAAAAAGTGAAACCAGCCATCATAGCTGGTTTCTACTCAAACAAAATTTCGCTGACAGTTTGAATTTACTCTATTTTCATCTTTTGTTGGATGATGGTCAATTATTCCTTTTACACGTTTGCAGCCTAATTGTAGGCTCTGTTCAGTAACTTAGTTGAGAGCCCAGTACCCAGCGACTCTCTCTGTAAAAGTAGCCTTTGATAGTGAATCATCACTCAATATGCGCCGCCACCCTAAGTACTTAGTAAGGTTTTTAGTCGCCACACCGCAGAG
>NZ_JAWWDA010000009.1:0-174733 GCF_033720175.1 Photobacterium sp.
AGAGTTTTGAAGCCTTCAGAAGCGATTGCACGGAAGTGTACGAATACGTCTGCGCCGCCGTTGTCTTGAGTGATGAAACCGAAACCTTTCTCTTCGTTAAACCACTTAACGATACCAGTTGTCTTAGACATGATGTCTCCAAAAATTTTTCAATAAAATAATTCGCAATAATGCGGTTATAGCCAGAACAAGAATTATTTACGTGAACGAAACTTATGAGTGGAAATCTTCATAACAACATACTCGGTAAAGCGGTGCAGCGAAGGTTTTCTAAAACATAATTTTGCATATTATAAATAGGTCTGAATTACAGCCGACACGGATAATATCATGTGTCAGTGATTTGTGTATGTTTATTTCCAGTTTTTTGAGCAAAAGTGGGCTTTACCAGCAGACTGCTGATTTCCTATACAATTATTCCCCTCTGGTATTCATTAGACCGAGTCAACGCCCTCTGTCTGATATAGCCGTGGCTTAAGAAAACATGACAGTACCTTGAAAAGGTTCTCAGCCATCACATTAATGGACTCTATGTGAAGCACTAACGTTGGCCATTATTTACAGTGAGAGCTTGTTAAAGCATTTATCTATATGGGGTTCACAAATGAAATGCCTGATGCAAGCCTGGCAGCATAATGAAAGCGATATTAAAGCCTGGCTGATATGCCAAACCCACGATGTTGAGCAAGCAGAAGATCTTATGCAAGAGACCTTCCTTAAAGCGATGAAGCATCAGGAAAGATTCTGCTCTTTAGACAATGCTCGATCCTGGTTATTTAAAATGGTCCGCAACACACTGATAGACCATATAAGAACTTACCATCCGGTTGATGAACTCACTGCTGATGTCAACATTAACGAACAAGAAGAAGCCCCAATCACCGGTCTTTTGTCGTGTTTACCTCGGGTGCTCTCAGAGCTAGATGATGAAGACAGGGATGTCATTGAGTGTTGTGATTTAAACGGAATGACTCAGGCTGATTATGCCCAGTTGAAAGACATCTCAACAGCAGGTGCAAAATCTCGTATTCAGCGCGCACGACAAAAACTCAAACAACATCTGACCTGTGCCTGCCAGGTAAAACTCACGGGGCAAAAAGTATATAGCTATGTTCCACGCCGAAAATCATGAAAAACACCTGAAGATAATTGCATCCTTTTCAGCCTTGCTTCGTGTTAGTTACCATAATACATAGCGAGAAAAGCTTCATGTTATCAATATTTACGCAGCTCGCCTCTTGGCTCAGCTACTCAGTTTTGCAGCTTGAACCGGGGTCCAGGCTGGCAGAAGGGGTTCATTTCTTCATTGAAGACACGTCTAAAATTTATGCGCTATTGTTCGGGCTGATCTATTTCATAGCCCTGGCCCGCGCCTCTCTCAACGTCGAGCGTGTTCGCGATTACCTGCAAGGTAAGAACCGTTTTCTGGGTTATATTCTTGGCGCCGTTTTTGGCTCCGTCACCCCTTTTTGTTCGTGCAGTTCCATCCCGCTGTTTATGGGGTTTGTGTCTGCTCGTATCCCATTGGGGGTAACAATGGCCTTCTTACTGACCTCTCCGCTCATCAATGAAGTTGCTATTGTTTTGTTGGGTAGCCTGCTTGGTTTCAAGTTCATGCTTGCTTACATCTCTGTTGGCCTGCTGCTTGGCGTTACCGGGGGGATCCTCATCGACGCCTTGAAAGCCGAACGCTGGCTGCAGCCCTTTCTTGCCAATCAATATTCCGCTGGAGCCGAGACAGTGTATCAAGATGCTACCGAGCACAAAACATTAACGCTGAAAGACCGCCATCAATTTGCGAAACAAGAAACCATGATGATCATTAGCCGAATATGGCAATGGGTAATTATTGGCGTTGGTATTGGTGCCTTTATACATGGCTTTATCCCGCAAGTTTGGATCAGCGAAAATTTGGGTGCGGGTCAATGGTGGTCTGTACCTGTGGCATCGCTGATCGCTATTCCTATGTACACCAATGCCACTGCGATTATTCCCATCATGGAAACGTTATTAACCAAAGGCGTGCCGCTCGGCACCACCCTGGCATTCTGCATGAGTGCTGTTGCAGCCAGCCTGCCGGAATTCATGATGCTGAAACAGGTGATGACTTACCGCCTTCTCTTTGTCATTTTCAGTTATCTCTTTTTTGCTTTCACGGTAGTGGGATGGCTGTTCAACTACGTTGTATTTTAAGGAGTCAACGATGAAACACATACTGGTCTATGGTTCAGGTTGTAAAAATTGTGCAATAACAGCGGATACTTTCACTCAGGCCGCAGCAGATCTGGGGGTGGAAATCGAACTTGAAAAAGTAACAAATCTGGAATTGATCATGAAGGCTGGCGTCATGAGTACACCTGCAGTCGCGATTGATGGTCAGTTATGTCATTCCGGTTCCGTACCTGGCTATAACAAGGTGATGCGCTTACTTGAGTCAGACACACAAAAATAAGAAAGATCTAGGTACCCTTGATGTGCGAAAGAAGAAACACATAAAAAGTACTGCTTCCAATAGCGATTGTGACAGCAAGTCGCCACGCAAGGTTCAGTTACATGAACTCATTTGATTACGGAACTAAATACAATAACAAGTTCATCAACAATGTTTAGCCCTGTGCAACTTCGCATGGGGCTAAGCTGTTGGCTAGAGAGCGGTTTTGCCGTTAAAATGATTTCTCTTTTTTAACCTCTCAAGGGATTGCTATATGGACGGTAGACAGCGCGACATCACACTCAGATTTTTAGCCGAGCCCGGTGATGTCAACTTTGGCGGCAAGGTTCATGGTGGCGCAGTAATGAAATGGATCGATTTGGCCGCCTATGCCTGCTCGGCAGGTTGGAGTGCAAAATATTGCATTACCGCCTACGCCGGAGGGATCCGTTTTGTCGCACCAATCCATGTGGGGAATCTGGTTGAAGTCAGTGCCAAGGTCATTTATACCGGCAGATCTTCAATGCACATTGCTATTGATGTGCAGGCAAGCGATCCGAAACAACTGGAAAGACGCTTAACCACACATTGCATTGTCATTATGGTTGCCGTTGATGAAGACGGGAAACCCACGCCAATTCCTGAATGGATTCCGCAAACAGCCGAAGATAAGAAATTGCGAGATTCCGCGATTAAGTTGATGAATATGCGTCAAGAAATTGGTGAAGAGATGGAGGCACACGTAGAGTATCTGAAATGATGCCATCGTTCCAAGGGCTGTCACTCTGACAGCTTTTTCTTAGCCTTATTTTGACCAGACCCACTTAAATTAGTGCAATCCCCCCCATTTAATACCGTAACTACAAACTTATTTTTCACTCCAACGTGACGCTGATCACCAACTTCAACGTATTTAATTTCAATTTACATTCATAATACGAACAACTTAATAGGCCGCGTTACTTATTACCAACAGTCAGGATACTAATAATGAAAGAAGTTGCATTCCGTTGGATCGATAAATATCTTGTCGATGTGAAAATACAGGAAAACTTTTTAATTCTCTTTTTTGCCCCGCTTTTTGCCATCATCGTTGTGAGCATGACATTAATGGATGCCTCACAGAACCAGCAAAACCGATTGCTGCAACAAGAGATGGAAACCGTTGCTACTCTGATTGCACAATCGGATCTTAACCAAGGTGACGTCAGCCGTATTCTGACAAACAGTAATATTCAGGTTGGTACCAACGGTGTTGCAACCACTCAGGTTACAAACGCTGGCTACAGCCTGACAACCAAAGAGCAACCGAACCTGCTTTCTGAGATGACGATTACCCATACCGCTATTATTGCTGCCGCCTGCCTGTTTATTATTCTTTGCTTACACTACATTATGACGTTTATGGGCGGCGCTCTGTTTAACATTTACGAAGCCGTTAAGCGTCTCGCCGATGGCGATCTGGCAGCACGTATCAACTATGCCCCTGCCCGTAATGAATTTAATCTGATCGCACAAACTGTAGATCGCGTTTCCGAACGTGAGCATCAGTTTGTCAAAGCGACTCAGGAAGCAATTGCGTTAATTCAGCAAATCAGCTCTGAGCTTCGCCAGCGCAGCAGTGAAAACGAAGGCTTAACCAATCAGCAGCAAGAACGCATTGACTCTCTGGCCAGTGCCACAGAGCAGATGGCCAGCTCTGTTCGTGAAGTTGCCAGCCATGCACAGGACACGTCAACCCAGACCAGCGAAGCCACACAAGTCACGGCGCAGGGCTTAGCACAAGTCACCCAAACCCTTACAGCCATTAATCAACTGGGCACTGAGATCAATTCAGCCGCGGAAGCCGTGGCCGAACTCGATAGCAACGCAGCTCAAATTGATGACGTGGTCACCACGATTAACGCTATTTCAGAACAAACCAACCTACTGGCACTCAATGCAGCAATCGAAGCGGCACGCGCTGGTGAACAGGGCCGTGGTTTTGCGGTTGTGGCCGATGAAGTTCGCACTCTGGCTGGCCGTACACAAAATGCCACCGTTGAAATCCAAAAAATGATTGAAGCGCTGCAAAACAACAGTCAGAGTCTGATGAAAGTGATGCACCAGACGGTGAATAATGCTGAATCCAGTGAACATATGATGAGCTCCGTCAGTCAGGATATTGGTCTTATTTCAGAAAAGAACCAGTATATTGCTGATCGCAGTATCGAAATCGCCGCAGCGGCAGAAGAACAAGGTGCGGTAGCTGATAATATTGCTTCAGACGTTGAGCAGGTACGCATGCAGTCACGTAAAGTTGCTGATATGGTGACTCAGTCTTCCAGTGAAATCCAGCGCCTCAACCAGCAAGCCGATGAACTGGAAAGCTTGATGAAAGATCTGATCGTCTAACTCTCTGCCCCGCACACCTCTTCTTGATAAAGCACTTATTGGGGCAGTATCTTGTCCCAATAAGTCTCTCTATGTTCACATTCCAGCTTCCTGCATAAATAGACATGTTAGAAAAGCACAGAGAAAAAAGGCCAAGCATGGGTGCTTAGCCTATGTTATGTCACCTTCGTAGACTCAGATTTACTTAAAACACAAATTTGTTGAAGGCGGATTCAAGAATACGATCTGCAATGTATTTGTGAGTTGCGGTAGTCGGATGAGTCACACCCCAAAATACGTGCGAATCAGAGCCATAGTACGCACATTCGTTTGTTAGGCGGTGGCTATATAGATAATCCAGGGCTGAGCTACGGTTGATGTCTAAGCAAGGCTCTGAAGCATTTTGAAAGCCGTGTTGCTGAGGATTGCTTGTCATTTGTTTGAACAATGAATACGCATCATACAGTTCCACGTTGATGCCTTTGTTTTGATAGTACTCGGCTTGTTCGCGGATGTATTGATTAAACTCTTCAATCTTCTGTCTGACCACTAACACTTCCTCTTGTGTAGAGTACTTAAACTGAGGCGCTTTGGTTGCATCAGGCAGAGTCAGCAATAAGATGTTTTTCGCCCCCGCATCAGTCAGGCGGATCATCGCGGCGCTGTAGTCGGCTTTTACCTCCGGCACTTCACGCTCATAATTCATGAAGTCGTTCAATCCGAATTCAAGCGTAAACAAGGTATTTTCTGGGTGATAGTTTTTGGCCATCTTCATATAGGTCAGATAAGAGGTTACCTGATCGTATACACCTGTCAGTGCGACATACTGGTTTGTCCCCGCAGCGCCACCCACTGCCCAGTTGTAAAGCGGGATGTTCTTATTTTTAGCCAAGTATTCCGTCCAGACGAAACCGTTAGAAAAGTGCCCTAAGAACCAAGAGTTACTGTTCGGAAAAATCCATTGAGAACCGTTAAACATGTTACCGGTATCCGACAGGCTGTCACCAAACACGACCATTTTATTGATCGCAGCTGGTTGAAATGCATTGTCGTTCGTCCAGATTGAATGGTTGTATGAGAAACGCTTATCAGACGCAAAGTAAGTTATATCTGCAGTTTCATGCGTTACATCCAACGTTTCATCACATCGCTTTTTGATCTTTTCCTGAGGCTCACTGGTATAAAACATGTTTTTGAAGGATACGGAAGAATACCAATAGCCCGGAATACTGTAATAACTGCCATCTTCATTCAATGCCCATTCCCATTCCGTCGCCGAATCATCGTGGGTGGCGGCTGGGCGGTACCAGCACCTGACATAAGTGTATGTTTCTGCAGACTGAACACTGCTGACTTGTGCTGCAGTAATTGCCTCTGGCGTTATTGGTGCGCTATCTGATGCTTGAGAAGCCAATGGAAATAGCAGAGAGAGCAGTAAAATGGATTTTTTCATTATTATCTACTTATTGTTAGTTATTGTGTATTTACTCTAAATTAGAACACTCCAACATTTTCCATTCACCTTTTTTATCCAATTTACTGAACAATTCTCACAATAAATGTACTGAATTTTAGGCTTAACGATGCTGCTAGCGCGCAAAATTGAATTCTCAGGAGACATAAAAGCGTTGATAGCATGACAATGTGCGCATTTTCACTCGCAAATGCATAGCTATCTGGGCATTTTATTGAGGGATCACTTAACATGCTCGCTCAGATATCGACCCTTTGGTTGATCTGCGGCCAGCTTCTAACAAGGGGATAGAGCATGAGAAAAATAGTAAATTCTGTTATTGGCATGAGCTTGGTGATGGCATCAAGCTCAATCTGTTATGCATCAAATGTTGACCAAACAGATCCCATCTCAGACTTGATTCAGACAACGACACCTTACTTCCAGGAAGAATGTCATTTATACGGCTCTGAAGGAATCATTTCACCCAGTTGTAATTATTATATCTTCAATTTCAGTGGTATAAGTTCCGAGGAGCGGAGATCTTTTACATCGAGTCTTTTGGGCCTAGGGGTGGATAGTGAGTATGTATTGGTTACCAAACCAAACGAGCTCAAGAAAAGAGAGATCTACCTTCTTGATACACTTGATCTTGAATATATTGCTTCAAATCTTGTAACTGATTTGAGTAAGTTAAACCGAACCCGCCGATCCGTCTCTCAAGACAACGGCAGTGTGATGGAGTTCATCATACATAGACGCTTCAATGTCGAAAGGCAGGGCAAGGGCAATGTAACGTTAAAATATAAAGTCAGGTATTACAGCAAATCACCTTTCTATGCCCGATCCGGTGATAAAGACAAATTCGTGGAAATTGTGCTCGCCGAGGGCTCAGGTGTTGATATGGGGATGTCAGACAGCTGGTCCGATATTTATCGCCGTTGGTATCATAATAGTCACACAAGCTACGTATACAATGAGTACCTTGATGAAATAGATGTCGGCATTAAGGTAAATGATAACGCTAAATTGTCATCCGGACAGATCTATCTAAATGATCTGTATCCGAGAATGCAAGATCAGGTTGAATCGAAAATAGAAAAGGAAACGAGTACCAGTATAAAAGTAGGACTGGGTTTTTCACCTAAGATTCCGATCAAGGACATTGAGTACAAGTTTACCGACAAATACAGCATTACTAATAAAAAAGAATTTGGCCTGGTCGCTAAAACAAACAAGGACGGCTACAACATCAAATACGTGAACAATAAATATGGTTCATCGGTAGATCCAGAGCATGGTTTCTGCAATTTGGGAACCGCTGATGGCTGGTGCTGGGATTATGATGAGCGCCGGGGCAATCCTTGGAATTTTGATAAATTGAGAGCAAATAATCCGCTGGCGGTTAGTGGTCTGCGGCCGGATTTTGTGGCAAAAATTGCAGCAAAAGAAGGAACGACCGGCTCATCAGAAATAGTGGTTAAGACAACGGTAAATAGCCTTGCCTTGTTTGGTCATAATAACTGGGTAATTGGTCGTCGCTATGCATCAGGTAGCCAACTATGGACAGACAACACAAGTGCTGATCCGGATTGGAAAACATACCGGGATTTTGAGAAGCTGGTTTATTCAGATCAGTTTGCGGTGACGGTTGATTGGAATAGTCCATGGTTTTTAGGTGCCGACGCTGTAACAATCAAATCCACGTTATTGAGTCAAGAATCGCCTCAATGCCTGACCGTCGTAGATGGTTCTGCGTTACAGTTTAAAAACTGTGTCGAGGGAGCCAAGTCACAATCGTTCATCTATGATCAGGAAAAAAGATATAGAAGTGTGGCTAATATTAACCAGTGCTTAGAAACATCCGAAGGCAAGTTAACATTAAGTACTAACTGCTCTGATGATTTTGCCAGAAATACTCAAATTTGGTACTGGCAAGAGCCGAACGGTTTTGCCAATGATGTTCTTTACACAGTGAATAGTGACAGGACTATCAATGCTATTGACGCATCGACTGAGATCCCTGGCATTGTTACGCTAGATGATACGGATGAAATGCCAGAAAACGTACTATATACCAGCCGCTTTACGGATTTTAGTACCATAAGACCATAAGCTCTGATCTCTGTGAAATCTACACTATCACAGTGAAAAACGTCTCTATTGAAAGAATTAACCTCCTCGGTCAAACAAAAAATGCTTCTCGTGGCACTGTTATCTAGTGAATAACAGAGATCGAGAAGCATTTATATCTGCAAGGATCTATGGTGCGAAGTTAATCAGACCGACGCCATAGCACCTTTACCTACACCTTCATACGCGACAACTTCCAGTGACTCGTCATGTAATGACTTATTTACCTCTTTTGCGATGTAATGAGCCAGAAGCTCAACCGTGGTGTCGGTATCAATGACTTCCGTTTCTGATTTGGCAATAGCCAATTCAAACTCGCCTTGCTCAGTGGTATAGCGGAAACCGAAATGGTTATCGTCTGATAAACCTGCTGCGTAGTCGCTCAGGTTCAACTCAGAGACAGCCACCTGATCTTCTGCGGTTGCCAAATAAATGTCTTGCCAACGCTGTGCCCACTGCTGTTCCAGCGCATCGCTTCGTTCGCCGTTAACAAAGAGTTCAACCGGAGAACGGTGACCGTGAGCAATTCGCTGACAGTTACCATCATGCTTTTTCAGGCCATGCGTATAGTGATAAAACGCACCATCAATTTTCTCATGGCGCAGGGTGAGCTCCAGCCCTTGCACATTGGCAGGTAGCTTACCGATTAAGACCTGGTGAAGATGTCTGGTAACCGATCCAATCGTCACTTTCTTGTCATCGATCAGGCAATAAGCCTGTTCCGGGCAATGTAAGTGAATACTTTTATCACCACGCAACAAGTCTACGGTCGCATAGCCATCCTTGCTCTGACTCATTTTCACATTCACATTTTTCGTCGGCACAATTAGGCGATGATCAACATACTGATCCACCAGTTGTTTGATTTGCTTCTTGACTCGGCTAAAATCGAGCACCATGCTCATTTCATTCAGCTCACCCGACATCACCACATCGAGAATCCAACTTTCACCCACCATGCCGCGCTCCTCGCACAGGTATGAGGCATCGATAACGGTAAGATCTCTGACAAATAGCTTCAAACTGAAGTCCTTTCTGATAATGGTTGTCGTTTAACTAAGCCGGGCATTATACCCACCTGAAGTGCGTAGTAAACCGGAGCCAGAAATATCACCCCCGTTACTCCCTCAACCAGGCTAATCCTTTCATCGGCTCTTCAAAATACTTTACCTCACCGGAAATAAACCAACTGCCGGCATGAGACATCATATCCAGCCACCTTTTATTGCCGTAGACAGCAATTTTGCTGAACTTCTTACCATGCTTAAGAGTCAGCTTTAATTCATCCCAGGCAGCCTGCAGTTCCCAGCCTTCAAATTCAGCGCCATCAAAAAATATATTCACCGTCGGCTCGCTGATCCCTTCAAGTACCTGATCCATTTCTGGTGTGATCTTTTCGTAATCAGCATGCGTTAGCTTCCCTTTCGCTTTAAGCTCCATAAGGAAATTATCATCGTCGCGTTCAACCACCATAGTTAAACCGTGTGAATCCGCCATATAGCCTCCTAAGCAATGCACTAGGCACATCAGATACTCATCATGTTCATACCAGTATCAAACAACACTTTAAAGTACAGTGTAGTAGCTGATGTCCTCCTCAGGGGGGAGGCAGCATATTCCGTACGACCCTGGCTCTTAATCCGTCGTCTCTTCAGCTCTTAGCGCTGCAGGCAGCGTTATTTGAAAACAAGTTCCCTTACCGACTTCAGAGTCTAGCTTAATGTGGCCGTTTAATGTTTTCAGCATCACTTTCACCAATGCTAAACCAAGCCCATATCCTGACTTGCTTCGGCTTTGGTCAACTCGATACAAGCGCCTGAAGATGAGTTCATGGTGTTCCTTGGCAATACCAATACCCGTGTCAGAGACTTTGATAACGACCTGACCACCTTTATCGTTGCCGCATTCCAACAAGATCTGATCGCCGGCATGGCTATATTTAAAACTGTTGTCAATCAGGTTAACCAGGATCTGAGTTAAGCGATTGGGCTCGGTGATAAGATGGCATGAATGCAACCCGGTCATTGATACTGGAATACAGGTTTCTTCTGATAGCTCTTCGTACCAAGATCCAATATTTTCAATAAAGGCTTTTAGCTCAATAGGCTGGGGCTGTAACTGATGTTTCCCGATAATCTCGTCGTTTATTTTCATCAGGGTATTGAGCATTTTACTGGCATGCTGTGCTGACTCGGCGCAGTCTGAAAGCGCCGCCTGCATCTGCTGTTTCAGCTCATCACCCTGAGCCTGACTGAGCAATGATTTTTCGGTAGATAATACAATTCTGGATAAAGGGGTTCTTAAATCATGTGCAATGGCATCTAACGTATTTCCCATGCTGGAAATAGTCGCCTTTAACCGTCCGAGTACTTGATTTACGCTTTGGTTGAGGACGCCTAGCTCCCCTTTCGTACTTTCAAGGTCATGGTCGATAAAGTTAGACATTGCATCTAGTGACCAGGTACTGGCCTGATCGATACCTTTCGCTAAGCTATGTAAAGGTGCTAACGTCGATCTAATCAATCGCCAGACAATTAATGAAATTACACTGCATAATGCAGCCAGGGCAATCGCTATCCATACCCATTGCTGATACAACAAATTCAGCCTTGGCTTCAGATTTAGCACCAGCCAGAAATGCTGCTGCTGACCAGGCAGGCTCACCGCATAATAAGCAGGTTCTGTTAATAATTCATACCAGTCGCGCTGTGACAATTGATACTGCGATAGATTAACGCCAGTCAGTGATAGCATTGCTCCACTGACCAATTTGTAGCTTCCATCATCCGTATTACTCACAACACTGATCGCATTTTCAATCAAACGGTACGGGTTATTGACCACAACATGCTGCATTTTATCATCAGATTCAAACTTCAAAATGCGCTGATATTCCGCCCCGAGCGAACGCATCAGTTTTTTTTCTTCTTTATCGAGCTGATAAGCCAGTATCATACCGATGCCAAGCAAGATTATGGCAAAACATAAACTTATCGTCGCCAGAAAACGTCTAAACAACCTGCGTTGCGCATACCTTGTCGACTGTTCAGCGTTCATTTTTAAGGACATAGCCGACCCCGCGAATCGTATGAATTAACGGATGATCGAACTCCCTATCAATCTGGGCACGCAAACGGCAAACCAGGACATCCACGACATTGGTCTGCGGATCAAATTGATAACCCCATATTGTTTCCAGAATCACTGTTTTGGAAAAGACTCTCTCAGGCTGTTGCATAAACAGTTGCATTAGCATGAATTCCCTCTGTTTTAGGGGAATTTCCTTTCCACTACGAAATAGTTTTCGGCTCAGTAGATCAAGAGTTAACTCTCTGTATTTCAACTGATTAGAATTATGACAACTAACCTGACGCCGTAACAAAATCTGACACCGAGCGGCAAGTTCAGCAAATGCGAATGGCTTAACCAAATAATCGTCCGCCCCTGATTGCAGTCCCTGCACTTTTTCTTCCACAGAATGACGAGCACTTAAGATAATAATCGGTACCTGGTGTCCCTCGCCGCGGATATTCCGCAGCACTTCCATACCATCCCAAGTCGGTAGCATTAAATCGAGTACTATCAGATCAAACGATTCCATTGTTGCTAACTGATAGCCCTGCTTGCCGTCAGCGCAACAGGTTACTTGATATTGCAGCTCTTCAAAACCTTGCTTCAAAAAACCACTGATATGGAGATCATCCTCGATCACTAAGATATGCATAAGGTTCTCTCCCACACCTCGATGTAATACCAATCTAATTATTCTATCATTTTGCCAACATTTGATTTGATTACAAAGTTGTAATGTTGAAGCAAGATTCTGGCAATTATGAGCCATTATATTAGTGGCTAACGCAAACACATAATCCTCATGATTAAGGAACTATCTATGAACATAAAATCAAAGCTATTTCTCGCAGCCGTTGTGCTCTCAAGCTCTTCTCCGCTTTTTGCTGCAGAGAAAACCGTCAACCTCACACAGTTATCTTCGGCCAGCGCCTTTGAACTCGCCCAAAACGCTGTCTCTCAATGTGCCAAAGACGGTTACAATGTCACGGCAACCGTGGTTGATCTTTCCGGACGTGTTCAGGCTCAGCTGCGCCATAATAATGCAGGACCACATACTTTAGACAGTTCACGCAAAAAAGCCTTCACAGCAGTTAGCATGAAACAACCCACGGCAAATTTAATGAAAACAATTGCTGATAAACCAATCTTAGTGCCTCTAAAAGATATGGATGACAACTTACTCTTCTTGGCTGGCGGGATCCCGTTAAAATCGAAAGATCAGGTGGTTGGCGCAATTGGTGTGGGTGGAGCACCGGGTGGTCATTTAGATGTGGCTTGCGCAGAAGCGGCGATTAAGGCTGTCATGTAATACAGCCAGTTCCCCCCGGCAGCACTTGTTTAGCCATTACATTAAGCTAGCCCGGCTTTTGCCGGGCCAGTACATCAGATAAACGTAAGATAAGTTCCTGTAAATTAAAAGCACTGAGATCGCTCAGTGCTTTTATATACTGGGTGCATTGACGGCTTACAAAGCCGCTAAAAAACCATTCTTTACAATACAATCCCGGCAAAAATGAAACCGAAGATGATACTGAATACCATGCTTAATAAGCCTGGGATCATAAAGCTGTGGTTGAAGATATATTTACCAATATTGGTGGTTCCCGTGCGGTCAAAGTCGATAGATGCGATGATCGGGCCGTAGTTAGGTATAAAGAAATAACCGTTAACCGCAACGAAAGTCGCAATAATGACTTCAGGTGGTAAACCCAGTGCAATCGCCACCGGTACCAGCACTGCTGTTGTAGCCCCTTGGCTGTTCACCATCACAGACAGACCAAACAATGCAAATGCAAAGGTCCATGGCGCGACTTCTACCAAACCGGCGACCGCTTCTTTCACCATTGCGCCATGCCCGCCAATGAACGTATCGCCCAACCATGCGATACCGAAAATCGCCACGATTGCGCGCATACCGGCATGAAACACAGAGCCTTGCGTAATCGCGTAACCATCAGGTTTGCAGATCAGAATGATCAGTGCCGCAATAGACAGCATCACAATTTCAATGGTGTGTGCCATACCCATCGCCTGGCCATCAAAGCTCGGACGCAATGACGGGAAAGCCCCCATAACAACAACCGAAATCGCACCAAACAGGAACAGAGATACAGCTTTCTTTGCTTCAGGCTTGATCTCAATTTCCGCTACCTTCACCTCTTGTTCCATTTCCTGACGGAAAGCAGGATCTTCCAGACGGCGAAGGTATTCAGGGTCTTCATTCAGCTCTTTACCCAGCTTGTTAACAATCACACATGCAGCCGTCAAGCCGAGGAAAGTGGCCGGAATAGTAACCATCAGCACATCGGCGAGGGTAATACCCTGAGGCTCAAGAAATGCGACTAGCGCCACAACTGCGGCAGCAATCGGGCTGGCCACAATCGCAAACTGAGAGGCGATAACGGCCATGCCCATCGGGCGCTCAGGGCGAATACCGCTACGACGGCTCACCTCAGCAATAACCGGCAATACAGAATAAGCAACGTGACCGGTACCTGCCATCATGGTAAACACATATGTCACAATCGGCGCAATAAAAGTAATTTGACGAGGATTTTTACGCAAAATATTTGACGCAATTTTGATCAGAAAATCAAGACCTCCGGCAGCCTGCATGGAAGCGGCAGCGGCAACGACAGCCATGATCATTAACATGACATCAATCGGCGGACTGGTTGGTTGCAGACCAAACACAAAACTCAATACCGCCAGACCAACACCACCCATCACACCCAGACCGATCCCCCCGATACGGGCACCAATCAAAATACAGATAAGTACAATAAGAAATTCAATTACAAACACATCAATCTCCTTGATGACAACGTTTAAAACAGCATGAAAACTCAAGTTGCACATGGTATTAGTTTTATATCAATAACAATCAAACATTCATCACACAAACTGCTAATAGCATTGTTAATAGAGAGGTTATTTCTGGTTTGTTGATTTTGATGTTAACAATTAAACCGTAAATTGTATGTTATTGTTTAAAAAGATGTTTAATGGATTGATGGCGGTACAACTTATCGCTGACACGATGCTGTTTATTGAACATAGCGGACATGAACAGCTTAGAAATAGCAACATTAACCAACGCCCTTATTCGTGGTAATCCCGCAACACAGCGTCACGAGAAAGCCCAGATAATGATTGGAATTGGTATAACCATCCAGTTCTGTTAGCGTTAGCTATCCAATATCAAGAACGGACTCATATGAAGCTCTCACAACTCAATGCCTTTAAAGCCGTCATTGAATGCCAAACCGTTACAGCGGCAGCCGAACGATTAAATTTAAGCCAGCCAGCCGTGAGTCGTTTATTATCAGGTCTGGAACAGAGGCTGGGGTTCGATCTGTTTCTTCGCAAAGCAAATCGCCT
The DNA here is from genome assembly GCF_033720175.1 of Photobacterium sp. Lineage (GTDB taxonomy): Bacteria > Pseudomonadota > Gammaproteobacteria > Enterobacterales > Vibrionaceae > Photobacterium. The sequence goes on from NZ_JAWWDA010000009.1 coordinate 14,844, forward strand.
GGTATTAAGTGATGAAGGGCAAGCTTTTTACCTCGAAGTGGCCAAAGTGTTCGACGCCGTCACCGGATTGGATCATGCCGCAGATTCCATTCGCTCACATCGTTTTGGCAGCCTGAACATTGCGGTAATGCCCTTACTGTCAAATGCCTTTCTTCCCCGGATCCTGGCCACGTTTTTAAAAGACTCATCCCGGATGAAGGTAGGCTTTAAGACCTACCGCTCAGAAGATGTTATACGCCGGGTTCAGAGCCAGACCATCGATATCGGCTTTGCTTTTGTCGATGAATATCTTGCCGGCGTCAAAGCACAGAAAGTGGAATGTGAATGCGTCTGCTTGTTACCGGCACAGTCACCGCTGGCCAAAAGAAGCGTGATTGATATCTATGATATTGCCGGCCAGTTATTGATTCGGCATGAGAAAGACGTCACCCAGCGGCGCATTGATACCTTACTTCGGCGCTATGGACTGACCACCATTGAACACATTGAAGTCTCATTTGCCAGTACAGCTGCCGCATTGGTTCGGGAAGGGGTGGGCATTGCGATCACCGATCCGTTTACCGCCCATATGGCCAGCGAGCATAAAGATGTTGTCATGCGCCCGCTGGTATTCTCATTACCATTTGACTTCGACATATTGTATCCCGCCCTTAAGCCTGTTCACCGCCATGCCGAACAGTTCATCGAGCTGTTTCTGTTGCTCGCCGATGAGATGGATATTCAGCTGAAAATTGGTCCGATGCGTGATCTCGTTGAAGACGATATGGGCGCAAGTCACAGATAACCGGTAAGTAACCCTCGATAAAAAATAAAATAAAGACTATTAATAACAATAAATTAAAATGAAGCCTGTCGCCAACTATAACTTTTTTGCATTCTACCTTAGCCGTTCTGCATTGGGCAAAACCGCCCTCTATTCCTTAGTCTGGTTTCACCAGGAAACATAACAAAGGAAGAGCGATGAACGCTAAAGTATCCATCATAGGCTCCGGCAATGCGGGGTTAACCGCGGCGTACCATTTTTCGCTTCATGGCGCACAGGTATGCCTGTTTGGTGCCAAAAGCTTTGACCAGCCACTTAGCGATATCGAGCAACGCGGCGGCATTGCGGCTTTAGCCGAATTTAACGATGTGCCCCTGACCTATTCAGGCTTTCAGGCCATTGACAAAATAAGCCGGGATCTGGCGGAGACGGTTGCCTATTCTGATCTGCTGATTTTACCCGTCCCCTCGTTTGCCCAAGAGCCTTTATTTATCGAGATGCTGCCCCACCTGCGCGACGGGCAAGTCATCATGCTGATGCCGGGTAACTACGGCTCACTGGTACTCAATCGCATTAAAGCCGAACAAGGTTATGCTGAACTCGATATTACATTTGTCGATGCCATTTCGATTCCATGGGCAACCCGTATTGTCGGCCCGGCAGAAATTGCCATATTAGGCATGAAAGAGTTCCTGCCGGTTTCAGCCTTGCCGGCCAGTCAAACCCGCGAGGCCATTGCCCGACTCCAGGCTGTGATGCCTTTACCGCTTCGCGGCTTGGCAAACGTGATCAGTGCCGGTATGGAGAATATTAATTTTGGTGGCCATCCACTACTAACTACCCTCAACATGGGATTGCTTGAAAACTTTGACGGCCAGTTTAATTACTACAAAGACTGCTGCTCGGTTTCAACCGCCAAAGCAGCAGCGGTGATGGAGCATGAACGCCAGTCAGTCGGTAAAGCGCTGGGGCTGGAACTGCTCCCTGAGCTTGAGGCCATGAATGCGCTCTATGCAATGCAATGCGAGACCGTTTATGACGTTAACCGCACCTCAGAAACTCACGGTAAGTTAAACAGTGCCCCGAATTCCGCCAGTAACCGCTACATCACAGAAGATGCCGCGTATCTGCTGGTACCTTGCTATGAGTTGGGCAAACTCGCCGGGGTCGAAACACCATTAGTCACATCCTGCCTGCACATCGATAACGCTTACAACGATACTGATTACTTCAAGGAAGGCCGAACACTGGAAAAAATGGGACTTGCTGGTATGTCCGTTAAAGCAATCATGGACTTCGTAGCATAAAAAAGAAGGTGGAATACCACCCAAATTGTGGGGCGATTTGCCCCACTCAATGAGGATATCCTAATGACGAAAATTAAATTTCCCTCTGCCTACACAATTTTAATGATATTGACCGTTTTAATGGCAGCAATAACGTGGGTGATACCCGCGGGTCAATACCAAATGGAGAAAAACGAAACCCTGGGGCGCATGGTGCCTCAGGTGGGATCGTATCAAACCGTTGAAGCTAACCCACAAGGGATAGTCGAAGTGTTAATGGCGCCCATTCAAGGTTTCTACGATCCATCAAGCTACGCAGCTCGCGCCGTTGATGTCGCTTTATTTGTCCTGGTCATTGGTGGCTTTCTTGCAGTCGTCACTCGCACAGGTGCCATTGATGCTGGTATTGCTGGCACGATGAAACGTTTAGGCGGGCGCGAAAAATGGATGATCCCAATCCTGATGGGATTATTTGCAATGGGCGGCACAGTCTATGGCATGGCAGAAGAAACCATTCCTTTCTATGCCCTGCTAATTCCGGTAATGATTGCGGCCGGATATGACAGTATTGTAGGTGTCGCTATCATCATGGTGGGTGCGGGTATTGGCTGCTTAGGTTCGACCATTAATCCGTTTGCAACGGTTATTGCGTCTAATGCAGCTGAAATCAACTTTATGGAAGGTATCATCTTACGCGCAATTATTCTCGCGTTAGGTTGGATTGTCTGTGTTGTTTATGTCATGCGTTATGCCGATAAGGTGAAGCACGACCCGTCAGCATCGATTGTCGCGCATCAGAAAGATGACAATGAACGTCATTTCCTTCACAGCAAAGAACAGCAAGCGCCAGAGCTAACCGGCACCCGAAAAGCGGTATTAGCAATTTTCGGCCTGACCTTTGCGGTGATGATGTGGGGCGTTTCGGTGGCTGGCTGGTGGATGGCAGAACTATCAGCACTGTTCATCGGATCCAGTATCATTGTTGGTTTTGTCGGCCGGTTATCTGAGGTCGAAATCACCGATAGCTTTGTTGACGGCGCGCGAGATTTATTAGGCGTGGCATTAATCATCGCCATCGCCCGCGGCCTAGTGGTTGTAATGGATAACGGCAATATTACCCACACTATTCTCAACTATGCAGAAGGCCTATTAGGCGGGCTACATGAAATCGCCTTCATCAATGCCATCTATTGGATTGAAGCCGTGCTTTGTTTAGTGGTCCCTTCATCTTCTGGTCTGGCCGTACTTTCTATGCCAGTGCTTGCGCCATTAGCTGACTTTGCCGGTGTCGGTCGTGAGTTAGTTGTCACCGCATTCCAGTCAGCCTCTGGCTTGCCAAACCTTGTGACCCCAACGTCGGGTGTTGTCATGGGGGGGTTAGCCATTGGCCGCGTAGCCTATTCATCATGGCTCAAGTTTATCGGCCCTTTAATTGGCATTCTTAGTGTCATGGTAATGGCTCTGCTAAGTTTAGGGGTTGTATTAGGCTAAATTAGCCTTGTCTCCAGGAGGGCTCCGGCCCTCTTTTTTCTCCAATCTGTTTTCATTGCATTATCTCCCCCGTCACTTCTGAACCTCGCCCCCATCCTCGACGCTCTCCTTACAAATAAAACCACATCAGTTGGCGGTGGCTTCGCCCTGTAGTGATCCTTCAAGTGATAATAATCTTATTTCGATAGTGTTAAGTGATTGAAATTCAAGCGATTGGGAAAAATCAATTTTGGACCAAATCCAACCTGAAGCTTGTAATATGTTAGGATTAGTAGCATATTGATAACTAAGATTTAATGTTATTATTAATATAATTGATCGCAGATAATTAAAATATTCATGCAGGAGCGATACTTTGAAATTACAGCAACTACGATATTTAAAGTCAGTTAAGGATAATAATCTTAATATCTCTGCCGCCTCTAAAATGCTTTTCACTACTCAGCCTGGCATCAGCAAGCAAATCGCCTTGCTAGAAAATGAATTAGGGGTGCGTATCTTTGAACGTCGTGGTAAGAATTTGCATGGTATCACTCCTGTAGGCAAAAAAATATTTACAGAGCTTGATAAAATGCTCGCTTTAGAAGAGAAAATCAAAGCCATTTCCCGCGAGTATTTAGACCCGAGCATAGGTTCTTTGAATATTTACACAACACATACTATCGCACGCTATTTACTGCCTAAAACTGTCTCCTATTTTATCAATAAATATCCGAAAATATCTTTCCATTTGCACCCTACTCTGCCGCCACAAACCAAAGGAAAGATTAGTAAAGGATATTCCGATTTCTCTATTGTGGCGCACGATGTGAGTAATGATAATGACTTAATCATTCTCCCGGCCTATCTCTGGACGCTCTCTCTAGTGGTTCCCAAAGGACACCCTTTAGACAATGGCGAAAAGCCGACGTTAGAGCAGCTTTGCCAGTATCCTATACTCAGCTATGAAATGGGGGCTACAGGGCGGGCAACACAGGAAGAAGCCTTCTCGGCACAGGATCTGAACCCGAATTATTTTATGACGGTAATGGATGCCGATGTGATCAAGCGTTATGTCGAATTAGGTTTTGGTATTGGCATCATTTCCTCGCTGGCTGCGCAAGATGTAGAACATACGGACTTAACCTGTATTAGTCTGGATCATGTTTTTGAGCCGAGTAAAGCATGGATTTGTTTTAGCAAAGATATACTGTTGCAGAATTACATGTATGATTTTATTTCTTCTTTCTCCCCTCACTTAACCAAGCAAGTTATGGAAAAGGTACTGAGTCAAACGACTCGTTCGAAGGTTGAAGATATGTGTACCGATTTTAAACTGCCGGTCTATTAATAAGTTTGAAATAAAACGTCAGAGAAAGAAGCCATTGCGCATTAAAGGTGCAGTGGCTTTTTTCTTACTGGTTATCATTTAAATTATATTGTTGACCTAATAAAGTTTGAATATAAATACGTACTTAGCTTAAATTCACTATTAGGTCATTTCCTTGATGATGAACCGAATATCCCCATGCAACTTCTGATTTCACTTCCGGCTATCATTTAATATCAAGTATGTACTTTAGCCAGGCTGAGATATCCTGGATTTGCTCCAGACAGACGTTGTGTTCCATCGGGTAAGTACGCCAGTTAGGCTTAAACCCTTTATTCTCTAACGCTTTTAGAGCCTCCTGCCCCATTGTTGACAGAACGACAGGATCAAAACGGCCATGCATGATTTCAATCGGTAATGCGCGGTTACATTCCGCAAATTCAATGCTGTCTGCGGTCGGGAAATAGGTCGAAAGTGCCAGTAGTCCGGCTAATTTTTTCGGAAAGCTTAAGGCAGTCTGGTAAGCAACAGCGCCCCCCTGTGAAAAACCGACGATAACAATACGCTCACTGGAAATACCGCGCTCAATCTCTCGTTCAATCAGTGCCGCGACCTGACTGGCAGAATGTAGCAGCTGATCTGTATTAAGTTTTCGGCCAGCCCCCATTTCCAGAATGTCGTACCATGCCGGCATTACGATCCCCCCATTGATGGTCACCGGGGTCGATGGCGAATGAGGAAAGATAAACCGTACCGGCGCATTCTGGGGAAGCTTTAAATCAGGAAGAATGGCTTCGAAATCATGGCCATTGGATCCTAGGCCATGTAACCAGATAATCGTCGCGGTGGCTTCAACATTGGGTTCTACTTCAACACAAGAGAGGTAAGTCATGATCTGCTTTTCTAATAATCTGAGATATCCCCCACCATACACCGAAACAAAGCGAAATGGGTATAGCCCGACTAATAGATGGCCGCAATCTCGTAGCTTTTAATTTGACCGCCAACGTTTATGTCGATTTCATCATCAACAAAACGTCCTAACAGGGCCTGTCCAAGCGGTGCCGAGGGGGTAATAATGATGATTTCTTTGTCGCAGAATGTCAGCTTTAGCCCGCCGGCTGCCGGACCTAAAAACAGATATTTTTCAGAACCGGAACCGTCAATAAGGTAAACCAGGCTGCCTAGCCCAACCGCTTCTTGATCGGAGCAATTCGCCAGTTCCAGCTTTTCAAAGGCGGCTAAATCTGCCTCGCATTCGGCAACACGCTGAGCCTGTCCCTGGGCCAGGTATGCGGCTTCCAGAGCCAATGTATCATATTTATTCTCAGCGACATTCTCATCATCGGTCGCGGTATTATAGGCCCTCATGGCGGCATCCACCGCTCCCTGGTGGATAGCCTCAAGTGCTGCTAATATTTGCTTGAGCAACAAGGATTTATTCATATTTACAGATCTTCAACAAAACGGAGGGACATCATGGCGACATCCTACCCCAAAATAACGGGTTGCAGACAGCCAATTTCCCCGATAACGGCAAATATCCCCAAGCGACCTTAGTATTCGGCTTGGATATCATGCATCGAGAAATAAATCCCGCATCAAATCTTGCGCATGGGGATCAAATTTAAATTGCTCAAAATCAGAGACGCCCCGCTCTCTAAGCAAGGATTCATCAATCAGTGTCTGGCCACTCAGTTGTAAATTTTCAGTGTTGATAATCTCCAACGCGGCTTGTGCCATAATGCGTGGCGTTCTCGAACGCTTCAGTAGCTCTTTATCAAGGGCAAACTCAATCGCAGCTGTGGCAATGGTAGTTTGCGGCCACAATGTGGATGCCGAAATACCGTCGCCCCTGAGCTCTTCGGCCAACCCCAAAGTTAACAGAGTCATACCATATTTTGTCAACGTATAAGGGATATAAGGCTTTAACCAATGAGAGGAGAGATTAATTGGAGGTGACAAGGTAATAATATGGCCGTTCTGGCTCTTTTTAAGATAAGGAATTGCCGCCTTTGAGCAGACCAATGTCCCGCGAACATTGATCGAATGTAACAGATCAAAGCGCTTTACCTCCATATCTTGCAACCGGCTCAACGAAATAGCACTGGCATTATTGACCAATACATCAATACCACCAAACGTTTCGGCAGCATGTTGCATTGCAACCTGTACGGCATCTTCATCACGAATATCCAACTTTATCGCCAATGCCTTACCGCCGGCAGCTTCAACTTCTTGAGCAACACTGTGGATAGTACCCGGAAGCTTAGGGTGCGGCTGATCTGACTTTGCCGCAATAACGACATTCGCCCCATGCTCTGCACAAATCAGCGCAATTTCTCGACCAATACCGCGGCTTGAGCCGGTAATAAAAACCGTTTTTCCTGTTAGGAGTGCCATCATTATTCTGCGTCCATTCCATGACAAACCTAAAGTATAGACGCTTTTTTATCCCTGGGACTCTTACTTTTTTCAGCTTCTTACTTGCCCAAAACCGGACATTCTAGGTCACACAATGAGCCCTTTTTTAATGATTCCTAAATCAATCAGCAGTACTTATCCGGGTTGTTCATTCCGAGAGAATCACCGAACACATTAACGGGATAATCATCTTCGTCAGATGCACCTTCTTGTTTCAACTTTGGTTCAAGTGTTAGCGCCTTGAGATAATCCAGCAGTGCATCTACTTGACCACTCCTGACAATATGTTCTGGCGTCTCCATTGCCATCGCGGGGATTTGTTCGTGTTTATACCAATATTCGGCATATGCTCTGCTGCACAAGCCTTCGGTGACAATGTATGACAGGACTCTTTCTCGATTTTCTGCGCTATTCATACATATCCCTTTTTGGGGTGGCTGATAAGGTAATATTAGGTGCTGTTGGGTGTATCAGCCCCCTTTCGCTGAATGATTAAAGACAAATATTCTCGAGCCACAGGGGAATTCCATTCAGCCCATCTTACATCGCCGCTTTCACCGCACGAGACAGCCTCTGCACAGTCTTCTCAGGATCCGCTGATTCTCGGTTAAAAAAGTTACTGACAACATCGAAGATTGCTCGCTGAGCATAGCTGGTTGTCGACAGGCCCTGTGACATACTCGGCACCAGATCACCGCTTTTTGCCGTGGCTTTAAACGCCGCCATCGAGTCCAGTGCACACTGGTCGAATTTTTTCATGTTCATATCTAAGCGAACCGGAATCGACCCTTTATTAAGATTGAAGATCTCCTGAAATTCCTTGGTCATAATGGTTTTTGCGAGATCTTTCTGAGCTTGCTTATCTTCTTTTGCCCCACTTAGCTTGAAGAAGGCAAAGCTATCAATATTGAAGGTGAACTGATCTGCCGTTCCCGGCGCCGGGGCACAGATATAATCTATACCCGGTACTTTGCCTGCGTCAGCAAATTCACCTTTTGCCCAGTCGCCCATGATCTGCATTGCCGCTTCGCCATTAATGACCATAGCGGTCGCCGTGTTCCATTGGCGTCCACGGGCATTCGTATCGATATAATCATGCATTTTTTTGAACTGCGTGAAGGCTTCAACCATCTTCTTGCCCGATAGCACATCCATATCCAGATCGACAAAGGCCCTGTTGTAATCTTCAGAGCCGAGCACCGCTAATGCGACCGCTTCGAAAAGCGTCACGTCCTGCCATGGCTGTCCGCCATGAGCCAAAGGAATAAAACCCGCGGCTTTTATTTTATCGGCGGCAATAAAGAACTCACCAAGGGTTGTCGGCACTTGGGCGCCGGATTTTCTGAACACGTCCGGATTTGCCCACAACCAGTTAACACGGTGAACATTTACGGGTACCGCAACATACTCACCATTATACTTCATCACGTTCGCAACAACTTCCGGTACGACCTCACCCCATTCCTCGGCGGTAGCAACATCATTCAAATTGGTCAGAAACCCTAACCGACCCCACTCCTGAATATCATGCCCTTTGATCTGAGCTGCTGATGGCGGATTACCTGATACCGCACGTGTTTTTAACACCCTCATCGCACTTTCACCGCCACCACCAGCAACCGCAAAATCTTTCCAGCTGTTGCCTTGTTGCTCCATCATGCTTTTCAGCACCGCAACTGATCTGGCTTCGCCACCGGATGTCCACCAGTGCAGTACTTCCACTTCCCCTGCATGGGCGGTGGTTGCCGTTGCGGCGAAAGTCAGTGCGAATGTTATTGCACGCAGCGTTCGGGTTATTTTCATCATCTCGTTCTTCTGTATTTCAGCGCCGCGTCAGACATTTTCAACCAGGCGCGGAATAAAGACTTTAACTTCTAAGCCACCATGTTTTGAATTATGGATCGTAAGATCGCCGCCATGGGCATGAAGAATATTACGGGCGATCCCCATCCCTAAACCATGACCTTCATCATCCGTTGCTACACGGAAATAGGGTTCAAATACCGCTTCCATTGATTCTTCCGGGATCCCTCTCCCCTGATCCTTAATGATTAATACTAGTGCATCATGCTCATCTGCCACGATAAGCTCGACCTTCTCACCGTATTTCACGCCATTATCAATCAGGTTGGTCAGACAGCGCTTGAGTGCTAAAGGTTTACCCATTAACGGTGCAATCGGCGTGTCAGGAATAGTCACCTTCTTCTGGCCGTTATTATGGCTCTCGGCGATACTGTGCAGCATTTCAGAGAGATCAACCTGCACTAAATTCTCATGCAGATCGGTATCGCGAACCGTTTGCAGCGCCCCTTTGACCATCATCTCCAACTCATCCAGATCCCGGTTGAATTTCTCGATTTTCGCTTCATCGTCTATCAGCTCTGCGCGTAACCTGAGGCGAGTAATGGGGGTTTTCAAATCATGGGAAATAGCCGAGAACAAGTGCTCTCTGTCATCTATATAGCGGCGTAATCGCATCTGCATTCGGTTAAAAGCCTGCGTTGCCGTCACTAACTCGCTGGCCCCCTCTTCTTTCAACGGAGGCTGGTAGATATCCAGGCTTAGCGCATTTGCGGCATTGGCTAATCGCTTGAGAGGCTTGGTCTGGCGGCGAACCATAAAGTAAGTAAAGACCAGCAGCAAAGCGGTAATAAACGCGAGAAAAATCACCTGTTGCCTGGTAATAATCTCGTCATCCAGCATGACATATGGCGCGGGAAGCAGGGCGGCAATATACAACCATTCGTTGGTTGCCAGTTCCAGCTGAACAACCAGAATCGGTGGGTTCAGCGGCTCCAAACTCAGCGTATGATCCGCCCAGGAAGGCGGTAAATCACTGAGCAGAATGTCATTCTTTAACACGTGCAGGGTTTCAGGGCGAGAGAATTCGACCTTGATGACATTAAGCCGGGGTAACTTTTCATTCAGTACGTTTTGAATGGCATCCACCGCCGTATTTTTCAGTTTCGATGCCGGAATAGGGTCAATCAGGATCTCTTCTTCATTGAAAGAAACAAAAAAACGGGTTCCCCCCATATTACGCAGCTGATCGAGAACAATATGCCGGTATTGCAAGGGTAACGACTGGAAAAAATTCACCGTGGAAGCGAACATGGTCGCCATACTGGCAGAAGTCGATTCGAGCCCTTCCAGATCCCGCTGCTTCGATTGGCCGTACCAAATTAAGGTCGCGATCATCTGTGCCAGAAACACCGCAAGTAGCGTCAGCCACAAGGTGCGCGCCACCAGCGATTTAGGCCATAATTTTTTCAAGTTCATTCAATCATTACCCAAACCAGGCTAGTTTTCGTAGGTCACATCTGCGGTAAAAATATAACCATTACCACGCATCGTTTTGATCAGCCTCGGCTGTTTTCCTTTATCACCCAAACGCTGGCGTAAACGGCTCAGCTGTACATCAATCCCACGTTCCAGAGGCAAAGCTTCACGGCCACGAGTCACACAGGAAATAGTATCTCGGTCCAAGATTTCATTAGGACGGGTTAGAAATAGCATTAACAACGAAAAGTCACTACCAGACAGCTCGTAATCTTCATTTTTTTCCAAATCATACAAACGGTGAGACAGGGTTTCTAACCGCCAGTGAGAAAAACGAATCACTTTCGGCACGGCAGCAGGCTGTTGAATTTCTGTCGGACGCACCCTGCGCATCAGCGCTTTAATTCGCGCCATTAGTTGTCTCGGGCTAAATGGCTTGGCGATATAATCATCAGCGCCCAGCTCTAATCCAATGATCTGATCCATCTCATCTGAGACGGCTGTGAGCATAATGATCGGGACATCAGAGGTTTTACGGATATGCTGGCACAGGGTAAAACCATCATCACCGGGCATCATCACATCCAGCAGGATAAGATCAGGATACCCCATCAACAGCCGACGCTTCATTTCCTCGCCTTCAGCGGCTGTGGTAACGTCAAAACCCGCTTTTGTCAAATATTCATCTAAGAGTTCACGAATCTCCTGATCATCATCAACTACGAGGACCTTTTTGTTCGCAATCATCCGGTCTTCCTTTAATACTGGCCATTAAAAACCAGCCTATTTATACTATCAGCACAGTGTTAATCAATGTTTCATTAAATTCACTGTCATCTGGTTGAAAGTTTGAAGCCTGCAGGGTTTTGTGGACATTTTCATGCACCGCAAGACACGTATTATTCACCGCTGCTCATAACCAACAGGCCAATAATATTAATCACAGTACAATTATCGCGGCAATTCAGACTATTATCCCTATTGGGATCACAACGGTAAAGGGTTACCTTCTGCAAACGGGTCTAATGGCTTAGTTAGTATTGATATCTTTGACTATAGTCAGTTCTGCCTATGCCTTTTGCGACGAGAAGCCGGAACGGAGTGCTGGATTACGATCATTGACCTCGGTGAGATGATTAAATTTAGAACGGTGAAAACAGCAAGAATACAACCTCAAAGGAAGATCTGATTCTCGCCTGAAGTGGTTCGGTATAAAAAAGCAGGCATATAGTGGCATGCCTGCTGTCTATTCAATAAGACCTTGTTACCAGTGTTCGACCTCAATGATTTCAGCACGGATAAAATACGCTGAAGCTTCAGGGACAGAGAGTTTCACTGGCTTGCCTTCCTGCTGGGTTTTCGGGCGAAAATAAGTCTCCGGCACGCGCTTGATAGATGACCAGATCGGCACATCTTCACTGGCCAGCTCCCTACCGTTTTCACTCATCAGCTTAACCTTCAGGACTACCGAAACCACCGCTCCGGTCCCCTGATTCGTTAGCATGGTTGGAATGATCAGCCTGCCGTTTTCATACCGTGCTGATTGCAATAACACATCAATACCGCTTGTACTGAGCTGCTGGATGTTTTTGCTCGCACCCAGTTCAACCCGAACTCCTTTTTGCGCGGTTGCCACCGGTATCGCCACCGAGCTGGCGGCAGCTACTGGAATAGCCATAACCGCAGGCTTGGCACTATCGGTACTGACCTTAACATCAGCCTGGGTCTTCGCGACAGCTGTGGGGCTCTCAATAACCGGCGCTGCGTATTGCCAGGTAAAATCATCATGCAGCACAACTTGCCGGCCATCTTGCAGAGTGACGATTTGAGCGGCAGCCCAAGCGTTGCCCGTCGTTGCCAATGCCACCAATACCCCACATAACCGGGCCATTGTTTTCATCTTTCATCCTTATGACTATCTGCCTCCACCCCACTTCAAAAGACTCGTTTCAACGAGCTGGGCTGGCAGGCAACTAAGGTCCCCAGTTAAGTTGCAGCCGTTTATTTTTCTGCTGCAATAACCGAGATCTCAACCAGTAATACGTCGCGCGCCATACTTGCTTCAACGCAAGCACGAGCAGGCGCATGACCTTCCGGCACCCAGTTGTCCCAAACTTCATTCATTTCAGCAAAATCTTTCATATCTTTGATGTAGATTGTTGCTGACAGCATATGCTCTTTATCACTGCCTGCCTGCTCAAGAAGATCTTCAACTTTTTCCAGCATGGTTGCTGTCTGCTCTTTGATCCCCTGAGTTGCGTCTTTACATACCTGGCCACACAAATAAATAGTGCCGTTATGCTTAACAACACGGCTCATGCGTTGCTTGGTTTCCAGACGTTCAATCATTATTATCAGCCTTCTTTATAATTAATAAACCATGCTCTCACCACCATAAATCGGTATCAAAGGGCATAAAACACATAGTGTAACGGTATTATTAAATAGCTAACACAATAAAAAATAGTTACTTTAGACAAAATTTATCCCGCCCCATCGCTTTTTCAGGCACCACGGGGAAAAGAGCGCAGTTAGTCATTTTTATGCTCAGGGGAACTGGTCTTAGAACTGGTTCCGGCCATCCCGGCGGTTAGGCTAAACCGCATCGCTTCTTCAATTTTCATATCAAGAGGACGTACTGCGCTGCGGGGGATTAGCACTGCGTAGCCACCTATCATATAGCTTAAGGGCAGATAGACTAAGACACTGTCCTCATCGCGAAAAGACTTCGGCATTCGCTCTGGGAGCGGCTGGGTAACAAAACCGATTACCTGCATCCCGGTTTCCCCCAAAGTCACGGCAACAACCTGTTCAAATTCCTTGCGGGTAGTAGGTGAGAAATAGTCAAAAAAGTCGCGAATAGCTGGATATAAGGTTCTGGCTACCGGCATATGGTAAAAAACCTGTTCGCTTTTGGCGAACATGCGCTGCACCAGGTAGGCATTCATCATCAATCCCGCGATAAAAAAGACCAGCAGCCCGGCAGCCAGCCCCATGCCAGGCCAATACCATTCGCCAGGGAGGAGTGCTTGAATTAGCCCTCCTAATAGCGACTCTACCGATACCGCAAACCAGTAAAGGAGGTAGAGAGTGAGTACGACAGGCAATATGGTCACAAGCCCGGTAATAATATTTTTGCTGATAAAACCAAACATTGTGACGTTCTCCATGCAAGGGGGCTGATATAAAGCATAGGCTCCCTTCGACGGGTCGACACTTTCAATGTGCTGGTAGCACTCAAATTCAGGTAATTATTGCTAAAGACTCAAATCTGAACCGTTGCCGGTATTTCATGCCTCACTCCCACCACCAAAAAAACACTTAGAACACATAATATAAAGTCACAAAAAACCACCTCCAACCCAGCAAGACACCCTGCACAACCTGTCACAACTTGAGTTTTAATGACATATTTGTTAACATTTCGCCCGCTTTATATTTAGTGGTCTAATTATCTTCATGTGTAGAGATTATTAGGCTTTTACTTTTTCATAATGAAAGGATCAAAAACGAAACGTTCTGGCATCTTTTGTGGCACGTTTCAGCATCATTTATGGATAGCATATTAAAGAAATACAGTATCGAAACAACTGACTATCAGGTCGGTCAAGACAACATTCAAAAGTGGGGTTTTGATATTCATAACTCCGTATTCGGAATCAGTGCAGGTCTTATTTTCTTATTCCTTTCAACCCTGCTAATCGTCGACCCCAATACCGCAAAAGAAGCACTAAACAACCTTAAGAACGGCATCATTGAAAATTTTGACGTCTTCTTCATGTGGTCAACCAACTTTTTCGTGCTCTTCACCTTGGTATTGATGCTTTCACCATTTGGCAAGATCCGTATTGGCGGCAAAGATTGCGCGCCAGAGCACTCTACTCCTTCATGGCTGGCGATGCTTTTTGCTGCAGGTATGGGGATCGGCCTTCTATTTTGGGGCGTGGCTGAACCTACGGCTTACTTTACTGACTGGTGGGGCACGCCTTTTAACGTGGAGCCGTACTCGGCAGAAGCGAAGTCACTCGCCATGGGGGCGACTATCTTCCACTGGGGTATCCACGGCTGGTCTATCTATGCGATTGTCGCACTCGCGCTGGCCTTTTTTGCTTTTAACAAGGGGCTGCCGCTGTCGATGCGCTCTGTGTTCTACCCGATCTTTGGCGACAGAGCCTGGGGCTGGCTTGGTCATGTCGTCGATATTATGGCGGTACTGGCAACTCTGTTTGGTTTGGCAACGTCTCTTGGGTTGGGGGCACAGCAGGCCACCAGCGGAATCAACCACGTATTTGGTACCGATGGCGGCATTGGTATGCAGCTTGTCGTCATTGCGTTCGTGACTTTTATTGCCATTTTATCTGTTGTTCGTGGTATCGATGGCGGTGTTAAGGTACTGAGTAACATCAATATGTTGTTTGCATTAGCGCTGCTGGTGTTTGTTACTTACGTCAGCTTTGATATTGTGGTGAATTCGATTCCAGAAACATTCATGGCTTACGTAGAAAATATCATTGGCCTGAGTAACCCGCATGGCCGTGAAGATACGACATGGATGCACGGCTGGACGGTCTTCTACTGGGCATGGTGGATTTCATGGTCACCATTTGTAGGTATGTTTATTGCCCGCATATCTAAAGGCCGTACCGTGCGCGAATTCCTGTTTGCAGTGACTTTTATTCCGACGCTAATGACCATCATTTGGATGTCGGTTTTCGGCGGTATCGCTCTCGATCAGGTGGCCAATAAGATCGGCGAACTGGGGGCTAATGGTTTGAATGATATTTCACTGACTTTGTTCCACGTATACGACGCCTTACCATTTGGTTCTGCAATTTCTGTCCTTTCTATTGTATTGATACTGATCTTCTTCATCACCTCATCTGATTCAGGCTCACTGGTGATCGACAGTATCACTGCTGGTGGTAAGGTGGATGCGCCGATTCCACAACGAATTTTCTGGGCAACGGTAGAAGGTGCCATCGCAGCTGTCATGCTTTGGATTGGTGGTAAAGAGGCACTTCAGGCATTACAGTCTGGCGTAGTGGCGACAGCTCTGCCCTTTACCTTTGTCCTGCTACTGATGTGCGTCAGTCTGGTTAAGGGCTTAAATACCGAACGTATTTTATACCGATAATGATCAACCGATCCCCCTTCGCTATGTTGATCGTTTGAGCTGGCTCGAATGGGATCATAAAGCGTTCTAATCAGTCTCAACCATTGGGTTGAGGCTGATTTTTTATTCCGCATCAGATTGATTTTGACAATATCCGTGACTGGGTTTGAAAGCCAATGGAGCCGTAGAACTCTTGCGCTTGGTCATTAAATTCCATCACTTCCAGCCGGACTTCATCAACACCTTCGCTGATTGACCACAGTTCGACGGCTTCCATCAATTTTTTACCTATACCCTGACCTTGAAAACCCTCTGACACGACGACCGTTTTTACCCGGCACACTTTCTTTTTTTGTATGAAGCTGACTGTCGTGTTTTCAGTGATCAATGCAAGAATAAAACCGACAACCTTATTGTCAATTTCAGCCACAATGAACACGGCACCTTCGGCATTAAAGTTGTCGCGCCAGTATGACCTGTCTCTGTGGACGCTTTTGGGGGCAGCAAATACCTGTGGTGCGCCATGGTAATGCTGTGTATTGATCTGCTGTGATAGCAGGCAGATTTCGTCTAAATCCTTTTCTGTGGCTAATCGTAAATTCATGATTTTGTTTTCTAATACTTCTGTAGAATATGCTAAAGCCGGCGCCAGCATTCACTGGGCCTGGAAGAGACATTTGTCTCATTGGTATATTCTATTGATTTTATAAACACTTATTTGCATAGCAGATCAAAAAATTAAAATTTTCGAAGCATTGAATGCAATATTGGTCATTGGCTATTGCCCACAGAGCTCGATTATCCGGCGGGTAACTTCCGGTACCGCTGTGGCGACCTTGCCGCTGATAGCTTGATTAAACGCTGTTACATCAGCCACTTCTATCGCAAAAACTGTCATTTTAGGCGGCGTTTCCATCACCGTATTCAATAACTGCCAGATTTGCGGCAACGCCATCATGTGACTGCTGATATGCATTTCTCTGTCGGTGCCAGTCATTGACTGTAAATCGTCCCCGTCAAAGCAGTAAAGCTTGCCCGGATGTCCAAATGACTGGCTCTCAAGCGCATCAACCACAATGGTATGGGTGCAATTGAAAAACAGGGGCAACGCCCGCTGTCCAGAGTTAGCAGCGTAAAATAGCTGAATTCGGGGCTCGTCTGCTGGTCTGGCGGCCAGCTCTGTCTGTAACTGTTCAAATACGGCATAACCCACACCATCGTCACTACAAAGCTGGTTACCAAAGCAAATGATATTGATCATCTTATACCGCGCATGTAATACCCCTCAATCCTGTGGCCGGTGAGCATAACTGAATTTGCTTTGCCTCAGACTCTGTTGACTTTGAGTTGCAGGAAATGAGTCGAGCAGGAAATACAGGGGTCATAGTTGCGGATCACCTGCTCACAGAACAGCTTCAGCTCTTCATCACTGTGTTCAAGTCCGTATACCTGTACCGAGTGTTTCAGATCCTGCTCAATCCGGGCCTGGTTCTGACTTGTTGGCGGTATGATGGTGCAGTTTATTATCCTGCCTTTTTCATCGAGCTTATAACGATGGTAAATCAGGCCCCTGGGCGCTTCGGTTGCATGGCAGCAATCCCCGGCCCTTGGCGTGACGGTCACGCTCGGCTCATCGGGCAAACAGAGACTCTCTAAGAGGCGGCAGATTTCGTTGATGGCGTAGTGAAGTTCCAGTGCCCGGATCACAATACTGTCAAACATATTCAGGCTCGCCCCGTCCAGACCCACCTGTACCGCCAACTGCCGGGTTTCATCGTCTAACTGAGCAAAATTGTTATTAAACCGTGCCAGCGGCCCCACCAGATAATCCTGTCCATGCAACATCGAATAAAGTGCCGTCGAATGAGGCTCCTGATGCTCTTTGAAAAAATCCTGATAATCTTCGACATCAATGAGCAGATCCGAAGCGCTGGCAATCCTGCCCCCATTAATGGGGTAACAACTCTCTGACTTTAAGCTCACATAATCGAAACCGTATGAATAATCGGGACGCTTCAGCGAAGCGCAAAAAATAACCAGATCATGCGCCAGCCGACGGGTATCTTCCGCCTTGGCTTTAAGTGCATTGAGTTCATCATGAGCAAGCAAGCGTTCAAAGCCGCCCACTTTCAACCCGATAGGATGAACACTGCGGCCACCGAGCAGCGCCATAACACCGTTGCCGAGAGCCTGGATCCTGACTCCGCGCTTAAAGACATCGGGATGATGCTTTGCCATCTCAAGCGCATTGTCAAAACCGAGGAAATCCGGCAAGGCGAGAAAGTGAATATGCAGGGCATGGCTTTGAATCCACTCCCCCAGATTCATCACCCGCCTTAGCTGGGCGATAGGTTCAGGGATCTCTACCTGAAATAATTTCTCAAAGGCCAAAATAGACGTCAACTGATAGGCCATGGGGCAGATCCCGCAAATACGAGCGCTCAATTCTGGGGCGTCGATATAATTTTTTCCGATCAGGAATTGTTCAAATAAACGCGGCGGCTCAAAGATCTTCAAATGCAACTGGTCTATCTGATCATCACCGGCATCAAATTCCAGTGACGCTTCCCCCTCGATGCGGGTAATAAAAGGCACCTTGATTCTGATTTTCCGCCGGGTCATATCCGCTCCTTATTATTTTTTGCTGTCCGGTGCCCAGTGCTCGATCTCTTTACGATATTCAGGGGAATGGCAATGAATTTGCGCAAAACGGTTTACCACCTCCCAATCAACCAGCCCAATCCCCTTCAGCCGGTTGGCAAGGCTGCGGCAATTGGGCTGCTCTGAAGGTCCATAACAGCTGTAGCACGCTTTGCCGTAAGCAGGACATAGCGCCCCGCATCCGTTACGTGTGGTGGGACCGAGACAGGGCGCCTGCTTGGTAACCAGCACACAGATGATCTGTTGTCGCTTGCACTGCATGCAGAGCTTTTCTTTCTCCGCTTTGGCTTGTGTGCCGAGCAGCAGCTGAACTAAAAAACGATTAACCTGCGCCGCTGAAACCGGACAGCCCCACAATTCGTAATCGACTTTGACTGCGCTGGCGACAGGTTCAGAATTATCCAGAGTTTCAATAAAATCAGGCCGGGCATAGACCTGCAATTTCATTGAAGGCGTTTTACCGTATAATTGCGAAAAGTTGCGCAGGGCCTGCACCCCGCCAGAAGTCGCACAGGCGCCGATCGTGACCACAAGCTTGCTGTGGGTTCGGATCGCTTTTACCCGCTCCAGATCATGGGGCGTCGATATGCTGCCTTCGACAAAAGCGATGTCGACCGGACACTCCGGGTTATAAATCCCCCCTTCAACGAAATGAAGGATCTCGGCCCGCTCGAGCAAACTTAACAGCCCCTCACCCTGATTAAGAAAGGCCAGCTGGCAGCCGGAGCAGGAAGTCAGTTTATGAATGGCAACCGTCAACTTTGACATATCAAAATCCGTTCAGTCCAAACCAGGGCTTGATGGCCGGGAAATGAAATACCGGCCCGTCCTTACAGACAAAATACGGACCAATCTGACAGTGGCCACAAAATCCCTGACCACATTGAAAGTTACGTTCCATGCTCAAATAGTAAGCATCATCGGCGACGCCGAGTTCGGCAAGTTGTTTGATTGCCGCCTTCATCATAATTTCAGGGCCACACATCATGACGACGCAGTTGTCGATATCAAAATCCGCATTGTTAAGCAGTTCGGTAACCATACCCAGCTGCCAGTGCTGTTGGCGTTTTTTTTCCTCGCTGGCAGCCAGTAGCACCTGGCAATTATGATGATCCCGCCAGGTGTCATATTGTTGTTTCCACAACAAATCCTGGCGATGTTTAACCCCTTGCAGGATCACGATCTTACGATAATTCTGACGATGTGTGATCGCATGGTTTATCGCCGCAACGGCAGGAGCACACCCTAGTCCGGCGGTAATAAACACCAGATCTTTGGCGATGGCTTCCGTCAGCGGCCAGCCATTGCCGAAGGGGCCCCGAAGGCCAATTTGCTGCCCGACCTTAATCGCCGTGAGTGCTTGTGTCACTCGCCCGACGGCACGAACGGTATGCAGCAGCACACCTTCCTTCCACCCCATAATTGAAATGGCCACCTCGCCGACGCCAAACAGATACAGCATATTGAACTGGCCATAATGGCACTCAAACGGGGCATCCGTCTCAATCTTCAGTGACAACGTCACAATTCCGGGGATTTCTTCTGTTAAGCTTATCAGGGTGGCCGGGATGGGCATCGCTTTGGTCATCGGTGTCCTCCGTTATGCGTCTTTTCTCCGGTCCCGTTGACTTCATTAACCAATAACTGCGCTTCTTCGACCAAATCAATGGCAACCGGGCACCAGGTAACACAGCGGCCGCAGCCGACACACCCCGAACGCCCGTATTGCTGTTGCCAGGTCACCAGTTTGTGGATCAGCCACTGCTTATAGCGTGAAGCAATTGTCGGGCGAATCGTTTTACCAAAAATATGACTATGCTCCTCGCTGAAACAGGAATCCCATAGCCTGACTTGCGAAGCACCCGCCAGACTGATGTCGCTTTCTGACTCTTGCTTACTGCAAAAACACGTAGGACAAACCAAGGTACAGTTACCACAAGCCAAACAGCGTTCTGCCACCGCCTGCCAACGACCGCTATCCAGAGCCTTAACCAAACCGGCCAGCTGGGATTTTCGCGGCATCTTTTTTTTCTGGGCCTCCGCCGCTGATTTCACTTGCTGTTTCGCTTTGCTCTGCTGAGCCGGGGTGGCGGATGTCAGCGGAAGTTGCGCCATCACTTGCTGGCCTTTTTCACTGCCGCCATCAAGCAAAAAACCTTCATCTAGCTCATCGAGCACAATGTCATAATAAAAGCTGGCCTCGGGACCGTCTCCGGTCGAAACACAAAAGCACTGATTGCCGCTCCGGCTGCAATTGACTGCCACGATCAGCATCTGTTTTCGTTGCGCCTGGTAGAATTCGTCCTGATAAGGACCTTGCAAAAAGTGTTTGTCCTGGAGGGCCAGTGCTGCCAAATCACAGGCCCTTAGACCAATAAAAGCGAGCTTTTCGACTTTACCGGTAGCTGGGTTAAAAACCAGATTGTGATCATCGACATCACATGTCCATAGTGTCTCGCGAGGCTTGAAAAGAAATGGCTTTAACGCCTGAGGGCCGGTATTCCAGTCAAAATAACGCAGTGAAGAACTTGCTGTCAGCTGATAGCTGCCGGGAGATTGCTCATCAATCAGGCCTGCGACAAGTTGACGGGGAGCAGTGACGTAATCAAAGACGATTGCACCATCTTTGACCACCGGCCCGATAACCTTGTAATCAAGCGCATACAACACATCAAACAGGGCGTGAAAATCATCCCTGCCTAATATTTTTTTATGCGGTTTCGAGATATTTTTCAATCACTAATCCACGGCGTTATTTCTTATCAGTATAGAACATGGGGAGTTGGCCGGACGGCTAAATTGGATTAGGTTGTACTTTACCGACACATTTTGCGGGAATAACTTTCGCAAAGAATTTGACTCATTCTGACTACGCTCGCTTATCTTGTGCAAGAGCATGGCTCATAAACCCTGCATGCCCAGACCAATAAATGCGTCAACGACAGAGGATTATACGGATTTATGTTCAGTCGCCCTGAAGCATTGGGAGATAAGCTTGTTTGTGTCATTGCTTAAGTTGATATTTATCGAATGTAATTTAATTATGGAAAACATCGGAGGGGCAAAGGCACGACCAGGGCTTTTGCTTACTGCGAATTCAAATTAAAAAAGCCAGCAGAAAATTGCCAGCTTCATGAATCTGGTCAGTGGTATGTGCTTAAACTAATTTCATCTCTTGGACGATATCTGAAGCAATCTCTGGTTTCGGGCTGGTTGGCTTTGCGTGAAGATCTGATTTCAGTTGTCCTTTGCGGTTACGTAGGCCTGCCTCCAGTTTTTTCAATGCTGCTGAAATGGCAGGGTACATTACCTCGTTAGTCGATTTTGCTGAAACCCGTACGCCTTCATAGTTGGTAAAAATTTCCACTTCATGCTGTCCGTGCTCTTTTGTGATGATGATGTCACTGCTGATCAGTTGCGGAAAGTGAGCGGATACTTTCTCAAATTTACTTTCAATTTCATTTCGTGAGGCGCCATTAATTGATATGTGATGTGTTTGAATGTTAACTTTCATATAACTCTGCTTCTCCAATCACTGTGTCATTTAAACGTAGCAAACGCAGGGTAAATTTGCACATGTGTTATCGGGAGTGTTGCAAATAATCAAGATAAGGCAGATCTAGCCAGTCATTGGCTTAAAATTACGAGTAAACCACCTCAAAATTGAATAAACAACTCATAAAGACGGATCTCTCCCGCACAAGGGGTTTCACGTTCATCATGACATAACCAAAAATCAAATTGTCCCTTGTTTAACATCCGCAATGATTCAAATCCCTGGATAGTTGACCAGGCGCGTTTTCGTATTTTGAAACCGCCGGTGGCTACAACGAGCTTCTTGATGGGGCGAGATCGGATTCGATACCATTATTGAGATACTTCACTTGCCGCTGCTCGACACCCGCTTGCAGTCGTCCCTCCTTCTTCAAACGGGTAATCGCATTGGCGCATAAGGAATGCTTGTCGGTATTTAACGTTTGAGGCTGATTATCTACGTCGTAATATCTCAGGCAACGCCTAAGAAACTGATAAGCGGCTTCATTACGCTTGTGAGATAAATAGAAATCCAGCGTCTCGCCTTGCTTATTGATGGTGAAGATCACCTAGAGTGCTCAGATCTACTTTTTCGATATTCACTTGGCGTCATTCCCGTAATTCTTGAAAACTCGCGGTTAAAGTTGGACTTGGTCTGAAAGCCGGAGTTCATGAAGATCTGGGTAATGGTGTCTTGTGACGTAATCAAAGAGTATTTGGCGTGCTCAATGCGATACTCATTGATAAGCTTAGAAATGTTCTGTTCATGGACTTGATTGACTGCGATTGAAATCTGTTTCGCCGGTATACCTAACTTACGTGTCAGTTTGGAAAGAGTCAGCTCTGGGTCGAGGTAAAGTGAGTCTTGGCGAATTCTAGCATCTAACATAGAAGTGATTTCTTGAGCGCGCTCCTTCGTCATGATTGAGGGACTGGTTGACTCCTCACGATTGCTGCTCATTTTGTGTGGTTGTGGCTCCTCGGAAACAGGAGTATTGATACCTGCCACGACTACAGCTATCGATAACACGGGTAAAAGAATTAAATGTGCCGCAGTGAGGATATAGAGTGACAGTTCACCTTGGTTGAACGTGAAATCCAAAGACATGAATGTATCCACAAACGCTGAAAAGATCAGCATCCATCCGGCAATACTCTCTGCTTTCTTAACCCCTTCCCAATTCCCTAGCGAGACATTAATCAGCGCAGTTTCTTTGGACGAAAAGCGGATAAGTGCAATTCCGTAGCCGACGTAAACTAAGGTAAGGACTTCATCTAGTGGGGCTGCCAGCCAAGGTTGGGTGACAGAGCTACCAGCGATAAATAGTGGCGCAATAAAATGTTTAATTGGCAAGAAGCCTTGACCGCGACTTGCATGTGCAAACGTATACCACGCAGCGATAGGTATGGTGGAAGCCAGAATAGGTTGTGCGATGCTGAAAGCTTCGAGCTCAAATGTCCAGCGTAAACCGACCATTGCCGTAGTCGCAGCACATAGCCCTAAAAACAGGCTAGCGACTTTAGCTTGCTGTGCGAATCGGACATAAAGTGTTATCGCCAGTAAGCCGAGCAACATAGAGACGACGAACGGAACGGGAATCGCAAGCATAGCAGGTCCTAGATTAAGAAAATGGTACTTTATTGAGTCGCATTAAGGATAACTCGATGAAATATAATTAAAACTTAAATATAGATAAATACCCGTTTAGGGACGACCTAAAACCCGTTTGGGGACGTTTACTCCCTTTATTCGTAGCAAAATGTCATCACTAATCAATTACGGAGGTGACATTTATGCAGTTCTATTTTCTTGCTTGGAAACGAAGCTTAGACTTTTCGGGCCGCTCGTCCCGCGAAGAATTTTGGATCTTTATATTGGTGCATACATTGGTGACTATCGGATGTATTGCGGCAGATATCGCTATGGACATGACGACTTGGTTTGACACAATTTATGGCGTTATAAGTTTCATTCCGATGCTTTCCGCTATTGTTCGTCGACTGCACGATATCGACAAGTCTGGCTATTGGGGACTGGTCTTTTTTATTCCGGTAGTAGGACCGTTTTGGTTGATGTATTTGTTGGTGCAATCGACCAATACTCACAGAGGTGGGAGGCTTTAGCATGAAAAAGGTCATACTTCTGAATATGTTTTTGTCTACTTTTATCTCAGTGTTCAGTTATGCCTCAACTGTATCGCCTTCTGGGGCATTTGGGATTCTAACTGTAGATAATATGACGCAAGGACAGCTCTTTTGGCTTAAAGGTCGAGTCGGAGAAGCGAGCTATACCTTTACTCGTCAAGACGAGAAAACATGTATTGTTAAGGTGCCTGTTGCCGTGGGCAGCATTTCTGAGCCAGATTTAAGCATCAGTGAAACGAAAGGTCTAACTATCATCGTTATGAGCCAGCGGCTCAATGATGCGCTTATGCAAGGGGAACGGATAAATAGTAAAGACTGGAATTTCACAACACAAGAAGATGACGATAACATCGACGGAGTGATTGCTAGTGGAATGAGCCTTAAAGAGGACTTCGTCCTAAACTCCAAAAGAAGATGGATTTCTTGGTTTATGGGGAGCAAACAAAGCCAAGCTTGCCTCTAAGGGGCTAATGTAATAAACCATCCTACCCATAACGACCCGTCAGGCTATGACTATTGTGACAATTAATAAGTAATTAATTAATGACAAGCGGGAGGTAGGGTGATGATCATTAACTTACTGGGTATTAATATTACTAATATATATTTCAACTGCATGGTGTTGATTATAATGGTCGACACATGTCCGCATGGCTAGGTTTGGTACCCAGACAGCATTCTAGCGGAGACAAGCAAACGTTGTTGGGTATCAGCAAGCGAGGTGAATCTATCTTCGAACATTACTCATTCACGGTGTCAGATCTGCCCTATCTAAGTGTAAAAACTTAGATAACGAATATATGACTGCAACTTAGATCTAGAGCAACATCATTAAAAATTAACGTGCAAATAGGAATGGTTCATATATGTTGCAAATAATCTGATGAGGTAGATCTAGTCAGTCATTAACTTAAAATCACTTCCAAAGTGACGCCTATCGTCGGTATTGCTATAGTTGCGGTGATTATTATTGCCTTTGTGCCACAAATTTCACTTTGGCTACCAAGCCTTTTCTACTAGTTTAAGCTTGGCACTGAAGGCGCTGGCAGTTGGCTGATTCAGCGCTTTTTTTATGGTGTTAATTCAAAATTGCCCACGTAGCGGCAGGGAATATTAATGAGTCAATTTTTGGCGATGTTTAATCAATACAATTATCTAAAGTCTGACCGGGCGAAAGGGGTCATGGCGTCAATCTTATGCTCGTTGATGTTTGCTTTAATTCCTGCTTACGTTCAATTACAACCTCATATGCCACAAAGCTTAATCGCCGGTGGAGAAAGCCACTGGCTTGCGGTTCAACGAGTAATTTGGAGCACGTTACTGTTTGTTGTTTTATTGCTGGCGACAAAGCGAATGCATCTACTCAGGAAAGCATTGAGCGACTGGAAAATGTGGCCCAAATACTGCCTGTCTGCCTTACTCGTTGCCCCTCAGTATTGGCTTTTCGTTTGGGCTCCAGCCAATGGCGAAACGCTCAATCTCGCGCTGGGTTATTTCACAATGCCCATTGTCTTAGTGTTAATCGGGCGTTTTTTCTATCGAGAAAGCTTGTCGCATTTACAGAAAGTTGCATGTTATTTTGCATCAGCTGGAACCCTTTACGCCTATGTATTAACCTCTGGTATCTCTTGGGTGGTATTGGTTGTGGCTCTCGGCTATCCGCTCTACTTTATGCATCGAAAAAACATTCCATTGGCAACAGATGTTGGCTTGGCAGTCGACCATATCATCTTGATGCCGTTTGCCTTTATCGCCATGTTCTATCTCTATCCAGCGGAGTATTTCTTACAGCTATCGGTGAGTACTTACATCTATTACATCGTTTTAGCCGTCGTCGCCATTACCCCAATGCAGCTCTATCTTTATGCCTACTCTAAGTTGACGGTTTCCCTGTTTGGCTTACTGGGCTACGTTGAACCCACGTTTATCTTTATTGTTGGTTTACTGATTGGCGATTCCATTGCCACCAATGAAATGCCGACCTACTTGTTTATTATTCTAGCCTTAATTTTGTTGGTACTTGATGGATATAAACGATACCGGACTTCAATTCCCCGAGCCTAGCCCAGCTCTGCGGCTGTTGATGCGACATTTTCTGTCAATAACTCGGGCTTCTGACATATTTATTGGTCACTTGCAGCGGGCTGTGATGTTTAATGGGTCTTCTTCACAGTACATCAATCGTTATTTCGCCAAAGCTATATAGCTTACCTCCGAACTCGTTAATAAAGACTTCGGCATCGGCTTGGTTGCCAAAACTCGCCAGGGTTTTACCCATCGACCCCTTTTGCTCTGAGCCGATCACATACCAGGCCTCTCGGGCATCAATGAAATACTCGTCTTCCGGACGTTGCCAGGGCGTTTTGCTCATATCATGAACATAGATTTCCTTGATCTGACGGATATTTTCCGGTTGCAGGACAAAACTGAATAAATCCCGGGTAGAGCAAAACTTACTGACCGAATTCGATGATTTGTTATAGGTCTCGCCTTTGGGGCCCGGATAGTTGCTGATGATCATGCCGCACAAGTGACATTCATCGGCCTGCTCTATGGCGACGGCCTGACGTACCATGGCTTTTTCTGACGATTCCTGCTCGCTGCAGGCAACACCTAATACCAGCAACAGGGCAACACTGAGGGTTCTTAGTGGGTGTAAACGACGCATATATCATTCCCTTACTAAAAAGTTACAAACTGAGTGAATATTTTTATTATTAAAGCTTGTTGTTTCTACAGTTTCTTATTTTTGAATACGAAAGAGGCTACCGCTAACGGTGCCACAATCCAGCTTCCCATCATCAGCAACAAGGTCGCTGGTGAGCGGCTTTCGTCGATGGCCACAGCCAGCACGCCACTAACATCACCGGTATCTAACGCCGCCAGATTAATCAAACGGAACAAATCGGCCGGATTGAACATCATCAGCTGTACCAGATGCTGCTGCGTCAATCCTTCTTCCACCCCGACCAGAATGGCCAGCAACGCCA
The DNA here is from genome assembly GCF_033720175.1 of Photobacterium sp. Classification (GTDB taxonomy): domain Bacteria; phylum Pseudomonadota; class Gammaproteobacteria; order Enterobacterales; family Vibrionaceae; genus Photobacterium. The sequence continues at coordinate 41,839 of NZ_JAWWDA010000009.1, forward strand.
AATCAAAAACCAGAACAAAGAAGAACCAGATCATCAATGCAATACCTGCCGCTTTGGACTTCTCTGACACTGACAAGCTGATCACGTAGGCAATCGCGATAAAACAGAGCCCCAGCAGGGTAGCGGTGAGGATAAACAGGCTGAATGCCGGTATGACATTAACGAAATCGGACTGTATCGCCAGCAAGAAAGCGGCACTGCCAAAGCCGAGGCAGGTGGCAAGGGTAATGATCGCGCCTTGTCCTAAAAATTTACCAAATAACAGCTGATTATGACTCAGCGGATAGGTTAGCAGCAGCAGCAAAGTGCCGGATTCCTGCTCTCCGACAAAGCTGTCATAACTTAATAGCAGCGCAATCAACGGGATAAGAAATACCGCGAGACTGGACAGGCTGGCAATCGTCGACGATAAAGATGCCACCCCCAGTTGCCCTGAAGCAACAGAGCCGTAATAGCTCAGCCCCAAAGACAGCACCGCAAAAATAAGGGTAATGGAAATCAGCCAGCGGTTTCTGAGCCCATCCTGAAACTCTTTTATCGCAACAGCAAAAACTGGGTTCATAATCTTAATGCCTCCGATTTATCGAATGCTTCTGGTTTATTTAGCACTTCTGATTTAGTTAATGTTTCTGGTGCATTCGAGAACGGGGCACTCTCATCATTGAGGTAATACTGGTAGAGCTGATCCAGGTTAGCAGATTCAATATGAAGATCACTGATATGGTCGTAACTGAGCAGTTTACGCACCACAGCCAGTTTATCGGTTTCCGGCACCAGTAACTGGTTGTCATTAACCCGCAATGCACTGAGGGCCGGATCACTTCGCAGTTCGCCATTGAGGCCCCTGGTATGAATCGCCACAGGCAAACGGGCCTGTTCGCGTAATTGGGCCAGGGTCCCTATTGCCCGCGACGTTCCCCCCGACAAAATCATCGCCCTGTCGATATGCTGCTCCACGCCCGGCAGAATATGGGAGCACAGTATAATACTGGCACCGTTACTCTTAAGGCGATCAACCGTCTGGTAAAATTCTTTGGTCGCAATGGGATCAAGGCCCACGGTAGGTTCATCAAGCAGCAATAATTTGGGGTCACCCAAAAAAGCCTGGGCTAGACCCAGTCGTTGCCGCATACCTTTTGAATAGGTCTTCACTTTGCGGTGCATGGCTGCCGTCAGTCCGACTTGTTCCAGTAATCCAATTACCTGGCTTTTGTTCACCGATTTTAATCGGGAGAAATAAGTCAGTACTTCCAACCCGGTAAGGTGATCGTAAAAACTGACATTCTCCGGCAAATAGCCGATTTTTCGGCGGCTGTGCCAGGCTTGCTTTGACTGTGGATCAACGCCAAAGATCGTTACATTCCCGTAACTGGCTTCGATAACCCCGAGGATTAATTTCATCATCGTCGTTTTACCGGCTCCATTATGGCCAAACAAGCCAAGCACTTCACCGGCAGCCAGCTGCAAAGTGATATTATTCAGCGCTTCAACCTGCTGATAGTGTTTGCTGGTATTGTGCAACGAAACAACTGGAGAGGTCGCTGTTTCTGAGAAGATCATCGTCATGCTGTTACCCCGCAGCCTGGTTTATCAGTAGCCGCTTTTCAGATAATTTATTTTCCGGCTCTGACGGCAGTGTCATGAGTGGAAAGCTGTCTTTTACCCCTGCAGGTTTAAGTACCGGAAATTGTTTTTGTATCCAACGCAACGTCAGGATTGCCGGACTATCGAGTAATACTTTGGCCTCCGGATATTGCCATACTAATTTATCTATTCCGTCATTGGGCTCAAATGGGGTATCGCCTCTGCCATCGTTGTTCAGATCCCAGCCAAGATAATTACTCCAAAAATTCCCGATGCCGTCATGGCTCCACTCCTGCTCCCGGTTAGAGACATATTTCACCTGCACCGGGTTATTAATAAAACTATTACCGAATACTTTAATATTTTCTGAACCGGCCGTGAGATGAATACCAATTTCAGCAGTATCAATACTGTTATAACTGATGGTGTTGTACCCCGAGTTATAGACAAACAACCCCTTACCGTCTCGCCCCATGACTTTGTTTTCTGGCTTGGTCCAGACATTTTTAATCCGGTTATGGCTGATATCGGAATAGGTAATAAAGTTCATCAAAAAACCGTAGTCTTCACTGTCTCGGCTTTCATTACCGGATACCGTCAGTTTTCGCGAACTCATCAGTGCATATCCCGCCCGCGTGTTATAAGCCAGATTGTTAAGCACCTGATTACTGTGGGAATACATATAATGGATACCATATCGCAGATCGTGCATGGTATTGTTTTTCAAAATATTGTTCTGGCTGGCGATAATATACAAGCCATCTCGGGTCTTGCTGATCGTATTACCGGTAACTTCAACGTCCTCGACTTTTGACAACTGAATACCATTGCCTCTGTCGGCCGAACGCAACGTGGGATTGCCTTCGACCTGATTACCCTCCACTTTGATATGCTTCCCGCCTTGTAACCAGAGACCAAACCCGTCACCCTGCAGTTTATTATTACGAATGGTCAGATTATTAGCTTGCCGGTCGGAGTAGATTCCGGCGTTTTGCGCGGTTAAATCACTGCCCCAATTAATGATGGTCAGATCCTCAATCAGGATATCTGAGCTTGTCAGCTGCAGGGCATGCCCCTTCCCTCCCGCATTGATTATGGCCTCTCCATTGTCCGTCAAGGTGATGGCATTGCGCAGGACAAAGTTGCCCTTATATTCACCGGTCGCGAGCAATACAACATCGCCATCCGATGTCGCATCCAGTACCATTTGCAAGTTGTCGGCAGCCGTCACCCGGTAGGTTTTGGCAAAGACTACAGGCTGCAGACAAAACATAATGAGTAATGTAATTAATGGTTTAATCATCGATTGTTTTTAACTTCCCTGCTACGACTTAAAAAATGAAGGCACAAAGATGATGATACAAAGGGCCAACCATGATGATTTTTTCGTTATGACAAATAGGCGACACAATGGCCAGACAAAATAGGGAAAGGGACAAAGTGCCAGACTGGCTGGCACTTTGTCGGTCAGGTTACCGACTCAGGCTATATCGAAGCAGAACATCAAGCCTCAACCAGCATACGACCCCGCATTTCCATGTGTAACGCATGACAGAACCAGTTACAGTAGTACCACTGAACCCCTGGCTTATTGGCAATAAAGGTAATGGATGATGTCTGCTGAGGACCAATTTCCATCTGCACGCCATGGTTGGTCATACAGAAACCGTGGGTAACATCTTCGACCATATCCAAGTTGGTAACGACCATGGTGACTTCATCGCCTAACTTCACTTTAAACTCAGTCATGCCGAAATTAGGTGCAACCGAGGTCATGTAAACACGCACCTTGTTGCCCTCACGGATCACTTTATTTTGGGTCATTACGTCGACACCGTCTTCTTTCGCCATTGCCAGTGTTTCGGCAAACATCGGATCATCACGTGTCCAGAGTTTCTGCGGCTTCACTTTGCTGCGGTGAACAATGATACAGTCATGGGGTTCTGCATAGGTTGGCCCATCATGGACCAGCTTCATTTCATCACCGGAAATATCAATCAGCTGATCATTTTCAGGGCGTAGCGGCCCGACTGGCAAGAAACGGTCTTTAGAGAACTTACAGAGAGAGACCAGCCATTTACCATCGGCATCACGGGTTTCCCCCTGAGAGGTATGGTTATGACCGGGTTGGTAATGCACATCCAGCTTCTGGCGGATGTAGTTGACCTTTTCGCCATTGTAGGCCTTGATGGCATCTTCTACGTTCCACTTCGCAATCTGGCTATCAAGGAACAACGTCGTATAGGCATTGCCTTTGTTATCAAAGGCGGTATGCAAAGGACCTAAACCCAGCTCAGGCTCTGCAACGATAGTGTCACGTGGCTTTATTTTATCGCTGAACAGATCGTCAAGCTTGTCGATTGCGATAACCGAAACGGTTGGCGATAGCTTACCATTAGCCACAAAATACTTACCGTCTGACGATGTATTCATCCCGTGAGGGGATTTTGGAACAGGGATATAACGAGTGAGTTCAGAACCTTTACGGCCATCAAGAACAGGAACATCATTACCATTGTACGTTTTGAATTCACCCGCTTTCAGCGCCGCTTCACAACGCGCAAGACTGAAAACAACGACGTGGTCTCGTTCAGCCGTGATCATTTCGCCCAGCGTCATCCCCATTTCAGAGTTATAGCAGGTTGAAGCGAAATATTTACCGTCGTAGTCGGCATCGGTATTATCCAGGTTGCCATCAACCATGACCTGAAATGCCACTTCCATCTTCTCGGCATCAATCACGTTAAACAACGAACGGTAGGTGCTGACATCTTCCAATGACGACTTGCCGTCATTGTTCATCGGAATTTCAAATTCCCCGTTACAGATCACATATTTGGTCTCAGGTACTTTTTGTACCCGTAATCCGTGGATAGCCTGGACATTCGGAATGGTGATCATTTTGTCGGTTTTCATGACATTACAACGAATACGAGCAACCCGGCTGTTGGCTTTGTCATTAATAAAAACATATTTACCGTTGTATCGGCCGTCCGTCATACTCATATGAGGGTGGTGTGAGTCTCCCACCAAAATATCTGCACTGTCACCTTTGACCCGCTTACTTTCGTTGGTCAGGCCCCATCCTGTTGCACTATCGGTATTAAACACAGGAATACGCATTAATTCACGCATCGATGGCAACCCCATGATGCGCACTTCGCCGGAATGACCACCACTCCAGAAACCATAATATTCATCTAAATCGCCCGGATGGACAAACGGGCTGTTACCCGCTTCTGCTGCCCGGGCTTGCGCCATTGAGGCAAACATTGCGGCTGACATCGGGGCGACTGCCGCGCCAATACCGATAGCGGCGGTTTTACCGAAAAATTTACGCCTTTCTACATTGGGTAATCCGTCTTCGTTATGTTGTTCTAACTGATCATTGTTCTTATTATCACTCATGGTTGGCTCTCCATACCGTTATTATTTACGCGACCACGATATTTATACTAGTAGGGTTATTTACAGAGACTGCTTTATATTTCCGCTTATTTTCCTTGTTATTCAGTAGTTACTCGGTACTTATTCAGTAATGACCACTGGAATTTCCAGCTCAGTATTCTTACGTTTCTTTCGCGCCAGTTTCTTCAGTGGCGGACATTTTTCTTCGTTGTAATAGGTAACTTGGCAGTCCAGACAGTAATGGCATTCACGCATGTTGATCACACCATCGGGCTGGATTGCCTGGATCTCACACTCTTTCGCACATGTCTTACAGGGTGAGCCGCAGTCAGGGCGACGTTTTAACCAACTAAATAAACGTGCGTTGCTGGTGACCGACAGTGCCGCGCCTAATGGACACAAGTAGCGACAGAAGGTTTTCCGGTTAAACAGATTCAGTACGATCAGGAAGACGGCCCAGGCAATAAACGGCCATTCACGATCAAACTTCAACAGGAAGGTGGTTTTAAACGGTTCGATTTCGGCAAACTGCTCAGCCATTGCTAACGAATCGAGAGAGATCCCGAACAAACCTAATAAGATGAGGTATTTGATTGCCCACAAACGTTCATGCACGGCATACGGCAATTCATATTGAGGCATTTTGAAATATCGGGCAACTTGATTGACCAGCTCTTGCAAGGCACCAAACGGGCACAGCCAGCCACAATAAACTGCACGTCCCCAGAGGATCATCGTAACCGCTGCTGCACACCACAAGATAAAAATAATCGGATCGAGCAAGAAAAGATCCCAGGAAAAGTCACTCATCAGGGCCTGTAAAAAGGTGAAGACATTCACCACCGATAACTGCCCGCCCCATGACCAGCCGATAAACACCACTGTCACTGCCAGGAAGCCATGACGCAAGTTGTGCATAAAGGTGGGGTGACGAACCAGTACATCCTGGAAAAACAGAATTAACAGCAAGACACCCAGTAAAACCAAGAGTATAACCACCTCAAGCTGGCGCTCTTTCCATACCTGCTGGGTCAAGGACAACTCCGGCTCGGGCACAATCGCCGGCGGCGTATCGACATATTTTTCCAACATATCGTAGCTGCCTTTGAAGCTGGTGAACAGACTATCGACCGGGCCAGTCTGGCGTCGCACCAACAGTTCTAACTGCCAGCTCGCTCCCGGATCGAATTCATGGTGCGCCTGAATCCGGAACACCGACATTTCTTTGAACTTCGGAGCCCCTTCAATATACAGATCCGTAATACGGTTGTGGTCGAGATCACGAAATGAAATTGCATTCTCATCTTGATGGATCTGGATACGATCGAAGATCCCGCCCCGCACATACCCCGATCCCTTAAACGAGTAGCCATTACCCAAAACAGCCACCAGGTGCTCACCCGGCTTCAGTGATTTCACTAGCCATTCATAGTCGGCATCGCCGAACAGATTTCGCCCGATAGTAGGTACATCCGCAAGCGCAAAATAGATTTCAGCAAACATATTCTGCTTTTCTTCAGCAGGCGCATTATCAATATACTCAGCCTCTGTGCCGACAAAGGCTTTATCGATTTTTTCATTGGTTAGGTAGAGTTTGCGTATCGAACCGTCACCCGTTAACTGGCGCCAGTCAGCTTTTGTAAATTCGTCTTGATGGATGGTCGATGGCGGCTGGATAACGGCTTGCGGCTTGTTAATAATTCCCAGTGACTGAGCCACTTTTTTTGCCGCTTTGGTTATTGCGACATTCATCACCATGACTGTCACGGTGGCACCTGACAGACCATCAACAGCAACATACCCCTGACTCTTGTTACCGCCAACTTTGATTCGGTCTTTCACCGATAGTCCGTTGTACTGATCAGCAAACGCCCACAGCTTCGGCTCCGGGATACCCGCCAGGATAATCGGTTCATGGTGCTCCAGTACTTTGGCGGTGAGGTAGTTTCCTTGTGGATCAATGGCGACCAGCATATTGACCGGTTCGCCCGAATAGGCGGGAATTTTAGCGATATCATTAGTTTCAAAGGCATAACCTATGATGTCCTGATCTTTATAAATGCTCCAGACGGGGAGCTCCCCCTGCTTATCGGCAATTTTTGTTGCGTCAGGAAATGTTTCTTTGATAAGAGGAATAGGATCCTTTGGCGGACTGACAAACAGCGCACTTGCCTGTGAGATCCCCCCGACAGACAGCGAAACAAACAAGCACACACGAAAAATCATCGCTCTGAAAATGCTGAATTTTTCCACCAATGAACTCCCAAGTAAGGCTTTTACCTAAGTTACCACACCTAATAGTACATATTAAATACATCTTTAGGCGTACTTATGATTGAGATCAATTAGTTTACATATTATTACATTTACTTAATTGAACCGTGATATATGTAACGGTAATGTTATTTGCCTTTGCTTTCATCAGCAGCCATTCTTTGTCTCACTTTTTCAGCCAACTAAAAAACTTTATCGAGATGGTGACACCCCAAACACTTGTACCGTTTCGCCCCCGTCACGTGTGTTATTTATTTCAAGTTCCAGTAACGTCGCATTTCAAGATAGAGAAAAGAAGCCGTCCAGGTGATCAATACCAAACCCGTTAATGATTCAACGCCGGTTAAATACCTCAGATCTCCGGATGGTTCTATATCACCAAAACCTAAGGTCGTGAATGTCGTGAATGAAAAATAGACACAATCCAATAAACTGCCATTGAAATTACCTTCTAAACTTCCCCACTCTTCAGAATGATGCATATAATAATACGCCCATGCAAAGACCCATACCTCAACCGTATGAGCGATCAAAGCACCGAAGACCCCAAAGACAATTCTGAACCGATGCAAAATCTTCATTTTTGGTATAAGTGTCGTAAGATGATACAAAAATTCGTAATGGATCATCACGGCAATCGCAACGACTGCACTATTAACTAAAGATACCGTTATCACATCAAACCTGCTTATGGTTAGATTCTGTCTCTTCCATTATATGCACTGAGTATTAGATAGGTTCAAAACGCTATCAAAAAGGGGCGGGGGCCGCATCCACTCATGGACCACCCTATATATTGATATTGATATTGATATTACTTTTTGTACGATAAACCGTTATGGTAAAACCTAAACCAGATATCCAATAGTCCTGAACCAATAACCGAGCAAGGAAGCTAAGGTGTTTGAGAAAGTCGTCAGTATTCTGTTCCCTGTTTTTGCGATTGTGCTCGTCGGCTATGTGATAAGCAAACGGCTGAAACCCGATTTTAAGCCGATCAACCGCATCAACATGGATGTGTTTGTGCCTGCACTTATCTTCTCGTCGTTAGTGACCATGAAGCTTGACACCTCACAGGTTTCCTTGCTGACCGCCGCTGTTTGTGCGGTGGTTTTGCCCGGGCTGTTGATGATCGCCCTATGTAAAGTCAATAAGATCACCTTTAAAGCCTGGGCGCCGCCGCAGATGTTTCGTAACAGTGGCAATCTCGCTATTCCACTGTTCAGCTATACCTTTGGTGAAACCGCCATGGCCTCAGCCGTGTTGCTGTTTGTGGTCTCGACTATCTTACATATCACCGTCGGCATGGCACTGTTAAGCAACAAAGAATCGCTGTCGATTAAGCAGCTCTTTAAAAACCCGTTGTTGCTGGCAACGCTGGCCGCTCTCTCATTTAACTTACTGGACATTCCGGTCTGGAAACCACTTTACGAGGCCACCCATTTGTTAGGCCAGGCTTCGATCCCGGTAATGTTACTGTCGTTAGGCTCGCAGATGATCAACCTGCGCCTGACAGGCTTACGCACCGGGTTAATGGCCACCTTGTTCAGCCTCGGCACAGGAGCTTTCAGTTTCGCCATGATTTATGTTTTCATTCCGTTGCCTCATCAACAGCTGCAAATGATGGTGCTGTTCACCATGCTACCGCCGGCAGTAATGAACTATCTGTTTTCTGAGCGATTTAATGTCGAGCCGACCAATGTGGCATCAATGGTGTTATTCGGTAATTTTTTCGCCATTATCACCCTGCCGGTTTTATTATGGGGGGCACTGGCAATTTGAATTTAACGGCTAAGAGCGATTGATTGTAATATCAGAAACATAACCGTGCTCGGCGCTGACCAGCGCATGTTTCAGCATTGCAGCCGCTTCCTCTGCGGTCATAAAACCGGAGGTATCAAGATCTTTGCCACTGGTTTGCCAGAAATCAGTCGCCATTCCACCGGGATACACCGCGATCAGCTTCATCGGGCTGCCTTTCAGCTCCAGACGAACAGATTCGATCAACCCCCGCACGGCCCATTTGGCAGCACAGTACGTTGACTCCCCGGCTTTGGCGACCTGCGCCGCCGTTGACATCACCACAACGACATTGACCTTGTCATGACGGTAGCGCTTCACCAACTCACGCAAAAATAAGATCGCCGATGTCACGTTGTTGTGGATCAGTTCGCCAATCAACTCAGGCTGCTGAGCTTCAATAGGACCAAAATAACCGCTGCCAGCGCAGTGGATCACGGTATCCGGTGCGTGCTCCAGCGAATCGAACAAAGCTGAAATAGCCTGCGGATCACACAGGTCAGCCGGTTTTATCTGAACTGCGCCAGAAATCGTTTTCGCCACCTGTGATAGACGTTGCTCACTGCGTCCGGTAAGTAACAGTGCTTGTCCCTCGTTACCATACAAATTTGCCAGCGCGGCACCCAAGCCACTACTGGCACCAGTAATTACAATCATACGTTCCCCTTCATGAAAAAGAATAAGTGCGGAAGTCCGCCTTCAATAGATGGTATTTTATCCCCGTTTGGTATTGTATTTAAATTGCATCTTAATATTCAAAAGCCCTTTCAATATGCAGAGTTAATTGACTTTTAATTGATCAATCCATTTGCATATGCGGTCATAATGGGACCCTCGCCAATAAATTTTTTCACACCCCTCGCACTCCATAAAGCCATCAGAAAATAGCAGGATATCATCAGGTATACGACCTTTGAGCCGCCAGCTTTCAACCGGGTGCAGTTGCTCATTGCAATTTGAGCAGCGGGTAAATGGTCTGAAACGGTTCTCCAGCTGTAAGCGGGTAATCACTTCCCTTAACTGTCTTTTAGGATCATCACTGCGGACCCAGTATCCGTGAGTGACCGCCCTGTATTTAAAAATACCCTTGTCACGGGTCAAAATAATGCGCTTCTCATCCAGAGACCGTTTAACAATTTCGCTGTCGCTGAAATCTTTACGGTACAAGGTATCAAATCCGAGTAACCGCAGCTTTATTGCTAATTTTCCCAAATTAACATCCACGACAAATTTTGTTTCCCGTGGTGGCGGTGAACGAAGGTGAACAAGAGGAATGATACTTACAGATTCAAATTCCGGATAAACAGAGACATACTCTCCGCCCTGCATCTGATACTCGAAACCCACCGACTCGCCATTGACCAATATCACATCGATTTCTGTGTGAGGCACCCCAATCGCTTCAATCGTGTCTTTAACTGATGGATTTCCTGAGAACGCATATGAAAACGTTCTTTTGCGCTGTTTTTGGAGTAAGAAATCATTGAGCTCTTGATAAAAACGAAAGCATGCACTGCGCATGATGGGAGCGTGTTGTTGAGCCTGTGGATCGATTATTTGCATTAGTATTTCTGTGCTGTGATAGACATCTTGAGAGTTATCAGTATTATCTCTCATCAAAATAGCCAACATCATCAGATTTAGCCAGTTCGCTTAAAAGTCGCTATTTAGCATAACAGTAGTGCAAATAATGAAAGTGGCTGACAGATTAGAATACAATTAAGAGACTACGCTTACTTACGTAGGCTCACTTTTGAAGAAGAGACTCGTCCGTGATAAGAGAAAACACATTTGCGCCATCCAATGTATGGACAAAGCCTTTCGTTTCAGAAGTCGCAGAAATTTTAAATTTGTTGCGTGAGTACGGTTACGACTCAGCGACCTTGGTAAAAATTACCGCAATACCAGAGCGTAAGTTCCGCGATTGGAGTGCAAGGTATAAAAAAGAGCCGTTTGAAATCTCGACGATCCCGTATGCTTGCTGGTGCTTCTTAGCGGCTTTAGTCGGCAGACCGAATATTCAGAATCAGGGTCGACCGTTACCGGCTGATATCCGTAAAATTCTGGGCACATTCAATGCCAGTGCTTTTCGCCCTGCCAATAAATTTGTGACGCCTTCCGCCGATCAACTGCGAGAAATTGTCGGTGACAATGCATTTACGGGATTAACAATCAGTGACTTATCAGCATCATTTGATTGGAACAGCACCCATTTCAACGATAATTTAGAAAAAAGTAACATTCCCTTTTTAAATTGGTGTCTTATTTTGATGCTGCTTGGTTTGGATGTTCAGAAAATGATCCTGACTGATCTCGACGGTGAACTAACGATAAATTAAGCGTTTACAGCTCTTTTGGAGAAAGGCGCGATGTGAAAAGCCAGGTTGATGATTTTTAACATTACTTAAATCATCAACCTCGTTGATTCTACTCTACAAGTTATCGTTTCGTTCGGCGATACACTCATATTCTCCCATCTCAAACTCTCGGCAAATCAGCGGTCGATTTTCGTAAATCGAACACATCAATGTATCGCGGTCTACGGCTGCGCACCAGCCATCATCAAGGCGAGCCATGACTCTTCCGCCCCACGCGTCTGTCTCAATATAGCGCTCAGGCACGCCGGTCTCAGTAATGAGCATAACTTCTAACCGGCAACAGCACGCCTTGCAGTTGGCACAGGTTATCTCAGCTTCAGGCAGGGTGGTAATTTCGATTGTCATAAATTACTACTGTAACGTCATTTTGTCGCTAGCATAGCGTAATCAGACCGTTTGTGCGCGATCTCATGATGAAGACGACGTTGACCGACCGCGGCCCCTTACGCCCCTCACCTGAGATCTGACCGGCAAAGCCATTGGCGCGAAGCTGGTTGTTCATGGTACAAAGAGACACTTGTTAGTCTACTTAATCAAGGAAGAAGAGATGAAAGACGAAACGTTATCAATCCATCACGGCTATCAAACCGATCCCACCACCAAATCGGTCGCCACCCCAATTTACCAGACCGTCGCGTATGAGTTTGATAGCGCGCAGCACGGCGCCGATTTATTTAACCTGGAAGTGCCGGGCAATATCTACACCCGTATCATGAACCCGACCAACGATGTACTCGAACAGCGCATGGCGGCACTGGAAGGCGGCATTGCCGGATTGGTAGTGAGTGCAGGCAGCGCGGCAATTAACTATGCCATACTGACGCTGGCTGAAGCCGGCGACAACATTGTTTCGACCCCGCAACTGTATGGCGGTACGTATACGCTGTTTGCCCATATGCTGCCAAAACAGGGCATTGAGGTTCGCTTTGCCAAAGACGATAAACCTGAAAGTCTGGCCGAGCTGATTGATGAAAACACCAAGGCAGTTTATTGCGAAACAATCGGGAACCCGGCGGGTAATATTGTTGATATCGAAACGATAGCCAATCTCGCCCATGCGCAGGGCGTACCTGTGGTGGTTGATAATACCGTGGCAACACCGGTGCTATGCAAGCCCATCGAGTTCGGCGCTGATATTGTGGTGCACTCGCTGACTAAATACGTCGGTGGCCATGGCACCACGCTGGGTGGTGTTGTGATCGATTCCGGTAAATTCCCCTGGGCGCAACATAAAGATCGCTTTCCGGTGTTTAACCAGCCAGAGCCGTCTTATCATGGCGTGGTTTATACCGAAGCCTTCGGTGATGCGGCGTTCATTGGTCGTTGCCGTACCGTACCATTGCGTAATACCGGCGCGGCGTTGTCGCCGATGAATGCGTTCTTATTGCTGCAAGGATTAGAAACTCTGTCTTTACGGATGGAAAGACACACAGAAAACGCGCTTAAAGTCGCAGAATACCTGCAACAGCACGACAAGGTAAGCTGGGTAAACTATGCCGGCCTGAAAGATTCAGTCCATTATGAACTCGCACAGAAATACATGGGCGGCAAGCCTTCTGCGATCCTTTCTTTTGGCCTGAAAGAGGGGTATGACGCGGGGGTTCGCTTCTATGATGCACTGCAACTGTTTAAACGCCTGGTGAACATTGGTGATGCGAAGTCACTGGCTTGCCATCCGGCCTCGACGACTCACCGTCAGATGAATTCGCAAGAGCAGCAAGAAGCCGGTGTCAGCCCTGAAATGATCCGCCTGTCTGTCGGTATCGAGCATATCGACGATATTCTGGCTGATCTTGAGCAAGCGTTAAACGCTTAATTGAACTTGGCTTAATCGGGTTTAGCTAAAATCGATTTGGAGGAGGTCTCTTGGCCTTCTTCCTATCACACCACCGAACAAGCGTTGGCGCATACAGAAAAATATAAGTGATGCTAGACTTCACCACATACTCCGAACAACCAACGATCAAGATACTTACCGAGTCCGATATATTGACTTTAAATCAATTCAAGCCTGATGTGACTTGGATATTATTAATTCGACATTGGCCACCATTATCATTGGTATAAACAGTAACTGTTTTTCCGGACAGTGATAACGCTAATGCACTCGAATATACTCGGTTTCTTTCTTCTGGTGAGCCCTGAAAGTATAACCACCCATATTGACCTCCATCACAGTTGTCGGGAGAAATATTCCCTGTCAACCTAATCGCAGGATCAGTCGCCGATGCAAGAAGCGATGTCATTTTTCCTGTCACCCAGCTTGGACCTGCAAAAGATCCCCCTGAGAACAACAGACAACAAATAATTAAACTTACTCTTTTAATATCCAACTTGCATATCTCCAATTAATAAATTTAAAACCTATAATAAGGAACATACTTAATAAAACATCATGAATCATTAAAACAAACAATCACCTCCCTAACCTAAAGTTAATAATACGTTAGAACCAAATTACTTCCGGCAATTATTAAATTATTGTCAGATTAAAAGTTTATCCATTCTATTCTTCTACCTGCAGCTGTAATAACACCATAATTTACAACCACTCTTAGCTTTCTACCCGCGGTATAAGCTGTTAATGCCATCGATAAAACCCCTTGGTATGCTTCATCATTATTTCCAAGATACGCAAACGTAAAACCTTCACATTGTGGTTTCTTTCCTTCCCCCATAATTATTAGCAGCTTATTGCCATGAAAACTTCCGTCACTACGGTCACCTTGTACATATAAATTCTTGACTGAGAGTGACCGCAATCATTCGTTCCAGCAAAAGAAGTTGAAGCAAATAAAGTGAGTAATAAAGTCACAAATATTTTATTTTTAATTTTTACCCATAATTAAATAACACCATGCGAATACGATGCTTATTATCACGACAGCCTAAATTATCACCATAAATACGTTACTGAATATGAATCCCGCTGGCAAGACATGTACCACTAGAACGAATCGTATAATCAATCCGTATAACTTTGAAGCCTGCTGTTTTGGCAGTTAATACTTGTGAAAATTGAGCTTTACCGCTTTCTGTCGAAAGATCCATATACATAATCCCCCACTTACACTGTGAAATCCCCTCATTAGTATAAAAACCAGCTGATGTTGTTCCTTCTGAAAAAACTCTTTTAACCGTTTTAGGCGTAGTAATTTGCTCAGCCGCTAAAGGTGCAGAAAACAAAAATACAATAGGAAGCATAACTTTCATATTTAACATTTATAACTCTCTAGATATTGTTGGTGAAAAAACTTAGATTCAATCACTTCATTGCTTGAATTGACAAAAAGTTGAATGAAGCTGAAAAATTGACTAATAAATCAATTGATCTTGGATTCAAATAGTAAGTGCCACACCCACAGAAAGAAAAACAGTGAGTTGTGACTATCATTACTTTTTACTCCCACCAAGAAGTGAAAAACTATGAACTATCAACAACTCACTGAGAATGAAAGGTATATGCTCTCTGCGCTCAGAAAGCAAGGCTTGAACACACCTGAAATAGCAATTACACTGGCCGTGACAAAAGCACCATCTATCGCGAAGTACAAAAAAATCCAGGGCAAACCGGCAAAGTACCTATTACCACAGCCTGCTCTCGCCCACTCCAGGGCTGTGACCCGACGAAGTCGTTCAAGGCTCAACAAGCAATTTAGCGCCTTAAGCTTTGTCCTCGTTGACGCACTACTTCCACTTGAATGGAACCCGGAGCAAACTTTTGAATATATAAATTAAAAACAAATACCTACGATTTATCATGAAACCATTTATCAGTATACCTGGACCGATAAACTTCAGGGCGGACACCTGTGGAAGAAACTTAGGCAATCATCGAAAATACGCCGAAAATGCTATAAGTCAAAAGACAGCCGAGGACGCCTTACCGCTAAACGTAATATCTCAGCGCGCCCTGAACAAGCCAATTTGAGACTAGAAGTTGGGCACTGGGAAATTGATACTGTCCACTGTCTCGTCACGCTCGTTGAACGCCTGTCAGGCTATACTCTTATTGGTCAACTTGATGACAGAACAACTCAACCTCTCAATAGACGGGTGATTAAGTTAATAAAGAAAGCTGAACTGCCTTTCAAAACAATTTCGGCTGACAATGGCACTGAATTTTATCAGTACCAACATATTGAAAGAGCAACTAACTGATTGTTTTACTTTGCTAATCCATACCATTCGTGGGAACGAGATATTAATAAAAACACCAGTGGATGAATACGCCAACACCTAATAAAAGGCACCTCAATGGCTTCCTTAATACAGGCTAAATGTAATGCCATTGCCAAGAAATTAAATACTCCTCCAAGAAAGCGATTAGGCTTTAAAACACCAGAGGAATTATTTTTATTATTATCGCTAAATGTTGCACTTCAAACTGATATCAAGATTTCTATTTAGACACACCAATAAAGGTTACACCATCACACGAGTCACTTAAGTAATTATGTAGTCTAACTTTTTTTCCTGATGCTAGCGCCGTTGCAGCCATACTGAACGCAAATTTATATCCTTCAGGGTTATTTCCAAAATTCGCTTCCTTGAAGCGAACCCATTTACCAGCACACGGTCCGCTAGAGCTTGTACTCATAAACACAGCAAAAAGCCTTTCATTACCAATGAGGTTAACGAGTTCATCAATTTCTCCTCTAGCAACTTCTCCTGCATAACTAGTAGAGGAAAGTAATAATCCAATTACTAAAAACATAACTCTAAGCTTCATTTATTTCTCCAAATTTATATCGTCTACAATAAAGTGTGCCACGTTGAACCAACCATACAAAAATAAGGTTCAGTTCTTGCCTTTTGTCACTATTTGACTCACTTGGGAATAGTGAAGAGAAAAATAGTCACCTATTTCTTTTAGTGTGTAACCACCGCTTTCAAAGGCCGCTACTATTGCGTCATTTCTGTTAGCTGTTATTTGCTTATATTCTTCTAATGGTAAAGGTTTTGGTCACCTTCTCTAGAAAAAATGGCCTAAGTGAAACTTAGACCATCATTAGCAAAAGACAAGACCTGACCCCGTTGACTTGGTTCGAGACGAAGCTAGGCCAGAATCAATGACTCTGCCCCTCTTGATTAATGGTTCCTGAAGGGCACCGCCTGCTTGAAATACCTGTAAAGAGGCAGAAACAGCAATATTTACAGGCTATAACATCAAACCAGCTGAATATGAGGTAGTCGCAGGATTAATAATGAAAGACAGTGTTGACGCCTTTTAAATGCGCCTGTCCTTGTTATTTAATTGGCGGATATTAACAAGTCAAGAATTATAAGCTTCAAATTTCCATCGTTAATTCAACACACTGAAGTAATCGAATGTTGGATAAATATTCTGGTGTAAATAGCATTTATCACTAATTGCTAATGACACCTTCTTTCCTGCAAAATAAGCTGCTGTAATTAGAGATAATGAAGCCTTACCATTTGCATCATTTGCATCATTAAATCGAACAGAGTTATTTTGGCATTCTACAGGCCCGACGGCTGGCCCCTTAATTGTAACATAGCATGTATTATCAACTTTATGACACCCTATGGTTTCTATTTCTCTTACACCTGATGGTGTACTGGCCGTGGCAAATGCTGATGTGATTAATAGCACAATAGAGATATATTTTTTCATTATTTTTTCTTCTTAAAATTTCATCAATAAATTAGTAAAAGTTAGCTGGGAAGGTACATCCTATCATCGCATTTTAAAATCGATATTATATATTTAAGGCAGCAGTGACTTCAACCACCCTAGATATATCATTACTTATATACCTTCTGGTTACACTATATTTCACCTCCTATACGTCATAATCATTAAAGGAACATAATTAATTAAATAATATATTATTAATCACTGGTATTAACCATGGGAACTCATAGGGTTCTGGTTTTATAAAACCAGTATATAGCAGCCGATTAGGTGACCCACTCCCTACTTCAGTTAGTCTGTTTTTAGTAGAAGAATCAATCAAAACCTGTTTAATAGCACATGCTGACGTATTAGGGTATTTTTCCAAATATAGAGCTGCAGCACGTACTACATGATGCGCTGCCATCGAAGTTCCTTGCAAGTAATGGTATTACTCCGCGATTCTGTGTGGAATATGGTTTTGTTGCCTAAATCAAAAAATCAGATAGCTCTCTGCAATTAATTAAAACGTTAGCAGGCTGCCTGTGTAACCGACATACCCAGCATCGTTAACTTATTCATTGCTCGAATTGCAGCATACACTGATCCACTTATGCATTATAATCTTGTAATGTTAGTGAGGAATTAATCAACGTTTTTAAACGGAACATCGCCGTTTCTGACAATGACCGTCTATGATATCCAATCACTTTTTCCCAATGCTCGTTACTACCGTGAATATCCTGATTGGCGACACCACGATTACGAGGATATCCATGCTCCCAGTTAAATGCGATGCTTTTTTCTTAGCTATCGCTTCATAACATCGACGATGTATCGTAGCACCATCACCTGATATTGCTCTGATTTTTCGTTGAGTCTGTTGTTGTAATTGAGGAAGTACTTATCCATCAGTGACATTTGATAGCGACAATTCAGCAGCAATAATTTGCTGTGAATCCGCATCAACGGCGAGGTGCAGTTTACGCCAAACACGGCGCTTTTCCTTCCATGCTTTTTCATTTTCCATTCACCTTCACCTTCACCTTCACCTTCACCTTCACCTTCACCAAAAACTTTCAGGCCAGTGGAATCAATAGCAAGATAACGAATTTCACCACGAATAGGCATTTTGATACTGATGTTGACGATCTTCGCTCGTTTACTAATGAATGTATGACCAGGAGAGCGGAGTGTCAGCTTAAAGATACTCTTAAGCATCAGTGCAGTTGTAATCGCAGTATCTGAGTACTGATACCTTCGCCCACGTCGCTCTCTATGTTGAGTACAAAGCCAAGAAGCTATTGCTTCTTCATCAATCCAAAAAGTAATCGAACCACGATTAATAAGCGCTTGGTTGTACTGCTTCCAATTAGAGGTTAGGTATTTAACTTTGGCCATTATGCTTACTCATTCGGTTATGAGTAAGATCTGATCCGTCAGTTTGTAAATGGTTCAAAATGATTTAGGCAACAAAGCCATGTAGCGACCAACTTCAATCAAAAAGTGATAGTGATTGGTCATTAAACAGTAGCTATGCACTACCCAAATAAATAGGCTGGCGCGCATTACCGCGGGAAGTCACATGATACAACGCCCCCGCATACTCAATACGTAATGCTCTGCTCATGAACTTCCCTCCAGAAAAAATGGCCTAAGTGAAACTCAGTCCATCATTGGCAAAAGACAAGACCTGACCCCATTTACTCTGTTCACAGAGAGAATCGCTGGGTACTGGGCTCTCAACTAAGTTACTGAACAGAGCCATCCCTTAACCTGAGTTCAACCAAGATAAAGACATTAAGCTGTTAAATCAATAGGTCAGAATCAATGACTCTGCCCCCTTTGATTACCTTTAATTAATTCACCCTACCCATATCAATCTTTATCCACTCTATAGATTTATTTAACCATAAATTTGGTTTTGCAAGGTTTGATGCCTCATTAACCATAACTTCTAAAATAGTTTCATTAATCACTTCATGTTTTATATTATAATCCGAGCCTAATTGTAATAACTGATAAACCATCTCCCAATTTGTACTATAAAATGCACTAAAAATAGGTGTTGAGCCTTTAAACCCTGCCGGTCCAGTTCGATTTATAAAGTTCAAATTGGCTTTAAAATCGCTCAATATCTTTACTGCCTCATAGTTATTAACGTATATTGCATCAAAAATTGGAGTTTCACCTGTGTCTGGTGACACTAAATTTGGATTCCCACCATTTTTTAGTAATGTTTCAAGAAACCAACTATCCGAGAGCTCAGCAGAACGGTGAATAACAGAACCTCCACTTGAGAATACAACATTAGGATCTGCACCTTTACTTAGAAGGTGTGCAAATCCTTTTTTATTATTTAATGCCCAAAATAAAACTGTCGCATCAGCTGTCCCTTTTTGGTTAACGTTAACTCCTGATGAAATTATTCCATCAATTTCGTCAGTATTTCCACGAGCAGCGGCTTCAGCAAGAACTCTTAACTTCTTATCTGAAAACATCTTATCTACATTCAGAAAATACACATTGTTATTTCTGTTCTTTTGATTAAATTGAGTCTCAGCTTTATCAAGATCATTTGCAGTTGTAAAACTTGATGCAGAAGCTACATAAAAAATAAATACCGTTAAAAACACACAATTAACAAATCGCAAGCTATATCCCTCAACATGAAATTGATACGCTACCACAAACACCACTCATAACATGAATTCCAGCAGAGCCAAGAGAAACCGTTTCTCCCCTTGTACTAGCAGGAGTTATTGCATTAAGTCCCTGTATAACATCAAAAGTACTATTATAATTCGTAACACTCCAGCCTAACCTTTCATAACCAGCTATCGTATTTTCGTGCACTCCCGCAGCATTAAATACTCGAGCACCAGCTCCTGTCACCATAGCAGATGCAGTAGCTAAGCCGCCACCGAGTGAATGGCCTGTGAAAGTAATATTACCACTGGCCATCCTATATTGCTGTTTTGCTATAGAAATAGCTTGCCTGTATTGTGCTGTAGAGAGTCCAAATGCTTGCAATCCATCTGTAGCTAAATCTCCCATGTCTTGAACCTGCGTCCCTGCAAAAGCTACTATAGTATGACCCATAGCGTTCATAAACACCCCATATTGAAGCCCTGATCTTAAAGCGGTTACTGAACCTGTATAACCATCGACACCAGTATAGTTTACATCATAAACACCAGCAGAAAGCTTCATATATGTCGACGTGATATGCTTGATTTGTTGAAAGCCGACATAAGATAAACCAACTGTATAGCGACTCATACTACGCCAATTCGAATAATCTAATTCATCCTCAGATAATTGATATCCTGTAAGCCACCCAAACAAATTATTTGCTAAGATTGTAAAATCTTTTACAAAACTGCCTTCAATTAATGTACGTCCATCATTTCGACTACGCCCATTTCGAGCTCGATTATCACCTCTCCTTGTGTCTTTCTCACCTCCCAAATCAACACTCGTTCTTCCTAAACCATCTCCAGCCCCTGCTCCTTCTACATGTACAAACCCTGTCGGATCTGTAAACTTCAGCGGGTTGTTTGTCACATAACTATACCGATTAAAGCTATTGGTCATATACGGCGACTGAATAATCGGATCGGCGCTAAGGAACCTTCCTAGATCTTGATCATAAACCCGGCCGTTCATGTGAATAAGGCCGACTTCTTTCAGGTGCTCATGCCCAGTGTAACCACGGTTGGTCAGGGTAAACTGCTGCAAGCTGCTCGCATTATTTTTGTCACGCCACAGAAGCTTACGCTGCTTGCCCCACGGGTCGAAGCTGCGGCGCTCTACGATCAGGCCGTAGCCGTCGGTGATTAAATCGACCGATTCCAGCGCATCATAATGCAGGTAGCGGATCTGACGGTCTTTGATTTTTTTGGCACTGTCGTGCTGCTCGATATTGAGCGCTATCAGCTTGCCGTCGGCATAAATAAACTGCTTATGCTCAATTTCGCCGCTGTTGATATCTTTTACCTGCTCATAGAGCTTGTCGAAGTACAGGGTCTCCTTGCCAGAGCTGTCTTTGCGGTAATAACGGCTATGGTTGGCGTCATAGGCAAACTCTACCGTATGGCCGTTTCGGGTGATCTTGGTCGGTTTATTAAAGCTGCTCCATTCCAGCGAGCGTTCAACCACCTTCTTCGTTGTCCCCGTTTCTCCTTTCAGCAGGTTACCGACTTTATCATAGGTAAAGGTAATACCGTTGGCTTTGGAAACCATATGCGGGCCGGGGCCGGTGTATTCGTAGCTACCGATATCGGTTTTGCTTTTCAGGTTACCCAGCGCGTCGTAGTCATAATCGAACCGGCGATTAAAGTCCGGGTTGTTCTGGCCATGACGGTTAGCCCGATCGAGCATTGGAACGGATGCTGCTAGTCTATCCAGCGCATCGTATTCAAAGCTTTCACTGATCCCTAATTCCAGATCATCACGCCGTGTGACGTTGTTGTGCGCATCGTAGTTATATCGCAAGTAACGGATGTTCTGGCCGGCCTTCATGTTCAGGTGGTTACGCTGGCTGACCACAGAGCTGGCGAGATGAGTCGCGATGGCATTAGGCCGTCCCGTTTGCTGATTATGGATATAGCTGTTAACCAGCCCGTTGCCAAGCGTTTCAGCCAGGGTATGATCATAGGCATCGGTACTTTGACGCTGCCAGTAGTAGACATAACGCTGATCGCCAGCAGCCTTACCCAATTCTGTTTGCGTCAGTACGGTTTGCAGGTGATCGACCTGGCTTACCTGCTGACCATTGGCGCAGCTATTACGCTGTGTCAGGTTATCTCCCGCCAACCGGTTGGCATCATCACAGTAAAGCCCGGCAAGATCACCCACCTGCTCGGCCAGCGAGGTGAGCTGATCAGCCAGCTGGTAGTAATACTGATAGCGGGTTGCTGCAATCTGTGCTGCCAGCGTCAGGTCTTCTGAGGTATAGATAAGCGCCTGTTGGGTGGTGCTGTCTACCGATGCGGTATATACATCATCCCTGTTGATTAAGTCCAGGGTACCGTTTCGGTCATAATCTCTCAGCAGCCATTCTTCGCCCTTGGTAAAACCACGGCTGTTAAATTCCTGAGCACTGACTTTGTGCACGGTAGAATCAAACACCATGCGGCCGGGAGCCGCTCCTGTGTGATGGCTTGAAATCTTGAAGTATTGTTTTAAGTCAATATCTAAAGGTATGGTCACATCATCATGCAACAGCACCCAGGTTGCCGCCTGCAGATAACACTCACCATTCGCCGCGCAGTATTTTTTGTAACGGTTGGCATCTTTCAGTAACTGAATCGACTGACTATCGAGATTATGCAGGTCGAGTTCTCGGCTTGCGTAATCTCCGGCCTTTTGCTCAAAGAAAGATTCCTTAACCGCATACTCTTCAGCCTTGTTCAAATAAGACTGGGCCTGTGCCAGCGCGTCATCGATCAGTTTTTGGATATCATCCCTAAAGCTCGGGCTGTTCAGTACATTATCTGCAAAGTCTTTCGGACTGCGTACGGCAGCATGATAACCGTATGGGTTATAGAGATGTTCAAGCTTCAGGCCGTTCGGGCGAACTTCGCTGGCAACCCTTTCCAGCCCGTCGTAGGTGTATCGTGTCGCCAGTCTTTGCCCTTTGGCTGTAATAACAATCTCATCAACCTGGCCCTTACTATTGTAACGGAAGTCACGCTTGTTGCCGTTGCCAGCAAAATAAGACAGCAAACCCTCGACCTTGGTGTCATAAACCCAGGTTGAGGTCTGGTTACTCTGCTTCTCTGCAATCTTACGGCCCAAGTTGTCGTAGTTAATACGGGTAGTAACACCGTTGGCATCTGTCTTTTCCGTCAGCTCGCCAAAGACGTTGTAGTCGTAGCTCCATCCCCCCATATTTGGGTCGTCAAGGTAGGTTCTGTAACCGAGGTTGTCATAGCGAATACGAATGATATTTCCGGCAGAATCTTTGGTTTCCTTCAGCTTGCCGTCTGGGTAGTTAATGTAGGTTTGCGACGCTCCCATTGGCTCTGTCGTTGCCGTAATGTGACCCAGTACGTTGTAGGTGATGGTTTTCTTTTCGCCTTTGGCATCAAACAATGTTGTGGTCAGGCCGTTGTAACGGGTAACAAACGTTGCAGCCTTACCCGTTGCGGCAGGCTCGGTTTTTGATATTTCACGATCCCGTTCATCGTAGGAAAAAGTTACGGTTGGCACCGGGTTTACCCGGGTGTCAGGGCGTTTGAAGCTCGGACGCGTGACGGCAACTTTACGGCCATCACTGTCCCACTGGCTATCGCGGTATACCCAACGGCCGTCAAAAGCCTGATGCATCGCGCGGATTTCCCGCCCGGCATAATCGTAGTGATTAACGGTTTGGTAAACACCTCCGGCACCGTTAGCCGTTTTTGTGATCACACAGCTAACTGTTTTACTTGTACTTTCAGGGCAGGCGCTGCCTAGTCGGTAAACATAAGCCGTATTGTCTTTGCTACCCGGAGGGTTCTCATTAAGCACGCGGCCAAAACCGTCATAGTTCAATAAGGTGGTTCGTCCCTTAACCGGACTGACGATTTCTTTCACCAGGCCGAAACGCGCATCGTAACTGTTGTAACGGGTCTGATGTCCTTTTGCGTTGGTGGTATATAAAGGGAACAAGTCTGCGGCGTCGTACTGAGTGGTAGTAGTACGGGCAGCGACCCCAGTACCGGATACCTGCTCTGTGAGAAGATTACCGTAACGGTCATAGGTATATGATGTGGAAATCTGCTTACTGGTGTTGCCGTAGGTAGTGTCACCCTGCTCATATTGCTCGGGCTTAACAACCTGCGAATCAATCAAACCGTTCGACGTGTAGCCGAAAGTAGTGACAGTGACACGATTAAACCCTTTACTGTTGTCCTTAATTTTCTGGGTTGTTTTGAAAGGTGCACTCACCTTCCAGTAGTTATCGCCAGATTCAGTGATTAACTGAGTAACCGTTTTGCTGACACTGGTCAAATCAAGTTTACCGTCACCATTGTGGTCCATCACCACATAGTTACCACACGAAGTGCTATTGGCTGATTTAAACACCGCTTCAGTAACCGGAACAAAATCGGCTTTGGTTATGACCGACACACCGTTGGAATTGGTGGTGCTGTGAATAACGAGTTTGTAATATTCGTTATAGCGTTTGGTGATCAACGGAATGCTGATATCACCGTGGATCAGCACAAACTGATCCGTTGGCTTGATGTATTTAGTCCCATTGGATGAACACATCAACTGGAAGCTATCGTACTTGTTCAGCACCGAGGCACTGACTGAACCGGTAACATCAATAACGGTGCTGGTTTTGTTAGTACCTGTACTTAAATATTCACTGACAGAGTTTGTAGTAAAATCACCGGCACCCGCTATTCCACTGGTTATCTTTTCTTCCTTGGTTAATACATTACCAAAGGCATCATAGGTTAGCGATGTGACAGTTTTCTTTTCAATACGATTCTTATCATCGTATAAAATCTCTGTTTTACCATCCAGGAACAGCGAGTAATATTTCGCCCCTACGCCGCTGAATTGTTTTTTGCTGTATCGATAGTTTTTCTTTACATACAGCTTTTTATTTCGGTAAGTGAGTCGCTCGCTGACTTTTCCTGCCAGCAACGGATCGACTTGCTCAAATGTCGTTACGGTCTTCTCGGTATTTGTGCCGGAACGGGTACGGTCAATTCTTTCAAAGCCAAGAAAACCCTCTCCCTTCCAGTGTGATTTTGCACCATAATATTCAAACTCGGTTTTCACTTCCGAGTAGCCTTGCGGCTTGGCAACATACTTAGATACAACGTATTTGGTCGGCGTTGAGTTGGCGATGGGGTAATCGTAGTATTTCTTCTGCTGGTGTACATCGCTAGTTAGTGGCGCGTAGGTAATATCATAGCTTAAGCCATGCTCATAGATTGTTTTGATTTTATCCTGCGCAAAAGCCTTGGACCGTTTAATGTCGCCCTCAGACAGATTATCAGGCCAGCCATCTGAGTTTACATCTATAATTTCCACACTTGTCGTTTTATTACCAAGTAAAGAGTAGACGCTATCAATACTACTGTTAAATACTCCGCCCTTGTTGATATAGACTTTGTTGTAATAGACGATATCATTAAATCCGTCGCTATTAGTATCAACGATTTCAACGCCAAAAGGTTTAAAAGAATAATGATAACGAGTGCACGTAGACGAACCACTATTACCAGCACCGCATGTGGTTGATTGAGTTGTTATCTTTTCATTATAATCAACATTAAAATCTGAAATATTTGCTACGAATGAATGGCCGTTAAAATAATAGACCTTAAGTTTACCTTGTTTATTAGCAGGTCTAGAAAAACCCGAATATGATTTATTATTACTACCAGTCAATAAGTCTTGATAACCGTCATTGTTAAAATCTGCAACCTTTAATAGTTGGTATTCTCCCTTATAAACATTTTGAACCACCCTTCCACTTTTATAATAATCAAGTCTGCCATTAGCAATTTTCAGATATTCATTTGTTTGACCATCACCATTAATATCAATGTAACTGCAATTGTCACATAGTGGCTCAAGGGTATATTTACCATCACCGTTTTTATCGGTTGGATATTTGTCTTTTTTCGCCCAACCATATCCATTCACATTTGCGGTATAAAACTCAGAATAACGACCATTACCATTCGGGTACGCTAAAAACGATGCTGATGCGGAGCCCGAACAAAAGGCCCGAAATATAGGCTTATCATTAGCATGCCAGTCTGCAATAGCGAAATCGTGGCAGTCTGCACCCTTTGCGTTGCTATAGACATGATTCCAGCCACTTGCTTTAGTTTTGTAATCACTATTTTGTACAACTGATTTTTTATCTTTTCTCAGCGTGAATATTTCCAGATTGCCGTCACGTTCGAGATCGTAGAATTTGGCATTTTTAATACTCTGATCGAAAATCTTTTTATTAGCTGAAAAACTTGGGCTTGCTTGTGACTGCCAAGCAAATTTTACCGGTTTACTGCATACGCCATTGGCACATTGTTGTATATGTTTTAGCAAGGTTCGGCTGGTACCAGTTGAATAGTAGTATGCTAGCTTGTAACTAGCAACCTCATCACCCTTTGCTGTGTTGCTGACGATAGACTTAATACGGTGATTTTTATTGATCTTACTACCAGCAAGGTAGCTAAACTGAGTGTCATTTCTATTTTCATAGTTAAATTTAACGGTACCACCAGAATACGTTATTAGATCAATTCTGTGGGATCCATTATTTGAGTCTTCTATATAACCAAAGTTAATCGTATTTTTTCTGGTTATGTCGAATATCTTATTAAGCGACCACTTATAAACATCTTTTTTTCCCGGCAGCGCCGCACGTGAATCACCGCTTACTCCATATTCATACACCTGGCCATCTTTTGACCAGGCTTTAAAGTATTGAGGGCCGCTGCCTTGCCTGCCAAATGAAACAATCTTGCGGTAGTCATTGGTACGAGTACGATATTCCGTCGCATTTTCACCAGGTTTGCCTGTAATCGCAATAAGACGTTTGCCATCGATGCAATATTGATCATTGCTATCAAGGTTTACTCCGCCCCAATTACCATCAATTGCTAAATTTTTTCCGCAACGATAAATGGATGACAAACCGTGCAGCTGCCACCCTACTCCGAGGATCCCATTAGGATTATCACTTGAATAAGCCAGTTGCAGCGATGGTGCATGGCCAGCTCGCCCCGGAGCTACCTGGATCGGCAGCTGGTAATCAACCTGACCACCATTTACATCAAATTGGCCTTTCAGATAAGTAGTAGATGCACTGACTGAAACGGGTAGAAAGACTGCTAAGGATAAAATTGATAATATACATCTTAAGTATTTTTTCTTTATTACTTCCACTGTTTAACTCCCCACCTTTCCATCTCGTTTAATCGTCTCGATACGCTCTCTGAGTTGATCAATCTTTACTTTCACTCCGGCTTTTGCTGAAGTTTCTTCATCTGGCTTCAGAAGGTCGTCTGGAAAAAATTCTTCGCCTTCATGAACAGGCGGTTGATAAGATTTCACCAATACCTGTTGTAACTGTTTAACTGGCGCTGGGTACTCATAGTTATCACTGATTTTTTCTTGCGGAACTTGCGCTTGTTCAGTGGTTTCTGTTATTTCTTTACTCGCTTTTTTATTTGTTGAATCTTTGTGCCAAAGCAAGTAATTCGATAATGTGATAATTAATACTGCTATGGCAGCATAAATAATGTATTTATATTTCATTAGCCAATTCCGTTTATTTTTTATTTTCAGTTCATTTCTACTTGGTATATAAGAAAGATAAGTGCAACAATTAAATGAAGACGTAATTACACCCAAGTTTATGTCACTAATTTATGGGTTGTTATTGCAACGCTGAACGATGTGCTGAGTTAAATCTGGTAAGTTTAAATGTGGAAGCAGAAATATACGCACCTGATTCTACAGTTTGACGTCAAAAAAGATAATGACAGTAAGTCGTCAAATCAATAGGACAGAATCAATGATTCTGCCCCCTTTTATTGCCTTTGATTAGTTGTTATTTATTACTGCTGATATGCTTAATTCTTGAAATCCCTTGAACACACCCATCTAAATGAAGGTTAAGCGGTTGCGATGAGATATGAGCAGATAGAATAAGTGAATATATTTCCTTGAAATAAGGATGTTTATCATCGAGTATATAGTAATCGGCACGACCACACCCACCCAAATCAGACATGCCCTCTTGTTTAACTAAGACACCTATATGGCCTTCATACCATAGGATGGTTTTAATTTTACCGCTACTTCCCCCTGACGCAGCCATTGCTACGTTAAAGAATGATGTAATAACACATAAGAAACAAACTATTAAAACACTTTTCATTTTACTACCTATTATAATTTAAGAAGTCAGTAACACCAGCGACAGGCTAATTAATTATTAATTTGTGCGAGAAGGTTCATTATCAAACTGAACATTGGCGAAAAGGCACTTTTAATTTCTAATTTTATGAGATATAAATTAATCCGAACCTAAAAGACATTCTTTAGACAAACCTAAATCAAATAATGATTCTTCGTTTTCTTACCCAATAAATTAGTCGATTGAACCAATGTAAACAGGAGCTGGAGAACTTCCATATGTATTTAACGTTGAGCACGAACCAGTGCCATCATAGTAGAAAATCGCTTTTTTATTATTATTCTGAACATTTTGAAGCATACTTGTCCACATCGCACATGTAACTGTATCTACTCCCTTCCAACCATCATTCAAATTACATATATTTGTGTAATCATTTCTTCCATTATGAAGAATGTTGATTGAACCATCCTTATAAACGAGCACTCGATTCACATCTACTGTACAGTTGAATGCCGCATATGAATGAGTCGACATTAATAAACTC
The DNA here is from genome assembly GCF_033720175.1 of Photobacterium sp. Taxonomy (GTDB): domain Bacteria; phylum Pseudomonadota; class Gammaproteobacteria; order Enterobacterales; family Vibrionaceae; genus Photobacterium. The sequence continues at coordinate 70,353 of NZ_JAWWDA010000009.1, forward strand.
AAAACAACAAATAATTTTCTCATAAATCCTCCAAAGTTAACTAGTATATTTACAGTGCATAGAGTGGAGCATTACTCACCCTCTTAACAGATAAATGCATCAGAGCTATTGTCATCATTTCAGGCCAATAAATTCAATATCTCCTACTATGAACAGATCATAATCCACATCATTCTGTACGATTTTCTGACGTTTTTCCTGCCCTATATCGACCTGGTCAGCGGCACTAATCGCCAACACCCACGAGGAAAATGTGCGAATTTTTTACGACACTTTGAAAAATACGCGCGTCGTTTTTTGAATCGGTTGATTGACATTGTTATATTTAGAGCCAGATATGTGTGATTAATGGACGGGCTCCAATGCAAGACAAGGCCAATTTTACTGGTTTGTCTGCCATTCGAGCAGAAAGAGCAACAGACAGGATCCCACGTCCTTTCTCAGTTGTTAGATCTACAGTGTTGTAAGGCGATTTACATTCCGCAGGTATAAATCTGTCTGGCACTCCCTCATCAATTATTATAAGTGCCTTGCCACTAGTTTCGATACCTTCAACCACGATGCCTGAAATTTTTTTGGCCGTTGGCATCCAGTGACCAGGTTGTGCTGTCACGTGAAAAGAACAGAATGCAAACAATATAAAATAGTACTTTTTTAACACATTCACTCTCTAGATATAAATATACGAGTCATAAGTGACACGAATTTGCACCGCAATTCAATTATAAAAAACCGTCAGAAAAAGCTAAGTACCGAACAGTTGACAACTTTGTATTGCCATCAGTAGCTATAAAACATGCTGTAATTACCAAAATACAATGCTACCGCCGAACAGAATAAGTATCTGCCGTATTATCCGGCCATAATACGACATTGGTTGTACATGATTTTAAGATTTTTTATTTTTGTTATTAATTTTGGAAACACCTGACTTTTTTTTGAAATATTAACTGAAATTTCAACTTGTTTCGTTTTTCGCTTATTATAATAAACGACTTTATCATGACACCTATATATTACTATAAATCATTAATGACACAGATAGATCTCACATATCGAATTTTACTCAATTGCACTTGCCCTACAGAAATTCAGCATTGTCATATCATTTTTTTGATATGACCCGCAAAATTGAATTGATAACTCTAAGTTAATTCATTGATATTTATTCCGGTGAAGAACAACACCACCAAGGACGGACAGAAAGATTATGCCGAAAAAATCGCCGTTATCTGCTTCAGCGGTGGTTTTTACCACACTGCGCGCTGTTTAATACATCGGTTGTGGTGCTTATATTCATTTCAATGTGATCTGCAGGAGGCGTTGATTTTTCTCTCCAGCGATCAGCGACAAAACCAAATGGATAACATATTGCTATCAACCACACCATTCGTTAAAAAAACAGCACGCCTATTGATTTATTGTGCGTTCCGTTTCATTTCCTTTGTTCATTAAGCAACTGAAATGACAAATAAATTACATCCCGTCAAAAGCAGTATATTGATTTAATGTGATTTTGGCTTTGTTACCTAAATCATTTTGAACGATTTACAAACTGACGGATCAGATCTTACTCATAACCGAATGAGTAAGTATAATGGCCAAAGTTAAATACAGAACCTCTAATTGGAAGCAGTACAATCAAACGCTTGTTAATCGTGGTTCGATTACTTTTTGGATTGATGAAGAAGCAATAGCCTCTTGGCTTTGTACTCAACATAGAGAGCGACGTGAGCGAAGGTATCAGTACTCAGATACTGCGATACAACTGCACTGATGCTTAAGAGTATCTTTAAGCTGACACTCCGCTCATCTGAAGGCTTTCTTAACTCTATATTTTTACTGATGAAGTTACCCCTTCGCTCTCCTGGTTTTCGCCCCGCTTAAAGCGAGAAATAATCCTATTTATATACAAATAATTTATCGCTCAATCATATAAAGAAGGCTCACCTTCCGGACGGGTTTTAAAGCGCCGATGTAACCACATATATTGTTCAGGAGCCTGCATAATCGACCGTTCAACCGCTTTATTAATATAAGCCGCGGCGGCATCAGAGTCATTGTGCGGAAAAGCATCTAACGGCGGAAAGATCTTCAATGTATATTGACCCGAATCGGTATTACGCACCATCGAAAATGGCACGGCAGCACAACCTGAGGCATCGACGAGCAGACTGGTTCCTGTTGTTGTACAGGCTTTTTCTACGGCAAATAAAGGGGCAAATGTCGAATTGCGACGACGACCATAATCATGATCCGGCGCATACCAGACCAGTTCACCGGTGCGCAGTGCCCGCAGCATACCTCTAACGTCTTTACGATCAATCATTGCAGAGTTGGAGCGTATACGTCCTTTATACTGGAAGTAGTCAAAACATGGGTTATTGTTAGGTCGATAGACGCCAACACCCGGTGTTTTCATCCCGAAGGCACGGGCACCCAACTCAAGGTTCATTGAGTGAATTGCAATTAGCAGCACCCCTTTACCTTCGTCTTGCAGCTTTTTAATGTGTTGGATACCTTCAATGTCGACATGACGTTCAACACGGAGATCCGGCCAGAACCACGCCATTCCGGTCTCGAACAACGCCAGACCGGTATTATCAATATTCTTTTTAATCAGTACCTCACGATCTTGCTCTGACATCTCAGGAAAACACAACGCCAGATTACGCCTGATCGTGTTTCGTCTTTTCTTCATGAACCGAATCGCTAGCCGGCCAATGCCTTGCCCCATACGAAACTGAATAAAATATGGCAGCCAACTAATAAGATACATTACCGCAACCAGCACCAAGGTTGGCCAGTAGCGCGGGTGTAAAAACGATTTAGTAAACGCCGGGGGGGTAAATTTACTCATAGTATGAAAAATTAATTCCTTACTCGTTATTATTAAAAAATGAGTGGCTTAAACCAACATTCAAATCTTCGTCATTATACGAACTGAGTGATTTTATATTCTACAGCTGAATCAAAGCTGAAGCTATATATGGTAGGGGAGTATAAGTGCAGAGAAAAATTGAGAGATAATGCCCGGTTAACACAAGCCGTTAATCCGGGCTCTATACCCCAGTTAGGGTAAAGACGCTATATCCAGACGTCACCGTCATCGTAAGATCATATTCCAGCCTGGTTTCGACCGTGATCTGAGTGCCGACGCCAGTAAGTTGCCGGACGCCTTTTTCCGTATCCCAGAGGCCCCTGAATCAACATACTGATAGCCGCGCAGAGCCGACTCATCGCAACCAGCAATGATCATTTCGTGTGCGGTTGCTGATCAATGACTGCCCCCAGCGCCCAAGATAATATCTTCCGGGCCATTTTTCATTGATTGACATTAATAACAAATATCTGGCGCGGGTATTACTTGACACCCATTTTAGTTTTATATTTGCTGACCGCCTGATTGAAAAAATCACGATCATCATCGTCTGCAATATTATTACTCTGTTCAATAAACGCCTCATACCCCGCCTTGGCGTTTTTAACTTTCCATACGGTATAAGCGGCTTGCTTATCAAGTTCTATGCGGTTTTTTTCAGCTTGAGATAACAGTGTCAGGTTATACATAACCTACCTCGACAACGAGAACAATGGCGTAAATCTTATAAGATTTTACGACTAAGACCAACGAGAATATCCCCAAAGTTACCTCAAGAGGCAGAATTCAGAGTGATACCAGCCAGCTCACTTCAGGGGAAAGGTACGAAGGAATGACGGCGCCTTTCGAGTACCTTTGAGTAACTAAATCAGCCGCTACAATTGCTAAAATCCTAACTGAATTTTAAAAATAATAAAGAACGCGACTACAATCCCCATAATCAGCATTACACTTACTACCGGGCTCAAGGTTGATACACTGGGATGTTTCACCGCATCCAACAGTTTAGGTTCGTTATCGTCATCCTCATCGGTCAACTTCGCTAAATCTTTAACATGCCCCATCACTGTATCAATCGCTTCTTCCGCAGAATCGATGACCTGAGCCTCAAACCAACGCTCAGAATCAACCAATTGCCCCGCGTCCACATTCTGTGTAAGACCAAAATGGCCGGATCGGCTATCAATGACAGTCACCACCAACTGCTGCTCTTTTCCACATAACACCCAGCATGGAAGGTAATCTCCGTTTAACTTAACTTTGCTCGGATACGGATAAGCATTGTCACTCACCGCATACTGAAGATCAGCGTTGCTGATCGTGAGCGAATGTACCACCTGCAGGCAACTTTCCAGCCAGTAGGCGAAATTTTTGCGGTATGCCGTCTGACGCAGCGGTGCCATTCGCGCCGCACCACGGATAATGTAGTCAACCAGTACGCCATTAACCGGCTGCTTGTCGGGCCACTTCTCAACTTGATCGGCCGAAATTTTAAACCGATGAAATACCGTGGCATCCTCGGCGACAAAATTGACATCCAAACAACCTTTCAAGTTTTGTTCCGGCAATACATCCCGGTATTCGATCCGCCAAGAGGGGGACAGCTTGCGCAGAACTTCCGAATAGACCTGCTCAACCACCGCCAGGTAGTGTTCATAGTTAGTCATGATGTACTCACCCTGTCGCCCAGAATTTTGATCCAATTCCGACTGTGATTAATATTTAGACTGTTTTTTACTTATACGCCCATTCTGTGACTTTTTTCGTGCGCAACCTTTGATTATTCCAGCTAACCGGATACAAGCTTCTGCCGTTTACTGACGGAAACCTCTCTTTTTTCAGATACGGAAAACTCAACGTTCTATCCCGTTTATGTGTATTGCAAAAATGAAATCCATTACAAGATCACGCTTTTGTGAACATCATTTCATACTGTTTACATCGCACAAACATCAACATAAAACCCTATACTTTCAACAACTAAAGTAAGTCGACCATTGTTTGGATTACTTTTCAATCAAAGCCCGATAACTCCCGGGCAAACGATTCCCATCACATTTTCAACATATTTGGTAATCAACACGTTTTTTTTTCTTATTTAGAAACTAAAATGTGATCATGATCGCTAGATGAAGGCCGCCAATTCCATAAACTTCTTCACATCGAACGGCAATAACACAAAGGCACCTTATCTATTTTTGTCTGAAGCGCGAGTGACTTGTGAAGAGTAATTGATTTACAACACACTGTACTTCCAAAAAAGACAGAAAGAGCAAGCCGAAATCAAGCCGTCACACATTGAATATGCAAGACAATCGAGGGTAAACACATGAACGAAATTCTGCTGGCTATTTTTGCAGGCTTAATTGTTGGCTTATTTTTTAGTGCGATTAAGCTGCCACTGCCTGCGCCACCAGTATTACCCGGCATAATGGGCATCGTGGGTGTTTACCTTGGCGGTATGGCATACCAAACAATTGTTGAGCGTTTTTTCTCTTAAATACTTAAACCCTTTTAATAACAAATTCCTAGGAGTGAGCCATGGCTACCCCACATATCAATGCTGAACTTGGTGATTTTGCTGAAACAGTCCTAATGCCAGGTGACCCGTTACGCGCAAAGTTTATTGCTGAAAACTTCCTGGAAGATGTAAAGCAAGTGTGTGACGTACGCAGCATGCTTGGTTTCACCGGTACTTACAAAGGTAAGCGTGTTTCTGTTATGGGCCACGGTATGGGCATCCCTTCATGCTCTATCTATGTACATGAGCTGATCAAAGATTTCGGTGTTAAAAATGTTATCCGTGTTGGTAGCTGTGGCACCGTAAGTGATGACGTGAAACTGATGGATGTCATCATCGGTATGGGTGCATCTACCGATTCTAAAGTTAATCGTATCCGTTTCAACGATCATGATTTCGCAGCGATTGCTGATTTCCACCTGCTGGAAACTGCAGTGGGCCAGGCGCGTGCGCAAAAAGTGCCGGTTCGTGTCGGTAACGTGTTCTCTGCAGATCTATTCTACAGTCCTGAAACTGACTTGTTCGAAAAAATGGAAAAGCTTGGCATTCTGGGTATCGATATGGAAGCTGCTGGTATCTACGGTGTGGCTGCTGAGCTTGGTGCCAAGGCACTGACTATCCTGACCGTATCGGACCACATCACCCGAGGTGAGAAGCTAAGTTCAGAAGACCGGCAGAAGTCTTTCAACGAGATGATGAACGTCGCACTGGAAACCGCGATCAGCATCTAATTCCGTTGAAGTAAAAAAGTATTTAGCGGTCAGGGTTTTCCCCGATTCTCTGGCCGCTACCTCTGTCTCAGACAGAGTTAAGACCTATGCCATTATTCTAGTTGATATCATAGTTATTATGTCATCAGTTCTAATGGTATAGCTCTTAACGGCAACGTTTTTAACGTTACGTAATGAGTAATGTAGAAAAAGGGAATATTAGTGTCCACAGGGAGGCTGTTCTTGAACATAATCGCAGCTCAACATTTTGTAATATGTGGCGTCTTGCATAATTTGAATTGAGAAAAACATTGTCATATATTGATGCTTTTTTCAGGCGATCTATGTGAAATATCAGCTGACTTGTGGGCGGCTAATGCTGTACTGAATAAGAGGGTTACCTTTTATTCAGTCCCCTTCTCCTGGCTTATGCACAAGGATTAGGTAAGGCAACCATGATGAAAAAACTTCACCCAGTATCCTCTGCAACCCTGTTGCCACCCGCTTACGGGCATTTGCAGTTTAATCACTGTAAAACTGTCAGCTGCCGCAATTTTGGTTCAATGGATGAACACGACTACGTTGTGCAACACTCTAATCCGAACAGACCAACAATGATCTGCCGTGAATGTGGAGCGTTTCCCCCGGTTATCAATAACCACGATGTCGTAGCTGAAGTTTCTCGCCTTAAACTCGCACAAAGCAGTGGCCTTCCTGCTTGTACTAATCCTGACTGCAGAAATCTCGGCCTGCCGGTACTGACCCACCGCCATCTTTATCATGCTTTTGGCTACAGCGGCGATCGCCAGCGATACCGTTGCAAATGCTGCCAGGCCACTTTTGTCGACCGCTGGTCAGGCTTTAATGGCAAGCATATGGTGCAGCAAAAACTATTAGCCATGTTATTTACTGGCTACTCGGTACGTGACATTTGCCGTCGCCTGGGAATGAACCCGAAAACCTTTTACGATCAGCTATCGCACATTGCCAGCCGCTGCCGCCGTCAGTTGTCGATGTTTGATGCCCGCTTATTTAAACATGCGCAGGCGTTATCGCTCGCGTCAGATTTAAAGCCATTGCAGCCTAACAGTGACAACGGTGTTTTATGGATTGCCACCGGTGAAGCCACATCAGGTTATATCGTTGGCCAGCATGTTAATTACCACTCCGCCGATGTCGATAACCCCAGCAAAGATCACGACCCTTTCCAGAACAATACCCGTTTTATGGCTGCACCCAACGCGCAATTGGTTGAGGTACCGTTGCCAGCGCCACAAGGTATTCTGGCTCGCGTTGATGCAACTTACCGTAAGGTACTGGCCCGTCCTAATATGGAAGATCCGCTCAGTCACCTGCCGCGTATTAACTATCCGGCCAAGGGGTGCTTAGTGCGCCCACAGTACACGGTTTACGCACACTATCTGCATTTGTCACAAATGCTTGAATATAACGAGTCTCTGTCACTGTTTATGCCTCAGGAAACGTTATTGCGTTCGGCATGTATCTCTGTTTTCCTTAACCGTATTAAAGATAAAAGTATTCATCCGCTTTATGTCATCGAAGATAAAGGCTGGCAACATGGTCAGGCTGCGGGGCGTATTGATATTGTTTTGATGAGCTGGTGGCGTGATCGTTGGGCCTTCACCCGCCATGATGATATCGGCAAAGGTATCTGTCATATAGGCGGTGAGAAAGACAATGAAAAGAAGTGGCTGGAAATCGCGTCTCATCGGGCTATCAGTGAATACCAAACCCGCTTCCACGACCAGTTTTCACAACTAGTTGATGAACCCCGTCGTAAATTGCGCCCCGCAGGGCTATTACCTCTGCTGGATATTTACCGTGCATGGCATAACTTGTGCCGCCAGGATCGGTCGGGCCTGACACCAGCACAGCAAGTCGGGTTAACCGCTGCACCGCTTACCTTAGAGCAGCTATTGAGCTAATCAGGAACATGTTCTGTCAGCAATACCCACCCCACCTTATAATGAGGGCACAAGCGAATCGGGTGCTTGCCCTCATCATGACCTTCATCAAGCAACGTATTTCAGTCCACCAAAACTTTGTCGCTGAGATCAACTTTCTTTACTATTGCAAAGTCTCGGATTGATATTATTGTTATATTTGTTTTTAAGATGTAAAAGAAATAGCGGGCTTTTCGCGACCAACAAGGATGTTAGGGATGGTAATGCGATTATTCCCAAATAAAATCAAACCCATTTTACTGGCCAGTATGCTTTCAGTAGGGATTATTCCTGCGTTTCTCTATAGCTGGATAAGCAGCGATAAATGGTCGACGGTGGCACTTGAACAAATATCCCTGGGTATCTACCACCGTACAGAAATTGCAGCGCAAAACATTGATGATATTTTTGCCAAACGCCTGCTGAGCCTGAAAACACTGGCTAACTCCCCCGTTTTTGAATTAGACCCATCGACCACCCTTGGCGCATCAGCTAATGACAAAAGTTTTATCAGCCATTATCTGGCCGAGCTGAGCGCCGTTGATCAAGCCTTTAATACGATTCACCTGGTTGAAAAACAGGGCAGTCAATTTAAGATCACTGAATCATCCCGTACCGATCAACCAACTCATCTGACAAACGAACTCAAAAAATTTGGCTTAAATGACTTCGCCGACATTATAGGCAAGATAGACTCAACGCCGGATAAGACGTATATCGCAGTGCCAAAAAATGCCACCTCAGTCCCCTGCCTGCTGTTTATCACCGAAATCAGCAACAACTATTCATCTCATTCCCGCCCCACTAAAACACGCTTCTTATTAGTCGAATACCGTCTGAGTGAGATTAATGAACGACTGAACTACTTAGCCGAGCATATTAGTAATGCCGACTATATCTTCCTGATAAATCAGCAAGGTAACGCCATATTATCAGGCAAGTACCAAGGGCGGGACCTGCAGGCTTTCAATGATTTCAAACAGAACTATGATCAAGGGAAATTTCAGACCCACAGTGAACAGGGAGGAGTGACTCACTACACTAACCGCTATAGTGATGAACTCATTACCACCATTTCCAAATTGGACACCCTTGATAATAACCACCAACCCCTGTGGTCGTTAGTCACCATAACGCCGCAGCATACTGCAACGAAAGTAATCGATGACCTGCATCGCTACTTTTTACTGGCGCTATTTTTTACCGCCTGTATGGTGATTGTATTATCGATTACTCTAACCAAGCGTATCACGGTGCCATTAGCTAAACTGTCGCGCTTTGCGGCCCAGTTTAAACTGGGGAGCTATTTCCGTAATGAAACATTTACCGGCCCTCATGAGTTTCAGGTACTTCATGCAGCCTTGAATCAGGGGGCGGATAAAATATCTTCCGATACCCAGCGTCTGAACCAGGCACTGCACAAGGCCGAAGATGCAGACAGAGCCAAGTCCGCCTTTCTGGCTAACTTATCCCATGAAATCCGTACTCCGATGAATGGCATGCTGGGGCTTTCCCAGCTATTGCTGAAAACCGATCTGACAACAGAGCAAAAACATCATTTGTACATATTGCTTGATTCGGGCAAACACATGATGTCGCTGCTGAATGATATTCTGGATTTCTCTAAAATCGAACAAGGCCAGCTAAAGCTTGATAAAACGCACTTTTGTTTTACTGATTTGCTCGGCACAATCGAAAGCGCTTACTACACGCTTGCCAAAGAGAAAGGGATCGGCTTCTACATTGATTGTGACTTTGAACCATCAAGCTGGTTCTATGCTGACAAAGCCCGCATCCGCCAGATATTATTCAATCTCATCAGCAACGCGATTAAATTTACCTTAAAAGGGGAAGTACGTGTCACCCTGAAGCAACAGGCTGGCTCTCAACCCAATGAAAAAGTGCTCACCATCATTATTCAGGATACCGGTATTGGCATCGCACAAGACCGTATTCCAATGATCTTTGAGCCGTTTGTTCAGGCTGAGGTATCAACCTGCCGACGCTTTGGCGGTACAGGTTTAGGCTTAAGTATTGTTAAGCAACTCTCTGATCTAATGGGCGGCGATATTCAGCTTGAGAGCCAGCCCGGAAAAGGTTCAACCTTTACCGTGACCTTAACGGTCAATCCTGGTCACTATGAACAAGAAGAGCAATCTGAAATCGAGTTTGATCAACGTACCTTTATTGATCTCAAAGTGCTCATTGTTGAAGATAATCACCTCAATGTCTTGATCATCGATTCCTTCCTGAGGCAGCACGGTTTTCAAACTCAAGTAGTCGAAAACGGCGAAGAGGCCTTAAGAATACTCGATGCTGAATATTTCGATATCATTCTGATGGACAACCACATGCCGGTCATGGATGGAATTGAAGCTACCAAGCGTATCCGGGCATTGATATCACCGATAAACCAGATCCCGATTTTTGCCTGTACGGCCGATGTATTTGAAGAAGCGCAGAAGAGCATGATAGATGCCGGGGCTGACTGCGTGATCGCAAAGCCTCTGGACGAGCGTAAACTACTTGATGCGCTGCAACGATTTAAAGGCAAAATTACGACCATGGCTGCCCTGCGCAGATCTACGCCTGAATCACTCCCCGAAGTGAATAGCGACATTGCAACATCAGGCTGGGAAAGTCTGACGCCAGAAAGCTTGTCATCTATCAGTATGGCTATCGACGGCCTCAACGATAGCAAGATTGAACAGATTGAAACATCATCACCGGCAAGCGATGTTCAGCTGCACCCCGATCAGTTTCAACAAGTTAACCTCAATGAACTGCTGGAAATGATGGACCACGATCAAGGTCTTGTATTGCAGTTTCTGAGCATGTTTTTCGAAGAGCACTGCAACGATGTCGCAAAGTTTAAGCAAGCACTGAACAAGCAAGACTTTGATGCCGCAACATTGATCAGCCACACCCTAAAAGGGGTATCTGCTAGCATTTGTGCTGTTCAGCTAAGTAAAGCCGCTCAGATAGTCGAAAAACGCGTCAAAGCCAACGAAGTACCGACCGACATCGAAATGACGGCATTAACTTCAGCTTTAGCACTGCTAATCCAGGAAATCCAGCAGCACATTACCGTTACCAGCCAGTAAAGCACAGAGCAAATGATCAACCAAAAGATCATCTGCTCACTTGTGATATATCATATAAAAACAGACCATCGACAAATACAGTAATAGTTTGAGCTTAAAATATATCAAACATCAAAAAATGAGATCTAAACACGATTTAGCATCGCTAACAATTGACAATTTACAGTAAAAAGACAATTATCATCACATCAATTGCTCCCGGCCAACCCATCCGCTCACTCTATGTGTTTATGGTTTGCGCTATTTAAGTTAAGAGCACGTAAATATACTTTTTCTAGCTTCAATTTAAGCTAGCATTGAAACAATGTCCTATCACGTTAAGGGTCGAAAGATATGAGCACAAAACTGGAACAACTGCGCGCGCTAACTACTGTTGTTGCTGACACTGGCGACATCGAAGCAATCAGCAAATATCAGCCTGAAGATGCAACGACCAACCCGTCGTTGATCCTGAAAGCAGCCCAGATTGCTGAATACGCTCCTCTTATCGACGCATCAATTGCTTATGCCAAAGCACAGAGCAATGACAAAGCACAGCAAGTTCAAGATACTTGCGACATGCTTGCCGTTAACATCGGTAAAGAAATTCTGAAAGTCGTACCGGGTCGTATCTCTACAGAAGTTGACGCGCGTCTTTCTTACGACACTGAAGGCAGCATCAAAAAAGCTCGCCAGCTAATTAAAATGTATAACGATGCTGGCATCACTAATGATCGCATTCTGATCAAACTGGCCTCTACCTGGGAAGGCATTCGTGCTGCTGAAGTCCTAGAAAAAGAAGGCATCAACTGTAACCTTACCCTGCTGTTCTCTTTCGCCCAGGCGCGTGCATGTGCAGAAGCTGGCGTATTCCTGATTTCTCCTTTCGTTGGTCGTATCATGGACTGGTACAAAGCGAAAGAAGGCCGTGACTTCGAAGCATCTGAAGATCCAGGCGTAGTATCCGTTACAGGCATCTACAAATACTATAAAGAACATGGCTACAATACAGTCGTAATGGGCGCAAGCTTCCGTAACACTGGCGAAATTCTAGAGCTGGCGGGTTGTGACCGTCTGACTATCAGCCCAGACCTCCTGCAAGCACTAAACGATGCTGAAGGCGAAGTGGTACAGAAACTATCTGCTGACGTTGAGATCAAAGAACGTCCAGCCGCTATGACTCACGCTGAGTTCCTATGGGAACACAACCAAGATCCGATGGCGGTTGAGAAACTGGCTGACGGTATCCGCAACTTCGCGGTTGACCAAGGCAAGCTTGAAGCAATGATTGCTGAGCGCCTGTAAGACTTAATATAATTTCAGAAAGCGGCCTTTAGCCGCTTTCTTACTTTTTTGAATCGATTTAATTTTTGGTGACATAAGTATGGAACGTAAAGTCCTCGCAAACGCAATCCGTGCCCTGAGCATGGACGGTGTACAACAAGCAAATTCTGGCCACCCTGGCGCGCCTATGGGTATGGCTGATATTGCTGAAGTACTGTGGCGCAGCCACATGAACCACAACCCGCAAAACCCAGAGTGGGCAGACCGCGACCGTTTTATCCTATCAAACGGCCATGGTTCAATGCTGATCTACTCTTTGCTTCACCTGACAGGTTACGAGCTGTCTATCGATGATCTGAAAAACTTCCGTCAGCTGCACTCGAAAACACCGGGTCACCCGGAATACGGTTATGCGCCGGGTATCGAAACCACGACAGGCCCGCTAGGCCAAGGTATTACTAACGCGGTAGGTATGGCGATGGCTGAAAAAGCCCTTGCTGCACAGTTCAACCGCGACGGCCACGACATCGTTGATCACTTCACCTACTCGTTCCTAGGTGACGGCTGTATGATGGAAGGGATCTCTCACGAAGCATGTTCACTGGCGGGTACGCTAGGTCTTGGTAAGCTGGTTGCTTTCTGGGATGACAACGGTATCTCTATCGACGGTGAGGTTGAAGGTTGGTTCTCTGACGATACACCTAAGCGTTTCGAAGCATACGGCTGGCACGTAATCCCAGCCGTTGACGGTCACGATGCTGACGCAATCAACGCAGCTATCGAAGCCGCTAAAGCAGAAACAGGTAGACCAACACTTATCTGCTGCAAAACTATCATTGGTTTTGGTTCGCCAAACAAAGCAGGCTCTCACGACTGTCACGGCGCACCACTAGGTGCAGAAGAAATCGCCGCTGCTCGTGAATTCCTTGGCTGGAATCACGGTCCTTTCGAAATCCCGGCAGACGTAGCCGCTGAGTGGAACGCGAAAGAAGCTGGCGCAGCAAAAGAAGCTGCATGGGATGAGAAGTTTGCCGCATACGCAGCTGCACACCCTGAACTGGCAGCAGAATTCAAGCGCCGTACCGCTGGCGACCTTCCTGCACAGTGGGAAGAAAAAGCCAATGCTATCATTGCCGATCTTCAGGCAAACCCGGCAAACATCGCATCACGTAAAGCATCTCAAAACGCACTAGAAGCGTTTGGTGCAATGCTTCCTGAATTCATGGGCGGCTCGGCTGACCTTGCGCCGTCTAACCTGACCATGTGGTCTGGCTCTAAGTCACTAACGGCTGAAGACTTCTCGGGTAACTACATCCACTACGGTGTACGTGAATTCGGTATGACAGCGATCATGAACGGTATTGCCTTGCACGGTGGCTTCGTACCATACGGCGCAACATTCCTGATGTTTATGGAATACGCACGCAACGCAATGCGCATGGCGGCACTGATGAAAGTGCAGAACATCCAGGTTTACACCCACGACTCAATCGGTCTGGGTGAAGATGGTCCGACGCACCAGCCTGTAGAGCAAGTTTCTTCTCTACGTCTGACACCAAACATGAGCACATGGCGTCCATGTGACCAGGTTGAATCGGCAGTTGCTTGGAAATACGCTATCGAGCGCAAAGACGGCCCGACATCACTGATCTTCTCGCGTCAGAACCTTGCACAGCAAGCGCGTACTGAAGCACAAGTTGCTGATATCGCGAAGGGTGGCTACATTCTTAAAGATTGTGAAGGCAAGCCAGAGCTTATCTTTATCGCAACCGGCTCTGAAGTTGAGCTAGCTACAGAAGCATATGCACAGCTAACGGCGGAAGGCCGCAAGGTTCGCGTGGTTTCTATGCCAGCTACAGACCTGTTCGATAAGCAAGATGCCGCTTACCGTGAAGCGGTACTGCCAGCTGACGTAACAGCACGTGTTGCCGTTGAAGCGGGTATTGCTGACTTCTGGTACAAGTACGTTGGTTTCGGCGGCCGTATCATCGGTATGACAACATTCGGTGAGTCTGCTCCTGCAGGCGAGCTATTTAAGATGTTCGGCTTCACGGTTGAAAACGTGGTTAACACTGCAAAAGAATTGCTGAACTAAGCAACTGTTTCACAAAATAATAAGAGAAGAGCACTCTGGCTCTTCTCTTAGCCATTATTGCCAGACTGGGTCATACACAGTTTGGCTTTTTTGATCCTGCAGCTCTCCCCCCCTCCCCTCAACGCCATAACCAGAAGAAATCAACCATCATTAATAGAATCGTTACAAAAACAATGACAAGCGTGCGTTTCGTCACTTTAATAATGTATAAGCAATCTCATAATATTTACTGTATAACTCCAGTAACTCTGAAAAATCAGAGTCGCTCAGTTGACGTCTGGGTGAAAATTGGCTGATATGCCTCTGGAAGCAAATGAATTTTGTCGTATTCCTGCTGTCATATGGAAGTAAATCAAATACTCACTTAATGAGAAAGAAGGTAATATAAATGACATGGAAATTATCAGATCTTCTCCCTGTTCTGACCGAACATGAAGGTTGGCAAGTAGAAGCAAGTGAACAGGCCCTCGTTATCCGCAACGAAGATAATATTGAGGCGTTTCTGGCAGTGTCTGGTGAGCAGATCCTAGTTGAAGTACTGCTTTTCCCTCAGCAACAAGTTAAAGACATTACTGAGCTCAACAACGACATATTACGTACTCATAAGATGTTCCCGCTCTCAACAATTGGTATCAATGAGATTCAGGGACACAGTTACTATGTTGCTTTTGGTTCATTGTCTTCTCAATCCAAAGCTGAAAGTGTCGTCATTGAAGTGGCAACATTATTCCGTAACGTTGAAGCCTTTATCGAACTATACCAAGACCACCTCGCGGAGATTGTATAATGAGCGTCTGGAAAAAATTATTTACCGCCATTAAAGGTGGGGCCAATGAAGCGGCCGAAAACATTGCTGATGGTCAGGCGCTGCGTATTCTTGATCAGGAAATCCGTGATGCCAAACAAGAACTTCGCCGCTCTGATGAAGCATTAGTCAGCATTGTCGCTAAGCGTAAAATGTCACAGCAGAAAGTGGATGCCTTCACCAACGGCATTAATGAGTATGAAGGCCATGCACGTGGCGCCATGGACAATGGTCAGCAAGATCTTGCTCTGGAATGTGCCCAGAAAGTTGCGAACCTGCGCACCGAACAACAGGCTGAGCAAATATACTTAGATCAGTTTGTAAAATCAGAACAAAGTATGCGTACCAATATTGCGCAAGCGAAAGACAAACTACGCCAGCTGGAGCAACAGGTTGACGTTGTTAAGGCTAATGAAGCGGTACAGAGAGCGCAATCAGCGGTATCGGCTACCAACGTCGGCGCCAATGCAAAAATGCACACCGCCGTTGAGTCGCTAGAGCGCATAAAACAGCGTCAGACCGAGAAATCAGCGCAACTTGAAGCTGCAGCTGAAATGGCTGAAGAGCAATCTGGTAGTAGCCTGGATAAGAAACTTGCCGAAGCAGGTATCACCTCGGGTGGAAAATCCTCTGCAGAAGACGAATTAGCCCGTATCTTAGGCAAATAGCAGAATTCGAAAAAATGGAGGTATACATGTCGTTATGGTTGCTAATTCGTCGGTGGGCTCTGCTTCAATTTCGCCAGCTGAATGGACGCAACCTGTTGCTATCGCTGCTTGGATATATAGCGATAAGCTGGGTATTACTGACCATTGCGAGTGAGCATGTACTCACTCGCACTTTTACCGATTTCATTTATTATCTGTTCGTCACAGCATCAACTGTCGGCTACGGAGACATGTCACCGACGACGACAGCAGGTAAGTGGGTCGCCGCCTTATTTGTGATACCGGGCGGATTGGGGCTTTTCGCCATTTGCGTCGGCCGTATCGCTTCCGTATTCATTAACTACTGGAAAAGCGGTCTATTGGGAAAACGGAGTCTTAAAGTGAACAACCATATCCTGGTGTTAGGCTGGAATGAACAGCGCACCCTGCATCTGATCAAGATGTTACAACACGAAGAGAAAGATCAACGCCCTATCGTGCTGTGTGTTCGTCCTGAAATTGAAAACCCCCTGCCGGGAGAAGTCGAATTTGTCCGGGTCACCAGTTTTACCGATAACGATGGCATGGCAAGAGCCAGCGTCGCCAGTGCCAGCTGCATCATTATCGACAACACGGAAGACGATATAACGCTGTCAGCCGCTTTGTATTGCGCCAACAAAAATCCAGATGCACATCTGCTCGCCTATTTCAATGACGATACGCTAAGTCAGCTGTTAAAACAGCATTGCCCGAATGCAGAATGTATTCCATCCGTCGCCGTCGAAATGCTGGCTAAAGCCGCAATCGATCCCGGTTCCAGTGGGCTACACCATGAACTGCTCAGTACCCATCGGGGGATGACTCAATATTCTGTTACCTACCCAGAGCACTGCTCTGCCACCAGCATCGATGCATTGTTCTCCCGTTTCAAGCAACAATATGAAGCTACGCTGATTGCAATTGATACCGGCGCAGGGATCGAACTCAATCCGATACTTAACAGTGAAGTTCCCCCCGGTGCTAAGCTTTTTTATATTGCGGACGAGCGCATTAAGACGTTTACGTGGTAGACATACGCAGTTCTAATCCTTAATTCTCATCGATATCTGATCAGGAATCACAATGTTTGATTGGCTTAAGAAGAAAACAACACCTGAAAAACCCATTCAACAGGCGCCTGAAATACTGGGTTTGAGGCTTGGTGGGGCATTTGAATTAGATGATCTTAAACTACGTCTGATCGAACCCGACCTTGTTATTGAAGGGGCTTCGCGCACTCAGCTCATTAAGGCCGTTGGCGAAGTTCAGCTTGATGAGCAAACTCGCCTGCTCCGCTATTACACCGATGACGATGGTTTTATTCAGGTACTGACTCATGGCCAGACTGAAGCCGATGTCAGCGAAGTAAAACTTTATTATTTCTACGACACGAAGCCAATTGATACCGAATCTGAGTGGAAGCACTTACTTCACAATCAGATTGTGCAGCCCACCTGGGAGCTGGAAGGCCATACTTTTGAAAAAGTCTGGGATAACAGCCGTCCGGTCGCGATGACAGAAAAAACCTGGTTGGAAAATGGTTCTATTAGCGAAACCGATCAATTCGTCATGATTTACGAACGAGAGATCGGGAACGATATCTTCGAATGCCTGCTCGTCGCCGGCGAAGAAAAAATCATTCATAACCGTCCCGAACGCAGTCTGGCTACCAGTACTG
Organism: Photobacterium sp.; assembly: GCF_033720175.1. GTDB lineage: Bacteria > Pseudomonadota > Gammaproteobacteria > Enterobacterales > Vibrionaceae > Photobacterium. The sequence goes on from NZ_JAWWDA010000009.1 coordinate 88,060, forward strand.
GCATCAACCTTGCACCGACAGATTTTAAGCTGATTGGCTAGTTTGTAATACTTTATTAATTAATTAGGAACTCACATGGATGTTTTAGCGAACTCTCTAGCAGGCCTTGGTGCCTTTTTGCTGTATTTCTCACTGTCTCTGGTTTTCTTATTGCTGTTTAAATTCGTCTACGTGCGCTTTACCCCCCACGACGAATGGAAACTGGTGAAAGACGAGAAAAATATCTCCGCAGCCATCGCCCTGTCTGGATCCATCATTGGCTACTCTCTGGCTGTTGCTAGCGCCGCCAGTAACTCAGTCAACTTAATCGACTTTGCCGTTTGGGGTGTCGTGGCACTTATTGCTCAACTTATCGCTTTCATCATCATTCGCTTTGGTTTTATGCCAAAGATTGTAGAGCGCATTGAAGCCGGGGAAGTCCCCGCGGGTATCGTGATGGCAGCCACTTCTGTTTCAGTTGGCCTGCTAAATGCCGCTTGTATGACCTACTAGGAGCCACCGCGATGAAACGAAGTAAGCAGGTTGTACTGGCAAGCATGCGTAAAAATTGGCGTACGTTCTCTGTTACGCCGATCACCGTTGCGTTTGCAGGTGCTGTTCTCTCAGGATGCAGTGACAATAGTAGTGAAGCTTCTATTTATCAGGGCTTAGATGACTGTATTGATGATAACCCAAATTACAGCAGTGAATGTCAAGCCGCCTACCAGAATGCATTACAAGAAGCAGAGCGCACGGCACCGAAATACTCGACGCAGAATGATTGTATCGCCGAATTCGGGGCTAATGCCTGTGTAGAATCGCGCAACAATAACTGGTTTATGCCGGCGATGGCTGGCTTTATGTTTGGTCGGATGCTGGACAATAACCGGGGTTACTATTCCCAGCCTATGTTCCGCTCTAATTATCCGGGTAGTATTTTCTATGACCGCTGGACGACAGCTGACGGTTACGATTACGGTAAAAGCAGCTATAAGAAAACCAAGGTTCGGGTATCTAAAGATCAAATGAAGCCCAAGCCAACGGTAAACCGTACTATTTCTCGGGGGGGATTTGGGTCAACCGTGTCGGCAAAATCGAGCTGGAGCAAATCGTCCAGCGGCAGTAAAAGCTGGGGGGGATAATTTTCAGCGTTACAACTCACGAGATATAAAGCCAGCATTGAAGCTGGCTTTATGCTTTCAAGATTACCGCAATTGTATTGCACCCTAGTGCTTACTCACCCATATTTGAAAAGGCCTTTCATTCCTCTCAGCTCACTTCTACTGACTTATATCGTCTGAGTTGTTAAGGGCTATATCGACTGCCTCCATTACAGAGTCAACACATAGAAATTGTCTGGCAAGCAAGTTTTCATCGCCCTGCTGGTACTTGCCTGTTTTCACCAGGCAAGCTTGTAGCCCGGCATTCAGAGCGCCTTCAACGTCACCGAAAATATCATCACCCACCATCAATATTTCGTCAGCAGCAGCCGTTGTCGTCGCCACTATCTGGTTAAAAAATTCAGCGGACGGCTTACCGACAATAAGTGCTTCGGTGGTGGCAGCGTATTCAATGGCGTGGATAAAAGGGCCGGCATCCAGATGCAGCTGACCACCGAGCTTGAAATACCGGTTACGGCCAATGCCGATCAGCGTTGCGCCGTTTTGGCAGAGCTGAAACGCATGATCCAGTGTCTCATAGCAAAAACCATCTTCAGCATCGCCAATAACCACCGCATTCGGACGGCTTTGCTCAAGATCGGCAAATTCAGACCGGATATTTTTGTGGATCAGACAGTAGGGACGCCAGTTGCGTTGCTGTAGCAGTGCCTTGACGGCGGCGGGAGCGGTGTAGATCTGTCGCAGATCGATGTCAAATCCCAGGGCAATGAGATCGTCATAGATCTGGATGCAGGTCTTACGGGAGGTGTTGGTGACAAAACGGACCTCAAGATCACTGGCTTGGGCGCGCTTTATTGCTTCTACGGCACCGGGTACTGCTTGGGTGCCAACATACAATACCCCGCTGAGATCAAAAAACAGTGCTTTGTACATCCTGATTCCCCCATCGTTTTTGTTGAGTATAGAGTGTGGGGAGATGGAATGGCGCTCGGCAGCCACAAGTTCGTAATCTTCTCAGTCTCCTTTTGGGAGTCTCTCGTTTCAACACTAGGGAAAGAACTGTGTCGTTATTACAGCATAACAGCGAACAACACAATCGACAGGCCGCTATCTTGCGGCCTCTTGAGTATTTGACGATCAGCCGATAACAGCAACACCAAACAGGGTCTGATGACCACGAAGCACCAGGCCAAAGAGGATCAACCCGACCACCACTGCGATGACGTCAAACCACGCCTTTGGTTTGCCCTTTGGCACCAGACTACTTCTCGGCTTAGCCAGAAAGATATCAATCAGGGCATAGATAAAGAAACCGCTAAATAGCAGGGTGGAAGCCAGATCACCATTGGCCAGAAAATGAACGAAGGCCCAAATGCAGGTGGCGATTAACATCGGGTGTTTTAGCTTAGCGCGTATATGGGTATCTAAATAGGCAGCAGTTAATAAAATAAAAACAACAGGCATCAGAGCGTGGGCAAGCGGCCGGGAAAAAGACAGCGGCACCCACAGCTGATCTTTGGGAGCCAGAGCAAAGCCATGAAAGATCAGCAGTAAAGCAATCACCGAAATAGCGGAAAATAACGCCAAGTAGGGCATTCTTCCCAACCGGTCAATCAGTAGCTGCCTAGGACCTGTCATCGTGGGCAAAAGATGGATGGCGATAAACAGAAGCAGTCCCAGTAATAAAAATGCCATTATTCTTTCCTTATAAATTATATTGTTAAATATTCATCCACCGTTCTCCCAACTGAACTAAGGGGAGTCGTATGGTGCTTCTGAGTGGGAATACACAGCTTCCTGTCCATATAATATTGTTTGTAGATCAATGAATGTATTAATGCTAATTATTCTTGTTAAATCGCAAACAATCCCAGTACATACAGTATATTCAGGATGAAACCTGTCAGGATGGCCGCAGCGACCGGAGCTGCGATTTTGAGTACAGGCCGGCCCATCGCCTCATTGAAATAATAAAGGATAGCGAAGATGGTGAATCCGGTTGTGGAGCCCATTTTCATTACTGCCAGTACGCCGCCAATCAATAATGCAAACTCCATTAAAGTATTCATTGAGTTACGGATGTTGTCTGAGGAATTGCGGATGGACGGAAACTGCTCGAGGAAGCCGCTGATCTTCCGCAACAGCAGGACTTCAACACAAATAATAACGCCACCCAATGCCGCTGCAACGGGGACACTCGGAGCAAGGTAGCCGGCAACAAACACAAAAGACATTCCGACCACACCGTAAATCCCTGTCGTAAGCGCCGTGGTCGCGATCAGCGGGAGAAATGCGAGACCACGCATAAACTCCGACAGTGCTACCCGCTCCATCGCGGCGTCATAAGCAATAGGATCTGTCTGTTTGTACACTTCGCCCAGTGAGTAAATGGATACTTCCGAGCCGGCAAAAATACCGGCGTTCGCCACTGCAGCAATCAGAGCACCGGCAACGGCAAGGAGAGGCAGGTTTTTGACGATTGCCCTTTTACGCTCGTCAAACAGGCTGTGCATACCTGACATATCGGGCGGTGAAATACCCTTTTTCCTATCAGTCAGATCTTTGCGGATAGCACTCGCCACTAACATGACCATACCAATCAAGATCTGGATCGGTTCAGGGTATATCGCGGTGAATTTGATGACCAGTAGGCGGGAAATGATAACAACAGCGGCTGCCGCCACCCCGGCTCGCCAGCCAAACTGATAGAAAATCGCGAGCAACGGGAACAGAGCAAACGCCGACATCACCGGCGTACCCAGCTCGGCCAAGGCACCCAAGACATCAATCGGCAACCCGGCCAATACGCTATTGACTACCGTGAGCGATGTGACCACCAAGATCCCCCACAAGCCACCAGCCACTCCGGCAAGTACCCGGTTACCGATCATCACGCCCAGAACATCTGTCGGTAAAAAGAGTAACCAAGGGTTAAGTAAGCCGGTCGAAAGGGTGAATGTAATTCCCACCGACACAACAAAACCAATAGACAAGCCAAATGCGGTAGAGCCCGCATCACGCCTTGTCATATTACCATCCGCAACTTGAGGTAGCATGGGGCGGATCCCGTCGTGGAATACTGCTGCACTCATGTTGGCGATAACGGCAGTCATGGCACAGAGCAGTGCGACTAAACCTATGTGCATAACATCCATGTTATGTCCTTACTTCTTGGAGAGGATAGAAATGAGCATGGGAATCGCGTGTTCAATATGCTCAATGGAAAGTCCGAAAGCCACCTTGCCCTCATCGACAAAGCGCTCGATTTCGTCTTGTTTAGCCTGAATAGATGGCTTGGCTATGGTGCAGCTCTGCGGGTAACCAATGATAGCGATTGCCATCGACAATGCTGCACCTGCTCCTGTGTTACAGCAACCGATGTAATAATCCAGCAGGCCCGATTTCACCTGCATGGCTGCATCCATGTCGTTCAGGATATGACAATTAAAAACACCGGGTGCGACAGCATCAATTTGCTCTTTTATCTGTTCACGCTGCAGACCCGCAATACCGATTCGTTTCATATCCTAACCTCTTGATTTAGCCAAATAGCTTACTTGGATTGTGTTTTAGCATGGTGTCTATCCCTTGCTGACTAATGCCACGCTCGCGTAGCGTGGGAACAAATTCATCCATCAGATAGCAAAAGCCAAGGCCGCCATTTTCTTTCAAGTGAGAACGACGAGTGATGTCCATGGAAAGCATGACCCGCTCTAAATAACCGCGCTCAGACAACACTTCCAGCATGTCTAACCGTTTGGTATCTGGGTAATAGCTGTTTTTTCCGATCGTGTCGAACTGCACGTAACAGCCCTGATCGATGAGCCAGACAATGTCATCAAGGTTGTCTTTCAGATCGCAGTGACCAATCGTCACGTTATTCATGTTGACGCCATATTGCTTTAGCCACATTACCTGCTGGCGGCCCATTGAACTCATCGACTGGTGAGTGGAAATTGGGCAGCCGGTTTTCAGGTGGGCATAGGCGGCGGCTTCAAAGACTTTTTTCTCTATATCGGTAAACGTGTTCTCACTGCTGCCGATTTCACCGATCAAGCTGGCTTTCATGCCGCTTCCGGCAATACCGTTTTCGATTTCATCCACCATCTCGCGGCCGATCTCCCGTGCCGACTTGGTGTATAGCTCGGGAGGGAAAAAGCCTTCAATGTAATAGCCGGTAGAGAGCAAGATATTCATTCCGGTATCATTTGCTAAATCTTCAATAAAACGAGGGTTACGCCCCATAAAGCGATTAGTCACTTCAACGATATTAAATACACCGCGTGACTTGAGTTGCAACAGCTCTTTTTTGATCAGATCGTACTGATCCAGCCTGCAGTCGCTATCGCCTTTTTGCGGTGATAAATCAATATGCAAATGTTCGTGAACATAGGTGTAACCGCTGTCGTCAATCATGTTGATCTCTCTTTACACCACTGTATATTTCGCTAATAGCTCGGCGTTATCTCGCCTGCCACGACTTTTTTCTGGTGAGTGATCAGCGCATCCCTGTCAATTAGGTTTCTCAAGAGTGTTTTAATGTACACAGCCTCATTTCGGACCAGTAGTACCGCCTCAGAGGCCATTTCACACTCGGGGAGATGGCTAAGTGACTTTTCTTCCAGACCGAACTTATCCATGTCTATGGCTTCCGTCAGCCAAATTACTGCATCTATATCCCTACTGGCCAAATGGGCCAAACTATCACCGTAATTAATTTCAATAATTTCAATATCTTGGTCTGGGAAAGCCTGCTTGGTCAGGATCTGCTGATCTGGAGAATCCGGATCAACACCAATACGACGGATGGCACCATATTCACCCTTACGGTAAATCATCCGGTGATCATTCGAATAGGAGTTCTTTCCCAAATTAACGGCAACCGTCAAACCGTCGCTGTAATTCTGCGCTGCAAGCTTCGACATAATCGCGATATCATGCACGCCGGAACTTAACAATTTTGCTCTGACCCCGGCACCTCGCATGTGAGCGAAGTACAACGGTAAACGGCCCATCTGGACTTTTAATCCACTGGCCAGTCCCTCGTAATGCTTGGTGTAAGGCAGCGGCATGGCACATACAACGTTACCCAGCCCTGCCAGACGAACTATCTCTTCGCTGTCTAAGCGAGAAATATAAGTACCATTACGACCTTGTCTCGAAAGCGCTATCACACCATCAGCTTCAATTTTTTTCAGCGCTTTTTGAACTAAGCCAACCGACAGCCCGAACTCTTCTGCTAACGAATCAATAGTACGTAAACGAGCACCTTCTTTTAGAGACATCAGATATCGGGCGATATTAATGACTGCGGTACCTTCTTTTTTTATATATATTTTAGGCATGCCTAAACCTTCATCTTTCTGAAAGTTTTAATAATACGCCTATCGCAGATTGAATCCATTAGCGCCGAACACAAATGAGACACCTATCAATAAGATAGCATCATGTAGCTTGCGAATAAAAAAGTAGTCATACCAGCTTACTTATCAATTTACCACGAAGAAGTGATAACCATTTCATTTAATGAGACCGATACTTTAATGGCGGATGTAACTGATAATCCACATATTAAAGTTACCGTGTACTGAAAAATATCTCTCCTTCATTTAAGGCAGCTTAGCTTGTGACTGCGCTAATACCAAAAGCATTGAAAAAAGGCCGCCAAAGAAAAGTGACGAACTTCATATCTCTTCATCTCTGCTTGCACCAGGCGCATTGATAATTCTAATTGCGTCGCAAATAAATGTCTTTTTTGTCATCAAAAAAATGAATATTTAAAAGATGTGAGTTTGCACAATATATTTCATCCAAATGAATACTATTATCGGGATCTAAATTTTCGGGGTGAAATAAGTTTAAAGGGTAAAAATATGAAGATTTTTCTATGCTGTGCTGCTGGGATGTCAACCAGCATGCTTGTAAAAAAAATGCGTGAATCTGCTGATAAACAGAACATTGATTGCTCTATTAATGCTTATTCAGTGTCTGAATTTGAAGCATCACTGGCAGAAAACGATGTTTGTTTGGTAGCACCGCAAGTTAAGTTCCAATTTGAAGAATTCAAGAAACGCGCTGAAGAAAACGGTAAAGCTTGTGGCCTTATCGACATGATGACCTACGGCATGATGAAAGGTGATGTAGTTCTTGACCAAGCAGTTAATCTTTATAAATCTATGAATAACAAGTGATTAGGAGTTAATTCATGTCTGTACTAAATGGAATTATGGGCTTCGTTGAAAATGTCGTCGCACCTGTTGCGGCGAAAGTTTCAACCCAGCGGCATATTAATGCAATAAAAGATGGTTTCGTGGCAACAATGCCGTTTTTGATTGTGGGTTCTTTGCTTTTGGTATTAGCTTTCCCGCCGCCGGGAGATAACTTTTTCCTCAATGGCTGGCACTCCCTTATGGAGATGATTGGTCGAGATAATATACTGACACCGTTCCAAGTCAGTATGGGTATATTTGCTCTATATGCCGCATTTGGTATCGGCTTTAGTTTGGCAGAATCGTATGGGCTGCGCGCGCAAAACTCTGGTTTACTCTCATTATTCACCTTCCTTTTGGCGGCAGCTCCCCTGCAATCCGTTGAGGGTGTGGGTGGCGTGATACCAGCGGCTTACCTAGGTGGTACTGGTGCATTCACCGCAATCATGGCTGGTTTGTTTGTGCCCGAGCTACAGCGCTTCTTGCGTGATAAAAAGATCAGTCTTAAGCTTCCTGAAGCGGTGCCTGAAAAAATCGCCGCATCATTTGACCTGCTAATTCCAATCGTCATTCTCTCAGTGTTGATCCCAAGTCTTAATGCAGTGCTTGGTAGTTACGACCTGACGATTCCATCTGCGGTTATGGAGTTATTCAAACCATTAGTCTCAGCATCAGACTCGTTCTTGGCATGTCTACTTGCCGTTGTTATGATTCAGCTACTTTGGTTCGCCGGTATTCACGGTTCAGCCGTTGTGGTTAGTGGTATCTTGGGTCCAATCTTACTGGTCAACCTTGGTATGAACCAAGATGCGCTTGCCGCTGGTCTTGAGATACCGAAGATTTTCGTTAACCCGTTACTTGATTTCTTTGTCTTTGTTGGTGGTGCCGGTGGTACTTGGGGCCTCGTTGTACTAATGATGCGCTCAAAGGCGACACACCTGAACGTAATCGGAAAGATGTCAATCATTCCTGGCAGCTTCAATATCAACGAGCCGGTTATTTTTGGTACGCCTATTGTAATGAACCCGAACTATTTCATCCCTTGGATGCTTTCGCCAATGATTAATACCTGTATTGTGTGGCTGGCCTTTAAGACTGAGATTGTATCTAAAATTGTTGCACTTCCACCATGGACTATGCCTGCGCCTATCGGTGCGGTTATCGCGACAAACTCCGGTACAGCGGCGATTTTGGTTGGGGTTTGTGTACTTGTGAGCATGGTTGTTTTCTATCCGTTCTTCAAAGTGCATGAAAAGCAATTGCTTCTCGAAGAGAAGGCAAATGCTGAAGAAGAACAACAACCAACAGCTGAACCAGTAAAGGCTTAATCATGACTTTCGAAATTAATACTCAAGAAGATATTACTGAAGAGTTTCTGATGACATTACTTTGCAAAGCAGGTGAAGCACGTTCAGCTGTGATGCAAGCGATGGGAGAGGCCCGAGGCGGTAACTTTGAGCGTTCTGAGGCGATGCTGGTCGCAGCGGAAGAAGCGCTTACCGAAGTACATAAGACGCAAACAGGCTTAATTGGTTTCGATGAAGGTGAAGGTAAGGTCACAATGACTCTTATCCTTACTCACATTCAAGACCACATTATGACTGCAATGCTATGCCGCGATATGGCGAATGAGATCATTGCTATTCACCGTCGGCTAGAAAACGTATAAGGCAACTGAAATGAAAAAGCGTATTTTTGATTTAACGAGTCATGATGTAAACAGCATGACTCGCACCGAAATTGTTGAGTGTATCAAGCTCTCTGAAGGTCGCACCATGATGGTTGAGAACGTTGTATCTGTGGCTCCCCCCCTAGATCTCGTCTCAGGTGCTGAAATTGCGGCCGCATTCGGTGCTGATATGATCACCCTTAACTGCCTGGATATCTTTCACCCTCGAGCAGAAGTGTCCGGGGCCGGTAGCCATGGCGTTAAGGACCATTTCACTATTGAAGAATTACGTGATTTAACCGGCCGCCTAATCGGGTGTAACCTAGAGCCGGTACCGGCCGGGTTTACCGATATTGCGGTCGGCCGTTCAGTGACTCGTGAAACGGTAGAGCAAGCTGTTGAGTTAGGCATGAACTACATTATGTTAACGGGTAACCCGGGAATGAATGTGTCACAAGAAACCATTCTAGATGCAATTCGCTTATGTCGCGAAGTGTCGCAGAACATCGTCATCATCGCAGGCAAAATGCACGGTGGTGGAGTTGGTAACGACTATAACTTAGACATTGTTAGCGATTTTGCTGAGGCTGGTGCTGACATCATGATGTTCCCTGCGCCTTATACAACACCTAGTGTTTCACCTGAAATAGCCCATCAGATGATGGATGCTGTTCACAATGCTGGAATGCTTGGTCTATTAGCAATTGGTACATCTCAAGAAGGTGCATCAGAAAGCTATATAGAACAAGTCGCGATGGCATCGAAAGGAGCGGGAGCTGACATTATTCATATCGGTGATGGTGGATATGGTGGTATCGCTGTGCCAGAAAATATCATCCGTATGGGCATGACAATTCGCGGCCGGCGCCATCAATTCAAACGCATGGCCAACCGGCGATAACGCTGGATAAATAACTCAAACTAACTATTAAGGAGGTCTGTTTAACAGGCCTCCTTTTTTATGTACTCGTTGCTCATCAAATGGTGGGCGGCTTCTGTAGAGGCTATAAATATCCGCCATCAATGACAGAAAAGTTAATCATCGTTAGGCGACCCGTTTTCATGACTCATGCTTAATCTAAAATTTCTTTTACCCGACCGACGTCACCGCTTTCTAACCTAACCTTAATACCATGGGGATGTGTTGATGACTTGGTTAGAATATCTTTCACGACTCCCTTGGTGAGACTTCCTGTACGTTGATCTTTTTTCAATACAATTTGAACCTCTAATCCTGCTTGTATATCTGAGCGGTTGGTACCATTCATAAGTTTGTCTCTGCTTAATCGAGTTATTTAATATCTGCTAGTTGTAATATCTCTCACTTGCAATACTTTAGCTAGCTTTATACCAAACCACTTCAAAATCCTGAGTTAAAAAAGAACCTCTCCTCTATTCATCGCTACCTCGAGCTTAACTTCGGTGCAATACTGAATCACTCGATATTTAACGGGTTCGCAAATACTACCAGTAGGCAGATGGAGTTCGAGTTGAGAACAACTTATAAATATTAATATGATGCTGAAACAAAAAAATCCTCAACCTTTCGGCTGAGGACTTCTATTCAGAGGCAGCATCTCTGCTGCCATTTTTGTCAATTATAGATTAGCTGCAAGCTTTAACAAGCGCCCATGGACCACCCGCATCAGGCTGGTTATTATCCGTCCACCATTTAGCCTGATAGATATTACCCTGATAGCTCACCTGATCGCCGCCATTATAGACAGTACCTTTAACCCATGGTGCAGGGCATGTTGACAACTGCCCAGCTTCAAAGCTGACCACCAGTACAGATGACGCACTGACTGCCGTGAAGGTATAGCTGTTAGCGACTGGCTGTGTAACACCGTCTACCACAATAGATTTCACTTTAAATCCACTGTCGGCAATGAAGTTGACAGTAAAATCTGTTCCGCCTTTGGCTTGTAGCAGACCGTTTGCATCTGGTGTCGGAGAAATAATACCACCAGCACCGTTGACCGTGGCACTGATTTCAAACATCACAGAGATATCAGTGGTAACTTCAGTGAAATCACCGCTAAAACCTGCAAAGTTTGATGCACTCAGGGTTTTAACATCAGTATTTTTCAGTACGATTCTTTTCTTATCACCCTTTGCATACGGTTCGGTCAACGTGAGCACCGTGTCAGCCCCTTCTTGGGTCAATTTGACTGCAGAAAATGGTACTGGCTGATTGCTTGGTACTGTCAAAACAGTCTTGGCCGTGTCGAAAGTATTTACGACCAATTCCATGTTCCAACCCCAGTTAATGTGGTTGAGTGGAACAATGTAGCCGAGACGATCATAGCCACCCGTGACGTTAGTAAACATCTCTGCATTAATGTCGGCAAGAGTCAGGCCAACTAATTCGTAAGACGCATATATGCCGCCATCTTCTGCTTGTGGGCCAATGATGATTGATGTTGCTGTCTCGTAGGCCTTGAGGTGTTTGAATCCGATACCGGCACTGCCTTCGATTTTATCAACGGCCGGGTCAAAGTCCTGCACCACTTGCTTTCCGGTATTCCATGCCAGAACATAAGTATCCGACTTAGCGATAACGGCTGCTGGATTTGCAGTAACTGCCGCGGCTGATAAACCTTTTAGCACCACACTCTGCCCGGAAAATTGCAGCTCGGTATCACCTGCCATGTCTGAAATTGTCAGTGATGCCAGCGGATCAGCAGCCTGCCATCCTCGAAGTACAATCAGATCATCACCGACAGTAAAGTCAGCAACCGTTGTGACAGAGCCTGTTTCTTCATTCAGTAGAATCTGGTCTTTGCCGCCGCCGGTGATCACAGTGTCACTGCCCCACCCTGCGGTCAACACTTCATTATATGTGGAACCATGCGTTGTGCTGTTTCCAGGGACATCGAACAAGGTGTCGTAGCCGCCGAACTTGTGCACGTATTTGGTAATGCAGGTACCCAGTTCATCACAGGTAATTTGGTCTTTGGTTAACAAAGCGGCAGTTCCCCACGCCCCACGAAGGTGGGAGGCTGCCAGAAGCCCTGACATAGTCGCTTGCACTTGGATTGGCTGGCCGTTTTCGTCTTTATCAGGCCAACTTTTTGCCAGCGCCTGCGCCCATGTCATGTTGGCATCAGCAAGCAGCTTGCTCATCACTTTGTAGTTAAAATGCATCGCATCACGTATTACCAGCTCCTGCTTAGCCTGCGAACGCAAGTCATCAAGCGAATTCACACCGTTTTTACCAACAAAGGTTCCTTCCCATAAGTTGGTATCCGTGACATAGACTTGATTGCCACCAGATCCCTCGATTTCAGCTAGCGCTTCTGTTTTACAGCCGATCCAGGTCGAATCAGGAACGAACATGTAGAAGCTGTCATAGTTTTTGCCTTCGATGGTAACTTCTTTCGGACTATAGTAACCCGCATCGATCAGCACGGCCTCACCGAGTTGATACCCGATAAATCCCCATGCATTCATTGAGTTGTATTGCATAGAACGGAACATGGCGCTGTCGTTGGGAGTCAGCGGGTTATAAATGGTGTCAATCCCCAGCTTAGTGAAAAAGCCGTTGATGGTTGTTGGCTCCGAGATCATCGTTCCGGTAGAACAATCTCGCACCAGGCGACCAGGCTTAGTTACTTTGGAGTAGGTGTAGACTGGGTTATCTAAATTATCCAGGTAGAAGCCAGCGAGCGCCGGATTAATACCAGACTCAAAGTCACGCAGCGAATCAAGAAAAGCTTGCATCCCGCCCTCTGCGGCAAACGCGGGGGAAGACAACCCTAAAATGACGGCAGCTGATACTGCTTTAATATGTGTTTTCAATGTTCTATCCTTGTCATTGGTGTTGCATTAAATTAGGGCCTAGAGACCCAGGTGTTATTCCCAATAAAAATCATTAGGAACTAAATTTTTAGCTTGGCAAAGACGTTGCAGCCGATAGCATTTATGTGGCTAATAAACGTTCTCTGACATTTTCCTGTTATAGACTTCTATTTAATAAGAGATAAGAACGAGCTACCGCTCACGGGCAACTCCGCACCAAAAAATGCCGTGACACTGGCTCCCACATCGGCAAGTGTGGTTCTTGTCCCCAGTTCAACGCCGTGAGTCTGGTTGTGGTATACCAGTAAGGGCACCTGTTCCCGGGTATGCCGGGTATGACCGATGAATGGGTCATTGCCGTGATCAGCCATTACCACTAATACATCATCGCTTCCCATAAGCCCGATGACCCGCTCTAATCCCTTGTCTGATTTCTCAAGTATTTTCCAGTACTGACGCGGGTCCTGCAGATGTCCGGATAAATCTGTCTCTTGGATATTGGCGCAGAAAAAGCCTGTTGTACGTTGCTGTAAATCCTGATGCAGTAGCTCAAACACCTTCTCAGTGTCGACCACAGAAAGGTAAGAGGTTCCGGCTTCATTCTGGACAATATCGGCAACCTTGCCGTACAAGTAAGTGTGGATACCCACTTCGCTCAGTTTTTGCGGAACCTGTGTCGCGGCATCTACGCCATAGCCCAAATGGACCACCTGAAATCCGTTGTCATAAGTACCGGAATCTGGCGCGTTAACGCCGATGTATGTAACTTCCCCGTTGGGATCAGCCTTGGTTTCGATGGCATCAACGATTTGCTGCATTGAATTCACAAAACCACCGAAGGCAATATTGCGGCCGACACCATTGGCCGAGCGCACCACCTGACCAATCTGCCTGACCTGATCGAAACTGATCTGAGAGAAGTTTGCTGTCAGGTTGTACACCTGGCCTAAATCGGCTTCGAGGTTATCACCCACCACGACGCAATCATTTATTATCAGCGCCTGCAAACCATTTTTTACCAACCGCTTAACCTGATAGTTTTTCGCCAATAATGCCTGTTCGATAGCATCAATCGACTGCTGAAACGGCATGACAACAGGCGGTTTGGGAAGGGTGCCCATGATTTCCTGGTGCCCCATAAAAGTGTCTCCACCTTCATGAGCAAGCCAGGCATGGCCCCAGTTCGCATCAGGATTTGCCTTCATGACCGATTTAGTCGCGCCCACAACATTGACCAGCCCCAGTTTTTCAAGCGTCGGTAACATTTTAAGCGGAAAGTGATTGAGCAATTTCTCGGCCGTATTTGCACCGGTATCCTGAGGACGCACCTCGGTAACATCCGGCATTTCGCCGACACCGAAACCATCTAAAACCACCACGATAAATCTAGCCACACGACACCTCATTACCTAAAGAGTTATAAATACCCACTAATCGCGGGGTACCCTGCGAGATTCCGGAAATCAATGCAACATCACTGCGGGTAACGAAAATCTGAGTACGAAACGCCATGACTACCGGTGAGCCAATAGCAAATTTCCCTTCTAGCTTCAGGTGATAATCGATACTTGAATCGTCGTCATTGCTAACGGCCACCATCACCTCCTGCTCGGGTTGGTCTTCTTGAGATTGCCAAACCAATGCCGAAGTAAGATTTCCCCGGCGGTAATAACCACCACCGTAGCAGTAACTATTCTCTTCGTAGTGATGTGAAACCTCACTAAGATAGAGCATCGCAATCTTTTCAGGCTGGCTGCCATCATGATTGGCAGGTGTCGTACCGGTCAGTGCATGCCCGGGTTCACCGTGCGTCCCCCCGAACTCCGCCAGCATGGGAAGCGTCTCACAGCTTGTCGACGATGGGCCGTTTAATTGTTCAACGTCATATCCCAATGATTCAGCCTTATTCGCCGCTAACCTCAAAGTGATCAGATTTACCGTGGGCTGAGTGGTGTTAGTTTCAGTGTTGTATAAGAAGCAAGGGAAATGCGTTAAACCAACGAGCTTGAGGTTTGGTAAAGCGGTTATCGCTGCCAGAACCTGTTCCAGCAGTTCGAAAGGAAAACCTGATTCTTGATTTACATATAAGTGATCATCCAACCGGTAAAACTTAAGCAAAATTCCTTGTGTTCTGTTTGCATTGACTGCCGCTGCAGATATTTCCCGCGCCTTTTCCAGCGAGTAGACGGTGATCACCTCAGGCCTGATATCTGCAACCATTTCAGGAACCATATTGCTTGGCGGCTGCACGAGATGTCCGGTATGGGCCACCTTGATTCCGGCGAGGGCAAGTTGTCGAGCTTCCTTAAAATCTACGCAGACGATACCTTGATACTGGCACTCTTCCACCAAGATCCTGGCAAGCTCTGGGTTGCGCCCGATCTGCTTGGTCATGGCATAAAGCTTAATACCCAACTCGTCCGCTCTGGCCTTGATGAGGTTAGCATTAGCCGTGAACTGATCAACGTCAATGACATAGGTATCAGGTAGTAGCAAGCCTTGATTTAAATAGTCGGTAGCCGTATCTATAAGTGCCTGGTTCTGCTTTTTTAAGGCATTCAGAAACATAAAGAAAACCTTCTTAAGAGGATAAGAGTCCGCCCGTTGTTGCTTAGGGGGGAGGTGAGCGAACTCTTATTTTGGATTAAATTGCAAAGATCCCCAGTACATACAGTACGTTGAGAATGAAACCTGTCAGGATAGCCGCAACTGCAGGCGCTGCTATTTTGAGTATTGGTCGGCCCATAACTTCGTTGAGGTAGTAGAGGATGGCGAAGATGGTGAATCCGGTTGTAGAACCCATTTTCATCACAGCCAGTACGCCACCGATCAACAATGCAAACTCCATTAAGGTATTCATTGAATTACGGATGTTATCTGAAGAGTTACGGATAGAAGGGAATTGCTCCAGGAAGCCACCGATCCCCCGCAACAGGAAGACTTCAACACAAATAATAACGCCACCCAATGCCGCTGCAACGGGAACACTTGGAGCAAGGTAGCCAGCAACGAAGACAAAGGTCATTCCGACGACACCGTAAACCCCTGTCGTAAGCGCCGTGGTCGCAATCAGCGGGACAAAGCCAAGACCGCGCATAAACTCAGACAGTGCTACCTGCTTCATCGCCGCATCTTGAGCAACCGGATCAGTCAGCTTGTATGCTTCGGCCAGTGAGTAGATCGACACTTCCGAGCCTGCAAAAATACCTGCGTTCGCCACTGCGGCAATCAGGGCACCGGTAACGGCAAGGAAAGGCAGGTTTTTGACGATGCGCTTGGTACGCTCATCAAACAGGCTGTGCATACCTGACATATCGGGGGGTGATATCCCGTTTTTCCTGTCAGCCAGATCTTTGCGGATTGCGGTAGCGACCAACATGACCATACCAATGAAAATCTGGATGGATTCAGGATATATCGCCGTATATTTCATGACCAACAAGCGGGAAATAATAATGACGACTGCTGCCACAGCCCCGGCGCGCCAGCCAAATTGATAAAAAATGGCAAGCAACGGGAACAGAGCAAACGCCGACATTACCGGTGTACCCAGCTCGGCCAGTGCACCTAAGGCATCGACCGGCAATCCGGTTAATACGGTATTGACTGCCGTAAGCGATGTGACCACCAATATCCCCCACAAACCACCGGCCAGTCCGGCCAGTACCCGGCTGCCGATCATCACGCCCAGAATATCTGTCGGTAAAAAGAGTAACCAAGGGTTGAGTAAACCGGTCGAAAGGGTGAATGAAATTCCCACCGAGGCAACAAAGCCGATAGACAAGCCGAATGCAACAGAACCCGCATCTCGCCTTGTCATGTTACCCTCAACAAGCTGAGGAAGAATGGGGCGGATACCATCGTGGAATACTGCTGCGCTCATGTTGGCAATTATTGCTGTCATGGCACAGAGCGATGCAACTAACGCTAAATGTGCAACATCCATGTTATGTCCTTACTTCTTAGATAGGATAGAAATGAGCATGGGAATGGCGTGTTCGACATGCTCAATGGAAAGTCCGAAAGCCACCTTACCCTCATCGACAAAGCGCTCGATCTCGTCTGACTTGGCCTGAATGGATGGCTTAGCTATGGTGCAGCTCTGCGGATAACCAATGATGGCGATAGCCATTGATAGTGCCGCGCCTGCCCCCGTGTTACAGCAACCGATGTAATAATCCAGCTGGCCGGATTTCACTTGCATCGCTGCATCCATGTCGTTCAGGATGTGACAGTTAAAAACACCGGGGGCGGCGGCGTCAATTTGCTCTTTTATCTGCTCACGCTGCAGACCCGCAATACCGATTCGTTTCATACGCTAACCTCTTTATTTAGCCAAATAGCTGACTGGGATTGTGTTTTAGCATGGTGTCTATTTCTTGCTGGCTAATGCCCCGCTCGCGTAACATCGGGATGAATGCATCCACCAGATAGCAAAATCCAAGACCGCCATTTTCTTTAAGGTGGGACCGCCGGGTTATGTCCATGGAAAGCATGACCCGCTCTAAATAACCGCGTTCAGACAGCACTTGCAACATGTCTAACCGTCTGGTGTCTGGGTAATAGTCATTTTTTCCGATCGTGTCGAACTGCACGTAACAGCCCTGATCGATGAGCCAGACAATGTCATCAAGGTTGTCTTTCAGATCGCAGTGACCAATCGTCACGTTATTCATGTTGACGCCATATTGCTTTAGCCACATAACCTGCTGGCGGCCCATTGAACTCATCGACTGGTGAGTGGAGATTGGGCGCCCGGTCTCCAGATGGGCATAGGCGGCGGCTTCAAAGACTTTTTTCTCTATATCGGTAAACGTGTTTTCACTGCTGCCGATTTCACCGATCAAGCTGGCTTTCATGCCGCTTCCGGCAATACCGTTTTCGATTTCACCCACCATCTCGCTGCTGATCTCCCGCGCCGACCGAGAGTGCAATTCGGGTGGGAAAAAACCATCAATGTAGTAGCCGGTAGAGAGCAGAATATTCATTCCGGTATCAACCGCTAAATCTTCAATAAAATGATGATTTCTGCCCATAAAACGATTAGTCACTTCTACGATATTAAATACACCGCGTAACTTGAGTTGCAACAGCTCTTCTTTGATCAGATCGTACTGATCTAGCCTGCAATCGATGTCACCTTTTTGCGGTGATAAATCAATATGCAGATGTTCGTGAACATAGGTGTAACCGCTGTCGTCAATCATATTGGCCTCTTTTCCCGTTACGGTTTATTTCGCACAGTAGAGCGAGAACAGGTTGCAAAGAAAGAATGAGTTTTCCGTATCCGGGGCCAGCTCTATCCCAAAGCCGTCAAGGATTGCGCTGTTCGTCGCCTCGATCAGCGGGAAGTCATCATCACCGGTAATTTCTGCAAGAAGCTCCTCGTCCAGCCCGTGTTCGATTGGTTCGCCGGAAAGAATACGATCCGTCGCCCGAGCGAGGTGGGTCATGGCTAGCTGTAATTGCTCTGCTGATGTGTCCAGCTGCCATTCAGAAACCAGCAACTCGACGGCTTTTACCGTTCCGTCATGAGCAACTTGGGATATCACCCCAGCCTCCTTAAGTAACGCTAACCTTTGCTGCATTCTTCCTCCGCATCTTTGCTAATAGCTCGGCGTTATCTCGCCTGCCACGACTTTTTTCTGGTGAGTGTTCAGAGCATCCTTGTCGATCAGATTTCTCAAGAGCGCTTTAATATGCAGTGCCTCATTCCGAACCAGTAGTACCGCTTCAGAGGCCATTTCACAGTGGGAGATATGGTTTAGTGACTTTTCAGCAAGTCCGAATTTATCCATATCGATGGCTTCCGTCAGCCAAATCACCGCATCTATTTCCCCACAGGCTAAATGGGCCAGACTGTCACCGTAATTGATTTCGACAATTTCAATGTCTTGATCCTGCAAAGCCTGCCTGGTCAGGATCTGCTGGTCAGGTGAATCCGGATCGACACCGACACGCCGGATGGCATCATATTCACCCTTACGGTAAATCACCCTGTGATCATGTGAATAGGAATTTTCTCCCAAATCAACGGCAATGGTTAAACCGTCGCAGTAATTCTGTGCAGCAAGCTTCGACATAATGGCAATGTCATGCACGCCGGAGCTTAACAATTTCGCTCTGACCCCGGCACCTCGCATGTGGGCGAAATACAACGGCAAACCGCCTATCTGAGTCTTTAATCCGCTGGCTAATCCCTCGGTATGCTTGGTATAAGGTAACGGCATAGCACATACGACATTACCAAGCCCCGCCAGGCGAACAATTTTTTCACTGTCCAAATGAGAGATATAAGTACCATTTCGGCCTTGTCTCGAAAGCGCTATCACGCCTTCCGCTTCAATTTTTTTCAGGGCTTTTTGGACTAAGCCAACCGACAGTTCAAATTCTTCAGCCAACGAGTCAATAGTACGTAAACGAGCACCTTCTTTTTGAGACATCAGATATCGGGCAATATTAATGACTGCGGCCCCTTCTTTTTTGATGTACTTCTCGGTCACACTTAAATCTTCATTTTTTTGAATGTTTAAATAATACGCCTATCGTTAACTAAGTAAATTAGTGTTGGGCATAAATGAGATATAGGTCAAAAAAGAAATTTCACGAAGCTTACTAACATCAGGTTAGCTTGTTAGAAGGTCCAGTTTACGGCACAAACGTATCCATTCTTTTGCCTTGCTAGCCACTTCGCATACAGGACTCGCTGTCATTTAAGGATGCTCAGCCTGTTCTCATTGCCTTGAACACCTTCACTACCTTACCCATAATCAAGTTCCATTGTTGTTTTGTTAACCGAATACCAACCATACGCTCACACCCATCATGAGGCTTCCCGCAATCCTATTCATCAGCATGACATTGCCTCTTTGTTGGAGCAGGCCGCGCAGGGTGCGACCGCCAGTGGCGTAAAGCAGCATACAGATCAATTCAAAACACAAGATCACACTAATCAGAATGGTGGCCTGCGGACGCAGCGGCAGACTCGCATCGATAAACGGAGGCAGCAGTGAAATCATAAACGCCCACGCTTTCGGATTGGCAATAGCGGTAACAAATCCCTGAGTGATCAACGCAATCGGCGTAACGTTGACCTGATTATCCAAGTCGGCCGGAATAGCCATTTTTCCGCGTGAACGCCACATCTGAATCCCCAGGAAAAGCAAGTAGGCTCCGCCTAGGTATTTCAACGCCAGAAAGATGTTAGGACGGGCCAGCAAAATCGTTGCGACGCCGATCAATGCTGATATGGAAACTAAGGCAACACCAACTAGCTCACCCGCCATCATCCACAAGCTCCGACGAACGCCAATAGTCATACCCAAGGTCATCGCCAGGGTCATACAAAGTCCCGGCGTGGCTGACACCGCAAAGAAGGTCGGTATAAATATGATTAAAACAGAAGGATCCATAGCACTCTCAATGTTAAATAGACAAATAATTTATATTCCCTGAAAGCCATGACCAGAGCAATAATTAGCTGCCGGCTATCAATAGACTAAGCCATTGTGACTGGGATATTCCAACGACCGACGATCAAGCACAGACATCTTGATACAGCTGATCGGCCAATTGTTGTAACACTTCGCCTTGCGGATGGGTATAAGCAAATGTTCTCAGGCCATATATTCCCATCACAAAATAGCGTGCTAAATCAGCGCTTTCTCTCTGCGTCGTCAGTTCACCAGTTGATTTTGCTTGCTCAAACTTATCGGTTAAGGCTTGCTGCCAATTCGCTAAGCTTTCAGAGATCATGTCTTGAACTTCCGCATCTTGCTCGCCCACTTCATTGAGTGCTTTCGTGAGAAGACAAGCTTGGGCAGCGTCGCAGCTCTGGCACTTTTTAACGATACTATTCAGGTAGTTTTTCAGCTCGACTAATACCGGTTGTGAGCCTGAAAAAAAACCTTGAAATTCAGTATTCCTATCTTGTCTATATTGTTCTAAAGCTGCCAGTAACAGGCCACGTTTATTGTCAAAAGCACAATAGATTGAGCCCGGATGTAATCCCGTCGCCTTAGTCAAATCCTGCATACTGGTTTTGCCGTAACCTTTATGCATAAAAGCGATCATGGCAGATCGCAGTACTTTTTCTCGATCAAACTCTGCATTTCTCATCGCTTTTTCCACACTTTTAGCCTTATCTGATTTGATTGTACTTAAAATTGAATGTGTGTTCAAAATAACACTTGAATGATCGCTCAAGAAAAGGCATCTTGAATGAACATTCAAGAAAGAGAGGTCGCTATGACTGATAACCTATTCCAACCTTATGCTTTAAATAGCACTATTAGCCTAAATAATCGGATCTTAATGGCGCCACTAACCCGGTGCATGGCCGACGGCGAGCTAGTACCAACACAAGCTATGGCTGAATATTATGGTCGTCGAGCCGAAGCAGGTTTAATTATTTCAGAAGCGGTGATTATTCGCCCCGATGGTCAAGGTTATCCAAACATCCCCGGTCTATTTACGGCAGCTCAAATCAATGGCTGGCGCAAAGTAACGGATACCGTGCATCACAACGGCGGTAAGATTTTTGCCCAGTTGTGGCATACCGGCCGTGTTGCCCACCCTCACTTTTTTGGTGACGGTGAAGTCATGGCACCTTCCGCTGTCGCTGTTGAAGGCAGTGTACCGAGAATGCGCGAATTGACATATCAAGTGCCTAAAGCTGTCACCCATGATGATATTGCGCAACTTGTGCAGGATTATGCTCAGGCTGCCAGCAATGCTATCGATGCGGGATTTGATGGTGTCGAGATCCATGGCGCAAATGGCTATCTTATCGATCAGTTCTTGCACCATGACAGCAACCGACGCACCGATAAATACGGCGGCAACGCTGAAAATATGTCTCGATTTTCCTTAGCTGTGGTTGATGCTGTTGCTGAGCGTATCGGAAATGAAAGAACGGCACTTCGGTTAAGTCCTGGCGCCTATTTTAATATGGCTGGCGATAACCGTGACCGTGACGTATTTGATTATCTGTTGGCAGAGCTTGAACGCCGAGACTTAGCATTCCTGCATATCGGTATTTTTGACGACAGCATGGAGTTTGATTATCTCGGTGGCCGAGCATCAAGTTACGTGCGGGCTAATTACCGTAAAACGTTAGTGGGCGTCGGAAGCTATACGGCTGAAGCCGCTAGCACCGCAATTGCCGATGATAAGTTTGATTTGATTGCGATAGGTCGCCCTTTCATCGCAAACCCGGATTATGTCGCCAGAGTACGTGAAGGTATTGAATTGGTGAACTATTCAGATGAAATGCTGACCAGTTTGATCTAGCAGAACCAAAGGGTAAAAAGATGGTCGTCTGATCACGACGGTTTCATAGTATTACCACAACCTGGCTAGATTATTTTATGTCTTAAAAACAGCCGTTGAACTAACCCGGTATGGGTAAATGCCCGGTCTTAACCAGAATAACCGTTTCTTGGGTTACGAAAGGATCATGTTCACTCATATGCGGGCTTCGTATCCAGGTATTCGCGGGATAGCGGCCATGTTCATCTTGAAATTCGCCCGATAAAACCAAGATTTCTTCGCCTCCAAAGTGTCGGTGTGGTTGAAACGTCTCGTTGGCCGGCCACTTAACCAGCGCGACATGTTCGTGCTCAAATTCGTGGAGCGGCATGACTTGCAGTCCACCGATCCCAGGCAACCAGGGCATTGTGGAGGTATCAATGCGTACCTGTTTATTGTCACCGACTCTAAATTGATTGAGTTTTACAAAGATGATGCAGCCTAGTTTGCTAAAAGGCGTATGATGGCTTCCTGGCGGATTACGGATATAGGTGCCTTTTTTATAATCGCCCGTTTCATCAGAAAATACGCCATCCAAGACAAAGATTTCTTCACCCTTTGGATGCTTGTGGACGCTAAAACTGGCTCCTTTACCATATTGCACAATGCTCGTTACATGACCGGCCTCCTCATCGGTACGAGCAAGTGGTTTACGAAGCACCCCCGCAGAAGGGCTGGAAACCCAGTCTATCTGATTCGTATCAATAACAACGCGTTTGCTGAAATCTAAATTAAGCATAATTAAAGCCTGTTTGATTAAAATTCACCGTACCATTACAACCCGACATGCAACAGAGCTTCGCAAACAGGCCGTATCGGAAAGTATCTACCCTGTTATAGCGTAAGATATAATCAATTGAAATTACTCATCAGGCCATTAAAACGGCAGCCACTCAGTTTCGCATTACTTATTTGAAATAATACAATATTATCATCCTCACACAATGCTCAATCTTTTACCCTAACAGGCGTAAAAAATGTCATATTTCCTCTTTGATAGCAGCACGATAAGGACAGAAAACCATGCTCAGAATTGATTGTAAGGAACGCAAACATTGGCGTGAGGTTGCGGCAGAATTTGGATTCGGCTTTCATTCCATGTACGACGATCCTTACTGGGATGAAACGGCCTATTATCAATTCACTTTAGAGCAAATCGAGCGGGATCTCGAAGATCCGACCGAAGAAATCCACCAGATGTGTCTGGATGTGGTCGATACGGTTGTACGCGATGAATACTGGCTACAGAAATTTCAGATCCCGGAAATGATGTGGCAAAACGTACTTGATTCCTGGCAGCGCAAAGAACCATCACTCTATTCCCGGTTAGATTTTGCCTACGACGGCACAGGCCACGCCAAACTGTATGAAAACAATGCTGATACACCGACGTCTTTGTATGAAACTGGCTTCTGGCAATGGCTGTGGCTAGAAGATCAGGTTAAAAGCGGCACGCTCAGACGTGATGCCGATCAATTTAACCTGTTGCAAGAACTGCTGATCAACCGCTTTAAGGAACTGTCAAACGTACAACCGGGACAGACATTGCACTTTTCCTGTTGCAAAGACACCGAAGAAGACCGTGGTACCGTGCAATATCTGGAAGATTGCGCCAAAGAGGCCGGGCTCTCGACCGCCTTTGTCCATGTTGAAGATATCGGCCTGAATGGTAAAAATGAGTTTACCGACATCAAAGATCGTCCGATCCGCTGGATGTTCAAGCTCTACCCGTGGGAGTTTATGTTCCGTGAGGAGTACGCAAACAACCTGACAGACGCCAAAGTGAACTGGCTTGAACCAATGTGGAAATCAATCCTGAGCAACAAAGCCCTGTTACCATTGCTGTGGCAAAAGTTCGAAGGCCACCCCAACCTTCTACCTACCTACTTCCCCGATGATCGGAAGCTCAGCAACCTGAAGGACTATGTCATCAAGCCGATTTTTGCCCGTGAAGGAGCCAATATAGAGATCGTTCAAAACGGGCGGCAGACACTGAGAACCGAGGGACCTTATGGCGACGAAGGGGTCATTTATCAGGCCTATCACCCACTGCCTAAATTCGGCGATTACTACACCCTGATCGGCAGTTGGCTGGTCGATGATAAACCGGGCGGCATTTCCATTCGTGAAGATATATCCAAAGTGACACAGGACATGTCACGCTATCTGCCGCATATTATTTTATAAGCTCTCTACAGGCCACGCTGCCACTCCTGACGCAACGATATCGCATCAGGGTGGCTGATCGCCAGATTCACCAGCTGCAATAACGTCTCTTTATCTCGACCGAGGATCCCTTTCAACACGAGGTAATTCGACGCATGATCGGAGCGGAAAAGAGATTGTTGTCAGCTACGACTACGAGTTTGAAAGCCTGGGTATTTTCTACAACACAACAGGTGAAACGATCACTGAAATCGACTTTTACGGTCAGACCCCATACGGGAAGCTACCACGGGTAGAAACAGTTAAGGCTGCCGCGTACTGGATCATCTGGGCTAACTTCTTCCCAGAAACGGATATCAACCGCGTTTAATCATTTTTCTTTCACCCTCAAAGCAGTGGCCGATTCCGGCCACTGCTTTTTTTATCAAAAATCTTCTTTCACCTACAAACCCATTCGCACCAATTCACGCTTAAACTTATACAGAGATCCATTTATAGGTTAATTTTATGCGCATATTGGCTCTGTTTGTCACCAGCATTCTGCTGTTTTCCTGCTCTAGCCTTCCGGAACCTGTTCCGGAATCGATTCCAGAACAAGCCCAGTACTATCCGGCACCGTTGCAGGAGTGCGTCGTTAAATTGACTGATTTCAAGCGAACGGTACAACAGCAAGGCGTGCAAGATGCACAGCTTCTATGGCTTCCCCAATACCCACATCTGGCTTTTGACCGCTTTAGCCTATCTATGCTCCCCGAATTGAACTCATCACAGGATAAAAAGCAGTGGCTTCGCTATGTCGCCGGACAGGCCGCCATTCAACGCCAAGTGGAATACCAGAATTTAACAAATAAGAAAGCGATAGCATTTGCATACCAGGAAAACTGTGCCCGGCTGCTTGTAGATGCATCTCTCTACAATATGAACTTCTGGTTCGGACTGCAGCAATCGCCACCGGTTATTCCTTCTGACTACCAAACCTGGCAACGGGTTGTCGGCCTGTACCCCATTAGCAAGCTATTTGCAGGCCCCTCTATCCAGTCTGAGAAGATGCGGATACTCGGTGGGTTCCACCAGCCATTGCACGACTATAGCATCGCGTATGCTGTGGCTGACAAACCGAAACTGACTCAGCAAGAAATACAAATCTGGTTCAAACAGGCAAGGGAGAAATCCAACCTGGACTGGCCTTTACTGACAGATAATCAAATGGCCAGTTTATCGGATTTTCATACACCGGAATTTCTCATTGAGTCGGCCTCGCTAGACGATAAGCCGGGGCAGGTAGAGTACCAAAAAAGTGGCCAGCCACGTGTAGATACAAACAAACCGATTCTCTATGTTGGTCAGAGTTTCACCCGGTTTCATGGCAATATTTTACTTCAATTAAATTACAGCCTCTGGTTTGCAAACCGAACAGCCAAATCAGCTTGGGATCCCTATGCCGGACGATTCGATGGCATTTTATTCCGGCTCACTTTAGACCATCAGGGGCAGCCTTACATTCTCGACAGTATTCATCACTGCGGCTGCTACCATATGGTTTTTGCCCTGGATCCGCAGTTGAAGTTTGCGGCCAGAAAAACTGACATTGAAGCGCCCATCACACTACAGGTGAGTCCGAAAAGAAATGCAAATACCCTGAACATCACGTTATCCCATGGGGACCATATGATTAAAGGGGTGCGCTGGATTCAGAACAACTCTCGGGTTCGCCACTTAGCTCCGCTCAATTATCAGCGGTTGCGTAGCTTACCGACTCAGACCGAACAGAACAGAAACCTGTTTGACGAACAAGGTATGTTGATGGCCAGTAAACGGTTAGAACGTCTTTATTTGTGGCCATTTGGTGTGAAGTCACCTGGCACGACACGTCAAATCGGTCACCATGCCGTTGCTTTTATTGGCGAAAGGCATTTTGATGACGCTTCTATGTTAGTGGCTCTGTTCCTGAACCCTTATAACAATCTTAGTCATCCCATAAAAAACAGCCATGAGCCGGAAAATAGCAATCACCGGCTCTCGATATCTCCGATTATCAGCTTCCAGTAACAATACTCAGTGAGTCTTTAAATTCATCCACAGCACGAAATCTAAGTCGTGCATCTTCGCATTTATTTCTATACTGACAATATACTTTTTTGTAAGGCCTTGTTGTATATATCCGGCTAGCACCCGGTTGCTATATCAATCTCATTCAGACTTCAGAAAGCTTGCATGCGCTATAAACTCCATCTCAAATGCATACCCAAAATTTATACGGCAGCGCATAAAACAACCATATCGGTGGCCTCATCATATACAAACAAAAGATGAGTACATCGCTATCTAATCAAACGGGATGAAGTGACATCGGGATGACAACCAGCACAGTAAATACAGTAGTCACAGCCAGTTTACTCGCCGCTTTGGTAACAACTGCTGCAGATGCGGATACCAGCTTTGACGATTATGGTCCGCTGAAAACCTATGCTCAGTCCCCCCTGCAGTCAAATAGCCTAACCCCTCTTTTACGGTCCGGGTTCAGTAACAGACCGGGGGCCGTCGAGCTATATGCAACTGGCACTATGGCCAGTATTTGGGCTGAGACTGAAGATTACACTGCCGACTATTATCAGAATGCCCTGACAGTCGGCGGCCAATGGCAGGTGGACGAAAGGTGGACGATCGATCTCGATTACACCTGGCATTTTGCCGCAAATAACCATCTGGATAACTTAACCACGATATTCCATGACACGTTTGGTCTCAGCCAAAACGGCAGAGAGAATGTTGACGATCATTCGTTTGACATTTCAGATCCGGAACATGGCATTGAAATTCATGATTTCAGAGGAGAAACCCTCAGTAACGCCATCACGTTATATAGCGGCTATCAGCTAATTGAGACTGATCGTCACGGTCTGTCGGTGGGGGGCGCACTGTATTATAACTACGTATCCAGCGGACCATTTAAAAACAACAGCTTTGAGCAATCACTGCAAGCTAACTATGGTTACCGCACCGGCAGGCATCGCATTTATACAACATTGGGGGTGTCACACCGCCGTGGTGACAAAGCTCTCGCTGATCTTCCCTATAAGAAATACGCCTTTATGGCGTCAGTAGGCTATCAGTTTGTCCTAACCGAGCGTCACCGAATTTTACTGGAATACCACCTTTATGAAGGCGCCAGCGAGACGAGTTCAGATCTGTCGCAGCCCTCAAATGAAGTGCTGCTAGGCTACCGCTATCACCTCAATAACGGTGCGGTGGAAGTTTCTATGATTGAAAATGTCTTTAATATGGATAACAGTGCAGATATCGCCTTTACTTTAGGCTACCGTCATCGTTTTTAGATAATGCCAATCGGGATAATTTACAATGTAAAGTGACCTTGAAGATTTGCCAGTGACCATGGATTAAGCCGTTGCCAGATTCTGCTGGCGTACTTTGATTTTCATCTGCGCCAGAGCCACACCGCCCAGTACCATCACACCGCCGACATAGTGGTAAGACGCTAACTGCTCATTTAAGATCACACTGGCAATCGCAGCCGTCATCACCGGCATTAAGTTCATAAACATCGCCGTACGATCTGCACCTAAACGCTGAATACCCTGTAACCAGCACCAAGGTGCAATGACTGAAGCAGGGATCGCAGCATACATAATTAGCGGCAAAGCCTCAGACGTGATAGCAATACGTTCGCTGCTGAACAGCATTGGCGTTAACATCATTACCGCAAAAACACCTTGCACATACACCGACTGCCAGTTAGTTAATGGCATCTGCCAGCGTTTAAGCAACACACAATACAGCGCATATACAAATGCAGCAATCAACAGCAGACCATCCCCCTGAGTAATACCCTGTGCTGCCAATATGTGGACATCACCATGGCTCAACATCAGCACTAACCCGCCTAGAGACATTACCGCTCCCACAATGGCAAGGGGAGATAAGCGCTGCCCTAACAGGGGCACGCTCAGGAACATACTGATCAACGGAACCAGCGAAATAATTAACGCCATATTGGTCGCTGTCGTTGTCACGGCGGCAAAATAGCCCAACGACTGGTTCAGTACCATGCCAAGCAAAGCCAGAAATACCAGCTTAGACAAGTGAGGCTGAATGGTTTTTCTGTGGCACCAGACGGATTTTGCAACAAAAGGAGTGAGCACCAACATGGCAAAAAACCAGCGATAGAATGAGATCGCACCCGGATCAATCACGCTAGACGAAAGTTTGTTGACGATGGCATTCCCTGCCCAGATAGAAACGGTTAATAAGGGAAATAAGTAGAACATTGTTTTCCTTGTAGCTGAATTGATAGGAATCGGCTGTTTGTCTTTTAAGTATTCTGGCAGGTCATTTAAGATATAAATATCTCTAATCAGACATAGTGGCTCTATTGTCAGACATTTGGTTTTTTATTCACTTAAGCAAAACAATTTATCGCCTGACGGAAGAGGAACAATGCAATCAATATATTGATTTATAAGAAATAAATCCAAACCCTAAAATTATAACCATAATCTTTCCTGCCAAGAAACAGTGTAAAGTCATTAAGGAATGAACATCTTTTGTGATTGATTTATCGTCGAACAAAATGTAGCGTGGTCTGACCAGATTGCAATTGAAAAAGGAATTTCCAATGCGTAAGAATCTCAAAACCTATCACCGTTTAATAAAGTTACCTTTCGGTCATAAATTATTTTCCCTGATAGTCTGTCGTGTTGCTCCTTACTTTTCTTCCATTAACCCCCTTATCACCGAACTGAAGCCCGGTTATGCCGAAGTCAGCATTAAGAAGCGACGCAGGGTCTATAACCACATCAACACCGTTCATGCTATCGCTATGTGCAATATGGCAGAGCTGGCAGCAGGTATGATGACAGACGTGTCAGTGCCGGAAAAAAGCAAATGGTTACCAACCGGCATGACGGTACGATACTTAAAAAAAGCAAAAACCGATTTAGTCGCCGTCGCAACTGGAGATAATATTGAATGGGGCACCGAGGGGGATAAGATAGTCCCGGTCGAAGTCACCGATACCGAAGGCAATGTGGTGTTTTCGGCCGAAATCACCATAAATGTACGGCTGAGCTGATTGATACCATG
The DNA here is from genome assembly GCF_033720175.1 of Photobacterium sp. GTDB lineage: Bacteria > Pseudomonadota > Gammaproteobacteria > Enterobacterales > Vibrionaceae > Photobacterium. Next base: position 117,414 of record NZ_JAWWDA010000009.1, read on the forward strand.
CGGAAAAAAGCCGCATGTGCGGCCATTTCCCCGACAGGGATCGTTATTCCAGTTCCATCAATTATCTAACCATTCCGATAATTCATGAATTTGGTCTTATTTAGAGTCGTCCTTAGCATCACAAAATAACGTCGTGGCCAAGCGAGCCAGATTATATGCATCGACATAACCCGAATGCTGTCGCCCTTCCCACTCGATCCCGGCCATTCCCATCGCCGCTCTCTGCCCACAACGCTTCTTGGTAACATGGCGTTGCAGCCTGAATATGGTTGCCAGATTAAGATATTCGTTAAACGGTACTTTTAAGCCTTTCGCTTTGCATTCTGCTCGTAAAATCAGATCATCGCGGCCCCAGGCTGCATAGATTTTATGGCGACCACCGAATTTCTGCTCAATCGATTTCAGAATAGTTGCCAGCGGCTTACCGTTTTTCTCAATGACTTCCGGCCTGATGCCTGTCAGCTCGGTGCAAAACGGGGAAACCTCATCATGCTCAGGCTTGACATAATGCTGGGCGCGGCGAATGATCTCACCGGTATCCAAATCAAGCTCTGCCAATCCTATTTCTATTATTTCGCCGGTATTCGGTTCCCGGCCATCATTCCAACAACACATTTCGAGGTCAAAACAGACTATTCGATTAAAATTCATCACCTTTCCGGGCACGACGCAAAAACAGCGTGGCATCATAGCATTTAGGGCTCTGTTCGCCAAAGCGGGAAAGGTGGAAAAGCATTCTCAGGCTACTGATAACGAGGTAACTCGCTGTTCCGAAGGGAGCTGCAACCATGATTCGGCAAAATGAACATAAACCTCTTCTTCATCACACAGCTATGCAGAGAAATGCCCTTTTAGCATCGGAGGTCATACAAAAGGTCAATCAAGGAGGCTCGAGCATATTGAGACCTTTGCATTGACTTGAAGAATACAAAAGCCCCACTCTCCTTACCTTGGCTGGATTGCCCGTATCGCTGCGATAACGGGCTGTCGCATTGCAGAGCTTACCCAGCTACGAAAAGCAGATGTAAAATAAACAGAAGCTGGAAACTGGTACATTTCAATCCATGAGGACTACGACGGTAACTCGGTAAAAAATTCAAACTCTATACGTGATGTTCCGCTTGTGGACGGCGCGTTCGGATTCGACCTGAAGGCATTTATCTCCGAGGTAGTTGAGACGCTTGACGATGGTATGGATCATTTGTTCCGAACCAAAGGGAAAGCAAGGAACACGATCAGTAACTGGTTTAGCCTGGCTATGAAGCACTTTAAGGGCAAACTGACTAACTCAATATCTTTCCATTCGTTCAGACACTCACTCAGTACCTTGTGCCTTAACAGAGGTATGCCTGAAGCGTTTACCTAGCTTGTTCTGGGTCATGATGGGGGGACGATTACTTATGGGTTATATGGAGCTGCGGGGGTTAGCATCGATGTACTGCATGATGAGATGGTCAATAAAGTGTTCGCAACCTAATTATCATATGTACTAATGGGCACTAAAGACGCGATGCAATCTGACAGTCAGTTAAGTATAAGTAAGGTGTTTTCAGTGATAACGCTGCGCTTTGCGTCGACAATCTGATTACTCTCCTTTTCTATAATTACTTTCTATACTTAGGAAACTCTAATGGATTTTTGATATAGGGAAATTGGGGATGAAAAAGTCTCAAAAGATACTGGCTTCAATTCTGATTATGCTAATAAGCATGGTACAGATTCCTATGGTGCAGGCGGCAATAATCACCACCGATGAAGCAATTCAGGTTCAGCAGAATGATATAAATCGGGAATATATACTCTCTATGCTACAAAAGGATGAACTGCAACAACATCTGGCTGATTATGGATTGGATGCACAATTAGCCGCAGAAAGAGTCAGCCATATGAGTGATGCAGAGATAGCATTGCTCAATGAAAGATTAAATGAAATGCCTGCCGGAGAGGGGGTTGTAGGTACAATAGTACTGATCTTTATAGTCTTTATCATCACAGATGCTTTAGGTGCTACAGACATTTTTCCTTTTGTTAAGCCAATCAATCGATGAAGTTATCAGTTCTACTGACTTATCGTTATGCCAATGTATGGGTGATTGTCGTAACCTTTTTGCTCTCCGGATGCAGTTACCAAGGATTATCGCGCGAGCAAATCGATAAAGAACCACCACTTCCTATGAGTGTTGATCTGGATGGAACACCTTTCTTCCCACAGGAACGTTATCAGTGTGGACCCGCTGCACTTGCGACAGTATTGAATGAATCGGGTATTGACACAAATCCCGAGGAACTCACACCCTACGTATACCTTCCCGGGCGGAAGGGTAGCTTACGTGTTGATATTGTTGCGACAGCCCGTCGTTTCAAGCGTCTACCCTATGAATTAGAAGGTAGCCTAACTGCGGTCTTTACTGAATTAGCGAGTGGGAGGCCTGTTCTGGTGATGCAGAACCTAGGATTTAGCTGGTTTCCACAGTGGCACTATGCGGTGATTATTGGCTATGACCTGAACCAAAATACAGTCACCCTTCGTTCGGGGAAGGAACGTCGCCATGTTATCCCTATTTATACATTTGATAAAACCTGGGAGCGAGCGGGACGTTGGGCATTAATTACAGCAAAGCCCGATCAGATCCCCATAACGGCAGAAGCCACCAGCTATGCTCGTGTTGTACATGATATTGGAAAACTGTATCCAGACGTGGCTATCTCCGCCTATCAAAAGGCGGTTAATCAGTGGCAACATGAACCGCTTTTATGGCTTGCATTGGGAAATATGTTTTACCAGCAGAAGGAGTTTCAAAAATCGGTAAACATGTTCAGTGAAGGGCTGGCATACCATCCATATAATGTTCAGCTTTGGAATAACTATGCCTATGGACTTAGTGCTCAGGGGTGCCAAGCAGCGTCACTGGCTGCGATTAACTGTGCAGTTCAGATAAAACCGAGGAACCTTGATCTCAAACAAAGCCTCTTGGAATTGCGTGAAACCAAGGTTAGCGCACTTCAACACTGTGAGGTTTTGTCTTGCCCAGAAATAAACACCGCCAATCAGACTGACAGCTAAGACTTAGTTTGAACCTTTACGATCGTCTGACTATGATTTAGCGGATAACAATCAGAGGCCACCTACTAACCGATGTTGTCCATATATGCATCTCTTTTTATTGAGAGGCTTGGAATCAGGTTATGTGAAGAGAAGCGGGGGATTTACGTCTGGGGCAGTTCCCTCCCCTGTTCAACAGCCTATAAAGAATCCATACCCTTTTTGATCGTTCCACTCAACAATTTTACCATTCATACTCAAAATTACCTTTTATGGACTAGCCCTGTTAAGGTGTGAAGCACGCAATACCGAAGTTTCTGCATTGCGCCTTAAACACCGGAAACACCGCATACTAAAAATGCCACGCGTGCTGAATCACTCTTAAACAGTTTGTTAGCTTTTAATACCGCCCCATTCCATGGAACATTCCACCAAACAAGGCCATTAAAAGACCAAAAATAATACTCAGGATTATAAAGGCGGGGATCGAAGCAATTGCCAATTTAACCATAAAAATAACCATCGACATAAAGGGCATTTTTACATCTACAACAGTAACCTCTTGTTTATCATTTTCTACAGGCATAACCATTTCCTTGTAGTTAGTAATACGCAATTAGTTTAGAACAATTGGCAATGTAATTCTTTGAAGTGTCTATTGTTTATCTTGAAAGCTAACATTTCATTCAATGAACTCGGTTCGTAAATCTCCTGTTTATAAGTAAATATACGAATAAAATATGCGATCTGAATCCCTGTAGCTCACCATTTCTTTTTGTAGGGAGCTAGATTGATGATAATGCGAAAACGCCACGCTACCACCCTTAAACAAAAGTCCACCACTGTCTTTTAAAGTAGGCAATTCTATCACTGCATGCATGGTTTTTGGGGGGGCTCAATATTATGTGAACGTAGGTGTAATAAGTAGAATAAATCCAAGTTTACGACTCTGAAGTAAGAGGACGCGTTCTGTCAGAGACACGATCCATGCCTATGAACCCTACAAATTGAAATGACCGATAAGTTTCTAGGGTTTGTAGGGTGTTCAAGTAGGAGGCGAGATTGATGCTCACAAGCAACGCGCGCAACTGAAGTGCCTTCTCGAATCGATCAGCAGCCTTGCTGGCTAAACCATGCTCAAGATACGAAAGGCTTTGCGTGGTGAGTTCGGAGCGATATTCTTCTGGAATTTACAGTAGCGCTATCTGGGTATTCGCCTTCTTCTGATGTGTGCCGATGGCCTTGAAGATACGATCCGTCTGCCATATGCATAACACTACCTGGGATGTTCAGAAAGTTCATCTATACGATAAGCGTTGGCAGAAATGATGAGATTGCGATGTGAAGCGGCGGATCCCGCCGAACTTATATGTAGCATCATAAAAAGTCAGCTCACGGAACAGGGTGCAAACCTGATACATTGACAAAGCCTCTGGCGATAAGACGGTGTCTCGATAGAATGCCGAGCACCCTTAAAATGCTTGTACCACCTCTGAACAGATAGTTTCCACCTTGGTACTTGATGGCTTCAGGTTTTATATTTAATACCATCTCCGCATATTGATATTAGATTGGCGTTGATGAGTTGATTCAGATGATTTTAAAGAGCCACCTCGTTACCCTTTATGTCCATCTTAGATGCAAAGTGATTTCTCAGACTAGTGACTTTTTCGGGACATTTTTCCTTTGACCGAGATTTTAGGCTGTTAATCAGCTTTTTGTTTCATTTGAAACACAAGCTAGCTTGTTTACAGATGCGACCATTGGACGTTATGTGAGCAATAGGTGGAATGAAGCCGTTATCGTTAGATATTATGTCAAAATCGGTCTGCACGCTGTATCAACTCGTGTTCAGTTGTTCACAACAGAGTGAACATTGACTTTAGGTTCGCTGATCAAAAACGGCCCAGAGCTGATGCCCTGGGCCGTTTCTAATGCAATCATAACCCCGCAGGGTAAGAATCGATTAAGCGTGCAGCAGCGCCATAGATTCTTTGGCAATAACCCACTCTTCGTTGGTTGGGATTACCATCGCAACGGGCGTGTTTGGCTTGGTGATGATGCCACGGTTACCAAAACGTGCCGCGGCGTTTGCTTCTTCGTCTTCACGGTAACCGAAAATCTTCAGGTTCTCTAAGATCTTGCTACGGATCGGCTGCGAGTTTTCACCGATACCGGCAGTAAAGATGATGCCGTCCAGCTTATCCAGAGCCACCATGTAAGAACCGATGTATTTAGCAACACGGTAAGTGAAGATATCAAATGCCAGAGTGGCGCCTTCGTGGCCATTTTCCATCGCTTCGATAATGCCGCGGCAATCGCTGGTCAGGCCAGACACTCCCAACAGGCCCGACTTAGAGTTAAGCTCTTTGAAAACGTCTTCCGGAGACCAGCCTTTTTTCAGCATAAACTCGATGATGCTTGGATCAAGATCACCACAACGCGTACCCATCATAAGGCCAGATAACGGCGTAAAGCCCATGCTGGTATCAACACTTTTCCCGTTCTTAATCGCACAAACAGAGGCACCGTTGCCTAGGTGAACAGAGATAAAGCTGCTCTCATCGATAGGCTTATTGATCATCTTGGCAGCTTCACGGCTGACGTAGTAGTGGCTTGTGCCGTGGAAACCATAGCGGCGGATACCGTATTCTTTATAAAGCTTCTGAGATATCGCCCCCATGTAAGCCTTCGCAGGCATCGTCTGGTGGAAAGCAGTATCGAATACCGCGTATTGTGCCAATGTCGGGAACGCCTTCATCGCCACACGCATGCCTATCGCATGGGCAGGGTTATGCAGTGGAGCCAGATCGCTCAGGTTCTCAATTTCCTGCACAACAGATTCGTCAATTTTAACCGTTTTGGTAAACTTCTCACCACCGTGCACAACGCGGTGGCCAACAGCGACAATATCCTGCTTAATGCCTAAATCTTCAAGCAGGCCTACAATACGGTTTATGGCCTGCTGGTGGTGATTACCAGAATCATCAAGTTTGTATTGCTGTTTTTCGCCGTTGATCTTCCAGCTAACGTTAGCTTCAGGTAGGCCAAAGCACTCACCAAGACCACTCAGTGTTGCCTCACCGCTCACAGTATCGATTAGTGCAAATTTAAGTGAAGAACTACCAGAATTGATTACAAGAACTAGAGAATTGCTCATGGTTATCTCATCAGAATATTAAGGGCAAAAGTAAGGACAAAATGTTTGTCCTGTTACACGTCATTTTACATCAGCCGAGGAAAATGTGTGGAGCAGCATTTTCTCAGCATTATTTATCCTGACCATACTACTCAATTTTTTTTGAAAGTCTCAACTTTTGTTTCCAAAAAGCATGCTTTTCTAAAAAATTACTACTTCAGATCAACTTTCAGGTATAGATAACGATTACATACGTACAAAATCCAACCATAAACTTAAAATTAGTTTGGCTTTTTTCTTATTCGCAGTCTGTCACCCAACATGGGGATAACGGACGATGCCATAAACAACAAATAAATGTCTGGCATTGCGCCTAATAGGGGACGGCTTGCCCTTCTGACTGAAACCACTGCCGCAGAAAAGTCATCAAACACCGAATTCTTGGATTGACATGCACATCGCGGTGACAAACCAGCCACCATTCAACTGGTTCGATATTCGTCTTAAAAAATAGCTGTACCAGTTCAGGGTACTGCTTAGCAATATCGACAAATGTAACAGTGACGCCGGCTTTAGCCCGCACTAAGCTAAGCTGCATCTGATAACTGTCGGTACGCAAAATAAAATTCATTTTATCCAGGGTTACTCCCGTATTTTCAGCACCGTTGATATACCGCTTATTATTATCAAATCCGATGATACGGTGAGGTTGACTATGTAACACCTTCAGCGACTCTGGCGTACCAAACTCAGTCAGGTAGTCTTGGTGCGCGAAAAAACCTAGTGCTTTATCCGCTAGATGGGTGACAACCAGATCCGGCTGTTCGGGTTTATTCTGGCAAATTGAAATGTCCGCATCGCGCTTATTCAGGTTCACCTTGTCGTTCGAGACTAAAATTTCGACTTCTATGGATGGATATTCCCGTTGGAACGCTGAAATCGCTTCGGGTAGAAAGTAATAGCCCATCAATTCACTCACCGCGAGCCGGACATGTCCACCAAGATCCGCAGCGTTCGCATTCACCTGACGCGCAAATCGCTCAGCACCAGAGGCCGTATCCCTCGCCGATTCCAATAGCCGGATCCCCACCTCTGTAACTTTCAAGCCACTGGTAGAACGCTCAAAAAGATTGAGCCCGGTTTTCTCTTCCAGTGCCTGAATATGTCGACTAACCGTCGGTTGGGACATCCCCAATATTTGTGCCGCTGCTGACATACTGCCTTGTTCAGCAACAGCAAGAAATATCCGAATACTATCCCATTCCATACTATTCATATCCGTATACCTGCCATACCTCCGTGTCTCTTTACTATATCGTTAATACGGGACATTCTGATAAAAGAAACAATGATATAAGTCGCATGAATGGATTAGACGAATGAGAAAAGCCTTGGTGTTCGGAGTCTGTCAGGAAATGGGTTCTAACCTTTGCCACGCTTTGGTACAACATGGCTGGGAAGTGGTTGGCATAGTAAAAAATAGTGACGATAATGCCCCCATTATCGGTAATCTCACATTAGTTGAGTTAGAAGCTAACGATCTCGATTTTCTTTATCAGCTTGCTCCGGACGTTGATACGATTTTTTTTCACCAAGAAGAAACTAATAGTAACAATCGCGACCTCACCTTTAAGTTAGAACAGATCATAACGTTAGCCGAGCTATTTCATTTGCAGCTAATCATTACGACCAATAAATATCACATTAAACAAAAATCATCACCTGCTCTTACTTTTTGCGATAACAAACACCCGGTCAGGGTGGGTTTATCACCCAGGTTCACCAACCGGTTGCGCCAGGCCGAAAAAGCTGGGGCAAAGATTTTAGTATTATGTTTCGGTCACACTTTAAGTTTCAGCCATAACACCTGTTATCTAGGGATGTTAATCAAAGAAACCGAACACAAGCTTATAATTCAATCACCTAGTTCGGAAATGTTGGCACACTACTGGACCTACCTGCCAGATCTGGCCGCAAACCTGGTGCAGTTGGTTACCCTCCGGCAGCTAGATTTTTCCGCTTTTAATGTCATCTACTACCCAGGCCATAAAGCGAGTATGAATGATATTGCCCGCTGTCTGGCATTGAGCACGGGAAAAACCGTCGCCATAACCCCTTTATATTGGTCTGTGATGAAACTGATTGCGCTATTTTCTCCACTGTTCCGGGGCTTTTTAAGAATTCGAAGTCTTTGGCAGCAAGGCGTGAATCTTCCGATCAATGCAATTGGAGGGATATCAACCAGCAAGTTCATTCACACCCCACTGGAACTGGCGCTCCAGCGTTGCTGGAACAATAAATAAATTATCGTTATAACGGCCTGGCGATAGTTAGGAAGGGCCTCGTAAATCGACGGAATAATAGAGCGGTGTCGGTCTGGGTCTTATCTGATGGTCAAGCCGTCGCCCCTTTTCCAATGATAACGCAGATACAAGCAAGGCCGCCATCGGCGACCTCTTTCCGTGTCAGTGACGTAAGCCGCTAGTCTTTAAAAATCGAAATTTACGCCTGCAAACAGACCATCCGTCTTAGCATCTAAATCAGTGCTCAAGTCATCAAATCCGACTAAATCAAGTTGATGAACTCGGTATCCCGCTTGCAGTTCAAGATCAAAAGCATAAAGGCCAATCTCATACTGAATACCGACTGACGCATCAATCATATGGTTGTCGCTATAAGCGATACCATTACCTTTTGCAAACACAAACAACGGCGTTCCAGGAATACCGACTTCAGCCCCTGCGTATAAATGCGGAACAAATCCACTGAATTTCTCAAGTGAAATGCCAATGATTTTACCATCAGAAAATTCAGAGATGCCAACACCTGCATCCAGTGATACTAAATCATTGTCCAAAAACTCATAATACAGCGTGTAATCACGCTTAGTGTAGGCATAGTCATCGTTATCAACTTCAGACTGACCTATTTTAAAATTTGGAATAAGCGGTATAAAATGCTCTAGAGAAGCTTCAAAAGTGTAACTATAGTCATCCCCATCAACTTCCGAACCTGCAAAATTATGTGTTTGTTGCCACATATTTACTTCAACATCCGCACCCAGCATCACGTCAGCAGAAGCCATAAACGGAGCGGCTGATAACATCGCGGCTAACATTGTTTTTTTCACTTTTATTGTCCTTGATAATGTCTAAATGTAATTTGCAGTCACGCCAGATAATAGTGACAAATTCACATTGTCACTATCATGCTCTCGCGGTCGCCATATTATCATCATTATCAATAGTAATACTGGTCTTATCTCTAGAATGAATGGCTGCTCAAATTCCCATTGCCGCCATTTATCTTCCCAGCCGCTTGATCAACGTTGCCTAACTGGATCCGAGTCATATTTTGAACAAAATTCTTTTTCCGGAGGCTGGGAAAGCATCGACATGGCCACCAAGGCAGCCATGTTGATGCTTTATCGTGAGAGATTACGAACGTCGGTTCTGACACCGTTATAAATTCATCAGACTTTCCAACATTTCTTCTTGACTAGTAAACTTGAACTCCGCCTCCTGAGATTGAGTTCGTACTACAATTTCGCCCCTAAAGAAAATCTCCTCCTCGAGAATTTTCTCAACAAACCCAATAGCATTATCCGCAGAGTGAAAATGCGTCGAAATATTATCAGACAAAATAGTACAACGTAAAAGATCCATCTTTTCTCTCCATAAAGTTTGATAATCAAGGCTAAAATACCCCTCAATGAAATCGATTACACTGATCTGAGTCAATATTCCCCATCCGCATAGAACGCTGCCAGATAATTCAGAGTATGCTCCTTGGGCTAATTTCGGTATCTACCGATAGGTCTTTTTTATTGTGCAAAGTGCCGGTAACGTTCAAACAATCCTTCAATATCAGAACTGCAGATTAAATCCATATTCTCTTGCAACGTCTCCAGCGGCCAAGACCACCATTTCATATCAAGCAACATCGCGATTTGCTGCTCAGTAAAACGCTTCTTAACTGCCATTCCCGGATTTCCGACAACAACGGTATAAGGCTCGACGTCTTTGGTGACGACCGCACGGGCACCAATGACGGCACCATCGCCAATGGTGACACCGGGCATAACGACGCATTCACTGCCAATCCAGACATCGTTACCGATAATAGTGTCACCTGTGCGTTCAAAACCGGATTTTACCTTTTCACCAAACACTTCATAGTCAAAAGGAAAGGAGGATATCCAATCGTGCCGGTGACCCTGGTTGCCAGCCAGCATAAAGACAGCGCCCGAAGCGATGGAGCAATACTTGCCTATGATCAATTTATCAACTTCGCCGAAGACCCCTGATTCCCACACCTTCTGGCTTGAAGCATCACCCAGCAGATAATGAACACACTGATCTTCAAAATGTTTCTCGTGGTAATAGCCTGAATAGTAAGTGTAATCACCCACCTGGATATTCGGGTTGGTAATGTGTTTTTTCACTTCATATCCGCCAAGCCAGCTCGGAAAAATTGATGATGACATAATTATCCCTTTTCAATTATCGTAATGCTTTCCAATCAGATCTGATCGGCAATGATCTACAGCGCGAGCCTTATAGTACTGCGTGTTGATTCTACTTTTTCCCAAAAGTATATACCCAACCCCGTTCAAGGTGCGGAATAAGCACTTATTCTGCGAATTCAATTCAAGCACATTTTACGAAGACGTCGTTTGGGTATCGCGCTGTTAGCCCTATCGACAAGTGACAGGCTCTGGCTCTCACTTTTCCACACAGTCTCAGCCGTTAAGCCGATTAAGCTAACAAATACATAATACGCATATTGTAGAAACACTCGCGCTGTATTAACCGTATAAGAATGTAATAGAACTTGGGATCGTCCGCGATGAACAGAGAGTGTAATATCCGGTGTGTCATCTTTGATTGCGATGGCACTTTGGTTGACAGTGAAAAGCTGTGTAATCAGGCATTAGTCACTATTTTTGCCCAATTTGGTGTGACTCTCAGTCTTGATGACTGCTTACGGCATTTTCAGGGCGGAAAAATGGCTGATATTCTCGCTGATACCTGCAAAAGAGTCGGCTTATTGATTTCTATTGATATTCTCGAGCCCCTTTATCGCCAGGAGTGCGAACGGTTATTTGAGCAAGGTTTGAATCCGGTTCAGGGAGTACCAGAACTGCTCAAAACACTTGTCGCTAATGATTATGAAATGTGCATCGCTTCTAATGCCCCGGTCAGCAAAATTGAGCATACTTTGCGCCTGACCGGACTGCTACCCTATTTTGAAGGCAAGCTATTTAGTGCATTCGAAGCCAACAGCTGGAAACCGGAACCGGATATATTGCACTTTGCCGCCATGAATATGGGAGTATCGCTCAAACAATGTGCTTATGTTGATGACACGGTGAAAGGCGTTCAGGCTGGTATCAACGCCGAGATCCGAACATTTCATTTTCTGACCACTCCGGAGTCAGTACGGATTGATCATCCTAATGTCACAACACTTACCGCGATGCCTCAACTGCTTGAGTATGTTTAGTGGCGGTTATGCAACCATATTAGTCAAGACTTATCTGACTGAGCCTGAGTCTCCGTATCAGCAATCAATGTATCCCAAGATGTTACCCAATTCTGCTGCTGGTATTGCTGCGTTGCTGTTGTCTTGTTCTCAACCGCACGGCTTAATCCACCCTCTGACTGACAACCGTTAGCATCCCGCTCTGGGTGCTCAGCTAACGAGAGTTCTGCAGAATAACGATCCGTCAGTGCGGTACTATCTGGCTCAGCATCAATGTCATTCTTTCCGTCAATCAGCGCATCCAATTGTTCATCGGTGGGGTAGTAACCACCGCGGCCATACCTTTTATCCAACAAGTGGATAACCAAATGCGCCGCAACCGGTTTTTCCTGCAATATTTTATAGACCGACTTTGCCACGCTCTGGACACTAAGAATTGATTCAATACCAATAATTTGCGCCACACGGTCACGATCCTTTTTGGCTTCTTTATTACCGGAAGCATACGCGATAGAAAACCAGATATAAGCAACCGCAGCATCATTAACATCGGAGCCAAGATGCATTTTAGCCACTACATATTGCGCTTCGGTCTTACCTTGCTCGGCAGCGCGCTCTAACCAATAGGTGGCACACTGCTTATCTTTATTAACGCCCATCCCTGTCTGATAGCAATAAGCAGTTTTCATAAAACCTGTGACATCATTATTTCTTGCCGCCCTTAAACGCCAGCAAAATGCGAGATGCGGATTTTTTTCAGGGTTGGGATCTGCAACAAACCAATCACCCAAGAAAAGCTGTGCCGGGATATACTCCATTTCCGCTGCTGCAGTCATATTTTCGAGTCCGGCATCAAAGTCAGCATCAACACCGTGGCCTTGAAGTAAACAGTGGCCAAGGTTAAACAGCGCTTCTGGCTCTTTTTGTTTAGATCTAACCACCGCATCCCAATATTGAGATTTCGCTTCACCCTGCGGGTCATCAATATCCTCACGACACAGGCGGGCTAACGCATGCTGGCCGATTTCATTGCCTAAATCTGCAGCTTTCTGATACCAGTTAATTGCCTCGCGTATGTTCGTCAGCTCATACTCCTTCGCGATAGAAAGTTGGCTTGGAATATGGCCGGTTTGTCCTTTAAAAACCTTTTCTTCGCGCTCGGATATTCTTGCTTTTTCCAACACGAGTCTATATTTTTTATCTTGCAAAGCCTGCAGTCTTTCGGCTTCCTGCTGTTTTTGGGACACCATAGAATATCGTATCACTAACCAAATCAGTGGGATCCCAAGCAGGCCTAACCCCATCATAATGTCTGACATAACGCTCCAGGCAAACAGAATTACTCCCTCTTTATAACGGCCGATCACGGTACTTCTATAGCCATTAAATCTCAAAGAAGGCACTTTTAATAAAATACCCTGTAAATATTTATAAGCAATGGATGAAAAGAGATGTATCAATACTATTTAATACCAAGCGAGATAAGTACAGCGGCCTCTTTCACTATTGCAGACCTGGCAAATATCGCACTCGAATTGCCTCTCCTTGATCATTGCTCCTGAGCGCGCCTTAGCCCTGCTATGTATTCAGGATACAGCGAAATATCATTATGACCAGCTCTGACGATAACGATAGTATTGGTATTAAATCGCGGGTAAAAAAATGCCGGCCCCTGTGGGCCGGCATTGTTATAACAAAAACCTTTTAACTCAAACCGCCTGCTTTAAGTAAGCTTAATCCAGCTCAACAAGGTTCTTTTCAAATTCATCGAATTGCTTTTGTACCTTGATAGAAGGCTCTCCGCTCATCAGGCTAACTACCACGACTGACAGTGTCGCAAAAATGAATCCCGGTACAATTTCATACAGGTCGAAAATACCGCCGGTGATCTGTTTCCAGATAACCACCGTCAGCGCGCCCACAACAATACCGGTCAACGCGCCATTACGGTTCATACGCTTCCAGAACAGGCTTAGCAATAATACCGGACCAAATGCTGCACCAAAGCCCGCCCAGGCATAAGAAACCAAACCCAGCACCGTGCTGTCAGGGTTCATTGCAAGCATCAGAGCCACAATCGACAGAATAATCACCGCTACACGGCCCACCATCACGATCTCTTCAGTAGAAGCCTGAGGGCGGAAGACTTGCTTATAGAAGTCCTCTGCGAGGGCAGACGATGATACCAGCAGCTGTGAGTCAGCCGTACTCATGATGGCCGCCAAAATTGCCGCCAGTAGAATACCTGCGACAACAGGATGGAAAATTGAGTTGACCAGCAGCATGAATATTTTCTCGCCATCAGCCAGCTCGCCGGCTAATTGGTTATCGACATACAAAATACCAACTAAGCCAACCAAAATTGCACCCGCCATTGAAATGGCAGTCCATGCGACGGCAATGCGACGTGCTGTCGTAATATCACGATTAGAACGTGTTGCTTTAAAACGCGCCAGAATGTGCGGCTGACCAAAGTAACCAAGGCCCCATGCTGCCAGAGAGATGATCGCAATCGCAGACAACGGCTGACCTTTGGCATCATTAAACAGCGTCATCAGTTCTGGGTTTTTCATTTCAAGCGCAGCAGTCAGATCGCCAACACCGCCTTGCATTGCGGCGATGGGAACGATAACCAGTGCCGCAGACATCAGCAAGCCCTGAACCAGGTCCGTCCAGGATACTGCCAAGAATCCACCAAATAAGGTATATGAGACAACACAAACAGTACCGACAATCACCGCAATGCTGTAATCAAGGCCGAATACCGTTTCAAATAATTTACCGCCGGCAACTAAACCTGAACTGGTGTAGAAAAGGAAAAACAGCAAAATAAAGAATGCTGAAATGGTTTGGATCAGTTTAGATTTATCGTCAAAGCGGCGTGATAAAAACTCTGGCAGCGTCAGCGAGTTATCAGCTGTAATACTATAAGTACGCAGGCGCTTGGCACAAATCAACCAGTTCAGCCAAGTTCCCAATAGCAGGCCCCCTGCCAGCCAGAGCGATTCAATACCCGCCGCATAGGCATAACCCGGCAGACCAAGCAGCAACCACCCACTCATATCAGATGCGCCCGCAGAAAGCGCAGCAGGCCATGGCCCCAGCGAGCGGCCACCCAAGAAATAATCTGACGAGTTTGACGTACGCTTATACGCTACATATCCAATCACCATCATGGCAATCAAATAGACAATAAACGTTCCTGTAATAGCAAAGCTATTTTCTATCATTGTTGAGTTCCCTCAGTTTTTAGAGCCCCTGTTCATTGCAAGGGCTCAGTTTATCTACTGAACGTACAGTCCAGCATATTTACGTCGCAGCTCGGCTCACTGCACGTTCATTCCATCGCGAATCGGACGAGTGAAATAACAATGAGCCAGACAGTGACTTAGAAATTAGTGTTCGCCACTCCCCAGCTCCAGCAGAGTGGCATTACCGCCAACGGCAGTAATATTGATCGTTCGCGTCCTTTCGGTCACAAACCTCAATGTGTAGGTCGGGCTGCCAATTACGGGTAACGACTCACAATCGGTTTCACAGATCAATTGGGCCAGTAATCCGTCACGCGCAGCCAATTGACGCGCCAGCGCCTGTGATGTCGATAACTGGCCAGCATAAGCCACACCCGCAACCGCGGTATGGCTGACACAATCAGTAAGCTGAATATCACCAATGGCCGTGATCACCCCGCGAGCACAACCCGCTTTCTCCAGTTGTGCGACTAATTCGCCGGCCGACAGCGCAAACGCTGACGGCAAGCTCACTAACACGGTGTTACCGGTCACTAATGCAGCGGTGATCTGGCCTATAACGGCGGTAATCGATACCTCAGCATCTGCTGTAACAATAAAGACACCGCGACCAGCACTGTAAAGCTCATTGGTCTCACCCGTCGGGCCCGGCATCAGCAAGGTTTCACCAACATGTTCTAATGCATTACGGCACTGGAAAGACACCATCGCCTGAGCAGATTGATCCAGTTGCTCTGTCCACCGGTTTAGGATCTGAATGCGTTTTTCATAACCAAGCCCGTTCCAGCCTTCCCATGCGGCTAGACTGTTACCCACGATCGCTTGAATACCTATTGTCATGACTGATTCCTTTTTCAACTTAGATTAACTGCCATTACACATTGAACATGTCTTGGGTAAATCGGTACAAATAATGCGGACCACCCGCTTTCGGTCCGGTACCAGACAGCCCCTGGCCGCCAAACGGCTGAACCCCGACGACGGCACCAACCTGATCACGGTTGATATAACAGTTCCCCACACGTGCACGTTGCTCAATGTGACAATAGGTACGTTCGTTACGGCTATGCACGCCTAACGTCAGGCCAAAGCCGGTGTTATTGATTTGGTCAATCACCTGATCAATTTCATTCGCTTTAAAACGCACAATGTGAAGGATCGGGCCAAAGTTTTCATTTTTCAGCATATCAATACTGCTGATCTCAAATGCAGTCGGCGCAACAAAATCACCCGCCTTGCACTCATCGCCAAGCGCTGCTTGTGCGACTAGCGTGGCCGTATTTTTCAATGCCTCTATATGCGTCAGCAGCTTTCTTTTCGCATCAAGATCAATCACCGGACCGACATCGGTACTGTGCAGTTCAGGACGGCCAACCGACAATTCGGCCATCGCCCCTTTGATCAGTGCAACAATACGATCGGCAATGTCAGCCTGCACAAACAATACCCGTAATGCAGAACAACGCTGGCCCGCCGAGGCAAATGCCGACCGGACAACATCACGCACCACCTGCTCAGGTAGCGCTGTACTGTCAACGATCATTGCATTCTGCCCACCGGTTTCCGCGATAAACGGCACCGGTTCACAATCACGTGCAGCCAACGCGCGGTTGATCCGTTGCGCGGTTTCGGTCGAACCGGTAAACACAACCCCGGAAATACGCGTGTCAGACGTCAGCGGCGTACCCACTTCGGCACCACGACCCGGCAGAAATTGGATCGCGCCGGCAGGTACACCGGCCTCCAGCATCAGTTCAATGGCACGGAAGGCAATCAAGGATGTTTGTTCTGCCGGTTTCGCCACCACGGTATTACCCGCAGCAAGCGCGGCAGAAACCTGACCCAAGAAAATCGCTAACGGGAAGTTCCACGGGCTGATACAGGCAAAGACACCGCGCCCCTGATAGCTGAGCTGTCTGGTTGACCCATCAAAACAAGACACCGTTTGTGGCGCAGCAAACTCTGTTGCCGCCTGAACCGCGTAGAAACGACAGAAATCGACCGCTTCACGAATTTCATCAATACTGTCTTGGATGGTTTTACCTGCCTCGCGGTGACAGAGCGCAACGAGCTCGCCGGTGTGTTGTTCAAGCAGATCGGCCAGACGCTGCAAGCACTGCGCACGCTCTGCCGGCGGCGTTTGCGACCAGCTGGGATAACAGGCTGCCGCCACTTCTACCGCCTGCGCCACCTGGTTCTGGCTGGCAAACGCAACCTGACCGACGGTTTCACTGCGGTCGTACGGGGCCGTTACCGCCTTTAGCTCGCCCGTCAGGGTTACGCCGTTGACAATTGGACCCGCTTGCCATTGATGCTCGCTAAAAGCCTGGATGGCTTCATTTAACGGACGCCACTGTGATTCAATATCAATGTTGATGCCCGCCGAGTTCTTACGCTCGTCAGCAAAAATTTGCGGGGGCAGCGGAATTAAACCGTTATGCAATGTGGGGCGTGAACGTAACATATCGACCGGGTGCTCGGTCAGCGTCTCAATCGGGCAGTTGGCATCGACCAGACGGTGAACAAACGAGCTGTTGGCACCATTTTCCAGCAGCCGGCGTACCAGATAAGGTAATAAATCTTTATGACTGCCCACAGGTGCGTATATACGAACGTTAGTCTGATACATTTCCATCGCATGGTTATACAGTGCATCACCCATGCCATGCAGACGCTGGAATTCAAAGTCACGATGACTCGTCATCGCCACAATCGCCGATACGGTATGCGCGTTATGGCTGGCAAACTGAGGGTAGATAACCCCGCGCAGGTGTTCAGATAACAGGAAGCGGGAGCAGGCCAGATAAGAGCAGTCAGTTGCCTCTTTGCGGGTAAAGACCGGATAAGCGGCATAACCGCCTTGCTGTGCTAATTTCAGCTCGCTATCCCAGTAAGCCCCTTTGACCAGACGCACAGGGATCACATCACCCTGATCTTTGCTAAGCGCCGCTAGCCAGGCCAATACCGGCAGTGCGCACTTAGAATAAGACTGAACCACCAGACCAAACCGTCCCCAGCCTCGTACCACGGTCGATCGATACAATTTTTCAAACAGTTTCAGCGACAGCTCGAGCCGGTCTGCTTCTTCGGCATCAATGGTAATGCCGATATTCAGTTCACGGGCGCGTTCTAGCAATGCCAGTACCGAGTGATACATTTCATCCAGGACACGCGCCTCATTGGCCACGTCATAACGCGGGTGCAACGCAGATAGCTTGATCGATACCGTCGGATCCGGTGATTTCCGATTGCTCTGCTTTTGACTATGATAAGTATCACGACCAACCGCTTCGATCGCCATAATGTAGTCTTTAAAATACTTCTGAGCGTCATGGGCAGTCAGCGCCGATTCACCCAACATATCAAAAGTGTATGTAAAACCTTGATCTCGTTTGTCCTTTGCATTTTTCATCGCTTCCACAATGGTCCTGCCTAACACAAACTGATGGCCCATGATCTTCATGGCCTGATGCATCGCCTGACGGATCACCGGCTCAGACATTTTATTGACCAGGCGATTGATCACATGCGAAGGGGTACCATCGGCTTTGGCGTCCATACTGACCACTTTTCCGGTCAGCATCAGCCCCCAGGTTGAGGCATTGACAAACAGGGAGTCAGAATTTTTGAGGTGAGATTTCCAATCGGCAACACTGAGTTTATCGCGGATCAGTGCATCTGCGGTTGCGGCATCAGGAATACGCATTAAGGCTTCAGCCAGACACATCAGTAAAATACCTTCTCTGGTATCTAGGCTGTACTCCAGCAGCAGTGCATCAATCATTTGGATTGCATCTTGATCTGCGCGCACGCGCTTGATCAGCTCGGTCGCTTTTTCTGTCGCCTGTTTACGTTCGAGCTCCGAAGGCTCTGCAAGAGGAAGCAGTTGTTCGAGCCACTGTGACTCATCTGCAGAATAAAGCGGTGAAATCAGTTGCCAGATTTCATCCAATGGCCGCTCAATAAACGATGGCTGAAGTACATCTGCCGCATTGAACATAATCGTGTCCTCAATAATATATTCTGAATTTCCATCCAGTCTAAATGTTACATTAGTGTTGCTATTGAGGGGGATTCTATTTTCCACAGCTCTGATAGTCTTGCCATATTCTCCGATAATTTTTAGAAAAAGTCCGTTTTTTAACAAAATAAGACACAACCCCTCAGCAAAATATCTGCCACGAGGTTTAATTCGGCCATAATTCCGTCAACAACAAATTAATTGGGTAAAAAAGATCGCTGGGATATTTATGCGCGAAAGCAATAAAGTAAGCGAGTTTTCAACGACGCTGTAAGAAAATCAATCAAGCGCGGCCTAAACCGCTTCCAGCGATTACAAAAGCCGTCAAACCTTCATAAAACTATGAATTAAAAACAAAAATATGGGGAGAGGGATTATAAATTATCTTTTTTGAAACGCGCCGGCGGCATACCGTACAGACGGGAGAACGATTGAGTAAAGCTGCTCTGGCTGGCAAATCCGCAGCTTTGTGCCACCTGTGCCAGACTCAGTTGAGACTCGTCCATAAGCTGCTTCGCCATTTCCAATCGTTTTTTCAAAACATACTGATACGGGGTGACCCCTGTCTGTTCTTTAAACAATAAATGAAACTGGCTTTCGCCGAGAAACACCAGGCCAGCTAATTGTGTTACTGATATTTTACGAATTAGATGCTGAATTATGTACTGATCGATAACATCCATATTAAGCCGAGAGACATGGCGATCTGATCCCAGTGGCTTAAAATGACGCTGTAAGATACACATCAAAGTATCGGTACAGGCTTTGCTCAGCAGCAAATCATCCGGGTGGGCCATCATTTCAGCGGTCAGTGCCTTGATCAAGTTTTGCGCCTGAATATCAAGGTGAAAATAGCCTGACTGCTCAAACAGGCGTTCCATCCGTTCATTCGCATAAGAGGGCAATATTTGATCAAGAGAGACGCTCTCCACTGGCAAATTCATTACCAGGATCTCATTTTTCCCTATGCCGGAAAACGCGTGCTCAGAGTCCGCTGTCACCAGACAGCCATGACCCGGATACACTAAATTACCATAGCCTTCAATATCAAATTCGGTCTGTCCCGACAGACCAATTACGACCTGATTGTAACCGTGGTTATGATGTTCCATTAGTTCAGGTAACACGACAATCTCTGAGGGTTTAAACTTATCGTTCATGTAAGGTAATACAATCCAAATGGAGACAGCTTATTGTCTCAATAACAGCAGCAAGACACCAGTGCGGGCTTACTCTAAACATAGTAGATAGATAAACAGAAAGTCCCGGAAAAGTGATCAAGCCATCATTTTTTACGGAATCTGTCATTTCAATTAATAAAATAACGCTGAAGGCCCTACTCCATACGGCTTCTGCGGGATAAATCCGATTTCCCGGATCTTTACCTTTTAATACCAGAAATCTGACCTAAATCAGGTTAAACTATAATTAACAATAACTTAAAAATAAATACTACTTGATCATGCTTCCGCATTAAACGGCTCATTGCAGGCACAACACATTTACACATTTCGCCAAACATGATCCTGCCTTGATCACGCTTCCATATTTTCCTGGATCATCATTCAGGATCCCGCTTGATCATCGTTCCAGTTGAAATGACATGGCCCGTTATTTATCTCTACTTGATCATCGTTCCGGCAGAGTGGCCGCCCCCACGCGTCCAGATCTACCATGTAACAATGAGATATCGTCATAACTCCCAGTACTCTATATCTGTACAGCGTGCTAACTTCCTTATGATCTATTGAGATCCTGCGGTTTGACTAAAGTCGGGCCATTTTTTAGCAATAAAACGCGCCTCAGGTGCTACGATTTACCGTGCTCGCCAGGATCACAAGCTATTTTATTATTCCAACAGCAGATACTTGATCATCGCTCTACCCTTGATCATGTTTTCGGGAATATAACGGGATTATTGCTATGTTTTTAATTTTGAATTGACGGTTTACTGGGCAGGCGTCGAGCTGTCGGCGCCTTTATCATATTCGCTGATTCTCCTTCTATTGAAGAAAAATGTGTCGGTCGATACCATATTACTTATTCGTCACCAGCTTCAATATCTCGGGGCTTTTCCTCTGTATTCATAACTAGGCAACATCTACAATAATAGTGGTGGCAGGCTGTTTCCTCAATTGACCAAGCTGTTTTTAAGATACTCTATGTGTCAGTTGCCACTCTGTTTGGCGCTCATGGCTACCGTTTTCTATTCGAATAACCAATCGGATAGTCCGCATAAAAAACCGGGTGTTTTAATTCATCCCTTTGTTTTTAATTCCCATAGGACAAGATGAATAGTATTGATGTATAAGATAAACATAATACATAAGCCAAGCGTATCTCATGATCAGTAAGACTCACAATAATAAGATTCTGTCAATAGGTGATTTCCCCCCTTCTTTGTTAGCGCGCGATTGGCTATAGTTATCTCGTAGACAGGGAATGTACTTCACTGTGAACTGTCTGCAGTATCCAGCATTGGATACATGCCAATGAAGTTGCTTTGATATAAACCCTCATATCAAAGCATCAAACTTAATTGGATACCTCTTCTACACGTCGTACAGGATTGTGCTCTTCGGAGTCAAACTCTTGTCTTTGCCGGTCTTATAGACCGGCTTTTTTTTTATCAATACAGACCATTATGCCTAATAATCCGGCACATGAATTGTGTTACATTTACCCTGCCTACTAATTTACCTACAATCAGATTTATCTGAGCGATAGCGTTAGGCGAGAGCAGTGAAAGACAAAGTCGATCCATCCCTTCTACATATTTTTAATCAACTCCCTGGTTGCTGGGGCTGTAAAGATAAAGACTCTGTATTTGTTTATGCAAATGAAGAGTATGGAAAGATTATTGGTCTCGACCATCATTTAGAATGTATTGGCAGAACAGATTTTGATATGCCAAGCCCGACAATAGAATGTGCCGACTCTTTCCGGGAACAAGACTTCCAAGTGGTCTCATCAGGACAACGCATGCGGGTACTCGATATTCACCCCTATTCGGATGGCAGCTGGCGTGCGCATTTATTCACTAAAACACCTTGGAAGAGTGACGAAGGTAATATATTAGGCACTATTTTTTCTGGGGTTGAACTAAAAGACACGGCCATTTTAGAAGTGGGGCATTGGATTTGCCGGGCTGCCGGGCTGAATAAAAAAGACCAAGCGTCTTTTAGCTTAGATCTGCATAATCAAAAAGTCGCGATAAACACCCGCGAATCTGAAGTCCTGTTTCTATTGCTGTATGGAAAAAAGCCGCAATATATTGCCAAGGTACTGAATGTTTCGGTTAAAACCGTTGAGAACTATGTACTTCGCCTACGCGAAAAGTTTAATGCTAATTCGAAGGGAGAGCTCATCGATCTGGCGTTAGATCTCGGCTTTGGCTCGCATATCCCTGAAAGCATGCTAAAAAGCCAACTGTCGGTCATTCTAAAAGAATAGATCACCTCACAATGCAGGTTCGACGAGAATCTCGCGTTATGAGGTTGGTCTAGCGTCAACAATAACCAGCAGTGTCTCTTTTCTGCAGAATGAGTTTTACTTTTTGAAACCATTTGTTCAGAAAATCATTTTTCAGATCAAATTTTAGCTCGTTGTTTATTTATACAATCGCTGCGAATGTATTTAGCCATGATGAAACATGGCTGTCAGTCGTAACCAGTCAGGTTATGTACCAGAACCACTTTGGCAGAAGATATGAAACAATTCACTATCACTTACGTTGTACATCCACACTTTAATATTCCGTTTAAATACGAAATAATGGCAAGTAATGAGATTAACTCCATTCGAGATGCAGAAAAAGCGCTGACGGTACGCCATCCAGAGGGAGTAAGCATTGTTACTTCCAATGAAGCCGTCTTATAAAAGATGTCCGTATAATAAAATCACAGCGATACGATAATTGCATAAAAAAAGTGTAGCGACATAACAGCTACACTTTTTATTTAGAACCAAACCACTAAGGCGCTAATCGTTCAATTGTCCATTCTGATGCATCTTTAGAATATAAGAAACGGTCATGAAGGCGGTGCTCTCCCCCCTGCCAGAACTCTATCGAATTGATTTTCACACGATATCCGCCCCAGAATGTCGGAACAGGCACATCACCCTTAGCAAATTTTTGTTTCAGCTCCATAAACTTCCCTTCCAGGGCCTGACGCGCTGAAATTCGGCTGCTCTGCTTGCTTGCCCATGCCGCAATCTGGCTTTCTTTCGGACGTGATGAAAAGTACTTCATTACTTCAAGTGTCGACAGCTTTTGTGCTTCTCCGGTCACATGCACCTGACGCTCAATAGGATGCCACGGGAAATGCAGACTGATCTTAGCATTGTGGCTCAGATGCAGGGCTTTGCGGCTACCCAAATTGGTATAAAACACAAAACCGTCTTGATCAAAGTGTTTCAGTAAAACAATACGCTGAAAAGGTTGTCCGTTTTCATCCACTGTCGCGACAGTCATCGCGGTAGGATCAGTAATTTTCGCATCAATTGCTTGTTTTAACCATTTTGCAAATAAAGACAGTGGCTCATCTGGTAAATCATGGCGACGTAATCCACCTTTCGTGTACTCACGACGAATATCAGACAATTCCATTGTTATCTCCGCTTATTAAACTTGAGCCGATATGGCATTTTAAGAAATTGTGCGCTTTGCCAATAGGAAAAACAAGCACATTAAAGTTGTTTGGGTATAACACATACTCAGTAACGCCACTTATATCTTTCTGAGCCATTTTTTGCTTCCGGAGGTCGAAAACATCAAAGCTCTGCAAGCCAGTTCGTGTTTTGGCATCGCGAAATTTGCTATTTTGCACTACTAAAAATGATCGGAATGATCCTGTGCAAAAAAACAAATTTTCCAGCCTTATTATTTTTCTCGGCCTGATCCTGGCCGCGCTCATCGCCAATATTACCTACCAGCAAGTTAAACAGCATTTATCAGAAAGAATTACTAACGATGTCAGTCAACTCGGTGAGAAGCTCGATGCCCAGCTATCACGATATAGCAAATTACCGGAAGTTTTAGCCAATGACCCACGTCTGATTTCGCCACTCATGGCTGATAATCCCCCCCATGCTGCTGTTGTTGCCCACGACCAGCAAATCAGTTTGCTGTTGCAGGAATGGGCAAATAAATTGAATGCCGATACGATTTATTTAATCAACCGCAGCGGTGATACGCTGGCGGCCAGTAACTGGCAAAATAAAAGCAGCTTTGTCGGGCAGAATTATGCTTATCGTCCTTATTTTCAAGATGCAATGCGTGGCAAACTCGGCCAGTACTTTGCTTTGGGTGTCCGCTCAGATAAGCGCGGTTATTACTTTTCCGCCCCGATCTACCAACAACAGCAGATCATTGGGGTTCTGGTGATAAAAGTTGATCTGTCTTTGGTTGAAGATATCTGGCAATACGATCAAATCGAATATGCCATTACCGATCACCTCGGCGTGATTTTCTACAGCTCAGAAGACAGTTGGCTATACCGATCTCTGGTTGTGCTTACCGATGAACAAAAGCAACAGGTATTCTCTTCGCGTCAATACGGCCAGACAAGGCTGGAGCCGTTAAGTAATTTACCTCTCCTGACTGAATTTAATCAGCAGGAAATCAGCAATATCACCATTCCCGGAGTCAATCAAAGCGAAGCCTTTCTGTTAGCCAGCCACAATATGGAACAAGCGGGATGGACTATTTATGGCTTTAACCCGATTAACGCCGCGTATCGATATGTGGTTCAGGCACTGTTCGCCTTCACAGTCTTTTACATGCTGCTTTGTCTAGCTGTTATGTCCTGGTTTCAGACTTTCACAACCAAAAAAGAACTGGCCCAGCTCAATGATAAGCTTGAACAGCTGGTGACTGAACGTACCCATAATTTGATGGAAACCAACCAGCAGTTGCGCGATACCATTGAGCAATACGAACACAGCCAGGCGGAATTGAAACAGACACAGAGCGAACTGGTCCAAGCGGCCAAACTTGCATTGCTCGGAGAGCTGTCAGCAAGCATTAATCATGAGATTAATCAGCCTCTTGCAGCGATGCGGACTTACGCGGAAAATACCCGGAAACTGTTGCAAAAAAATCGTTATGAAGCTGTCGCCGGTAATATTGACGAGATCATCAATCTGAATCTGATGGTGTCGGACATTATCTCGCGGTTCAAAGTCTTTGCCCGGAAGACAACCGAGAACAACAACCGTACGGTGGCCGCCGACTCTATTCGCTCTGCTGTCAGCCTGCTACGTAATAAATTAATTAAGCAAGGCGTGATCTTACGCCTTGGTGAGCTGCCTCCCGATCTGCTGGTTCGCGCCGATGCGGTTCAATTTGAACAGGTACTGGTCAATGTGCTGCACAACGCCATTCAGGCTCTTGGCGGTACAAGCTCTCCCCAAATTGGTGTCCAGTTAAAACCGTTCGCGGAGGTGGTCGAAATACGGATCTGGGATAATGGCCCGGGCTTGGATGATGATCAGAAAAAACGTATTTTCACCCCTTTCTTTACGACTAAAAAAGAGGGGCTAGGGCTAGGGCTAACCATTTCAAGAAGGATCATAGATTCCTTCTCCGGTAACCTGACTATTGAGGATCATTATAGTGGTGGCGCAGAATTTGTTATTACTCTGCCCCGCTGTACCGAGGATGTGTAATGAACAAGCAAGTAATTTTTATTGACGATGAGAAGCCAATCCGCGATGCATTGGGGCAAACATTAGAACTTGAAGACTACGACGTAACACTCTTTGCCAGTGCCAAACCGGCTTTAGAGATGCTGGAGAGCCACTTTGGCGGTGTTATCATCTCCGATATCAATATGCCCGGTATTGATGGGATCAGCTTTTTAAAGCGTGCGCTGGCTATCGATCCCGAACTGTCGGTCATTTTACTGACCGGTCATGGGGATATTTCGACGGCTGTTGATGCTATGCGAAACGGTGCCTATGATTTTCTGGAAAAACCATTCTCGACAGATAACTTACTTGATGTTGTTAAACGAGCAGGCGATAAGCGTGAATTGGTACTTGAAAATCGCGAATTAAGACGCGAACTGGAAGCGCAAAGTGGACCCGGTCCTCGTATTCTTGGTAATAACCCTAAAATAAAACAATTAAGACGGATCCTGACGCACATTAAAGACACGCCTGCTGACGTGATGATCCATGGTGAAACGGGAACCGGTAAAGAGCTCGTCGCACGCTTCTTGCACGATCACAGTATTCGCCAGAATAAACCTTTTGTTGCCATTAACTGTGGCGCTATTCCTGAAACCATGATTGAAAGCGAGTTATTTGGTTATGAATCAGGGGCATTTACCGGCGCTCAGAAAAAGCGGGTCGGTAAAATAGCTTATGCCAATGGCGGAACGCTGTTTTTGGACGAAATAGAATCAATGCCAATGCTGTTGCAAATAAAACTCTTGCGAGTACTGGAAGAGCGTAAGGTTGAACCCCTAGGCACCAACCAGGCTATCGATCTCGATATTCGAATTATCGCGGCAACAAAACAGGACCTAAGACTGATGGGCGAGCGCGGTGAGTTTCGCCAAGATCTTTACTATCGCCTGAATGTTGTCAGTGTTGACATTCCGCCATTACGGGATCGCAAAGATGACATCCCGATGCTGTTTCAGAACTTTAGTCGTTCAGCCACAACTCGCTATGGCATCGAGCCGCCTACGATTAGTTTGGAACAACAACAAAAATTACTTGAACACGATTGGCCTGGAAATGTAAGAGAGTTACGCAACTTGGCTGAACGCCTGGTCTTGATGGGCGAGACTTCTGGCTTAAATGATGATGGTCAAATCAGTGATGATCCGCTTACCCTAACGCTGACAGATCGACTCCATCAATTTGAGTTTACGTTACTCTGTGATGCACTAAAGCGTCATAATGGCCGTTTAAAAGAAGTTCAGGAAGAGCTTGGACTCGCGCGTAAGACCCTGTACGACAAAATGAAAAAGCACGGTATTGATAAAGACGATTTCAAGATAACTCTCTAACGGCTAGTGCCTGTTAATGGCCTTCATGTTAACGGGACTGGTGCAATCAAAGCGCAAAGCTTGTCGGCAAGGCCGCCATGCCTTATAGACGAAAATATCTAAATGAAGTGTTCCGCCAACATGCAGCGATTTAGTTAATCAAATCAAAAAATGCCAGCAAGAAGGCTATTTACAGTGTAAATCTAACATCAACAATGGAGCATGCCTCACCTTATTTACACTGTAAATCCTGCGAGGCTGGTTATAAAGGCGATAACTCAAGGAGCTGTTCTTTGTAGATGATCTTACACGGACCATGCTCCTGACTCACATTCATGACTAATTTTTCAAGTCGACAGTTCACACCCGTATACAGATGGTTAAACGCTGTAATTGATACAGCCCTGCGCAATTCATCATATTCACTCTTTAAGCAAGTATAATGCGCTTTTAGCGATTTAATTTTCTCTATATGTCGGGTACGCGTATCAATCACTTTCTGCACTAATTCTGCCGGGCGCTTAGATTGTGGGATTTTCAACAGTTTCTGCTGAGCGACATGAATTTTTTCCATTTTTTCTCGGTGATGCTCAAGAGACTTATATGTATCAGCCAACTGCCGACGCAAGACATGGTAATTATTGAAAGCCGTAATTTCAGTTTGTGTTCCGGCCGTAGCGCCGATATTAACGGCTTTAACACTGTAACCAGCATGAATAGTACCGCCGCTTAATGTACCGTGCCGTTTTGACGAATCGCAAACAATCACTTCACCTTGTGTCCGGATCTGACAATGAAGTGCATGGAGCGAAAAGGCCACATCTTGTCCCGCATCTATCTCAACATACTGAGCAAACTTGGCGGAAACTTTTCCACCCGACTTAATATAACAGGTTAGGTCCTTATCTTTCTGCTGTTGCCTGCCGATCAGCCCGTCAGCAACCACAATGTCACCGCCAGCCCTGAGTTCTGCTAACTCAACCACGCCGGTGATCGTAATACTGCCTGTCGCGATTACCTTCATGCCAGGCATAACGTCGCCATTAATCACCACACAACCATCAAAATTAACATGGCCAGTATTGACATTGACACCTTTGAGGATCAATGCATCATCAACTTGCATCCCATTACCTTTGATGATCGGCATACCGGCTTTTGACGCGACCAGTAGATTTTCATTAGTGTCACTGATTTCAGTACCTTCACCGACATCAAAAGTGATCTCTTTACCCGGTACAGCCGCAAGTTCGTTGCCAATAACATTAAAGCCGGACACCCCTTGCGTTGCGGGAATACGGCGCATAATGGCCTCGCTCGCTTTCACTGTTACCATCTCACCCAAATTCCGCATATCTACGCGGCCATCATCTGTTGCCTGCGGCTGTAACACACGATGACTGGCATCTTCAACTAAAGGCTCAAACTGACTATCAAGACCGTTCTCCGGAAGTCGGCCAAAAGCAACAGGTAAGGTAAACTTCTCGCCAGGCTCCAACTCGTGAGCTGTAGATAAAAGTTCCTGTAATTGATTCTTTCGAATACCTTTAATGATGTGATGTTCTTTCAGTGCCTTCACAAGAGTATTACCGGCCACAGGTTCACCGCCATAAGCACCGACAACGGTAATTGAGGCCGTCATTAAATCCGCTTCGGTTTTTACCAAAAGCATCGCATCTCTTTTTTCAGCAATAAGCAGACTTGTCGGCTCAATGGTTGTGTCATCTGATACCGGTGAATTTAAGATCTCCAACGCAGATTCAATCGCATTCTCAAACAAAAAGAAATGACTTGCCTGATGATCAGCAATAGCAGCATAAATATCGACGCGTTTGATTTCCATCTCTGAGCCTTGCTGTGGTCGGACAAGGATAGAAATACTGTGACCATCTTGAGACAGCTGCAGAAGCTGTTGCGACATAGAGAAACTCCTTCACTCTAGTGCGAATTTTAACCATCAGGGCGGTAATGTAAGGCAATGATATTTGGTGAAATATACCATCATTTTAACCTATAGTTGAGCACTTGATGTAGAAGTGAGTTCACACTTCAGATAGAGACGGGATGATTTAATTAACGATATTCTCAATATCGTCGTACAGGCATGGATAAAGACTTGATGGCATATGATTATTCTAAAAATTGACAGCAAACACAACAAAAACGGGTGGAAATCCCCCCTAATGATTTTAACGTTGGGTGACTATCTACTCGTTTATTTTTATATCATAGTTGTATCTGAATTATGAAGCTACGTAATCCATTGAAATACATAATATAAATAATCAAATAGGTTAGCTGTTACTCTTGGCACAATAATCGCTATACAAAAGTTAACAATCTAGGACCTCTGAATAAAGCTTGCTGTTCTTCCCCCCGATTTTAACAGCAGGTCAGTCCTTTTTAATGCCCCGACACTCGGGGCATTTTTTTTAAATGATGTCAGAGACCAAAAACATCAGTTCTTTGTCTGTCAACCAATTATTTTGATGGAACTCGTAGCGAAACAAACCACCGCTAGCAGTACTCGAGCTCCGCTCGGTGAGGTAACCATCAAGAAGCGGGATCCCTTGCAGGCTCAATTCATAAGAAGCATTGGTATCCATCGCAGTTGCAGACTCTAGAATCATACTGTTTTTACTTAACCGAACAACAGAGATCCTGGCTCCGACATCATGGAGATTAGAGTCGGTATAGATTTCATGCTTACGAATACGTGCGGCCAGACCACCGTTATTCAGTGTATAAGTCAGGTTGGTACGAAAAGAATGAACTGGTTCAAACAACCGCTTTAGCGCTTGGCTTTGGACTTTTACTAAGCTCATAACCCCCCCTCATGACGTTCATTTATTTTTTGCCTCAATAACACCGATCAAGCAAGAATGATATTGTTCGGTCAAACTGCCGCTAACATGACAATTCAGATTAAATCCGAATAAAATGAACACCATAAAATAGATAATGCCTAAGACTTTTAACTCTAGACTAAAATCTCAAAATAGGTGAAATCCAGTGTTGATAATTCCGCTCGCTTTAAATTGTCGTATTTTGTTATAACCACTCGACGAAACAAGTGTCTTTACGAGAAAAGAAGGATTTACAGTGTAAACCAAACAGTAGGATTCCTGATTTACACTGTAAATAAGAGAGGAAAGGAGGAAGACATTACAAATCAAAAAACTCAGCAATGGCGTGTTGGCCACGCTCTTGAAGGAAGTCTAGAAAACACTTGGGATGATGCGTCACTACACGTTCCAACGGAAAGTTCACTTTTTTAAGCAAATGGCGTACATGGGTGAAGTTACCAACATCATCAGCAAAATGTGCATCCGAGCCCGTGGTAATTCTGCCTCCCATCTCTTTGACAAAAGCGGCAATATCTTCACAACGCAGCTCGCTTCCTTGACGAGAACCACAAAGTGACGAGTTATTTATCTCAATCAACACATTATGTTTTGCCGCTGAAGTGATGACAGCTTCAAAATCAAAATCAAAATTGGGATTGCCAAGATGACCAATCGCATCAACTCGCCCTGACGCAATCATCTTGAGCAAAGCCTGAGTGTGGGTATGTTTATCAGCCGGACGAAAAACGGGCTCATGTAAGCTGCCAATCACCCAATCGAGCTGATCGGTAATTCGCGGGTCAAGATCGATCTCACCATCAACATTGATAAGATTCGCCTCAACACCGCGCAAGATTCCGACGCCATGAAGAAAGCGAGGTAATACTCGCTGATTGGCAAAATGCCAAAAATGCGGTGCGCCGGGCATGGTTGGCGCGTGGTCTGTCACGCAAAACAACGCCAGACCTTTCTGTGAAGCGGCCTGTGCATTTTCTAAAACCGTACTATAAGCATGACCGCTTGAAATAGTATGGGTATGTGTATCAACCAAAAACTGCATAATATCTTATTCCCACGATTAACACTGATATGATTGAGCAACGAGATCCCGTAATGCTTGCTCCGCACTTTTGCGGCTCGCAAAGCCAAAACGCTGTACGATCAATTCCCAACTTTGCTTTTGCAACACTTTTGCCACAGCCATTTCGGTGGCTGCATTTAACTGCAATGAAGGCTGGCAAAGAAACTCGCTAAGCCATGCTTCCAGGCTCGCAACTGCCAGATCGTAGCCCAAACCTCCGCGTATATAACTTACTAACTGTAACCTTACCATAGGGGATAAGACAACATCCCCACGCGGTTCATTATGGCAGCAAGCAACTGCGCGCAGGTCGGTGACACTGTGGCAAAGAGAGTATTGATAGAGAGGAACAAAAATGGATGCATCTAGCATCCGAAATTGTTCGACGCGCTGAACTAAAAAATTGGCAGCAAATAAAGCAACAGCGGTATCGAACCAAGACAATGAATCTTCAGATAAGGGTAATACAGCTAACAGCGAATGTGCACCACTGGCGGCATCTTTCATGACCCCTAACCGAACCGGCGAATAACCCGCTTGCTGCCAGAAAGAAAGCAGCTCACCAGCAACGCCAAAACTGGTTCCTAAGTAATCCAAAGACTGAACGTCTGCCCATTGTCTGACATGCGCTAACAAAGCCGTACCGATGCCATATTGCTGGCAGTCAGGATGAACGGCTATTCTGAGTATACGCGCGCACCGTTGACGGGCTGCTTGAGCTAACCCAATATGTGCTGCAATAGATTGCGCCAATAAATGGCCTTTCGGACGACGTTTTCCCAACATGATCTGTTCAGCAAACTGGGTATCAAATCCACCTTCAAAAGAAAGCAAACAGCAACCGACAATATTACTTATAATCAAATCTTCTTCGGTCTCGGAATGATGTCCAGAGCCTGGCTCACTGATTGGCTCCACGGACTCAGCAACAACAAGGTGCATGGCAGGATCGTCAAGTAGCTGGCTAATATCAGACGGTGTCGTCTGATAATGGGCATTAACCAGCAGCCCAAACAACTGACTCAATCGCCGCTGGTCAGCAATCAACGACGCCGTCGATAACACCCGATATCGTATCTGGCTAGATCCCATCACAACAGAAACTTCGGCGGGCTCGGCTTCTAACATCAATGCCTGAAACACCCATTTTTCAAGTGGGTCATGTCTGGCCCAGCGGATAGGCTGGGATAAACTGTACTGACGCCATTGCGGTGCATGCTGGTCTAGCTGTTGACGAAACTTAATCGCAAATCCGCGGCCAGTGCCTTCATAGCCATGAATAGTCGTTGCAAAGGTAACCCGGTTATATCGAGTCAGTATCTGATTCAGCAGAGGAGCAGGAATCGCCGCGGCTTCATCGACAATTAAAAAATCAATTTCTGGCTTGTCAGCCGCAGAATTCTTCGATAGTAGGGCATCAGGCGCAATAAACGTCAGCTCACTGTGTTGATATATGAGATTTTTCTGCTGATGAAAAGGAATATTCAGCGAGCGGGCAGCTTGAGCAAACAACGTATTGGCATTGGCAAATGCCGGGGACGTGACGGCAATTTTGATGTTTCGCTCGCGCATCAAACTGGCGGCAGCAATACCGAGTGCCGATGATTTTCCACGGCCGCGATCAGCCGTAAGCACCAATGGTCGTTTGCGATGTCCGGTCACAACCCGCCGGATCGCCTCGACTGCATTTTTTTGCTCCAGGGTCAGACACCCAAACGTCTCATCAAAATAGTCCTCATCTACAATACCTGGCATTGGCAGCAGTGGTAGCGAACAATTTAACTGATCATCAGCAAAGAAAGGGGACTGTCGGAGATGCAAGACGTCAGGTTGTGCGCATAAATGCGCTAACCGCTGAATGAATGGGAGCTGTGCCTGTGTTTCATCAAACCAAGCGTGCGGAACCATTAACAACAACAGGCCACCGCCGGTCACCGTGCCGGATAACGCCCCAAACGCATCCGCATCAAAACCAGGATGCGCGTTATACACCAGACAATCCGTTTCCTGTCCCAGCACCTTTTTTGCTTTTTTCAATGGCAGTGAGGCTATGTGCTCAGGGGCATTATCGCCAGCCCAGAACGTCCGGTGATAGTGAGAGAAAAAAATCTGACTAGCCTTAGTCGCCCAGTTAAGATCGCCATCTAACACCACTAAATAACGGCAATTGGCCTCTTTTGCCTGAGCTGCTAACCGAGAAGCAAACTGATAAAGTTCCGACATGATGATACTCATTATTTAATGGATTTGGTATTTAACTACAACACCGCGATCATATACCCAAATCCCTTCAAGATGCAGCCAATAAAAAAACCACGCTAAAAAGCGTGGTTTAATGATTAAGCTCGATTCATTGAACTACTTCAGGAAATCACTCAGATAAGCAAGGATCTCATCAACTTGCTTTTCAGTCATCTTCTTCAGTTTCAATTGTAACTTGTCACCGTCACGGGTATACGTCGCTTTCCCTTTAACCAGCTCCTGTGCTTTTAGCTTTTCAACCACTACTTTTGGCTGAAGAGCGTCGCCCATTTGCTCAAGTTTCATCGTTACTTCACGGGTAATCCGGGTAATACCCTGCACGTTGATCTGTTGCCATAAAGGACTGTCAACCGATGTCAGCTGCTCAATCAATTGCTGCTGATCTGTCTTTTGCAATCCAAAATAAATACGATGCAGCTTCACAATCGTCGGACGGCCTAATTCACCGACACTCGGATAAGCCATCAACAATTCCATTGGCAAAGTGGCCGCTTTCAATGCCCCGCTTACCAGCGCTTCACTGCACTGGCAATATTTGGCTAATTCTTTTTGATCGGCAACCTTGCCATTGGCCAGCAATTCTTGCATCTCTTTACCACGTTCATATAAAGACAGTGGTTTATGAGCATTCGCAACATCAGACAGGAACTTGGCATGTTCACTATTAATGCCCTTCGCGACATAAACTAAGAAGTCCTTGCTTGCCAGAATACATGACATACGACGGCGGCTGCCGTCCAGAACTTCAATTCGGCCATCATCAAGCCAGCGTCCCACTGCAGGATATTGCTGACCACGATCTTTCAACGTCGTCAGAATATCAGCGAGCGCATGCTCGTTTAAAAAAGCTTGCTCACGGGCATTTTCAGCGAAAACCTGAGTTTTTTCTTTAACCTCAGCCGCATTAATTTTAACTAATTCAAACGCGACGGTACCTTCGCCGGCAACCGCAAGCTCAATAACAGCGGCTTTATCACGTACTGCCGTTTGTGCTTCCGCGGCATTGGTAGCACGACGCTTATCCGCTTTGCCAAACAGACGAGCATTGAGATCTTTGGTTTTAATTGTCATCTGTCCTTTTACTCCTGATTTAAGTTGGCCCAGTGACTATGCATCACTCGCTCTAATTCCAGCCCAACTCGTTGAATGGCATCCTGCGCAGTAGACAAGGTTTTCTTGCCTCCTTCAAAATCAGCAGCAGTCAGATCAAAGACAGTACTGTAAGTGTCGGCACAGGTTTCAAAAGCCCTGCTGCGTGGAACGGTTGCCATCATGACCTGTTCTTGCAGCAAGTAATTCATTTCTGTTAGTACAGAAACTTGCTTCTTATTATCATCTTCGAACATGGTTGGCATCAGACGAATAAATTCGAGTCCGTGCCATTCTTCCGGAAACATTTCATAAACAGTCGGTAAATGCTGGAAAAAGTTGACCGTTGAAGCCCAGTCAAGACGCTTCGCAGCACAGGGAATCAGCAGCGCATTTGAAGCATACATCGCGTTCCAGACCAGCGGATCTATATGCGGACCCGTATCGATCATGATGACATCAAACTCGTCGGCAATGGGGTCAATCATCCGCTCTTTAAGCAGACGGACGATATCCAGATCTTGGTTAACAGCTAAATCTTGCCATGCATCAGCATTAAACATCGCGTCTTCAGGGAAAGCAGCAATGGTTTTCAAATTAGGATACTGGGTTGGCATCACAACGTTATTCATCAGGAAATCTTTATTCATTTCCTCACCTTCCGGCACATTTCCCAGCATGACATCGACAGCTGAATAAATGGTGTCTTGCTCACCCACACTGATCAGCGGGTTAAGGAATAAACGCAGAGAGCCTTGTGGATCGAGGTCAATGAGGCAGATACGATAACGTTTATCGAGATCAAGCGCCAAACATGCCGCCAGATGTACCGCCGTCATAGATTTCCCGGTGCCGCCTTTTTGGTTCTGGACATTAACAATCCATGGCTTACGGCCAGCGCCTTCACGCTCAAAAAAGGCTGGCTTTTTCGCCGCCTTCATCAATTTATGTGCTTCATCTAGCGTAATAGAATAATGGTTGGCATTATTTTTTGTAAATTGATGGCCCGTTGCTTCCATACGAGAAATAGCATCATCCAATTTACGACGCGTCAAACCTGAACGAGTTTCCATCAATGCTTTTGACATTGGTGGGAAATGTTCATCACGACGCTCTTCTAATACGATTTCGATACGGTCAGCTTGTACTTGTTTAGTCTGCTCTGCAATGTTGAGCAAATTTTGAATTGTCTGTTCCCTATTCATTATTATTGTTCGCCATGATTATTGATGGCCCTATTGTACAACAAAATCAACAATTAACAATAAAAAGCTGAACATCTTGATGTGATGTTAACCGCAAGTAAAAAACAGGACAATGACGCAAAACATACTTATTCTCGTGACGTTCCGTTTTACTTTGTGTTCAATTGAGCCACGCAAACTGCAACACATTTAAACTGTTACGGCGTCACTGTTTTACAATGTAAATTGAACTGAGCTACTGAAATACACCAGATCACTCCGGAAGCGTGAAAAAAGCACGATAAGTTACGGCTGTTGTCATTTGAATCAGAAAACACTTAATACTGAGGATCACAACTGGCTGATCCTCATTAAAGTCGAGCACTAAGAAAGAAATCAGGCTGAAATCAGTTCATTACACTTAAACCAGTGACGTCAGATCCTGATGGGAGTCACCTGAACAAAATTCATCCAAACCAACTTGATCATTGTTCCGTAATTTACTCCGTTGTCTGAAACTATGATCAAGAGAGCAATGACCCAGTCTACGAATAGAATAACCGTCGACAGACGCCAGAAAAGATCGGAAAAATGATCAAGAAGGAGGGCATCACTTTGTCGATCCTATGATCTTGTTCGGAAGCATGTTAAATAGCCGCTAGTTTACGGCGAATGTAGATTGTATCTGGCTTAATCAGACCAATTAACACCACACATCACGACGAGAACCGACAAAGGCAGAGCCCTTCATCATATTGAAATACGCAATATGGGCCATGATCATCGCTCCGGCAACGGACACATGAATAAAAAACACTTAGCTACGGTTGATGTCATTTCAATTTTGCTTAAAAATACAGCACGCCGAGAAAAAAACGTAAAAGATAATGAAAAGACCCGTCTATGATCATTCTTCCGGGCCAAAAACATCCGCTGGGTAGCTGAATTCAAAAAATAGCACCCGGAGATGTGGATAACTCAGTGGATAAGCTGTAAACGTTTCTTGATCATCGTTACAGACTGTTATTGATCATTGTTTCGGAGAGTTAATGATCATGTTTCCAGACCCTGTATGATCATGCTTTCACGTTGATGTTGATCAGCGTTCCGAACGCACTATGATCATCGTTCCCTTTGGGGTAAAATAAAGAGTCTTTAAAATCATAATCTTACACTCATATTTCCGCCCGGATCATTAGATCACTACATCATATAGATCACTAATAATCATAAAGATCAGTATTTAAATCTTTAAATAAAAAGATCTTTATTTATTGATCTTTTTCGATTAATCTTTCGGAAAGATGATGCTTCTACGGCTAATGGCAAATGAAATCGGCTCGACCTAGCAATAAAAACAATATCGAGAAAATCCTCATTCCAGCACCAAGATCCCACAAAGACGGGCACTTGTTTGCGATCCCACCAACACTCGTGGACTGGTTACCTCAGTACCAGCACTTCAAAGGCGTAACCAGAAGTGTTATTGAATTGCTGAATCTGATCTCACTACGGGGATTATCGACTCAGGATGGCATCGTATCAACCACAGAGCTGGTCGAAGCGACAGAAGGTCAACTTACCCGTGCTGCTATCCAACAACGGCTGAGAGCGGCTGTGACAGTCGGTTTATTTAGTCAGCAGCCAGTCCGGTTTGAAGAAGGCCTGGCGGGTAAGACCATGCTGCATCATTTTATCAATCCTGCGTTACTCGTTTCTCAGCTAGGTACGGGTAGCCTGCTTTCAGAGCAGAGCAAGGAAAAAGACAAGCAGAAACGTTCGAAGGCTTTGGCACAAAATCATGTTAATCGCCGCCTGCTTAACGAATATGGCTTGGGTACTCCCCCGAGCATGCCAGATGAGGCTGATCAGATTGTGGTGTCGCCAACCAGTTGGGCCGGGATCATTGATCAGGCAT
The DNA here is from genome assembly GCF_033720175.1 of Photobacterium sp. Classification (GTDB taxonomy): domain Bacteria; phylum Pseudomonadota; class Gammaproteobacteria; order Enterobacterales; family Vibrionaceae; genus Photobacterium. The sequence goes on from NZ_JAWWDA010000009.1 coordinate 154,732, forward strand.
TGGCGCCGCCACGGACGAAAAAAAGCTATCAGAAGGCAATGGTTGCGATCAGTGGTTCTAAAGCGATCATCGAAACACGATCGTCGAAATCGATCATGACCGTTGATGATCTGATGACCCTGTTTGCCCTGTTTACCCTCACTGTTCAGTATCACGATCATCATCTGTCGGATTATGAGATCCAGTCGCGCACGATGGGCAACAAAACCCCGGTTTATATCACGGATATTCTGGCTTTGCGTGGTAAAAAAGACAGCGGCCCGGCTCGTGATTCGATCCGTGAGAGTATTGACCGAATCGAATTTACTGATTTTCAGCTGCACGAATTAACCGGTCGCTGGTTAAGTGAAAATATGCCGGAAGGTTTTAAAAGTGATCGTTTCCGTTTTCTGGCCCGGACCATTACCGCCTCCGAAGAAGCCCCTCAGGAAGGGGATGACGGAGAGATCCGGATCAAACCAAACTTGTATATTCTGGTTTGGGAACCGTCATTCTTCGATGAACTGTTAACCCGTGATTATTTCTTCCTGTTTCCGCCTGAGATCCTGCGTCAGCATTCGTTAGTGTTCCAGCTCTACACTTTCTTCCGGACTCGTATGTCGCGGCGGGTAAACGATTCGATGTTGTTGAGCGAGCTGAATCAGAAACTCGGGCGAAATATTGAATGGCGCCGTTTTTCATCTGATTTAATTCGCGAGCTGCGTAAGTTGGCGGAAGATAAGATCACCGATGATATTTTTGCCGTTAATCTTTGGGGTTACCATCTGACGATCACGCCGGAAGATATCAATAAGCGTTACTGCGATTATCAAATCGACATCAAATGCGATGCTGATGAAGTGATCCGATACTCCCGGGCAAAAACCACTAACGAAGGTAAGCGGAACATGGCCCCGACCATGCCAAACCCGTTACGTAACGAGATCATGCCTAAACAGCAGCTTGATCAGCTTTCCGCAATCATTGATGGTGAGTTTGAGCCTATTCAGCGAAAGGAAGGCCGCCCTAAGGGACGTTTAGGCCGGCGGGTCAAGTTGAGAAAACACTTAGTTGAGATTAATGCCGATGAGTTGACGATTGTCTTATCTAAATATACATCGTCAGAAGCGCTGCAACGCAGTATAACGGCCTTATCGGCTATGACCGGGCACTCAGTCACCGCAATCACAGAAGAGTGCCACTGCTTCTTAGAGAAGCTTGATTGGCTCCATGTCGCCGGTGAAGTTGTCCCCTATGAAACACTGAGTAAAACCGTTGAGTTATACAACAGCAAACAAGATGATCGTCATTTGTCGATCGAGCGTCTGATCTCCGGGCTTGCCGTACGGCGTAAGGTATGCAAACTGGTCCACGAAGGTCACATCAATGAACAGGTCTTATCTGCGCTGGATGATGTGGCACGGGGTATCTAAACAGCACCTGAGTGTGAATCATTGGGTGCTGTTTACAGTGTAAATTTATTGGCTATTACGTGTAACAAATAAAAGAAAGGAGAAAACGATCTGTTTCTCCTTTTTTATCTACCTTCTGATTAACTATTCTCAATGTCCCTCAAATCATTTTAATTACCGCTGAAAGCTTCCTTCTTTAGTACAATCGCATGTAACGTTCATTGTCATCATAGACGGTATATGTTCGGAAAGTATCTGTGGGTGTATTAGGGAGCTTTATGTCATCGTTTGAACGGTATCGAATGGGATCATGCCTGTTGCTAATGGCTGTTCTGGGTCAGAGCGCATGGGCGCAACCGGCACCTGAGGTAAAAGTGCAACCGGAGCGAAAAAAAATAGCATTGGTTCTCAGCGGGGGAGGGGCCAAAGGGGCAGCCCATATCGGGGTACTTGAGGTACTTGAATCCAATCGGATCCCGATTGATATGGTTACCGGTACCAGTATGGGCGCTTATGTCGGCGGTATGTACGCCTTGGGCTTATCGGTTAAAGAAGTCAAACACCGAACGCTCGCGGCTGACTGGCAAAGCGGTTATGAAGACCGTGTCGGGCGCAATGATCTGATGCTGCGCCGCAAACAGCAGGGGGATGATTATACGCTACATACCGATTTAGGGGTCTCGCTCGATGGTGAGTTTCGTGTCAGGCCGGGTGCCTTTCAGGGGCAGGGGATGGCAGTGTTACTCCGCTCCTTGACAGAGAACCTGCCCGCGTTATCTTCCTTTGATAAGCTGGCTATCCCATACCGAAGTGTCGCAACCGATATCGCCCAGGTTGAACCGGTTGTGATTGATTCTGGTCATCTGGCAACGGCCATGCAAGCTTCCATGACGGTTCCCGGCGCGCTGAAACCGGTTCGCTGGCATGACAAGCTTCTGGTTGATGGTGGGGTGGTGAATAACATGCCGGTAGATGTGGCGCATAGCTTGGGGGCTAACGTAATTATTGCGGTCGACTTGCGAGATGGTTTGCTCAGTGAAGATGAGCTAAACAGCGCTCTGAATATTGTCTCTCAGCTGACCACCTACATGACCAATTCCAGCGCTGATAGCCAAAAGGCACTGATGCGTCCCGGGGATGTGTATTTGCAGCCCGATGTCTCTTTTATGATGGCGCCGGATTTCGATCAGATGGAACGGGCCTACCATGCCGGACGTGATACCGCCTTAAAGGCCTTACCTACGCTGCTGCAATATCAGTTATCGGAGCCTGCCTATGATGCTTATGTCAAAGAAAAGCTGAACCGCCGCAGTCAGCTCTCAGCCAGTCAGGCTTATTACATCGATGCCATTGAAATTGAAAACCGGACCTTATCGTCGGATCAGGCTTTAGTCGCGTTGCTTGATCTGGACGTTGGCCGAGTGGTTTCAAATGAAGAATTGGAACAAGCCGTAAATCGTCTGCATGCTCAGGATATTTTTTCCCGCATCACGTATGTGATTGAGCAGCAGGAGGGGGCCAATATTTTACACCTCGATGTCAGTGAAAAATCCTGGGGGCCGGGTTACCTGAATTTTAAGTTTGCTTTTGAAGATGATTTTGCCAACCGCTCAGACTTTTCCTTCGGGGCTCAATATATCTATACCGATTTGACGGATCGAGGCGGAGAGTGGAAGTTTGAATGGCAAATCGGCAGCTGGAAAGAGGTGAAAACCGAGTTATATTTTCCATTAGACTACCAGCAAAAATATTTCACCGCTTTGGGCCTTGGATGGAATAGCGAAATTCGCACCTTTAATATCATTGATGATCCGCGTTTAGTCGCTGAGAGCGGTATCAGCGCATTGAATATAGATGTCGAATATAAGCGGGCGAATGTATTTGCTGAAACGGGCTGGAATGTTAAACCGTGGAGTGTGATGAAATTGGGATTCCGTGGGCAGTCAGGGGATGCTTCTTTATTGCTTGATGATGCCCAAGAAGACTATGAAGCGTATGGACCTTACCTGGCTTATACCCATGATAATTTAGACAACTTCTATTTCCCTAGCTCTGGCTGGGGATTTGATATGGAGCTGGGTTACAACCGTACGCGCAGTACATTCATTGATGATAGTGTTGATGATGAAACCTATTATTACAGCGCCCGCGTCATGAAGCCATTTTCTTATCAGCGCCATACCGTGGTTGCACTGGCCAAAACGGCAGGCTCCGATTCTGATGAATTAATTCCAGTCTATATCCAGGATTTGGGCGGGTTATTCAATCTTTCTGGCTATCACCGCTTCGAGCTTAATGGCCGTTACAGTGCATTCGGCGCGATGGTTTACCGCTATCGGCTGCTTGATAACGACTTTGGTGTTTTTTCGTCGCCGGTATTCATCGGTGGTTCGTTAGAGCGGGGAGGGGTCTGGAATACCGATTCAGAAGTGAGCTGGGACAGTTCTATCAGTGCCGCCAGTGTTTATATCGGGATCGATTCGCTATTAGGGCCGCTTTATTTGGGTTACGGCCAGGCCGAAGGCGGTAAGAGCTCATTCTATCTGTCACTGGGCAGCAGTGGGTTTGATTAACGAATTAATTAACTCAGGTAAAGATTTGTGCGAGCCATTGCGGCTCGCTTTTTATTACCTGTTATACCTATGGGCATTGCTCTTCGCTCGACCTTGCTGGATCAGGACTATAATTGTTCCATACCGGTTATTTGGTTCGGTATACATCCGGGCTTGAAAGCCTGAACGTTTGTGATCACCGAGAATTCATCGCAAAGGCGGCAGGTAAGGAGGGGGGATGACAAGGCGTACCAAACCGATAGATGGGTTTGTTAATGAAGAATATCCTCATGGTTTTGTAACTGACATTGACGAGGAAAGCTTACCGCCAGGCTTGAATGAAGGTGTTATCCGTTATATTTCTGCCAAGAAAAATGAGCCGGACTTTATGCTGGAGTGGCGCTTAAAGGCCTACCGGCACTGGCTGACGATGAAGGTGCCGACCTGGTCTAAGTTGCATTATCCCCCGATAGATCCCAATACGATCAGCTATTTTTCTGCACCAAAATCATTTGCTGCCGGGCCGAAAAGCCTCGCGGATGTTGATCCGAAACTTCTGGAAACCTATGAGAAGCTGGGTATTCCGCTGCATGAAAGAGCGATCCTCGCCGGGGTAAAAGGGGCGGTTGATGCAGTTTTTGATAGCGTCTCTGTGGCGACGACCTATAAGGATCAACTGGCCGACGTCGGGGTGATCTTCTGTTCTATTTCCGACGCCATCCAGAACCATCCTGATCTGATCAGGAAATACCTGGGCACGGTGGTTCCTTATACCGATAATTTTTATGCGGCACTGAATGCGGCGGTGTTTAGTGACGGCTCTTTCTGCTATATCCCCAAAGGCGTGCGTTGTCCGATCGAGTTGTCGACCTATTTCCGGATCAATGCCGCCAAGACCGGGCAGTTTGAGCGGACCTTGATCATCGCTGAAGATGACAGCTATGTGAGTTATCTTGAGGGGTGCACCGCGCCGATGCGGGATGAACACCAGTTACATGCCGCCGTTGTTGAACTCATCGCGCTCGACCGTGCCGAAATCAAATATTCCACCGTACAAAACTGGTATCCGGGCGATAAAGAAGGCAAGGGAGGGATCTATAATTTTGTCACCAAACGGGGGTTATGTCGGGGTCAGCATTCGAAAATATCCTGGACCCAGGTGGAAACCGGATCGGCAATAACCTGGAAATACCCCAGTGTGATATTGCTGGGGGATGGCTCGCAGGGTGAATTTTCTTCGGTTGCCTTAACCAATCATTATCAGCAGGCCGATACCGGAACCAAAATGATCCATTTAGGTAAAAACACCTCAAGTACCATTCTCTCCAAGGGGATCTCCGCCGGTCAGGGCTCCAATGCGTATCGCGGCTTAGTCAAGGTTGGCCCGAACGCGTGCAATGCGCGCAATTACAGTCAGTGTGATTCGTTATTGCTAGGGGATCGCTGTAGCGCGCATACTTTTCCCTACATGGAAGTGAAGCACCCGTCTGCGGTGGTGGAACATGAGGCGACGACATCAAAAATCAATGAGGAGCAACTGTTTTACTGTATGCAGCGGGGGATTTCCTCTGAAGCCGCCGTGTCGATGATCATCAATGGTTTTTGTAAAGACGTGTTCAGAAAATTGCCGATGGAATTTGCAGTAGAGGCACAGGCACTGATGGAAGTGAGCCTGGAAGGTGCGGTAGGTTAAATAAAGTGTGGGTAAATAAACGGGGCTAGCGGGTTGCCGGTAGCAAGCGGTCAGGAGGTATGAAGGCATGTTACATATTAGCAATCTGCATGTCAGCGTCGATGATAATCCTATTCTCAAAGGCTTGAATCTGGAGGTTAAGGCCGGTGAAGTTCATGCCATTATGGGACCCAACGGTTCAGGTAAAAGTACCCTGGCAAATGTGTTAGCGGGTAACGATTCTTACATAGTTACGGCTGGCGAGGTGCAATTTATGCAACAGGATTTACTCTCGCTGACCGTAGACGAACGAGCGTGTGAAGGGCTGTTCCTGGCTTTTCAGTATCCGATTGAAATCCCCGGCGTGAGCAACATTCAATTTCTTAAAACGGCGGTTAACAGCCAGCGTAAATACCACCAGCTTGATGAGCTCGATGCCATCGACTTTTTACAGCAGGTCAAAGCGAAGCTCGCCCAGGTTGGCATGGATGAAAGTCTGCTCTATCGGGCCGTGAATGAAGGATTTTCCGGTGGAGAGAAGAAACATAATGAGATTTTACAGCTGCTGGTGTTAGAGCCATCGCTGGCTATTTTGGATGAAACCGACTCCGGGTTAGATATCGACGCCCTGAAGGTTGTTGCCGAAGGGGTGAATTCATTTCGTAACCAAGAGCGGGCGATCATTGTAGTAACCCATTACCAACGATTACTCAATTTTATTCAGCCAGATTTTGTTCATATCATGATGGGCGGTAAGCTGGTTCGAACCGGCGGTCCGGAGCTGGCGTTAATGCTGGAAGAGAAAGGTTACGGTGAGTGGGTGGCAGGAAGATCTGTCTGATGAAATTAGCAGCGAGCAGAGGGCGCTAGTTGTGCTACCGGAGGCGATAATGAATGCAACGGAGCGATTTTGTAAAGCCTATCACCAGAGGTGGTTAGCCTCGGGCGAAACCGACGGTGCGAACTGGCTAAAGCAATTGCGCGATGATGCCTTTGCAAGCTTTACCGAACAAGGGCTACCGGGCTCGCGGGAAGAAAACTGGAAATATACCCGGTTAAATAAGATTGAAGAGCCAGAGTTTGGTTTTTGGGGACAATCGGGCTTTTCTGGTCAATTAACACCACCACTTGCGGCGATTCAGCCCGGCGGGCTGGCATTGCTTTCTGGTGCTCACCGGCTGGTGTTTGTTAACGGCAAGTATCAGCACGCGCTGTCTGAATGGGGCCCGCGGCCAGAAGGCCTTATCCTGTGCCCCCTGTCTGAGGCGATGAACACCTATCCTGATTTTCTGCGCCCATATTTAGGTCGCATTGCGGATGGTTCTGCTCATCCTTTTGCGGCGCTCAATACCATGTTCATGGATGATGGCATCTTTTTAAAGGTGCCGGAAAACAGCCGCATGTCCACACCGATCTATTGTCTGTTTATCTCTGTCGGCACCGAGCGCCCGATGATCTGTTTTCCCCGTTTGCTGCTGGTTCTGGAGCAACAGTCAGAAGTCAGCCTGATTGAACATTATCTGAATATGGAAAGCCGGGCTGGCAAGCAAAACCACAACCATGATTTTACTAATGCGGTGACCGAAATAGAACTGGGTCCCGATTCCCGACTCCAGCACTATACACTGCAGACAGCTGCCACCTGCGAGAGCCACTTTCATGGCTTGCATGTGAATCAGCGGCGCGCCAGCCAGTTCAACTCCCATCACGTCACGCTGGGCGGAGCGCTGGCAAGAAATGATATTCAGGTTCGACTACTCGATGAGCTAGCTGAGTGCCGTCTCAATGGGGCTTATTGTATTGACGGCGCTCAGCATGTGGATTATCACACCCGGATAGATCATCTGGTCCCCAACTGCTGCAGCCGGGAGTTATATAAAGGTGTCGTGCAGGGCAAGTCCCGGGCCGTCTTTCATGGTGATATTGTTGTCCATCGGGATGCGCAACATTCTGACGCCCAGATGGTTAATAAAAACCTGCTGCTGTCGCAAGAGGCGGAAGTGGATACCAAGCCTGAACTGCAGATTTATGCCGACGATGTGAAATGCAGCCACGGTGCGGCGGTCGGACAACTGGATCCGATGGCATTGTTCTATTTACGCTCACGAGGGATCCCACCAGGACTGGCGAAAACGCTGCTGGTAACGGCTTTTATTGATGAAATACAGCAAACAATGGCAACGAAGGCGGCCCGACAGTTATTCCTGCCATGGATGCAGGCTAAATTAAATGTCTTGATGGAAGCATCGTGAAAAGGAGAAGCACTTATGTCACATCGCGACAGGCTGTCATTGCAAGGTCCAGCGTCCGGGCAAGAGAAAAGTGCGGCCGCCGCCGATATTGACTGGCAAGCCGTGCGTGATGATTTTCCACTGTTATGCCAGATGTTTTACGGTAAAGATCTGGTCTATCTGGATAATGCCGCAACGACTCAAAAGCCGAATACCGTCATCAATGCCATTGAGCACTATTATCGTTGTGAAAACGCCAATGTTCACCGGGGTCTTTATGCACTCAGTGAGCAGGCAACCCGGGCTTATGAAGCCTGCCGCGACAAAATCCAGCATTTTATTCATGCCGCTAACCGGGAAGAGATTATCTTTGTTCGCGGCACCACCGAAGCGATCAATCTTGTCGCCCAAAGTTATTTAAGACCGAGGCTGAAGGCGGGAGAAGAAATTCTGATCAGCACCATGGAGCATCACTCAAATATTGTTCCCTGGCAGATCCTGGCGGAGCAAACCGGTGCAAAATTAGCTGTTATTCCAATCACCGATTCGGGTGAAATCAGGCTGGGTGACTACCAGAAAATGTTGAATCAGCGTACACGGCTGGTGGCGGTAACCCATGTATCGAATGTCCTGGGTACGATCAATCCTGTGCAGCAAATGATTGCAATGGCTCACGCAAAGGGTATTCCGTTTTTGGTTGATGGCGCTCAGGCCGCCGCAAAATTGTCTGTCGATGTACAGGCACTGGATTGCGATTTCTACGCGTTTTCATCACATAAACTCTACGGTCCGACAGGAGCTGGGGTGTTGTATGGCAAACAGTTACTGCTGGAATCAATGCCGCCCTATCAAGGGGGAGGTGAAATGATCAGCCAGGTCACTTTTGAAAAAACCGAATATAAAGCACCACCTTACAAGTTTGAGGCAGGCACCCCCAATATTGCTGGTGTGATCGGTATGGGCGCCGCAATCGATTATGTCTTGGAGCTCGGCCTGGCGAATATTATCCGGCGAGATCAGCAGTTGCTGAACTATGCCAGACAGGCCCTGCAGCCCGTAAAAGGGTTGCACATTATCGGTAACGCGCCGAACAAGACGAGCATTATCTCCTTCGTGCTGGATGATGTGCATCCCCATGATATCAGCACGATTCTGGATGTCGAAGCGGTGGCCATCCGGGCCGGACATCATTGCGCCATGCCGCTGATGCAACGTTTTCATCTCCCAGCGACAGCCAGAGCCTCTTTTGCTTTTTATAACAATGAACAGGACATTGATCGCCTGGTGTTAGCGGTACAGAAAGTCAGGGACATGTGGGGATGACAGGCTATGGATGAGATATTACGGGAGTTATATCAGGCATTGATCCTCGATCATGGTCGGCACCCGAGAAACTGTAAAAAAATCGAACATTACACCCATTGTCAGGAAGGCTATAACCCGGTATGCGGTGATCGCCTGATGCTGTATCTCAGGGTGGAAGGTAACAGGGTTGTCGATGCCGGCTTCGAAGGAGAGGGCTGTGCGATCTCGATGGCCTCTGCTTCACTGATGACCGAGCAGATTAAGGGTAAAACGCTTGATCAGACGCTACAGATCTTTGACGCCTTTCATCATCAGGTAATCGATAAGGATCTTGATGAAGATATGTCAGGCCGCTTAGGTAAGTTAACCGTGTTTGGCGGGGTCAGAGAATTTCCCGGTCGGATCAAGTGCGCCACTTTAGCCTGGCATACCCTGAAAGGCTGTCTTAAGGATCCGGATAACCGGCAAACGATCACAACGGAGTGATCAGGGCCCTAATTATGCAAAAAGATTTTGAAGTGGCCACAGTGCTGCGTGATTGCGACGCCATTGTCATTCCCTCTGGCACGCCGGTAACCTTGCCAGCACATTGCCGAGTGGTGATCATTCAGGAGCTGGGCGGGAGTTTTACCGTTAATGAAAACGGGCGGCTGTTACGGATAGCGGACAAAGATGCCGATGCGTTGGGAAAGAAAGCGACGGCTTCAGTTGCGCTTAATCGTGAAACAGACACCTCTTCTGAAGTGGATCTCAGCCTGGTTATGGACCAGCTTAAGACCTGCTATGACCCTGAAATTCCAGTTAATATTGTCGACCTTGGCTTAATTTACACTCTTGATCACAGCCTGCTAATTGACGGGCGTCAGATGGTAAGCATCACCATGACCCTGACCGCTTTCGGCTGCGGGATGGGGCCGGTTCTTGTCGAAGATATCCGGGAAAAAGTACTGCGCGTGCCGGGGGTCGATCTGGTTGATGTCAGAATCGTTTATGATCCTCCCTGGAGTGTCGACATGATGTCAGATGCGGCTAAATTAGCGTTAGGATTGCTGTAACGGCATCAGAATTTTGGTGAGATTTCGTCATGCTGATACCAAAGCGGAGAGAAAATAATGACAACGTGGATGGATGCCATTGCGGTGAACGAGCTTCCTGCCGGAGAGAGTACAGCCGTCGAACTGGGTAATACCGAGCTTCTTCTGGTGAACGCCGATGGTCATTTCTATGCGGTAGAAAATGTCTGCAGTCATGATGGTGAAGCGTTAGCCGGAGGAGAAATCGACGGTGAGGAAATTATCTGTCCCAGGCATGGGGCCCGTTTCTGTCTGAAAACCGGGCAAGTGCTGTGCGCGCCGGCGTATGAAGATATTAAAACATACCCGGTCAGGATCACGGGAAATAGAGTACAGGTTTCAGTTGAATGTGAGCGGGACTGAAACCCTGCTGTTGCAAGCACTATTTCACAAGATCTTGAGCGGGATCTTGGTCATGCTGGATTCAAGCAATAAGTGCAACAAACCCGTCAGCCCCTCTTTCACCTAACCATTGCCAACATTTTTTGTGAGCCAAGTTTCAAATTTGCTAATAAATACACTGAAATTAGCGCCTTTTTTCTTGATTCCCCACGATCTCTCAGTCAGAGAACAAGCCAAAAAGCATGCTTAAACTCAAGCATCTTCAGCTTTATCTTAATTTATGTTTCATTACGGAACGCAATGTGAATTGCAGTAGTTCCATTTTGAAACAAAATGACCTGAGTAACCCCTCTTATCTTGCTGGCATACCATCAGTTTCGACTTTACAGACAAATATATAAATACATATTAATCGAAACACATGAGGTGTAACTGATGAACGTTTTTGTTGCTGAACTCTTTGGAACGTTTTTGCTCGTGCTACTAGGTTGTGGTGTGGTGGCAAACGTCGTGCTAAAGGGCAGTAAGGCGGAAAATTCCGGCTGGATAGTAATCTCTCTAGGTTGGGGGTTTGGTGTCGGTATCGCAGTTTATGCTGCCGGTTGGGTAAGTGGTGCACACTTAAATCCTGCGGTGACATTAGGTTTTTGGGCGATTGGTGGCATAAGTGCCAAAATGGCCATGGTATATATAATCGCACAGTGTATCGGTGCATTTTTAGGTGCAATAGTTCTATGGCTGGCGTACAAACAACACTTCGACGAGACAGACGATCCCGGTATGGTTCTGGCCGCATTTTCAACCGGTGCTGCTATTCGAAATACCAAATGGAACATCATCTCAGAAGCTATTAGCACCGCAGTATTGATGATCGGTATCCTGGCGATTTTCACCGCTAATAACGGAATTGGTGCCGGATTTGGTCCATATGCTGTCGCTATTTTGGTATGTACTATCGGTTTGTGTTTGGGGGGAAATACAGGTTACGCCGTCAATCCGGCTCGCGATTTGATGCCACGTATCGCCCACGCATTATTACCCATTAAAAACAAAGGCAACTCTGACTGGGGCTACGCTCTCGTGCCTGTGGTTGGACCGATAATAGGGGCAGTACTTGGCGCACTGCTCTGGAATAATTTGCTGTTACCCGTTTTCACCCAACAAATAAGCTGACTCTACGCATAAGGATAAGGATAGAACGATGAAAAAGATGATTAATAAAGTCGATAACGTAGTTAAAGAGCAACTTCAAGGTGTTGCCAAGGCTCACCCTGAACTCGACGTAAGCTTAGATCCTATGTATATCGTGCGACGAGAGCATCAAAAGACCAAGGTAGCCCTTATCTCGGGCGGCGGTAGCGGCCATGAGCCGATGCACGGCGGTTTTGTGGGTAATGGTATGTTAGATGGTGCATGCCCGGGTGAGATGTTCACCTCACCAACCCCCGATCAAATGTACGAATGTGGTCAAAAGGTCGATTCTGGTGAAGGGGTGCTGTTTCTGATCAAAAATTACACCGGTGACGTACTGAACTTTGAAACCGCGGTTGAGCTCCTTCACGGTGACGGAATCAAAGTACAGGCAACCCTGATTGATGATGATGTCGCAGTAAAAGACAGCTTGTATACGGCAGGACGTCGCGGTGTTGCAACCACCGTGCTGGCTGAGAAAATTCTCGGAGCAGCGGCCGAAGAAGGCTACAACCTGGATAAAATCAGCGGGCTGGCTAAACGTATTGCCAACCGCGGACGTTCGTTTGGTGTTGCACTTTCCGCTTGTACCGTTCCGGCGGCGGGTAAACCAAGTTTTGATCTGAATGACAGCGAAATTGAGTTTGGTGTTGGGATCCACGGTGAACCGGGTATTGAGCGCCGGGCCTTTACGGATGGCGACACGATCACCAGCGATATGATGAACGAGATCTTAGATAATACGCCATATGAACGTATTGTTCGCCGTTGGGACAATGATGCCGGTGAATGGCAAGACGAATCCTGGGTCACCGAATCGCTCCAGTCTGGCGACAAAGTTATTGTGTTAGTGAACAACCTCGGGGCAACGCCGCAATCTGAGCTTTATATGGTATATCGCAAAGTCGCAGAACTACTGGAGCTGCAAGATATTAAAATCGAGCGCAACCTTATTGGCAGCTATTGCACGTCATTAGACATGCAGGGCGTTTCTATCACAGTGCTAAAAGTCGATGATGAGATGCTGTCCCTGTACGACATGCCCGTTAACACACCGGCAATGCGCTGGGGCTGCTAAGCATTAAGGAATAGATAATGACAATTACGAAGCAACAAATCGTTCAGTGGCTCGAAACATCAGCCGACGTCTTTAAAGACGAACAAGGTTTTCTGACTGAATTAGACAGAGAAATTGGCGATGCTGATCATGGTCTAAATATGAACCGCGGCTTTCAAAAAGTGAAAGAGAAATTACCGAGTGTTGCCGATAAGGACATTGGTACCATTTTAAAAACCACGGGAATGACCCTGCTTTCGAGCATCGGTGGGGCCAGTGGCCCGTTGTACGGTACTTTCTTTATTCGTAATGCAGCCAGCGTGATGGCGAAAGAAGAGCTAAGCCTTGCTGAACTCACCAAGATGCTTCAAGACGGCATGGACGGGATTGTTCAGCGTGGAAAAGCGGAAGTGGGTGATAAAACCATGATCGACACCTGGAACGGTATCATGGAAAGCCTGAAGAAAAACCAAGATGCCAGTGTTTACGATGCCTTGAGTATCGCTGTGGCAGAAGCTGAAAGCGCAATGAAAAACACCATTCCAATGCAAGCGAGAAAAGGACGAGCAAGCTATTTAGGTGAGCGTTCTATTGGCCATCAAGACCCAGGTGCAACATCCTCGTACCTACTTTTCACAGAACTGCGCAACGCTTCAGCGCTATAAGTACATCCCATCCTCTTTGTTGTTCGAGGTGGCATCGCGCCACCTCAGTTTAAGGTTTGATTATGGTCAGTATTGTAATTGTTTCCCACAGTCCGGATTTAGCCAAAGGCGTCCATGCGTTGGCAGCCCAGATGACCCAGGGAAAAGTAAAAATAGCCGTCGCAGCCGGTGTTGATGATCCTGAGAACCCAATTGGTACCGATGCCGTTGCCGTGATGATGGCAATCGAAGAGGTGTATTCTCCGCAAGGCGTCCTGGTTCTGGTAGATATGGGCAGTGCAATTCTAAGTACGGATATGGCATTAGAACTCATTAGTAGTGAGCAGGCCGCCAATGTACACGTCTGTGCTGCGCCGCTAATTGAAGGCGCCATGTCGGCAAGTGTTGCAGCTGCGGCAGGCATGCCACTGGATGAAGTGATCAATGAAGCACACAGTGCATTATTAGCAAAATACCAGCTGTTAGACCAAAGCGCCAAGCTTCCTGGTGGTATACAGGCAAATTCTCAACCTGATCCTGTAGAGAGTGAAAACGAAATTGAATTTGAGTGGCGGGTGAAAAATCCTCACGGCATTCACGCCAGACCTGCCTCTGCGATTGTGGGCGCCATCAGTCCATTTGATGCCCAAGTCTGGCTGAACTGCCATGACACGCGAGTCAGTGCCAAGAGTATCAACAGTATTGCGTTATTGGGCGTAAAACAGGGCGACAGCCTAACCTGTATTACCAGCGGGAAAGAGGCGCAACAGGCGTTGCAGGCTTTCGCCTTACTCGCAGAGAGCCATTTTAATGAATCTATTGATGAGAGAAGTGATGAGGTGGTGGTTGCCGCTCCCCATCAGGTACACCGCGTTGCCGAAGAAGACGGACGCTTGAGTGCTATTGGCGCATCCGAGGGGATTGCCATTGCACCAATTTGGCACTACCGGATCACCATGCCCGAAGCACGCAAGCGTGACTATTTAGATTATGAGCAGGAATGGCAGCTGTTTGACCAGGCGTGTGATATCGCCCGGCGAGATCTGGCCGAGTTGGCAAACCAAACTGCAACCGCAGGCTCAAAATCAGAAAGTGAAATTTTTACCGCGCACAGCCAAATGCTGGCAGATCCAGAGCTTGGCAATCAAATCAAGCAAATGCTAAAGGATGCGGTCAATGTGGACAGTGCCTGGTTGCAAGTCATCGAGCAGACGGCGCAGGCATACAAAGACTCATCAAGTGAATATATGCAGGCACGGGCCAACGATGTTTACGATGTGGGCCGCCGGGTGATGGGGCTACTTATTGGTGAAACGGAACCTCAAATTGTGCTTACTGAGCCGGTCATTTTAGTTGCCACGGATCTTTCACCATCAGATACTGCGCAGCTTGATCCGCATATGGTCCAAGGCATTATCCTGGAGCAGGGAGGGAGTACATCACACTCAGCCATTCTTGCCCGTGCGCTGGGGATCCCGGCCGTCGTTGGGCTCAACGACATCATGTCGCGAAGCCAGGAGGGCGACGTCGCGATTATTAACGGTAGCAGCGGCGATGTCTGGCTGGCACCGATGGCGCAACAGCTTGCAACCGCGCAGCAAGAACTTGAAGGTATTCATCGCCAAAGAGAGCAAGACCAGGCGCTGGCGATGGAAAAAGCCAAAACACAAGACGGCAAGCTGGTGGATGTCTTTGCCAACCTTGCCAGCGTGGAAGATGCTGAGCAGGCGCTTGCCTGCGGAGCCGAAGGGGTCGGACTGGTGCGAAGCGAATTCCTGTTTATGGATAGCGAGCAAGCACCGTCCGAGCAGAGCCAGTATGAATTCTATTCTCGCATTGCCGGAGTCTTCGGTGAAAAGCCGGTGATCATCCGGACTCTCGACATTGGTGGCGACAAGCCTTTAGCTTATTTGCAGCAAGGGGCAGAAGAGAACCCGTTCCTGGGATGCCGGGGCCTGCGTTTATGTTTACAAAATGTGGATATATTCAAACTGCAGCTGAACGCCTTGCTTCGGGCCCGGGCAGAACATCCTAACCTGCAAGTGATGTTCCCAATGGTTTCAACCCCTGATGAGTTGCGCCAGGCGAAATCTCTGCTCGAGTCTTGCTATCAGGCACTGCAACATGATGGCGTGTCAGCCGCGATACCAGAGATCGGTATTATGATTGAAGTGCCTGCGGCGGTAGCTAATGCCAAACAGTTAGCCAAAGAGGTAAGCTTCTTCAGTATTGGAACTAACGATCTTACCCAGTATGTGATGGCAGCCGACAGAGGTAACGATGCGGTCTCCTACTTAGTATCTGCGGCTCAGCCTGCAGTGTTGCGGATGATTGAAATGGCGGCGCAAGCGGCTCACGATGCCGGGATCACCATTGGGATCTGCGGTGAGATGGCCGGCGATCCCAAGCTAACAGCGACTCTCATCGGCTTGGGTATTGATGAATTGAGTATGAGCCCTATCCGTATTGCTGGCGTTAAGCAGGCGGTGCGTACCACCCAGAGCAAGCATGCAGCGTTAAAAGCAAAAGAGCTCCTAAATGCCGAGACCTTAGGGCAGGTACTGGCCATGCTTTAAGGAGCCACTTTCAACCTAATAACAAAGCCGCACGCAAGAGTGCGGCTTTTCACTGCCGTTCATCTCCCTTTTATACTCAAACCACTTCATCTCTGTTTATTTATAATCTGCCATATCAATACCGTAGCCCTTTAGCTTGCGCCATAGCGTGGTGCGACCCACCTGCAAATCGTCACACATTGTGCTGATCTTGCCTCGACAATGCACCGCAGAGCGAATGATGGTGTTCTTTTCAGCATCGGCCAGAGAGTTTGACTGTAACTGTTTATCCCCAAACGCTTCTTGTTCTGTCGCTGAAAGAATGCTATCGGGTAGATCTTTGACCCGGATCACACTCTCATGGGCGAAATTGGCAGCGCGCTCGATAACATTACGCAGTTCTCTATGGTTGCCAGGCCAGCGATACTGCATCAAAAGTGACATTGCCTCTTGGCTAATGGTAAGGGGAGTTTTCTTTTCAGCTTCCAAATAAGTGAGTTTACGTTCAACTAAGGTAGGTACATCCTCAATGCGTTCGCGAAGCGGCGGTACTTGGATATCAAACGTTTGCAACTCTAAAAGTAGTTGCCGGCGAAAATGATTTTCCACCACATACTGATCGAAATCGATATTAGACGTTGCAACGATACGAACATCCAGTGAGACAATATTGCCGTTCATGCGGTTTAACAGCCCTGTTTTTAGCAGGTGGAGTAAGGCTGCTTGTACTTCGGAAGACAGACACTCCACTTGATCAAGAAACAAGGTGCCCCCGTTAGCCAGTTCAAATTTCGACACAGAGGCTTGATCACCGTCCAGTGCCGAGCCTAAAAATTCGGTCGCCATTAGCTCTTTGGGAATGGCCTGGCAGTTAATGGCAATAAAGGGCTGGCCATGTCTTTCACTGGCGTTGTGGATCGCTTGGGCAAGGTGGCTTTTTCCTATTCCATCCTCCCCATGGAGCAGAATAGGTCCGCGCCCTTTTGCGGCGTGGTGCGCTTGGCGGATCACGCGCTGCATGGCATCTGACCCCCCAGTAATGTCATCAAACGTTAATCTTGCTCGGTTTCCGGCATGCTGATGCACTAAATCGCGAATATGCTTGAGCGGATAGAGTAGGGCGATATAGCAGTGGGTATCGTTTTGAGCGTTTCTCACAATCTTTAGTGACATCACCAAGGAAATCAGCCGGCCTTTACTCTCTATTGTGGTTTCGACCATATCCAGCCCTTTTCCACGCTTGATGGCCTGGCGTACACGCTGAGGCATCGTGAGAACTGAACTGATTTCTTGGCCCAATTCACTGGGTGTTAAGCCCAGGAGTTCACAGCCTTTTTGATTCAAATAATGAATCTTTCCATTGGGGTACCACGCCAGTACACCTTCATCAACACCTTCCAGCAGGACATGTACCTCAGATAAGTGCTGATTAGACTCTGTTAGCATGCTTTCAGCTTGCATTTGACTGGCAATATCGCGTGAAGCGGAATGAATTAAGCCCAACGCAGAGACGCTGGCTTTTTCGACTGGCAGCACCAATGCGACGCAGCCATGTGCTGAGCCGGTACCATCAAATATTGGGGCGGCGTATACCGCAAAATCGTGTAGCGCCTGTTTAAAGTGTTCAAAGCCAGCCGTTCTGGTCGCTTTCGCTAAATGCATGGCACTTGAAATCGCGTTGTTACCTATTATGCCTTCCCGCCAATAAACACCTTCCTGAATACCGAGTGCACCAAGTTTCTCTTGCATAACACTGTCTGCGTAGAAATAAAGGGTACAGCCGGTTTCATCGCAAACTAAAAAAGCACAGCTGTCGTTTTCCAGATACTCATAAATATCTTCGATAGCCGGTACGGCAATATTTAAAAACTGTGCTTTGCTTTTTTGTATTGAGGCAAAAGTTACCCCTTTAGCTCTGTGTGGTATCGACCAGTGATCGTGGCGCTGTTGTCGACGACAGCGAGACCAAACTTGCTGTAGGTGCGGATCAATATCGGGGAGTTCAGCCTCCACAGAGGACTGAGAAACAAAGGCGTGCCAAATATCTTTGGTTAATGTGCGACGAGATTGCATAGGAAACATTACTGCTTATTTGATTCAGCCGTCATCTTAGCGTTTTGGGTCAGAAAAAAATAATGCCCAGATTGGAATATCGATTTTTAGCAAAGCCCATTTTCATTAACAACAGAACGAAGGAAACCAGGAGAAGGCTGAATTATATTCTATATTGTAGCTATAGGTGCATTGGGTCAGTCCGTCGTTATCACGAATGAAGCCTAACAATATAATGTATAGAGGGCCGCCATGCTTACATACTTTTATCTAGATATAGAAGGCATTGACAGTTTATATTCACAGATTGCCGATATCGGTATCGCTGGATTGACTGCAGACTCAGAGCAACCAACACTGAAAGCAACGAGCTACCTTACCACAGAGCAAAAATTGGCCACAGTCCTCAAAGTTCTGCGGTTAAAAGGAAAACTGTTCGCCTCTTTGGACGACGCTCTCGAGCAGGCAAAGCAGGCGGAGGGAGAACCTGAGCCTTTATATTTTGAGTTCGTAGAAAATTGCCTAATCCCCGGAAGGAAAGAATTTGAGTCAGCCGACGAATTCTTCACATATATTCATTACAAGCAAATTATTGGATTTACATTTGAGCGACACCCTGATGTAGCCATGACGGGGGATCTCTACAAGTTCGAGCACGCTAACAGAGAAGAAACGAGAGGTATACTCAGTCCCCACCTCCAATTAATTATGAGCAGTGGAGAGGTTAAAATGAAAGGCTTTGGCGTTCTTCATTCAATGCCTTGCTACGTTAAACCCTTTTATTTGAGTGGTATATGATCGTTTTGGAAACTAAAGGCAGTATGTCGGAATACACCTCGATGACAATAAAGATGCACAACCATTAGGCTTTGACGGGCAAAATAATATGGCGTTCTGACGACTGAACTAAGAGGGAATGAAGTGGAGCGTGCAGCGGGAATCGAACCCGCATCATCAGCTTGGAAGGCTGAGGTAATAGCCATTATACGATGCACGCAAAATAATGGTGCCGACTACCGGAGTCGAACTGGTGACCTACTGATTACAAGTCAGTTGCTCTACCTACTGAGCTAAGTCGGCACACTTTATCTTGTTGTATTCATGCTTACGCTCAAATACGAATTTGGCGGAGAGATAGGGATTTGAACCCTAGATACGCTATAAACGTATGCCGGTTTTCAAGACCGGTGCTTTCAACCACTCAGCCATCTCTCCAAGGCGGTAGATAGTAGGGAATACCGAGGACAATGTAAAGGTTAACTGTGTTAACTGCTTAATATGTAACCTATAGACGTGATAAGCATTGTTCGCGCCGAATGTTGAGAGTGGGATCATCAATTGTTGGGGGGTGGTGTGAGGCATATTGTAACCACAAATGACAGCATCATTTTTTCCTTTTAACCCCGCCAAACAGGCGGGGTTAATGGTTGTTAGATTGCACGAGCCAATCAGAAAATTTAAGCTATAGCGGCTTCTTTTTTCGCTTTAGCGGGTTTTTCAGCTTCAGACTTGTTGTTAACACTTGTATCTTCGAACGTTTCACCTTCAATATATGCATTTCCATAGTAGGATGCTGTCAGTATTTTTTGCAGCTCGCTGATTAGAGGGTAACGTGGGTTTGCACCAGTACACTGATCATCAAACGCTTCAACTGATAGCTCGTCTAGTTTCGCCAGGAAGTCAGACTCTGGAACACCAGCTGCCTGGATAGATAATGGAATATCCAAATCACCCTTAAGCTCTTCTAACCAAGTTAGCAGACGCTCAATTTTCTGAGCGGTACGGTCGCCCGCTTGAGACAGACCCAGGTGGTCAGCCACTTCTGCATAACGACGACGCGCTTGTGGGCGGTCATACTGAGAGAATGCCGTTTGCTTGGTTGGGTTATCGTTCGCGTTGTAACGGACAACGTTAGAGATAAGCAGTGCGTTAGCTAG
>NZ_JAWWDA010000010.1:0-158338 GCF_033720175.1 Photobacterium sp.
AGCTTGTTGAGCTAGAGGAATACGCGCGTTGTTCGCCGCCAGAGATGCAGCACGGAAGATTTTGTCAACTTGCTCTTGAGAGAAAGTCGCAAACTCTTTTTGAGCAGCTTTGACACGGGCAACCATTGCATCTAGTTCAGCCATATTCGTTACAGGCATAGTTAACTCCTAACTTAATATTAAAAACTTTTTAGTAAGGATACGTCTTAAATCCTTTCAAGCGGCAGGAAGGTAGTGAATTCATCCAACAATCCCGCAACACACATGCTTAGTAAATCGCTTTCAAAACTGATTATAAAATTTCACACCGTGAAATAATTTGATTTAGATCACTTGTCATTTAAAAGGAGTAAAAATCGTCAAATTTTGATCTGCAGAAGCCATAATCAACACCTTACAGAGTAAATTTGTGAGCTAGTTACTTGACCCCTCAGTACGATGTGAATTTTCTTGTTATCACTAGTTGTGAATATTACGTAATAAACTTTCATTTATTAGAATAAACATCACCCTTTGCGATACCTGTCACGTTTTTTAAAGCTGATTGACTAATCTTTTTTCACATTTGACTGGCACGTTGTTCACCCACTAAGGGTAATACAGTCACCCGTATATTTACAGCCTATTAACACTTTAAAATTCATAAGATTGTTTAGGTTTTGATATAACTATTTTTAATTGGTGGATTTACGCTCTTTAGCTTAAAGTGTCGCCGATGACAGAGATACTCTGCTCAGTTCAAGAAGCTATCTTCTTTTTTATCAACGTTTGTCTGATGGTCAAACAATGCAGTCTTTAGAATTCGCCATTTTCCTACAATTTTTCGTCGGTCTTATCGCAGCAGTCAACCCCATAGGTATCATGCCTATCTTTGTTTCATTAACTTCGCACATGGGCCAAGAGGAAAGAAACAAAACCGCTTTTACGGCCAATATTGCAGTCACGGTTATTCTGATTGTCTCACTACTCGCCGGGCAATTCTTGCTGGATATGTTCAGCATTTCGCTTGATTCATTCCGGGTTGCGGGGGGGTTACTACTGCTTACCATCGCCTTCTCGATGATGAGTGGTAAGCTGGGTGAAGATAAACAGAATAAACAAGAAAAATCTGAATCGGCAAGCCGAGAGCAAATTGGTGTCGTTCCTTTAGCAATGCCTTTAATGGCGGGACCGGGCGCGATCAGCTCGACCATTGTCTATGGTGCTCGATTCCCAGGCTTACCGAATACAATCGGCATTGCACTCACCATCTGCATTTTTGCGTTTTGTTGCTGGCTGTTATTCCGCGGTGCCCCGATCATCGTGCGTTTTCTGGGCCAAACCGGTATTAACGTTATCACACGTATTATGGGCTTAATCCTTGCCGCATTAGGGATCGAGTTTATTGCCACAGGCTTACGTGCCCTGTTCCCTGGATTGGCATAACGTTGCACAAATGAAAAGGGTTACGATAAAATCGTAATCCTTTTCAACAACCCTTCTTGCTACTGCTACTCTGGCTTAAGCCACTTTTCTTCTTTATGCTAGGGTTAACCCTATAACTCAGCAAAGAAATAGTATGTCCAGACTCACCCTTCGGCAAAAGATCTATGAAGTCATTTTTGGTACCGACACCCGTGCGGGGCAGAACTTTGACATTGTGTTAATCCTCGCAATACTGAGTTCAGAGTTGATTCTCATACTTTCATCAGTCACCCATATTCAAGAGCAGTACGCAAACATCCTCTTTTACGGTGAATGGGTTTTTACGCTCCTTTTCACCGTTGAATACCTGTTGAGGCTATATAGCTCACCTAAACCGCTTGCTTATGCGCGGAGTTTTTTTGGTGTCATCGATCTCATTGCCATTTTACCGGTCTATCTTGCGCTCATGATTCCCGGTGCCCACTACTTACTCATCATTCGTTTGATTAGAGTATTACGTATTTTCCGGGTATTGAAGCTGGCACGTTACCTCAAAGATTCCAATATCTTACTGCGTGCTTTACTTCAATCCCAACGAAAAATCCTGGTATTTTTCAGCTCCGTATTCATTCTTGTGACCGTTTTCGGGGCATTGATATTTGTTATTGAGGGGCCAGACAATGGCTTTACCAGTATTCCGCAAAGTATCTACTGGGCAATTGTCACCATCACTACCGTCGGTTATGGCGATCTCGTTCCGCACACCTTTCTCGGTAAAGCAGTTGCATCCATGACCATGTTGCTCGGTTACTCCATATTGGCCGTTCCGACCGGCATTATCACCGCAGAACTGAGTCAGGAGATGAAAGCTCAACGGGAATTGATCCGCTGTATGAACTGCACCCGTGGCGGCCATGAATCTGATGCGAAATTCTGTAAAAACTGTGGCAGTGAACTGCCTGAACAGCTCTAGCCGCATTTTATTCAGGGCTAAAAATAAAAACCAACAAGCAAAAAAAAGCGACGCCAAACACAGCGTCGCCTTATTGCCACCACGAGTTACCGCCCTGATGGCGATCTGTCTTTTATTTAACAGATTATTGCTGGACTGACAGGTAATTTACAGCCCGATCCGGGAAGTCAGTGAAGACCCCATCAACGTTTGCGGTATTATAGAAAATATCTAACATATCGTTGAAATTATTTGCATACGCCGGAATACGACCCGTATCTGCACGGAATGTATAAGGATGCACTTGCATGCCATGCTGGTGAGCCGCTTTCACCAACCCCGTTAGCTTGATATTCCCTTTGGTTGATTGATCAGATATCACCATTGGCTTCCACGGGCCAATACCATCAGCATATTTGGCAACTTCCTCCATCCCACCTTTTGCAAACATCCAATCGTAATTGTATGGCTGCGCTTGACCTTTGTTGTTATACACCATGGTTTCATTCCAGTCGGTGTATGCCAGTAGCTGAACCAGTTTCACATCCATACCCATGGCTGGCATTAGCTCGTCATGAATACGCTTAAGCTCTTCAAAATCAAAAGACTGAAGGAAGACTTTACTTGCTTTGTCGGTATAGCCGTAGTCTTTGAGTACTTTTAACACCGCGGTACTGATATCTTTGCCTTCATGGCGATGGAACCATGGCGCTTTGATTTCAGGGTAAATGCCAATGTCGTAACCCAGCGTTTTGTTCAACCCCTGGATCATCTCAATTTCTTCTTCAAAGGTCGGCACCTTAAAATCAGACTTCCATATCGGATAACGCTCGGGGAAACCCTGAACTTGCTTACCATCTTTAATGTTAAAGCCTTCAGTCACGCTCAGCTGCTTGATTTCGGCAAGAGTAAAATCAATCGCATAAAAACGGCCGTCTTCGCGGGCACGACTCGGGAAAATCTGGGCGACATTGGTAACGCGATCAAGGAAGTGATCGTGCAGTACCACTAGCCTGTTATCTTTCGTCATCACCACATCCTGCTCAATATAGTCAGGCTTCATGGCATAAGCCATCGCTTTGGCCGGTAAGGTATGTTCTGGCAGGTATCCCGAGGCACCACGATGGGCAACCACGATTTTATTGGAATCTGGAGTTGATTGGGCAAAAGTGGGAGATGCGAGCAAGGTGCTGCCAACGGCAGCGGCAAGCCATATTTTTTTCATTATTATCATCCTTAGCAATCTGTACTTTCATTTGGGGCAAACAAAGTACATCGGGGTTATACATCGGAAAGCATAATAATCAGTAATAAATGAACATTTTCGAATTTCTACTTTTATTGTGATCAGTGGCGCTCGAATTGGAACACATTATTTTCGAAAAGTGATACTGGATCAAATTTCATTGTTCATCTGAAAGGCGGCAGTGTACCGCCTTCATTTTGTATTAGTCGGTAATTCTTTAATAATATCAATCGGTATAAGCCTTCCTTCGGACATAAAAAAACCGGAACCATCACTGGCTCCGGTTTTTTATTAGTAATTAAGGCTTATTTACGGCGCCATGTCGTACCTTGCGCGCCGTCTTCCAGAATAATATCCATCGACAACAGCTTATCACGAGCCGCATCAGCAGCTGCCCAGTCTTTTGCTGCGCGGGCATCCAGACGCTGCTGGATCAGGGCCTCTATTTCTGCCACATCATCACTCTCTCCGGCTCCGCCTTGCAAGAAAGCTTCTGGCTCTTGAGACAACAAGCCTAGAATATCAGCCAGCTCGCGCATACGCGCACCCAGCGCAGAGGCCGCAGCCAGATCATCAGGTTTCAACCGGTTAATTTCACGTGCCATATCAAACAGTGCCGAGTAGGCTTCCGGGGTATTAAAGTCATCATCCATCGCTTCTTTAAAGCGGGAAACAAACTCTTCTCCACCGTCCGCTTTCGCCGTCAAGTCAAGACCACGCAAAGAGGTATAAAGACGCTCAAGAGCAGAGCGCGCCTGCTTAAGGTTATCTTCGCTGTAATTCAGCTGGCTGCGATAGTGGCCAGACATCAGGAAATAGCGAACCGTCTCGGCATCGTAATAGCCCAATACATCACGGATGGTGAAGAAGTTACCCAGTGATTTAGACATTTTCTCACGGTCAACCATGACCATGCCACTGTGCATCCAGGTATTCACGTATTGTGAACCTGTTGCGCAGCAGGACTGTGCTATTTCATTTTCGTGGTGCGGGAACTGTAAATCAGAACCACCACCGTGAATATCAAAGTGGTCACCAAGAATGGCAGAATTCATTGCCGAACATTCGATATGCCAGCCCGGACGTCCTGGACCCCACGGAGATTCCCATGTTGGCTCACCTGGCTTAGACATTTTCCACAATACGAAATCAAGCGGACAACGTTTCGCCGTGTCAATATCAACACGTGCACCAGCTTGTAGTTGATCCAAATCTTGTTTAGACAGCCGACCATATTGTTCGAACTTGCTCACTTCGAACATAACATCGCCATTGCTGGCAACATAAGCAAAGCCTCGTTCAATCAAACGCTCACACATTGTGATAATTTCAGCAATGAATTCTGTTGCTCGCGGCTCGATATCAGGGCGTTTCATACCCAGTGCATCAAAATCAGAGTGCATTTCACCGATCAGGCGCTCGGTCAATGATTCGCAGCTCTCGCCGTTCTCTGCTGCACGCTTGATGATCTTATCATCAATATCCGTGATATTTCGAACAAATGTCAGATCATAACCAGAGTAACGTAGGTATCGAGATACAACATCGAAAGATACAAAAGTACGACCATGACCAATGTGACACAAATCGTAAATGGTAACCCCACAGACATACATGCCTACTTTACCAGGCTGAATGGGTTTGAATGCCTCTTTCTGTTTTGTCAGTGAGTTATAGATCTTTAACATATCTCGTAATTACTCATTTTATGGGGTTACTATTAAGAGCAGTAATTACACCTTTTATGGCAAATGAAGGCAAGGAAAAATACCGCAGGTGATACCAAGCAGATCAAAATTTGTATGGACAGGTACTAATAAGATAAAATCCAACGTTAAAGAAAGTTATATACTTTAAAAGCTATATACATCCATTAAAGGACAGAATCATGGTAACGCTTCACACTACTTTTGGTGACATCAAGATCGAGCTAAATTCAGAAAAAGCGCCTGAAACGTGTGCAAACTTCCTGCAATATTGCCGTGACGGTTTCTACAACGATACTATTTTCCACCGTGTTATCGATGGTTTCATGATCCAGGGCGGCGGTATGGCATCTGGCATGGTTGAGAAAGAAACCCGTGCAACAATCAAAAATGAAGCAAACAACGGCCTGAGCAATAAGGTCGGCACGCTTGCAATGGCTCGCACAAATGCGCCGCATTCTGCAAGTTCTCAGTTCTTCATTAATGTTAACGACAATAAATTCCTGGACTTCAAATCAGAAACGCCTGATGGCTGGGGTTACTGTGTGTTCGCTGAAGTTGTTGAAGGCATGGACGTAGTTAACAAGATCAAAGCTGTCTCTACGGGTAACTGGGGTTATGTACACCAGGACGTGCCAGTTGAAGAAGTGGCTATCAATAGCGTAACGATTGAAGAATAATTCTTCGATCAGGGTGGCCTTGTTGCCACCCTATCCTTCCTTATGACTACACTTTTTATTGCCGATCTGCACCTAAGTGCCGAACGTACTGATATTACTGATTGTTTTCTCTCATTCATGCAACAAGAAGCAAGAAGGACTGATGCCCTCTATGTGCTTGGTGATTTGTTTGAAATGTGGATAGGCGATGATGACAATTCCCCCTTCCACCAGCAAATCAAACATGCCTTTAAGCAACTCACCGATTCAGGCGTGCCTTGCTTTTTTATTCATGGTAATCGTGACTTTCTGATTGGTTCGCGTTTCAGCCAGGAAACCGGCGTACAACTGTTGCCACAACACAGTGTTATTGACCTGTATGGCACACCGACCTTGATCCTTCATGGTGATACGCTGTGCACCTTAGATGAGGCTTATCAGCGTTATCGTAAGAAAGTCCATAACCGATTTATTCAGTGGCTGTTTTTCCGTCTGCCCCTGCGTTATCGCCAGAAGATCGGTGATAAAATACGAAACAGCAGCAGTCAGAATAATCAAGCTAAGAAGATGACAATCATGGATGTTACACCCGATGAGGTGATCAAAGTGATGGCTGAACATAACGTACTCAGTATGATCCATGGCCATACCCATCGCCCTGACGTACACACGTTAACCGTCGATGGAAAAAACGCCACTCGGATCGTGTTAGGTGACTGGTACGATCATGGTTCGGTGCTGGTATGCAGACCTGAAGGTAATCGATTGGAAAAAAGAGATTTTTTCAATCGATAGTGACAACAAGGTACGCCATGCGTACCTTTTCATTGTAGCCAGAATAGGATATTTAGCGGGATTAATATAAAATGAATACGATCACATACAACCGAAAATACGAATAAAAAACCCATAATTACAACAGATGTCTCATATTGTTCGATTTTCTTGATCATTCCTTTAATATGTTACAACTATCACTATGTACACCTATAATTATTTGTATTATTCGTAAGTTAAGATAGTGCATCTGTTATCTGACTTGTCATTCGATATTATTATCTTAAATAATATTTTTAGAATATAAATTAATAGCTTGAGCTAGCCATCATGCATTCATACCATGCTAGACAGCCAATACTGAACAAAGAAAAAGCAACCGTAGGGTACGAATTGCTTTTTCGAGACGGGCCAGATAACTGCTTTCCGGATATCGGTGACGAGCAAGCAACCAATCGCTTATTAATCGATAACTTTATGACGTCTGGCTCATTGCAATCCACTGATAGTAAATGGTTTTTTGTAAACTTTCCATATACAAGCCTGATTCAGCGCACCCCACTGATGTTTCCAAAGAAAAGTTTCGTCATTGAAATTCTTGAGACCTGTGTACCAACTGACGAATTATTAGAAGCAGTGACAGAGCTTCACCAGAAAGGTTACATGCTGGCACTGGACGACTTTATACCCAGTAAAGAATGGAATCGTTTTTTACCCTATATTCATATTGTGAAGTTCGATTTACGTTCAACGCCTGTAGCAAGAGCGGGCTTTTTCATTCGTCGCCATAAAGATGGCAACCTCAAGTTTCTAGCTGAAAAAGTAGAGACCCATGAGGAGTTCATTGCAGCGTGCGACGCGGGATTTGACCTTTTCCAGGGCTTTTTCTTTAGCAAACCAGAGATGGTTCAGCGTAAATCTTTAGCCCCTTCGGCTTTAACGACGATCCGCCTCTATCAGGAGATTTGTCTGCCTGAAGTCGATTACAAAAAAGTCGAAGGTATCATCGCCACCGACGTAACGCTTTCCTATAAATTACTGCGCCATGTCAATACCATGACGTCAGCACGTACCGAAGCGATATCATCGTTTAAACAGGCTTTAGTTTATCTGGGCGAAGAAAAACTACGACGCTTTATTTCCTTTGTAGCCGCCTCTCATGCGCTCGCAGGCAAACCACATTCGTTATACAGCTTATCGCTACTGCGCGCCCATTTTTGCGAGCGACTGGGAATACTTGTCACCCCAAAGATTAGCGGCAATCAGGCTTTTTTAACCGGACTCTTTTCATTGCTTGATTCACTATTAGATCAACCTATTGATGAGCTGGTCACCCTCCTGCCTTTAAGTGAAGAGGTTCAACAGGCTCTGGTTAACCAGACCGGAACACTGGGCACCATTCTCAAATTAGCCACAGCCTACGATCAGGCCCAGTGGGAGGATGTCAGCCAATACAGTAAACAGCTTGGCATTAACGAAACAAACGTTGCAGCTCGCTATGATGAATCATTAAAATGGGTGACCTTTTTTGAGAAAGCAGCGACAAAATAATCATGTCAAAACCTCAACAAGCCTGCCCCTGTGGTAGTCAGAAATCACTGGCAAAGTGCTGCCAGCCGATACATCTGTCAGCAATACATGCAGAGCATCCAGAACAACTGATGCGCGCCCGATACAGCGCGCATGTTTTAGGCATAGTAGACTTTGTTATCGCAACCTACCATCCAAGTTGCCAGGCAGAGCAATACCGTGAGGCTATTGCCGAATCAGTGAGCTCTCAATGGCTGGGTCTTGATATCATCAGCAGTGAAATCACAGATAACGATGAAGGTTTTGTCGAATTCAAAGCCTATTACCAAGAGGGTAAAGAACAACATTGTTTACATGAGCGTTCTCGCTTTCTGAGAGAACCAGTTAATGGTGAGCAACAATGGTTCTATATTGATGGAGACTACCCCGAGTCACCGCCGCAAGAATCGCCGTTATCACAAGAGTCGACTGCGCCTGCGATCAGCCCGGCAGTCAGCAATAAAATCAGCCGCAACGATCCTTGTCCTTGCGGTAGTGGTAACAAATTCAAAAAATGTTGTGGTTAATACCATTAGGGATGACACTACCATCTAGGAAAATATCAACCCTCTGAAAATAAGGAGTAAGTACCTGCTTACTCCTTGTAAAGCCTAACATCGATATCCCACTCTCTAACAAGATTACCTACCACACACTGTCTACTTTACAACCAATATGTGAGCAAAAAACACTCAAGATGTGCACTTGATTGCCGATAATATCATCAGACACTTTCAGTTTGATGAGGCAATAACATGATCAATTCGAACAACAAACTACCGCCGCCCACTCAAAATCAGCTCAAAAAAGTGACTCAGGCATCACCTATTGATGAGCGACGGCTGAAGATCGAACCCAAAAAAGCAGAGAGCAATGACCAGGAAAGTGATCAGCCCAAAAAGAAAGCGCGTAAACACCTGCTCGATATATATGTCTGATTTTGATTAACTGACTGCTCTCTATTGTAAAAAAGCGGTGAAGTCATGCCCTTCTCCCGTTTGTTTTGCTGTCAGGTTATTACCTGCCGGCACCACTTGATTAGAAATTGAAAATTTCCATCAATTTAATGTTGCAAAAACAGACGAGCTTCGTTAGTGTGAAAGACAAGCACTAAGTAAATAATGATTTCGACAGAGTAAATAATTATGCGTATCCAAATGGTAAACCTACATCACCATCATCATCCTGACTAGTCTTTCGGGAGGATACGCCTCACTCTGGAAGACAGTAATAATTCTTCCAGCGGTTAATATGAATACAGAATTCAAACCCTCGGAAGAGCAATGCTTCCGAGGGTTTTTTCGTTCTAAGTGACAAAAAATTCACGGATTGGCTTTACAAGAATACAAACAGGGAAAAATGACAATGCAAACACAACGACTTCGAATTGCGATTCAAAAGAAAGGGCGTCTAAGTAAAGAGTGCCAGAACCTGCTTAAACAATGTGGTGTCAAATTTAATCTGGTGGGCGAGCGTTTGGTTGTACACGCTGAAAACATGCCTATCGACCTGCTGTTAGTCCGTGATGACGATATTCCGGGTTTGATCATGGATGGGGTTGTTGATCTGGGTGTCATCGGCGAAAACGAATTGGAAGAGGTCGGCCTTGAGCGTGAAGCACTTGGCGAGCCCTCTGAATACAACAAACTACGTCGTCTAGATTTTGGTGGTTGCCGCTTATCCATTGCCATAGATAAAGACGCCCAATATAACGGCCCGCAAGATCTACAAGGCAAGCGTATTGCAACAACCTACCCGCAACTGGTAAAACGCTATATGGACGAGCAAGGGGTGACATTCAGCCCTTGTATGCTCAATGGCTCGGTAGAAGTCGCTCCCAGAGCAGGCCTGGCAGATGCCATCTGTGATTTGGTTTCAACCGGTGCCACTCTTGAAGCCAACGGCCTGAAAGAAGTTGAAGTGATCCTCCGCTCTAAAGCCGTACTGATACAGCGCAATGGTGAGTTCAGTACAGAAAAACAAGCCCTGATTGAACGCCTTCTTACCCGCATGCAGGGGGTTATTCAGGCCAAAGAATCAAAATACATCATGCTACACGCGCCAACAGAGTGCTTAGATAAAATCACGGCATTGCTTCCAGGTGCTGAAGATCCGACCGTATTACCACTCGCTGCCGATAAAAGCCGCGTTGCCGTTCATCTGGTCAGCACTGAAAACCTGTTCTGGGAAACAATGGAGCAGCTAAAAGCGCTTGGTGCCAGTTCAATTCTGGTGCTGCCAATTGAAAAAATGATGGAGTAAGGCAATGAAAACGGTTGTTTGGCAATCCCTGAGTGAAAACCAGCAAGATACCTTGCTGCAGCGTCCGGCAATTGCTGAGGGCGCAAACATCACCGCGATAGTTGCCGCTGTGGTTGCTGATGTCCGTCAGCGTGGTGATGAAGCCCTGCTCGATCTGACAGAAAAATTTGACCGCGTACGGCCTGAGTCGATTCGCGTTTCTGAACAAGAAGTCAGTGCGGCATCATCACGCTTAAGCGATAAGATGAAACAAGCGCTGCAGCAGGCTTATCAAAATATCGCAACATTCCACCAGGCACAAAAGGTGGATACCCTGCGCGTTGAGACTCAGCCAGGCGTCGTTTGCGAACAGGTCACCCGTCCGATCAATTCAGTAGGCCTTTACATTCCGGGAGGTAGTGCACCGCTGCCTTCAACCGTTCTCATGCTAGGCGTACCGGCACAGATTGCGGGATGCTCTCAGGTAGTATTATGCTCGCCCCCGCCTATTGCCGACGAGATCCTCTATGTCGCTCAACTGTGTGGTATCAAAGACATCTATAATGTTGGTGGGGCTCAAGCCATTGCCGCAATGGCTTATGGCACCGAATCGGTCAGTTCTGTCAATAAGATCTTCGGCCCGGGCAATGCCTTTGTGACTGAGGCCAAACGTCAGGTCAGCAATGACTTCCGCGGCGCGGCAATTGATATGCCAGCAGGTCCATCTGAAGTATTAGTCATTGCTGACAGCACGGCAGAACCAGCGTTTATTGCGGCAGATTTGCTCAGTCAGGCTGAACACGGGCCGGACTCCCAGGTCGTGCTGGTAACACCAGATCCTAGTATTGCTGATCGGGTTGCTGATGCCATCCAACAACAACTTAAAGAACTTCCTCGTGCCGACATCGCACGTCAGGCTTTAGGTTCAAGTCTGTTGATTGTGGCAGAAACACTGGCTCAGTGTATTGCGATTTCTAACCATTACGGGCCTGAACACCTGATTGTACAAACCCGGACCCCAAGAGAGTTAGTGCCGCTGCTCGATAATGCCGGTTCGATTTTCTTAGGTGACTGGTCACCGGAATCGGTTGGCGATTATGCATCGGGAACAAACCACGTATTGCCGACCTACGGTTATACCCGTACCTATTCAAGCCTGGGCTTAGCCGACTTTTCTAAACGCATGACGGTACAGGAATTAACAGCAGACGGCCTTAAAATTCTTGCCCCGACAGTGGTTACGATGGCGGAAGCTGAAGGACTTGATGCACACAAACGCGCAGTGACGATTCGAATCGAGAAGTTGCAGCAGCAAGAAGCGTGTAATACATCGCAAATTAACGATAAAGAGGCGTAACGTAATCATGACTATCGCACAACTGGCACGGAAAACCGTGCGCGAACTAACGCCTTACCAGTCTGCTCGGCGCCTGGGTGGAAGTGGCGATATCTGGCTCAATGCCAACGAATCGCCATTTGCCAACGAATACAACATTAATTGCAACCGCCTGAACCGCTACAGTGAATGCCAGCCAGTAGATCTGATCCAGGCCTACGCCGATTATGCCGGCGTACAAAAAGAACAAGTGATGACTTCGCGTGGTGCCGATGAAGGCATCGAGTTGCTAATTCGTACTTTTTGCGAGCCAAACCAAGATAGTATCCTATACTGCCCACCGACCTATGGCATGTATGCCATCAGTGCAGAAACGTTCGATATAGCGACCAAATCAGTACCGTTAACCGCTGATTGGCAGCTGGATTTACCCACCATTCATGACAATCTTGATGGCGTCAAGTTAGTCTTTGTTTGTAGCCCTAACAATCCAACCGGTAACTTGATGAAACGTCAGGATATCGAAGCACTGCTCGATATGACGGCCAATAAAGCGTTAGTGGTCGTCGATGAAGCCTATATCGACTTTTGCCCTGAGGCCTCAACCGTTGATCTGCTTGAGCAATACCCGAATCTAGTGATTCTGCGCACTCTGTCAAAAGCGTTTGCTTTAGCCGGACTTCGTTGTGGTTTTACCTTAGCCAACGCCGATGTTATCGAGCTATTATTAAAAGTAATAGCTCCGTACCCGGTACCAGTACCTGTGGCTGACATTGCCGTTCAGGCACTTTCACCTGCCGGATTAGCAAAAACCAAATTCCAGGTGCTCGATCTCTGTGCCAACCGTGCTTACCTTCAAGCTGGCTTAAGCATGCTAAATAACGTTCACGTTTTTGATGGCTATGGCAACTACATACTGGTGAAGTTCCCGGATGCAGACGCCTTATTTAAGGCGTTGTGGGATCACGGCATCATTCTTAGGCGCTCCCCCATTAAGAACTGTATTCGTATTAGTGTCGGCAACCGTGATGAGTGTGAAAAAACACTGGCCTTCATCCGAGAGCAACTAGATCAGAATTAAGCAGAAAGGATAAGCATTGTGAGCAAGGAAAAGATTTTATTTATTGATCGTGACGGCACCTTAATTGTTGAGCCACCTATTGATTTTCAGGTCGATCGCTTAGACAAACTGAAACTCGTACCTTTCGTGATCCCAGCGTTGCTTCAGCTGCAGGATGCGGGCTATAAGCTGGTTATGATCACCAATCAGGACGGCCTCGGCACAGATAGCTACCCGCAGGCGGACTTCGACGCGCCGCACACCATGATGATGGAAATCTTCGAATCACAAGGAGTAAAATTCGACGATGTCCTGATTTGTCCGCACTTTGACGATGAAAACTGTACCTGCCGCAAGCCTAAACTAGGCCTTGTTAAAAGCTACCTGCAGCAGGGTCGTGTCGACTTTGCCACATCAGCCGTGATTGGCGATCGTCCAACCGATCTGCAGTTGGCTGAAAATATGGCCATTCGCGGTATCCTTTACAATCCGCAGCCCCGCGATGAAAAAAGCATGAACTGGCAACAGATCGTTAAAGATCTTACGACCACCCCAAGGATCGCCGAAGTGGTTCGCACCACCAAGGAAACCGACATCCGGGTGAAAGTGAATCTCGATGAAACCGGTGGCAACAAGATTGAAACTGGCCTGGGATTCTTTGACCACATGCTTGATCAAATCGCGACCCACGGTGGCTTCCGCATGGAACTCACCGTCAAAGGTGATTTGCACATTGACGATCACCACAGCGTTGAAGATACCGCTCTGGCCTTAGGTCAGGCGTTAAAACAAGCGCTAGGCGACAAACGGGGCATAGGCCGATTTGGATTCAGCCTGCCTATGGATGAATGTCTGGCGCAATGTGCCTTAGATCTGTCTGGCCGCCCGTACCTGAAATTTGACGCTACATTCGGTCGTGAACAAGTCGGTGATTTGTCAACAGAAATGGTACAGCACTTCTTCCGGTCACTGACCGATACTCTGGCCTGTACCCTGCACCTGTCCTCGACCGGCGATAACGACCACCACATTGTCGAGAGCCTGTTCAAAGCCTTCGGCCGCACGCTGCGCCAGGCGATTCAGGTCGAAGGTAACGAATTACCGAGCAGTAAAGGAGTGCTGTAATGGTGAGTAAAAACCAGAAGATCGTCATTATTGATACCGGCTGTGCCAACGTCTCTTCAGTACGTTTTGCTATCGAGCGCTTGGGCTACACGGTCACCGTCAGCAAAGAGCCGAGCATCGTACTGGCTGCCGACAAATTGTTTTTGCCCGGTGTTGGTACCGCCAGCGAAGCGATGAAGAACCTGCAGGAACGCGACCTGGTCGAGCTTGTTAAACAAGTCGACAAGCCTCTGCTGGGTATCTGTTTAGGCATGCAGTTACTTGGGGCATTATCGGAAGAACAGGGCCAGAGCGGTACCGATCTCGTTCCGTGCCTTGGCCTTTGCGATGCGCCAATAAAGAAAATGCAGACCGGTGACTTGCCACTGCCTCACATGGGCTGGAATACCATCACCCCCGTTGACGGTCACCCGCTGTTCAAAGATATCCCGGCGGGTAGCTACTTCTACTTTGTTCACAGCTATGCCATGCCGGTCTCTGAGGCTGCATTCGAAGAAAAGGGTTATACCATCGCCCGGTGTGAATATGGTCAGCCGTTTAGTGCCGCGATTCAGAGCGGTAACTACTATGGGGTCCAATTTCACCCTGAGCGGTCAAGCAAAGCCGGCGCTCAGCTAATTAAAAACTTTTTAGAGATGTAAGGACGACATAAAAGGACCTTATGATGATTATTCCCGCCCTCGATTTAATTAACGGTCAAGTTGTTCGTCTGTTTCAGGGAGATTACGGACAAGTTACTGAATACCAGGTAGATCCAGCTGAACAATTCAAACTTTATAACCAGGCTGGAGCCGACTGGCTGCATCTGGTTGATTTGACAGGGGCCAAAGATACCTCTGCCCGTCAGCTTGATTTGATCCGACACTTACTTGCCAGCACCCCGGCCAATATTCAAATTGGCGGTGGAGTTCGCACCGAAAAAGACGTCGCTGATTTATTGGCAGCCGGGGCACAACGTGTTGTTGTCGGCTCTACCGCGGTCAAACAGCCAGAGCTAGTTAAGGGCTGGATGGAAAAATACGGTCCGGAGCACATCGTATTAGCTCTCGACGTCAACATTGACCAAGACGGCAACCGTAAAGTGGCTATATCAGGCTGGCAAGAAGATTCCGGAGTCAGTATCGAAGCGTTGCTGGATGACTTCCTGACGGTAGGCCTGAAGCATGTACTCTGCACCGATATCTCTCGTGACGGCACACTTGCCGGCTCTAACGTCGAGCTGTATGTCGATCTTTGCGCCCGGTATCCGCAAGTCCAATTCCAGTCTTCCGGTGGTATTGGTGGCCTGAAAGATATCGAAGCCTTAAAAGGCAGTGGTGTCGCGGGTGTCATCGTTGGGCGCGCTTTGCTCGATGGTAAGTTTACCGCCGAAGATGCTTTCCAGTGCTGGAACAATTAACAAACAAGGAGTCATAGCATGCTAGCAAG
Source organism: Photobacterium sp. (assembly GCF_033720175.1). Lineage (GTDB taxonomy): Bacteria > Pseudomonadota > Gammaproteobacteria > Enterobacterales > Vibrionaceae > Photobacterium. The sequence goes on from NZ_JAWWDA010000010.1 coordinate 15,504, forward strand.
AAGAATCGTTCCTTGTTTAGATGTCCGCGACGGACAGGTGGTCAAAGGGGTGCAATTTCGAAACCACGAGATCATCGGTGATATTGTACCGCTTGCCAAACGTTACGCCGAAGAAGGTGCCGATGAACTGGTTTTCTACGATATCACGGCCTCGAGTGATGGCCGCGTCGTTGATAAAAGCTGGGTCGCCCGTGTTGCTGAAGTGATTGATATACCATTTTGTGTTGCCGGCGGTATTAAATCAGCAGAAGACGCGAGCCGTATCTTGCAGTACGGAGCCGATAAAGTATCAATCAACTCCCCTGCGCTGGCAAACCCGGATTTGATCACCGAACTTGCCGATAAGTTTGGCGTGCAGTGTATTGTGGTCGGCATCGATTCCTATTTTGATGCTAAAACGGGGAAATATCAGGTCTACCAATTTACCGGTGATGAAACCCGCACCAAAGCAACCCAATGGGAAACCTGCGATTGGGTACAGGAAGTACAGAAACGTGGCGCGGGTGAAATCGTGTTAAACATGATGAATCAGGATGGCGTACGTAACGGTTACGATCTAAAGCAACTCAATATGGTACGTAAAGTCTGCCATGTTCCTTTAATTGCTTCCGGTGGTGCTGGGGAAATGGTGCACTTTGCTGAGGCCTTCAATAAGGCCAATGTTGATGGCGCATTGGCGGCTTCTGTCTTCCATAAGCAAATTATCAATATTGGCGAACTTAAGCAGTATCTAAAAGAACAGAATGTGGAGATCCGACTATGAGCCTGGTAACAGCGGTTAATTGGGAAAAAGTCGACGGCTTAGTCCCGGCGGTGATTCAGGATAACACCAGCGGCCAGGTACTGATGCTGGGTTACATGAACCAAGAAGCCTTAAATAAAACATTAGAAACCCAACAGGTAACCTTCTGGTCTCGTACCAAGAACCGCCTGTGGACTAAAGGGGAAACCTCCGGCAACGTCCTTGAGCTGAAAAGTATTAACCTGGATTGTGATCAGGACACTTTACTCGTCAAGGTAAAGCCGGTTGGACCAACCTGCCACCTGGGTACCCCAGCCTGTTTTGACAATGATACCGAGGGCAAACAAGAACAGCCGGCACTGGTGTTTCTTCATCAACTTGAACAAGTTCTGGCTAGTCGTAAAGGTGCTGATCCCGAGTCCTCTTATACTGCCAGTCTCTATGCTCGCGGCACCAAACGTATATCGCAAAAAGTGGGTGAAGAAGGCGTTGAAGTCGCGCTTGCGGCAACGTCGGGCGATAAGGCGGAGTTAGTCTGTGAATCGGCTGATCTGATTTATCACCTGCTTGTTCTGCTGCAAGATCAAGATCTGACACTGGCCGATATCACTGCCAAGCTCCAGGAGCGCCACAATAAATAAAACGGAACGATGAGGCGTTATACTCCCAGGAATAGGATGAGTTCACTAAAAATATGACCTATAAAAAAGGAAGCGCAGGCTTCCTTTTTCTTATTCACGGCGGTTCCCCGAGCCAAGACGCTTTTTAACGGCCCAATGCTTCTTTATAGTGCTTGCGACAAACGGAGAGATAACGGTCATTACCGCCAATTTCAACTTGATCACCATCAGCAATCGCCTGACCAGACTCGTCCTGACGAATCACCATATTTGCTTTACGTCCACAATGACAAATTGTCTTTAGCTCGACCAGCTTATCAGCCCAAGAAAGTAAATATCGGCTTCCTTCGAAAAGCTCACCGCGGAAATCACTACGAAGTCCGTAGCATAAAACCGGAACATGGAGTTTATCGACGACTTCCGTTAATTGATACACCTGATCTTTGGTCAGAAACTGGCACTCATCAATCAAGACACAGTCAATTTTGGATGCACGGTGAAGGGCTTGCAGTTTATCCCAGAGATCGTCTTCGGGCGTATATAGCTCCGCATCTTCCTGTAAACCGATCCGAGAGCTGACCTTGCCCTTACCAAATCGGGTATCAATCGCCGCGGTGAGGATCACCGGATGCATGCCACGTTCGCGATAATTAAAAGATGATTGTAATAACGTCGTCGATTTACCCGCATTCATTGCTGAGTAGTAGAAATACATCTGGGCCATGAGGCTCCCCAAAGACTGAAAAACTGCCGGAATGCTACAGAAATTAACCCGGAAATGAAAGAACATACCGCATGAAAAGGGCAGTATCCAGTCTCTTGTCTTTACACTCAAATTATATCAATCGGGATACAAAAAAGCCTGCGAAAACATCGCAGGCTTCGTCGCAGATTACTAATCTGTTACTGGTATTATACGTTTGCAGTGGTCGCTGTCGGACGGCGAGAGAGCCAAGATAGCATTACACAAACCACAATAAATGTGACAGTGGCTGCCATAAATGACACGGCCAGTGAACCCGTCATGCCGAGCACTAAGAAACCAATGGCTGAAACAAAGGCGACTGAAAGTGCGTAAGGTAGCTGAGTAGAGACATGATCAATATGGTGACAACGAGCACCGGTTGAAGACAGGATGGTGGTATCAGAAATTGGTGAACAGTGATCACCGAAGACCGAACCCGCCAGAACCGCACTTAACATCGGCAGTAGCAGAGCAATATCTGTCGCAGCAGATAAATCGCCGGCAATCGGTAGCATGATACCGAAAGTACCCCAAGATGTTCCTGTTGAGAACGCCATAACACCTGATAGCAAGAACAGGATAACGGGTAGCATCATTGGGTCAATATTACCTTGCACCAGCGTAGACAAATACTTTCCGGTCGCCATATCGCCGATGACGCTACCGATACTCCAGGCGAACAACAGGATCAGAATGGCACCAAACATCGACTTCGCACCAATCCACAATGTTTTGACGGTATCCGCCATCGGGATTTTCTGGCGCAGCACAGGAATAAACGCCGACACCAAACCAAATAAACCACCATAACATAGCGATTTACCCACATCGGTATTTTCAAAAGCCCCCAGAATATTAAACGCAATTCCATCTGCATCCAGAGCCTGATAACCCGTATAAATCATAAAGAAGAAAGTGGAGAGGATCAGAATTACAATCGGCATAACCAGATCAGTAACACGGCCATTCTGGCTTTCTTCGATTTCAAGCTCATCATTCAGATCTTTAGCCTGACTGTCATCATCGCCTTCATCGAACCCATAACCATGACTTGCCTGCACTTCATGCTTTTTCATAGAGCCGACATCAATTTGGAACCAAGCAACAGCGAATACCATCAGCAGAGCAAATACGGCATAAAAGTTCATTGGAGCCAGCTGCAAGAATGCACTCAATGCAGAATATTCAGTCACACCATGTGATACCAGAATGCCACCAATCACGGTAATGATATAAGCACCCCAACTTGATGCAGGCATTAATACACACATAGGTGCGGCCGTTGAATCCAGAATATAAGCCAGTTTAGCGCGTGAAACGTAAAATCGGTCAGTAACCGGACGAGAAATCGAACCTACTGCCAGACTGTTAAAATAGTCGTCAACAAAAATGAAAACACCTAAAAATGCAGCCAGTAGCTTCGCGCCACGTTTACTTTTTATTTTAGTTTGTGCCCACTCGGCAAATGCGTGTGTACCGCCCGATAAGGTCAGCAATGCAGTCATCATTCCCAATAAAACCAGGAATACCACAATACTCATGTTCCAACTATTGATGGCGCCATCTTCGATGAATACGCTTTTAACTGTTGTGAACAAGTAATCTGCGGTAGCCCCGGCAGAGAAATCGGTTAATAACAGTGCACCTAAGACAACACCAACACCTAAAGAAACCAATACTTTACGTGTAAGGACAGCTAATACCAATGCCACTAATGGTGGTAAAAGCGAAATGGAGGAATGTGAAAAATCTACAATATTCATGATCTCTACTACAACCGATCTGGTCGGAGATCTACTGCTGAACACGGGAATAACCGTGATAGATGAGTATAAGGAAAGAAGATAAACCTCTCCCGACCCCACAGTAGCGCTCCATAGTTAATGTAATTATATACTATGGCAGTGTTGCCCCTATTTGGTGACAACCCCAGCAAGAAGGTCTGATAAACCTTTCTAACTTCGGCATTGGCTCCTTTCGCAAACTATCATCGGAATCACCCTACAGTTTGCTACTCTTAGACAATGCACCTCTACCCTTAGTCAAGGAATGGTTCATTCTACGGAATGTCGACTCTTTTGCAACAACTTAAAGTGAAAGTTTTTACAGAAATAGTGAATAATATTGCCGACTTGGTGAATCTTTAATCATAACACCCTAAATTGGAATGCGATGAATATGAAATGGCGGACATTTATATATAGCGAAGAATCACTTTTTGGTTGATATTTTCAAACTAAAATGTGATTACATTTTTCCATAATTGAGAATCCATTCAACAAACAAACAATATTTAATTATTAATTAAATAAATTGTTTGGCACTGACACTATAAAAGTATTATTATTGATAAATATTGCTTTTTGACTGCTATTATTAATGCGGCAGTAAATTTAACGGGAAATAAAAAATGTCTGATGTAATGAAAGCGCTATTAAACCTTCGTAGCCTTCGCGCACTTTCTCGCGAATATACACTAGAGCAACTACAAGAAGCTCTGGAAAAACTACAAACAGTTGTCGCTGAACGTGAAGAATCTGAAGCAGAAGAGATTGCGAAAGAGAATGAGCGTAAAGAAAAACTGGATCATTACCGTGAAATGCTTCTGGCTGATGGTATCGACCCAGAAGAATTACTTTCTACTCTGGCTAAAGCACCAAAAGCTAAGCGTGCTTCACGTCCAGCAAAATATAAATTCATCGATGAAAATGGTGAAGAAAAAACGTGGACAGGCCAAGGTCGTACACCAAGTGCATTGAAGAAAGCGTTAGATGCCGGTCAATCTATTGAAGATTTCGAAATCTAATAAGCCATATACCAGTTGAATAAAAGCCCGGCTATCATGCCGGGCTTTCTATATTCAGTAAAAGTATTTTATTTATTAACAACCGACTAATGATTGCTGGCCATTCTCATATCACTGCAGACCATTCACGGAATCACCAATAACATCAATACGCATTGGTGCTGTTAATAAGAGCCATTAAAAAGCACGAAAGTAAGCCGGTAACTTTTATTATCCCTGCACGGCTGCCGCACTCACTAAAAACATAAGACATTGAAACAAAAGAAAATAACCAACAAAAAAACCATGTGAATAATAATGATAACAGGCTGGTAAACGATTAGATTCCACGAAAAAGAGCCAGATATTAATACCTGACTCTGTCTCTTTTTAGAATCAAAAAATACAAATGTTATCGAATCCGGTCAGCTAGATGACTCACCGCTAAAGCAAAATAATGCGAACGATTCCAGCTTAATAGTGTTTGATAATTATCATAAATCAGATATGCACGCCCTTGTTGATCATCAGGCTGAATAAGCCATGCGTCAATATTAACTTTAGGAAGTGCTTGCCCATTTATTTTCCTGACCCCCAGCTTTTGCCATTCCGCTAAAGGTCTTGCTTTTTCCTTTTCGACACCTTTAAATGATGTATCTATTCCCACAGGGGATTTAACCTGCCTTCCCCATATATATTCATCATTCCAGCCCGACATCTTCAGATAATTCGCCGCGGAGGCAAAAACATCCTCTTCGCTCTGCCAGATATCAATACGTCCGTCATTATTTCCATCGACAGCATAAGCAAGAAACGATGTCGGCATAAACTGGGGTTGCCCCATCGCACCAGCCCATGACCCTTTCATCTCTGTTGGCGCAATATGGCCGTCATTAAGAATGGTTAAGGCTGCTATTACCTGTTTGCGAAAAAAAGCTTCTCGACGGCCTTCATAGGCCAGGGTAGCAAGCGCTTCGATCACATTATAATTACCCATTAAGCGACCAAAGTTACTCTCAACGCCCCATAAAGCGACTATGAACCTTGGCTGAACACCATATTCACGTCCAATCCTATCCAGCGTCAGTTTATGCTCTTGGTATAGACGATTAGCCTGTTTTACTTTCCAATCAGGAACCGCTCGTGGGATATATTCATCCAGCGTCAACTTTTTCTCAGGCTGATTTTTATCAGCCTTAACGGCATGCTCTGTATATTTAATGCCTTTGAAAGCAGTATTGATTATCGATTCTGAAATTCCATGCTCACGAGCTTGTGTTTTAAGCTCAAGCACATACTCGTCAAATCCTTCGTCAGACGAAAATGCTGTCGAAGAGATCCCTAATCCTATGGCCACTAGGGCCGATATCAAACGCTTATGCATAGTTACCTTTTACGAATTGAGTTCAGCTTTTGCTGCTTTATGTTGTTCGAGTAAATTAATCACTGGTGGTGGTATCTGCAGATAATAACCTGCCGTCGCTAACGCCTCTTTAACCCTATCGGCATCTGCTAATGCTAATTTACGCCCTTCCAGCTTTATCACCATAACAAACTGTGGCTTGCCAAAAGTTGTCATCAGAGGTTCTGGCACGTCAGAAAAATCATCTTTTTTATTGATATATAAATATGTATTTTCTTTTTTGGCACTTTTATAAATTGAACACAACATCAAAATAGCCTGCTTGTTAAAGTCTTCATCTTTTCAGACACTCATTTTACTCAATCATTCCCCCAAAGTGCTAACTTTAAGGCAATGCAGATGAGACGTTTGTCTTAAATTCCAACGCCAGGGCAAGGATAGCTTGCCGATACATCCTTTGGAATATACCATGCAAGTACCTTTGTGATAACGTACCTAATTGGCTAATTTAACGTCAGTCATATAATAATCATGAGTAAATCGCCAGAATTAAAAGGGAGCACATACACGCTCTCAGCCCTGCATTTAGTTGATGGGGATATAAAGCAGGCAACTGACCACTTAAAAGAGAAAGTGAGCCAAGCAGCTAGTTTCTTCGCCTCTGCTCCGGTGGTAATCGATGTTACCCTTGCAGGAAAGCAAATTGACTTCAAACAGCTAAAAGCTGGTGTTGAAGATACAGGAATGATCCCGGTCGGTATCAGCGGCTGTAAAGATCCTTACTTACAGTCACAAGCAAAATCAGCAGGTTTTGCTATCATGAATGCTGCACGTCAGGCGCAAGCGGCAGAAAAAGCCATGGAGCCAACGAAAATCATTCGCACTCCTGTTCGTTCAGGTCAACAAATCTACGCGAAAAACTGTGATCTCGTTGTGATGAACCATGTTAGTGCTGGTGCCGAAATCATTGCTGATGGCTGTATTCATGTTTATGGCGTGTTACGGGGACGAGCTATTGCCGGTGCAAGCGGTCAGCTGCAAGCAACAATTTTCTGCCAGAACTTACAATCAGAGCTGATTTCCATCGCTGGAAACTACTGGCTCAGTGATAAAATCCAAGAAGAGTTCTGGAGCAAAGGTGTCGTTATCTCACTTGCTGAAAATAATTTAAACATAGAGCACCTTGCTTTATAACGTTTGATAAGGAATTTAATAGATGGCACGTATTATCGTTGTTACATCGGGCAAAGGTGGCGTTGGTAAGACAACATCCAGTGCGGCAATCGCATCAGGCCTTGCGCTTGCCGGGAAAAAGACCGCTGTTATCGATTTCGATATTGGTCTGCGTAACCTTGACCTCATCATGGGCTGTGAACGTCGCGTCGTATATGATTTTGTTAATGTCATTAATGGCGAAGCAAATCTTAACCAAGCGCTGATTAAAGATAAGCGCGTTGATAATCTTTTCGTGCTTCCAGCATCTCAGACCCGCGATAAAGACGCATTAAGTAAAGAAGGCGTAGCGCGCGTTCTGAAAAATCTCGATGAAATGGGCTTTGATTTTGTTATCTGCGACTCACCCGCAGGTATCGAAACTGGTGCGCTAATGGCACTGTATTTTGCTGATGAAGCCATTGTCACCACGAATCCGGAAGTCTCCTCGGTTCGAGACTCCGATCGAATTCTGGGTATCTTAGACTCAAAATCTCGTCGCGCTGAAAATTCTGATAAGCCAGTTAAGCAACACCTGCTGTTAACTCGCTATAATCCAGCCCGCGTGACTCTGGGTGATATGCTAAGTGTACAAGATGTAGAAGACATCCTTCATATTCCGTTGCTTGGCGTTATCCCTGAAAGCCAGGCAGTGCTGAATGCCTCCAACAAAGGTGAGCCGGTTATTTTTGACAAAGAGTCAGATGCTGGCCTTGCATATGAAGATACTGTTGCCCGTTTACTGGGCGAGGAACGCCCGTTCCGTTTCTTAGAGGAAGAGAAAAAAGGCTTCCTGAAACGTCTATTTGGAGGCTAATTAATTATGGCTTTGCTAGAGTTTTTCCGCCCGAAAAAAACAAACACGGCTAGTATGGCGAAGGAAAGGCTGCAAATTATCGTCGCAGAGCGCCGCTCTGCGGGCCAGTCTGCGCCTTCTTACTTGCCCCAGCTAAAACAAGATATTCTGGACGTTATTCGCAAATATGTGAATATCACGCCAGAACAGGTAAGTGTAAACCTGGATCAAAGAGAAGAAGATCTGTCGGTTCTGGAGTTAAACGTTACCCTGCCAGAAGACAAATAAAAAAATCCCCTGAAGCGAACCTTCAGGGGATTTAAACTATTTCAGACTATCTGACAGACTTATCTGGCTGACTTTTCCAGCAGTGGTCGTATGCGTTTTTCAAACAATGGCTTACGCCATGTTTTCAGCATGTCAGGCAACTTATCTGCTGACTTCTGATGTTTCCAAGCCCATGAAACAAGCTGGTTCACTTGCTTTTTCGATGCCAAAAATTCTGGGGCCAGCCCCGTTTCTGCTTCGACACAGGTAATTTCATCTTTAATTTGTTTAACAATCTGCTTATAACCCGGCAAATCAACCAGGCGAACAATTTTTTCCGGGTACTGTTCTGGCGAAATATTTTCCGCGTCGTGAACTATTTTTAGCAGACGTCCTGCATGGCGTTGGATCTCCATGCTATCAAAACCTTCTTTCACCATCACCGCTTTAGAGGTGATGTTGTAACGCGCTAATTTCCAGATATTTAATTCTTTAACGATAAAGTTCAACGCGATATCTCGTTTGCGCGCTTCCAGTACACGCCACTTCGCCACTTGTTGCAAAACTGCAAGCTGCTTAGGACTCAACTGCCAGGCATTTTTCACCTTCAGATAAGCTTGTTCCGGGTCAACGGGCTGGACACGTTTCAACATCAGAGACGAACACTCTTGCTCTAATGCTTTCATCCAGCCTTTCGCTTTTACCTGTTCAATCAGCTTTTCATAAAGCGGGAGTAAATAGAATACGTCAGCCGCGGCATAATCGAGCTGTTTTTCAGTTAAAGGACGGGCTAACCAATTGGTTCTGGCCTCACCTTTATCAAGCTCAACCCCAAGATACTCATTGACGAGTGTTCCGAAACCCGTTGAAATTCCGTGGCCCAGAAAGGCAGCCATCAGTTGCGTGTCTAGCATCGGTTCCGGCAAGCATCCTGCGTAGTACTGGAAGACTTCCAGATCTTCGCCACAGGCATGCAAGACTTTAGTCACGGACTTATCTTGTAACAGATCCCAGAACGGTGTCATGTCGTCAATTTCGAGTGGATCAATAAGCGCTAAATTAACCCCATCAAACAACTGGATCAGCCCGAGTTTCGGATACAACGTACGAGTACGTACAAACTCCGTATCCAGCATGACTACAGGGAGTGCACGCGCGTGCTCACAGATTGCCTCTAATTGTTGGGTCGTCGTTATTATTTCGAAATTCACAGCAAACCTTTAAAAGAGCCGGTTGTAACAGACCAGCCTAAAGTACATAACTTGTAGTTGTTCTAAATGGCCACTATCTCATTCAATAGCAATAGGATGAATAACTACCCGATCGTAAGTGCCGGCACTTATCGCCGGCACTTACGATATTGGTCAATTGTAACCTGAAAGGATTATACGCGCTTGTTTTTTACCCGTAAGGCATCTTTGTCTATGCTTCTTGCGCTTTACTCTTTTTGTCAGACTCTTCGCGCAGCACACGACGTAAGATTTTACCTACGTTGGATTTTGGCAATTCATCACGAAATTCAACAATTTTAGGTATTTTATAACCCGTCAGATGTTCGCGACAATGCATCAGCAACTCATCACGGGTCAGGCTTGAATCGCGCCTAACAACACAAATCTTCACCAATTCACCCGAAATATCATGTGGCTGGCCGATAGCAGCAACTTCGAGCACTTTGCCATGTAAGGCGACAACATCTTCGATTTCGTTCGGATAAACATTAAAACCGGACACTAAGATCATGTCTTTCTTGCGATCGACAATGTGCAGGAAACCTTCGTCATCAAAACGTACAATGTCACCCGTCGATAACCAGCCATCATCTGTCAACACTTCTTTCGTGGCTTCCGGACGCTGCCAGTAGCCTTTCATAACCTGCGGACCACGAACTTGCAACTCACCCGCTTGATCATTGCTTAAGACGTTGCCCTCGTCGTCAACAATTCGCACATCTGTAGACGGGACCGGCAGACCAATGGAACCGTTATAATCAACAAGATCATACGGGTACGCAGCCACCAGCGGTGAACATTCCGTTAAACCATAACCTTCCAGCAAGTAATTGCCAGTGACACTTTTCCATTTTTCTGCCACCGCACGCTGAACAGCCATACCGCCGCCGACCGATAAACGGAGCTTACTGAAATCCAATTCATGAAAGTCTTCATTATTGAGCAGAGCATTAAATAACGTATTCACTCCCGTTAATGCGGTAAATGAATAACGCTGTAGCTCTTTAACAAAAGTCGGAATATCTCGCGGGTTGGTGATCAGCAGATTCTGGCCACCGATTTCAATAAACAGTAAGCAGTTCACGGTCAAAGCGAACACATGGTACAGCGGTAATGCCGTCACGATCAGCTCACGACCTTCAGTGAGAACCGGACCATATGCCCCTTTGGCCTGCATCAAGTTCGCCAGCATATTGCGATGGGTCAGAATCGCACCTTTGGCCACCCCTGTCGTACCGCCGGTATATTGTAAAAATGCGGCATCATCGCCAGACATAAACGGCTTCACATACTGCATACGGCGCCCCTTTCTCAAGGCAGCACGCATGGACGTCGCATGAGGCAGGTGGTACTTGGGCACCATCTTTTTGATGTACTTCACCACAAAATTGACCACGGTGCCTTTCGGGCGGGACAGCTGATCACCCAGGCTGGTTAAGATAACGTGCTGAACGCCGGTTCTCTTCACGACCGTTTCCAGGGTGTGAGCAAAGTTCGAAACAATGACAATGGCTTTCGCCCCGGCGTCATTCAATTGGTGCTCAAGCTCTCGCGGGGTATAGAGCGGATTAACGTTTACGACAACACATCCGGCGCGGAGAATACCAAACAACGCGATAGGATATTGAAGCAAGTTCGGCATCATTACCGCGACACGATCACCTTTTTCCAGTTTCAGATCGTTCTGTAAGTAAGCAGCAAAAGCACGGCTACGCTCTTCCAACTTCCGGAAGGTCATGACCTGGCCCATGTTAATAAACGCGGTTTGGTCGGCAAACTTGTGGACCGATTGCTCAAACATATCGACCAGCGATGAGTATAAATCAGGGTTGATTTCTGCCGGTACATCTTCCGGATAGCGGTTAAGCCAAACCTTATCCACTTGCACTCTCCTTACTTTATTCTGGCGCTATCGCCATTTTCTATGGGTAGTTCAAACAATTGATACACCCGCCACAACAGCGTGAGCAACAAAAACTTAACACAAACCAATTAGACTAATCACTCTAAAATTAAAGTGACAATTAATATATTGCTCTTTAGAGCATCGATTGTTCTTAGCATTTAAAATCTAGCGGTAAACATCAAGATATGACGACAGACATCTTGCGGGCTTTCCATATGACAGTGGTGACCACCTTGCACTTGTACTTGCCTGAGCCGCTCAAACCAGCTCTTTTCCGGCCCTGTCCGTTGCAGGTGGGAGAAACCTTGATCACCAACAATGGATAAAACCGGACATTGGATCTGTGACATTAAAGCTTGCGCATGTTCTGCCACCATACGATATAAAGAATCACAGCGTAGCCTGTCATCATGTCGCCAGTACCAATGTTCGCCATCAGTCTCCGTTCCCCTTAAGACCAGAGGCCGTAAACAGGATTCGGGGAGCCTATTGACCGTACAACGCAAATCGAGCGCTTCTTGCAGCGCATTCATTCTCCGTACTGGCCGTCTGGCAACTCGCCGACGATGACGCTGGCGACTTTCAATGCCTTGTTGCAAACGGGCTGCAACATTATCGGCTGATTCATATAACGGAGCCAGCCCTTCAATCATGACCACGCCCGCTACCTTGTCAGGAAAAGCGGCGGCATAACAACCGGCGACCAGTGCACCTAGCGAATGACCCACTAAATACAGGGGAGAGGCCGACAGCTGCTCAACGAGCTGGTGCAGATCATCAATATAGTCAAAAAAATGATAATAGTTATCGGCATCACGTTTATCAGAATAACCATGTCCCGGCCAGTCAATCGCAACTAGATGGCAATGCCTTGCTAAAGACTCAAATAACGCATCAAAACTGGCTGCATTATCTTGCCAGCCATGCAGTAGCAACAATGTCGGTTTTTGATCGCCACAGCCCTCCTCTGCAGGCGGAACCAGCATTTCATCCGCTGAGTGCTGAAACGAGCAGAGCCCGGCCAGCTTTTTTTCAGCTAGCTGGAAAAAAGTGTTATACATCACCATGTCGTCTCGATAACAGATTCAGGGTTACGCGATGATGAACGCCAGGCTGTCTTTTCAACCTGCATTTCAGGGTCGTTAGCGCGCGTGCGCAGCCTATCATAAACACGGTAGACAGCCCAAGAAATAGCTTTATAAACATTTGGTTCTCAGTCATAAATGTTCAATATACGCTCAACACTCTCTTATACCCAGACCATTAATTATCTGACCATTAGGCCATAACAATCAGCACAAGCTGAGGGCATTGTCAGTTAAAAAGATCCCAAGGGAGGCGTCTTAATTAGAGGGAATAAATCAGACATCACATCAGTATTCACAATGTCAGTTCACACGTAAACATCAACGCCCATCAGGTCAGAGAATTCATCTTTTTTATTTTGATACATCACACCCAGATACGATTCAAGCGCTTCGCGATGATTGCCTTCGGGTTGATCATATTGAATCTGGGCATGAGCATCGCGGATCGACTCAGGGCTGTGAACCGATTTCGATACCGCACTGGCGACTGCGGTAGGATGAGCAACGCCTGACGGCTGAGCGGGAGCAGAAACCCGCGGCTTCTGCTGCGGATTTATTGAAGGTGGTAAGCGATGAATTGAAACCATAACATCCCCCTGAGAACAACGAGCAGTGTGGCGGTTGAACTAGCCGGTTACTGCTCGTCTCTGGAATTTATTCCCGCCCCGGCAGTTTTTTCCAGGTCACGGTATCACGCACATAAACAGGACTGGCGGCCTCGGCTGTAACGGCTTCGCCACGAGAAAGGGCAAACTTTGCAAGCAAGACCATATCTTGAGAATCCGGGTATAAAATGGTGCCTTTCTCTGTTTGGGCTTTCAGTTGGCTGAGTTGTTCAGCATAACTTTCCCAGCCTGTGCCTGCGGTAAACCAAATCCCGGATGCCGTCTCAAACCCATCCGCTAAGGCTTCAGGAGCAATGACTTGCTCAGCACCAACAATCAGCCAGTCACCATCAGCCTGGCGTTGATACTGACCCCAGTAGATCTCTCCCATACGGGCATCAATCGCCGTCAGTACTTGCTCGGCCTGATGCTTACGGAAGGTTCCCTGCGCCATTGTTGCCAACGTAGAAACGCCTACCATTGGCAGATCAGCACCGAAAGCTAAGCCTTGCGCGATACCGATACCAATACGTACCCCCGTGAAACTCCCCGGGCCACGACCGAAAGCTAATGCATCGAGCTGATTTAATTTTACACCGCCTTCTGCCAGTACGGTATCAACCATCGGCAAAATTTTTGTGGTATGTTCACGAGGCGCATATTCGCAACGTGAGATAACTTCATCACCCATAAGTAAGGCAACAGAACAATTTTCAGTTGCGGTATCGACCGCCAGAATTTTGGTGCTCATTCAAGCCTCTGAATGCTAATCGTCACAGTCAACAGCTGTAGTTTCACCGTTCACTTGTGACAGAAACTGCCCGACACCACTGATATTCCGCGTACGCGGGATCGGCGGCAGGCTTCTTAAAAATACCGCGCCATACGGGCGCGTTACCAGTCGATTGTCGCAAATTACCAGCACACCTTTATCCCGCTTATCGCGGATCAGGCGTCCGACACCCTGTTTCAGGGTGATCACGGCGTCAGGTATCTGGACTTGTGAAAACGGATCACCACCTCGCAGGCGGCAATCCTCTATTCGCGCTTTTAGCAACGGATCATCCGGCGCAGTAAAAGGCAATTTGTCGATAATAACACAGCTAAGGGCCTGGCCTCTAACATCAATCCCCTCCCAGAAAGCGCCGGTGGCAACTAATAAAGCATTCCCACGCTCTAAATATTCGGCCAGTAACTTCTGCTTGGTCGTTTCACCTTGTACTAACACCGGTAATTCAAGCTTCGCGCGAAAACCTTCCGCCAAATCACGAACCATCTGATGAGAAGTACAGAGAAAGAAACAGCGGCCATTATTTTCTTCAATCACTGGCGTCAGCATTTCCACCAGCTGATCGGCAATACCAAAGCTATTGGGCTCAGGCAGGAAACGAGGCACACACAGCAAAGCCTGCTGCTGATAGTCAAACGGACTTTCCAATGAGAACTGCTGTTTCGGCTCCAGCCCCAGTCGGTGGCTGAAATGACTGAAATCATCATCAACAGCCAGCGTCGCGGAAGTGAAGATCCATGCCCCTTTCTGTTGCTGCATCTGTTCACGGAACTTTTCGGCTACTGACAACGGCGTGATATGCAACGTAAAATGACGAGGCGTACATTCAAACCAATAGGAATAGCCCGTGATAGTGATATCGCACAAACGAGCCAGACGCGCTTTTAATAAGGTTGCCCGTTCAAATGCGGCATCTAACAACTGACTGCGGCCCAGAACCAGTTTCAGCACATCATAAGTTAAATCAAGGGCGTCATTTAACCGGGTCAGCTCTCGCTGAATCACGGGGCTTCTTACCGCATCTCGCCAATTACCACGAAAGCCCGGCTCGCCAAGAACAATACGTAAATCAAATGCCGCTTGGGCCAGTCGGTCGGCAGTCTTTTGCAGTTGGCGCATGTCTCTGGCTTCAGTTCGGTAGCCAATTTCGACGTCTTTCGCCAACTCCTGCACCTGGCGACTGGATAAGCTCTGGCCGAAATACTGGCTGGCAATATCTGGCATCTGATGGGCTTCATCAAAGATAAAAACATCGGCTTCAGGGATCAACTCACCGAATCCGGTTTCTTTAATGGCTAAATCAGCCAGAAAGAGGTGATGATTTACCACCACGACATCGGATTCCATGGCTTTACGACGCGCTTTAACCACAAAGCAATCTTCATAAGACGGACATTCCCGCCCGAGGCAATTGTCGTTGGTCGAAGTCACCATCGGAAGAACGGGACTGTCCTCCGCAATGGCTTCACACTCACCCAAATCACCGCTTTTGGTCGATGACGACCAGTTGCGAATTTTGACCAACTGACTAAGCAGCGTAGGATCAACATGAGTGCCATGGCTTTCGGTTACTTGTCGGCTAAGGCGATCAAGGCACAAATAGTTAGAGCGTCCTTTTAACAGTGACACTCGCCCGGTAAAACCAATGGCATTGGCCATCAGTGGTAAATCACGGTGGAACAACTGTTCCTGCAAGTTTTTCGATCCGGTACTGATTATGATTTTTTTCCCGCTGACCAGCGCAGGCACCAGATAGGCAAATGTTTTACCGGTTCCCGTGCCCGCTTCAACCACCAGTTGAGACTGCTCGCGTATAGCATCATCGACAGCTTGTGCCATATCAATTTGCGGTTGTCGGGCCTGAAAGCCGGGAAGGGCTTTGTCCAACGCGCCTCCAGAGGCGAAAAACTTGGCAATCATGATGTCAAAACTATTGGTTATATATACAGTAGAAAGGTTGACTATTATGCCAAGTTTGTCTGCAGCCGACCATGATTAATTCACCCGGTGTTGCTTGCTGCTTGCGTACGAGTGGGCATTCACTTACGTGATAATTCAATTATCTTTTGACCCTGAAATAAATAAAAGGTAAACAGTAAGAAGTTGAATTAAAAATACCGTTCAAGGAAGACCATGGAAAAGAAAACCCTACTCACCGATTGTCCTGATGCCGTCGGCCTTATCTCAAAGATCACCAACATCTGTTATAAGCACCAACTTAACATCGTGCATAACAATGAGTTTGTTGATAACACCAATAAACAGTTCTTCATGCGTACCGAACTGGAAGGCTATTTTAACGATCACACCTTTTTGGCCGATCTTGACCACGCCCTACCGGCAGGAAGCCACCGCAGCTTGGTGAGTTCGGCACGTAAGCGCATCGTGATCATGGTAACCAAAGAAGCCCATTGTATCGGTGATATTCTGGTGAAAGCGTATGACGGCACGCTGGATATAGACATCGCTGCCGTTGTCGGCAACTACGACACCTTGAGTAAGTTAACTGAAAAATTTGATATTCCGTTCCATCATGTTAGCCACGAAGGACTAAGCCGTGAAGAACATGAAGAGAAGCTGCTTGCTGCAATTACGCAATATGAACCGGATTACGTGGTACTCGCAAAATACATGCGTATTTTAACGGCCAATTTTGTCGCTCAGTTCCCACACCAAATCATTAATATTCACCACAGCTTCCTGCCTGCATTTATTGGCGCGAAACCGTATCAGCAAGCCTTCGAGCGTGGAGTTAAAATCATCGGTGCCACCGCACACTTTGTGACCAACGACCTCGATGAAGGGCCAATCATCACCCAGAGCGTGATCCCGGTTGACCATAATTTCAGTGCCAATGACATGGTACGCTCAGGTCGCGATGTCGAAAAGTCAGTACTGAGTAAAGCGCTCGGTTTAGTGATCGATGATCGGGTCTTTGTGCACGGTAACAGAACAGTAATACTCTAGGTATGTGTATGAGTTGCGAGACTCCTTAAGCTCGCAACTCATGATTCCCGCTTCTGAATTATACTTCTTCGCTTTCAATGACATCCTTCAAAGAGCAAGGATGCAGCTTAATGCAAACCCCGTTTTTCTTAAACGCATAAGTCGGATTCGGTAAGCGCTCTTTATCGCCGGATGGTGAGCTGGCTTTGACTTTAATTCCTTTTCCGGCCATTAGGGTCCACTGGTGTTCAAGCTGAGGGAAAGCCTGTTCCAATACCACCTTCAGTTGCTCGGTATTGCCCGCTTTTGCCGGGATCACAAACTCCACATGCTCCCACCCTTCTTGCGGATAGGCTTTATCACCGGGGTAGGGTAACTCCAAACATTCAATCACCCAGCTACCCACCTGAATCGGCTGATGAAAACCAATCACAATAATCGGTCTGCCATTGATAACATTATTCGACCACTCATCACCATAAGCAAGCCACGACTGATGCAGCGCTTGTGCCATTTCCCGGTCATTTACCCGCAACGCTATATGGTCAGCCTGATATTGCTCAAGAGAAAGCCCTAATTCACTGGCCAACGCCATAATGCGCGCCATAAAGGCAGGTAAATCCGCCAACATTTGTTCAGGGTGAAGGCCCGCTTCTGTCAGCTTCTGCATGTTTTTTTCTCCAATTAATTTATTATCAGGGGCTAACGCATAATTATCCACAGTTTAGGTCTCAACGGAACCCCGAACCATGCTACCACAGGCCTTGTAGCATCTTGATCCATGCATATTTTTCATCAAGTCTTTAAAGCAAAAAAAAATCGCAAACAATGGCCTTTTCAGGTTGCCAAAGTACCTAAATATGTGGGTATGATTAGGAAATACCATTTGTGTATTCAAGGTACCACCTCTGACTCAAGAGGATGCCCCGTCAAAAATACTCACGAGCACTTATTTACATTAACAACATTAAATTAATGTAACCAACCTTCGTGGCTATTTTTGACGGTTTTTGCTTACTGGCAACTCTTGAATACGGTAACGTTTATGCCTCACTAATGATTACATGACGTTACAAACGATTTAAAGGATCAGCGTGTGAACATTCAAGCACTAATTAATGACAAAGTATCTCAGGCCTTAGAAGCCGCAGGCGCACCAGCAGGTAGCCCGGCAGCTGTACGTCAGTCTGCAAAGGCGCAGTTTGGTGATTACCAGGCGAACGGCGTAATGGGCGTAGCAAAAAAACTGGGAACTAACCCTCGAGAATTTGCACAAAAAGTTATCGATGTTCTGGAGCTTGACGGTATCGCTGAAAAAGTCGAAATCGCCGGCCCTGGTTTTATCAATATCTTCCTCTGCAAAAGTTGGCTTGCTGCTCGTGCTGAAGAAGCACTGGCTGATGCGCGTATTGGCGTTGCCACTGAAGAGCAACAAAATATTGTTGTTGATTACTCTGCGCCAAACGTAGCGAAAGAAATGCACGTTGGTCACCTGCGTTCAACCATCATTGGTGACGCGGTTGTTCGTACTCTTGAGTTCTTAGGCCACAATGTTATCCGTGCTAACCACATCGGTGACTGGGGTACTCAGTTCGGTATGCTTATCGCAAACCTCGAACGCGTACAAAAAGAGACCGGGGAAGTATCTATGGAACTTTCCGATCTTGAAGCGTTCTACCGTGAATCTAAAAAACTGTACGACGAAGATGAAGAGTTCGCAGCCCGTGCTCGTGCTTACGTGGTTAAACTGCAGAGCGGCGACGAATACTGCGCTGAAATGTGGAAGAAGCTGGTTGACGTTACGATGGTTCAGAACCAACGCAACTATGATCGCCTGAATGTATCACTTTCTCGTGAGAACGTGATGGGTGAATCCATGTATAACGACATGCTGCCGGGCATTGTTGCTGACCTGAAAGAAAAAGGTCTGGCCGTCGAAAGTGACGGCGCGCAAGTGGTATTCCTGGACGAGTACAAGAACAAAGACGGCGATCCTATGGGTGTTATCATCCAGAAGCGTGATGGCGGCTTCCTGTACACAACCACTGATATCGCATGTGCCAAGTACCGCTACGAGCAGCTAAATGCTGACCGGGTGCTTTACTTCATCGATTCACGTCAGCATCAGCACCTGATGCAGGCGTGGTCTATCGTTCGTAAAGCCGGCTACGTGCCAGAAGAGGTGACGCTTGAGCACCACGCATTCGGTATGATGCTGGGTAAAGATGGCCGTCCTTTCAAAACCCGTGCGGGTGGTACCGTGCGCCTGACGGATCTGCTTGATGAATCAGAGCTGCGCGCAGCTAAACTTATCGAAGAGAAGAACCCGACACTAGACGCTGAAGAAAAAGCGAACATTGCAAAAACCGTTGCAATGGCGGCGGTTAAGTATGCGGACCTGTCTAAGCACCGTACAACTGACTACATCTTCGACTGGGATAACATGCTGGCGTTTGAAGGCAATACAGCGCCATACATGCAGTACGCTTACACCCGTGTTGCTTCTATCTTCAAACGTGCTGACGTTGAGCTGTCAGATTTGACTCACCCTGTTGTTATCAACGACGAGAAAGAACAAACACTGCTATCGGCACTTCTGCAATTTGAAGAAGCAGTACTGGCGGTAGCTCGTGAAGGCCAGCCACACCTGATGTGTAGCTACCTGTTCGAACTGGCAGGCAAGTTCTCTAGCTTCTACGAAGCATGCCCAATTCTAAATGCAGAAGAAGCCGTTAAAGAGAGCCGCCTGAAACTCGCGCTGCTCACTGCGAAAACAATTAAACAGGGTCTGGACCTGCTTGGTATCGAAACCCTTGAACGCATGTAATTAATAATATGATTACAGCCTGATAACCCAAAGCCTTCTAGGGAAACCTTAGAAGGCTTTTTTGTGATTATTCATCCTACCCATATCCGTGGATATAATTAAAAATATAATTACATACTAATAATTTACAGCCTTCTAGAGTATCATTAGCGGATTATTGTAGCTGTGTATATCAATGGTGTTGAGTTTGATAACCGATTGAGGCTAAACGTCTTCACTATGATTAGTATCTGCTCTGGATTACCCCAAAGATTGTTGAATTAGCGGTTTCACTATGATGATTTTTTATATTTTATGCAACAAATGGAATTTGTGTTATGAATAACGATAGTTTTGTGGAATCGACAAAAACGTTAAAAAAAACGGTTCCCTTAATGATCAAACACAAAGTACCGACAACGCCTACCAACTATGCACTTTGGTACACTTATGCAAAGCAACAGCTCCCAATGCTCAATCAAGCCGTTGATCAGGGAATTGCCGAGCTAGGACTCTGTACCCCAACATTATGCGATACTCTCTATCAGGAGCATTTGGCTAGCCAGACAGATAAAGACATGGCTCAGTTAAAACAGAGCCTGACCGCGATGATGCAAGAGATCTCCCATAGCATGGCAGATACTCTATCGGATACTGAAGTATTTCAGGGCGTATTAACCAAGACTTTCGGTAAACTCGAAACGGCTGAACAAGATGGGCTATCACTCGAAGAAACCATGAAACTGGTACGCGAGTTTGTTCGCGAATCCCGTCAGATACACACTTCAACCGGTACCTTTAAAGGGCAACTGAGCAGCACGCAACAAGAGATATCGTCTTTACGTCAGGCGCTAATCGAAAGCCAGAAAGAAGCGAATGAAGATGCGTTAACCGGCATTTTAAACCGTCGCGCTTTTAACCGTGATTTTCAAAATTACATCCAAAAGAATACCCCCCTCAGTCTGATACTGTTAGATATCGACAGATTCAAAAATTTTAACGATGACTTTGGCCATCTGCTTGGTGATCAGGTCCTGAAAACAGTTGCCCGCAGACTCAAAGAAAGCTGCCGGGATTATGCCCAGGCCTACCGTTTTGGCGGAGAAGAATTTGTATTAATTTTACCACATAAAATGAAGGCATCAGCCAGGCAGCAAGCTGAAACCCTCCGTCGTGCTTTAGAAAAGATATCGGTTCTGGACAAAAAATCGGGACAACGTGTTAACTCGATTACAGCTTCATTTGGTGTCGCAGAAAGACTGGAGAATGAATCGGGAGAGAGCCTGATTAACCGCACCGATGCATTTATGATTCAGGCAAAAAAACTCGGCCGTAATCGCGTATTACCGCTTATCTAACCCCCTAAATCATTTCACCAATACTGTCAGGCTAACCTCGCAAGCGTAACCTTACTCGGTCATGACGTAGTATGTGTCTGACAGCATTCTGAAATCATGGCTATTGGCCAAATCGCTGACCACCGTTGCTCAACCACTGCAATTCTTCCTGGGTAGATAAACGCCCCAAAGCGGCGTTACGGTGCGGAAAGCGGCCAAACTTATTTACCACATCTCGATGGCTGACGGCATACTGATAGAAGCCTTCAAAAATAATTGCATTTTCTGGTGAAATGGCCTGACGTAACTGATTAAAGCAAAATATTGACTCTTCCTGATCTTCAATCGCTTCAGAATGCTCTAATGGCAAATACAGAAAGACCCGTTCAATCGGTGTTAGAGCTTCATCCAGATTTTGAGCCAGAGATCGCTTACAAATAGCCTGTGCTAACGAATCATAACGAAACGCAGCACTGAGTCCGCGATAAATATTACGGGTAAATTGATCAAGTAAAATGATCAGCGCAAGAGAGCCTTTCGCAGTCTCAGCCCAATGGCCTAATCCGCCACGACCCGCCTGACTGACTAAGTGTTGAAACTTGTCGGCGATCAGCTTATCTGTCTCTTTTTCGCCTTTAAACCACAGAGCATTTTTGTCGGTTATTGTGACTTCTTGGTCTAACTCACCAAACCAAAAATCTAAGACTTGCTGATATTCTTCCGCCATTGTCATCTCCACACCCACTACAACAACCACAAAGTTTGTACCTGTATATTTGAATGGCCAGACTATTAACGCGATTGGTATAATATATTTATCTCAAAGATAATGTCAGAATACCGAACGACCTATTTTAAAAATATCAGCAATGTTCCAGCTTGTGAGCGGCACTGTACTCTTAAGGAATATTTACAATGAGTTTCACCCTACACCCGCAACTAGCGACAGATACTACGACTTTAGGTGACTTACCTCTGAGTCGGGTTCTGTTGTCCAAAGAGGCCCTGGGCCCATGGCTGATCCTTGTACCTCGCAAAGATGAACTGACCGAGATCCATCACTTATCCGCTGCAGAACAGTACCAGTTAATCCGTGAATCGAGTGCTGTGGCGGCTTTATTAGAAAATGATTATCGTGCCGACAAAATTAATATCGGCGCCCTCGGTAACCTGGTTCCGCAATTACATGTCCACCATATTGCACGCTTTACCACCGACATAGCCTGGCCGGGCCCGGTTTGGGGCAATACCAATGGCACCCAGCGCAGTGAGGAAGTACAACAAGCTTTAGCGGAAGAGCTACGCGACGAATTAAATAATATTGACGGCTTTGTTACGGCTTAAACACGCTAGCAAAAAGGCAACCGTGTGGTTGCCTTCTGTTTTCGAATGATCTGAAGTGATTATCGCATTACCGTTACCGACAGCTCGTTAGCCTGTAAGCAACGATACCAGACCTCTTTTGCTGACTGGCAACAATTATCACTGTCGCAGCCAACCAGTTCTTTACCAACAGTGCCCTTGCGCACCCAAACATCGAGCATTGCCTCGACGCCATCTTCAGACATACCGAAGTGGGTTGCCATTTTTTTCCGGCTCGAACGCCCATGTTGTTCAATATACTGTTTCAGCTGCTGAAGGATCATAATACAACCAACTCTTTTTGTTGTTTCTTACCCTGATGCTTGAACGCGACGAACAAACCTGCATTAATCAGAACAAAAAAAGCAATCCAGGATATGCTCGTAACAGGGTGATCAGCGAAGTGCGCGGCTTGGTAGAAAATAGTGGCAAATGTATAAGCTAGCAGCATTGTCCAGCCTGCAATAAACACAGAGAATTTCTGACCAAACTCGCGGACATAAGCCCCCATCGCGGCAGCACAAGGCGTATATAGCAAGATGAAAATCAAGTATGCCATCGCGGCAGCAGAACTCACAAAGTGCGCTTGAATATTACCAAAGATTGATTGGTCAACGTCTTGCTCTTCAGCAACGGTATTCAGATCACCTAACTCACCCACCGTAATACCGAGAGGGTCTGAGTAACTAAGATCTGTCAGGTTTGCCGGAATCGTTGCTACCGCCTCTTTTAAACTAGCCAACAGGTTATATTCCGCATCATCGTCACTGGCAGATGGCGCATATAAACTATTCAACGTGCCAACTACCGCTTCTTTGGCAAAAATACCAGTAATGATACCCACCGTTGCAGGCCAGTTATCTTCCTTCACACCGATGGGTGATAATACTGGCGTTACAATTTGCGCCGCTTTTGATAATACTGATCGGTCAGAGTCCTCATTACCGAATGAGCCATCTGTACCCAATGAGTTAAAAAAGCTCAGGCATGCGACAACCACAACAATTGTCTTACCCGCCCCAAATACAAAGCGCTTCAGCTTCTGCCAGGTCTTAATGCCCACATTACGCATAGTCGGCAATTCATAATCAGGCATTTCCATAATAAAGCTATCGCTCTTACCCGGATAAAGGGTATGGCGCAGAATCATTCCGGTCATCACTGCGGCAACAATACCGAGTAAATAAAGGGCAAAGACAACATTCTGACCATTTTGCGGGAAGAACGCAGCTGCAAATAGCGCGTATACCGGAAGGCGGGCGCCACATGACATAAATGGCGTCATTGCCGCCGCCAACTTACGCTCACGCTCTTGCTCCAGTGTACGTGTTGCCATGATCGCAGGTACATTACAGCCAAAACCCAGTACCAACGGAACAAATGCTTTACCCGGCAAGCCCACTTTCTGCATCACTTTATCCAGCACAAAGGCAGCACGAGCCATATAACCAGAGCTTTCTAATAGCGCCAGAAACAGATACAGGCAGGCAATAACAGGAATAAAGGTCGCAACAGTCTGAATACCGCCACCAATGCCATCAGTAATCACGGTTGCCAGCCACACCGGCAAATGCTCGTCTAACAGGTAATGGCCACCATCGACAAGAATGGCACCAACGCTAATATCAAAGAAATCGATAAATGCACTACCAATGTTAATGGAGAACATAAACATCAGATACATCACGACAAAAAAGAATGGAATACCAAACGCACGATGTAAAAGAACGCTGTCAATTTTGTCACTGATGCTGCGGCTCAATTTGCCTTCTTGACGGCGAACTTTCTGACAAAGCTGATGCAGGAAGGTATAACGAACATCAGCGACCTGAATATCCGGATCTACCTCTACCAATAGTCTATTGCGAATATTACATGCCCGGCTCTTATCAGATTCAGATAATCCGTTAATAACCAAAGTATCATTTTCAAGCACACGAATAGCTTGTGAACGCACTTTTAACTGTCCGTCAGAGAACAGACCTTCAAGCTCAGTGACAGCCGCTTCAAAGTGTTCGCCGTAATTCAATGTCAGATCACCGACTGCCACGCCTTGTGCCAGCATTTTGTGCAATCTGGCTTTAAACTCGCTAACCTGCTTTTTATTATGTGCTGACAGGGATAATACCGGGCAACCAAGGGCTTTTTCCAACGCTTGGATATCCAGAACCTGACGCTGGCGCTTTAACACATCCATTTTATTTAAGACCACCACCATCGGGCGGCCAAGCTCACGAAGCTGCAGAGTCATGTATAAACTGCGTTCTAAGCAGGAAGCGTCAACAACATTGATAATCACATCTGCCGGTGTGGTTAAAATCGCACGAGAAGCGATGGCTTCATCTAAGCTGTTGGCATCATTGGCACTGTCTAAATTGTAAATTCCCGGTAGATCGGTCAGAGCAAAACTGTCACCCGCACATTGGTAATTTCCCGTTTTTTTCTCAACAGTTACCCCAGCCCAGTTACCCACTTGCTGTTTAGCGCCGGTAAGACCGTTAAATAATGTTGTTTTACCGCTATTCGGATTACCAACGGTAAGAATGTTGTACTGCACTAGCGCACCTCTACGTCAATATTCGCGGCAATTTGTTTACGGAGTGCGATATCGACACCGCGTACCCGCACTTGAAGAGGATCACCAAGGGGCGCTAGACGAATAACGCTGACTGCCGTGTTAGGTAATAACCCCATAACCATTAGCTTTTTCCGGGTGGCGACAGGGAGGTTCGACATATCTGTCACGACTCCATTAACGCCGCACGATAAATCTGACAGTTTCATACTAAACCGACACCTTAATAAGAATGATTTGCATTTATATATGCAATTTTACACATCAAACGGATGCAATTATTGTTTTAAATCAAAAATAACCTCAACTGATAGGGGATCATTGATTGTGCAAACGAAGATTTCAACACAGAGCAACGGGGCTTTTGTTATTCCAGGATTTTTTCACACTCTTTAGCTGACGCAACAAACTGCGATGGGGTCATCCCAAAACTATTTTTAAATCTGACACAAAAGTACGATGGATCATTGAAACCACAGGCTAACGCGACATCAGAAATCTTATCGCCTTGCTTCAACATCACTTGCGCCTGCTCAAAACGAAACTGAAGCACATAATCTTTAAAAGACATATTGAATTCTTGCATGAACTTGCGCTGCAAACTGTCCTCAGAGGTGAATATTGCCTTTGCCGCCGCAGCCGTACCAAAATCAGCATCATGGAAATGCTGCTCTACCAGCGCCATGATTTCTTTACCCCACGGCGTTGCCAGCTCAGTCATAATGTTAGAGCCCGCTTTTGTCTGCGATAAATCATCGGTGTACAGGCCGTCATTAGCGACTGTCATATCGCCGGTATTATCATGTCGGTATAACGGAAGCTTCAGCACAAACTCACTACCAACCCCCTGGTAGCTAATAACGGAGATGTCACCACCGTAACGTTCCACCAGCTGTTTCACCGTACTCAGGCCGAGTCCGAATCCGGATTCAACGTTGAACTCAGATTCTTCCTTAAAATACTGAGTAAAGATACTGTCACGAATATCTTCAGACATCCCTTTACCGGTATCTGCCACCGATATAGTCAAATAGGCACGATCGTTTTTAGCCACGACGGTAATACAACCTCTGATAGCACTATATTTCAGTGCATTTGACAGCAGGTTGCCGACCATAATTTCTAAATGGTAGGGGGCAATTTTAATATTGGCCCCTTCGGTACTATTCTCAAGACACAAAATAATATCTTTTTGATCCGCCTCCATCTGCCAGCTCAGTACCGTGGCCTGAAGAATCGGACTGACTAACTGCTCACAGAGCTTTTCCGGTTCAATAAACCCCAGAGCATCCCTCGTCAGTAACTGATCCGCCAGATGCAGTGAACGCTCAACATTACTGGCTATCATACTGAACTTCTCTGCTTCTTCTCCCTGGTTAGCTTCCTGCATTTTTTTAACCGGACCCAAAATCAATGCTAGCGGTGTCCGCAACTCATGAGATAAATGAGCCATGAAGTTCTGACGAATACTTAAAATATGCTGTAACTGCTTATTACTTGAATAAAGCTGCTGCTTTTGCCGCTCTATACGAACCGTCTTACGGAAGACTGCTTGTTTTAAACGCAGGTTTTGTTCTTTAACATTCTTTGAGTACCAGAAAAGCAACAACATTATAATTGCGCAGAGTAACAAGATGAAAGTCCCCATAGCCCAATAAGAAAGGTACCAGGGCTTGAGAACCTGAAACGGAAATGCCGTGACTTGTTGCCGTTCACTATGCAGTGAATCAATTCTGAGTTCTAACGTATAGTTGCCCGGTCGCAAGCTATCAAAGCTCAGCCAATAGCCATTCAAAGAATGCCAGCTGTCACCTTCATTCGCTGACAAACGAAATTGCAGTTTAGTCTGGCCGGAAAAGGGAAAAACACCTAAATTAAAACTGACTGGATCACCAAACGGTACAAGCAATAACTCCTCGCTGGCACCAGCAAACTGACGTAACTGATGGTTAACCTGTATTTCGCCAATGACCACCTGCGATAACTCAGTTTCTGATTTAAGTAACTTATCAGGGGTGACTTCCAGCAGCCCCTCACGGCCACCAAAAAGTAGCTTACCCGACAGTAATCGCTCACACGCCTGTGAATAAAATTCATTTTCAATGACCCCTGCCGGCGGTGCAAAATGCTGACGTAAGTCCGCATTAAATGAAAAATATGACACGCCTTTACTGGAGCCTAGCCACACGCCTTTATTACCACTCACCACGCAATAAGGATTGGCTCGCTGACCCATAAGCTCGATGATGGATGGTTGCAAGTTTTTCAAATCCGGTGAAAACTGCAAACTATGATTGTTTACAATCCAAAGCTGCGCCATCTGATCTTCATATAAATCTAAAACCCCGCCTTGCCCCCGGGTTTGCTCAATAACTTGAAGGCGTCCGGCATCGAAACGATACAGCGCATAATCCGTTCCTATCCATACTTGTTTTGCACTATCTTCAAAGAGAATAGTGGCCAGCTCATCCCCCTTCGGGTCCAGCTGCCAATGACTGCCAAATGAAACCAACTCCTGGCTATCGGGCCAGTAGCGATACAAGGTTGATCGCATACCAATCCAGACCGATTCATAATGATCAACCATAATGCTGACAACGTGCTTATTGTTAAACCAAGGAGGCAATTGATAAGAAACCTGCTTATTGCTCGATAGTGAAAAAACCTTCAGCCCACGTTCAGTTGCGATCCATAGTTCATTGTTGCGGTAAGCTATATGGTTAACGACTCCCAGAGTGGTAATCTGGCGTACAATATCAAGCTCGGCATTCAGTTCAACCAGCCCCAGATCAGTCGCCAGCCAGATATCACCGTCGGGCAATTCGAGCACATCATTGATTTGTCCTGCCTGAATCAGATCTGGCTGCATACCGTAACGTAGACGTTTAAATAAAGTCGTGATATTAGGAAAATAGTTGACCCCATTATTGGATGCTATCCATAAGGCCCCTTGCTCATCACGGTGCAAGGCCTGGATCTGATCACCATCAATGGAAAAAACATCATGCCGGCGGGCTAGAAAATGATGCAATTCATGGCTCTCAAATTCGAGCAGATTCAACCCTTTCTTGGTACCAATCCACAATCCTGAATCTGTTTCAGAAAGACTCGAAATATAATGATGACTTAGTTGTTTGCGTTCTTTAAACACATATGGCTTTTCACTGTGATTCAAGAAAAGTCCTTCATTGGTACCCACCCAGAGCTGATTGGTTTTATCAGCATAAACCGCCGTCACCTTCTGTTCAGGGTATCTCATGGGCTCAATCCGCTGATGCTCTTTAAATTCATAAAGACCGCTTTCTCCGGCAACAAACAGTGACTCACCGGCAAGGTACAAACCCGTAACAATAAAGCCTTCCGGCAAACTGAAAAATGCCGGATGTGCCTGATCTTCCGTCACGAGATAAAGACCTTGGTCATTGGCAAACCAAACTTCTCCATCTTTGCGAATAACATGTTTCAGTGGAAGCTGACTGATATTGAGATTACGTAACCGGGTTTCTGCCGGAGAGTAATGAAAAGCTTCGCCATCTTTGATTAACCAAAGCGCCTGGTTCACCATAACAGCATCCGTTACCCCCTTAACGATATTGCCTTGCCCGTCAACAGTACTATGCAGAATACGACCATCATAAAAAATCAGCTCCCCGTAAACATCAACAAACCACAAACCACCGTTGGTGTTATTAATGATTTTGAGTGCCGAAACAAGACTTCCCTGCTCTTGGTGAGGTAATGGATAAAAAGCGTAATTCCCGCCAGCGTTAGCGGCAGGGATCCCACCAAGCAGTGAAGCCAACAGACAAATAATAGTAATATAGGCTTTAGTCATATTCTTATTCTTATTCTTAAGTGCCAGTAATATCAGCGCCACACCAATAACTCGCAAAACGGGTACGTTAATGGCTCGGCCATTATACGTACGGTGATTCTAATATAAGCGTCGTTTTATAAATTACAGCCTCAAACATAAAAAAGCGCACCTTGTGCGCTTTTTTGTACCCGAGCCTTTCAATAAAACATACTAACCGGGCATCACCGCCAGTAATTTCTGTCTTTCGCTATTAGCCAGTTGTTTAAATTCAGAACGCGCTTTACTGGGAACAGGCTCCGCTTGAGGCAACGGTACTTTCATTGCGTTAACCGGACGGTTCTTTTTGATGAGTTCAAAGTGAAGATGCGGACCGGTCGAACGACCGGTATTACCACTTAATGCTATACGTTGGCCCATGGTCACTCGGTCGCCAACTTTTACCAGCAACTTATGAAGGTGCAGGTAACGGGTCATATATTCGCGACCATGCTTGATAACAACATAGTTGCCTGCGAGTTGGTGCTTACTGGCTTTAACCACCACCCCATCGCCTGCCGCCAAGACCGGGGTACCAATCGGAGTCGCAAAGTCGGTACCGTTATGTGGCGAAATACGACGGGTTACCGGGTGCTTACGCGTCGGATTAAACGACGAGCTGGTACGGTAGCGCTTCGCTAATGGAACACGGCGCAATGCACGATTTAAGCTATTGCCATCGGGATCATAAAACTGATCATCGCTATGACGCATCACGAAAATTTCTCGATGATCGCTCAGATAGTAAAGCGCTTTCAGTTCACCTTTAGTCACCGCCTTGCCATCAATGAACTCACGCTCTACAGATACGGCAAATCGATCGCCTTTACGCACTTCGCGACCGAAATCAAAGCGCCATTGTAAAACCTGAACTAAGGTTTGAATCTGATTAGGTGTTAAGCCAGCGGCAAGCGCGGAATTATAGAAGCTTCCTGTAATCCTTCCGGTTAAAAAGACAGGTTTAATCACACCGTTTTCTTCAATCTGCTTAAAATGGTAGCCCTTGTCAGCCAAGGTATAGCTATCGGTGATTTTTTTACTGCGCTGGATATTAAATTCTTTTACCTGCCCACCATCATTAACAGACCATTCTATGGTCTGTCCTACCCGAAGGTTCTGAATCGACTTGTTGACCTTGATCAGTCGGTACATATCAGAAATAGGCAGTGCGTATTGCGAGAAAATTGAACCTAATGTTTCACCTGACGTAATTTTATGCTTATGAGCAACGTCAGTAACTTGTTCTAATTTCTGCTCAAGCGCATCTTTTGGCGCTGAAAACTCAGGGTCATCCGGATCCAGTTCAGCGCCCAACGGCTCACTATTCTGATCTGATAAGACATCTACTTTCTCGTGTGGCAGCTCAATTTCAACCCGTGCAGCGCGTTGAGAACTTGATGACTGAAACGTTTGTTTTGATGGCTGCCACATAAGTGCAGCCATCACCAACAGAGAGGTTGAGGCTAACGCAATCCGATGCTGACGAGGTAACTTTTTTATTGAAGAGACCGCAACCTTATACAATTTCATTATTCAAGACACTTGGTAAAACTCGCACCCAATTCTGTAAGAAAACGTGCATACCCACCCTCGCCCTCTGCAATCTCAGTTGCCATTGGGTCAAGAGTTCCTATTTTAACGCCAGTACCACTAACAACACTACTGACTACAGCAGGAGAAAACTGGGGTTCACTGAATACACAAAAAGCTTGTTGATCTTGCAACGCTCGACGTATTGAAATCAACGTCTTTGCACCCGGTCGTCGATCTGGTTCAACCGTGAAATGTCCAAGATTATTCAGTCCGAATTGTTCTTCAAAGTAGCCATAGCCATCATGAAAAACAAAGTAGCCATGATCTGCTAATGGTTTGAGTTTATTATTCAGTTCAGAGACGGTTTGATTGACCTCTGAAATGAACATCGTGAGATTATCCTCATACCCCTTTTTATGCAATGGATCATGTTGAACAAGCGCCTTCGTGATCACATTTGCAGCCTGAATTGCTTGTTTTGGCCCCAACCAAAGGTGTGGATCAATACCGTCATGGTTGTGATTGTGATCATCGTGATCATTCTCAACAGCATGCTCATAATGGCGGAAATCAATAGAGTGCTGTTCAGTTAACGCCAGACTGTTCTCTTTACCTTCAACCATTTTGGCAATAAACATTTCGAGCTCAGGCCCCACCCAGATCACTAAATCTGCATCTCGCAACTTTTTCATATCAGAAGGGCGTAACGCATAATCATGCGGTGAGGTGCCAGGTGGTAGCAATGCGTCACTGCGGGTTATGCCAGCAGTCAGATCCTGTACTATCATATTCAGCGGTTTTACCGTTGTAACCACTGAAAAAACTTTCTCTTCGTTAGCAAAGGCAGAGCCAGTAAGTACCAGTGCAACAATACTGCACCATGAAGTAAAGCGACGCATAACAATGTCCATTAAACAATGCCTAATATAATTAAAGAATACCAATAAGAAATTGAATGTTATATTATAACATCTCATTTTGGCAAACTCCTTTTCTGCATTCTTTCAAGACAGCCTATTTTTCTTATGACAATACTAATTGAACTACAGTCGGTTACCGTCGCATTTGCTGAGCGGCATGTCCTGGATCAAGTTTCTCTGAAGCTTGAACGAGGTCAAATCACCACTTTAATCGGGCCTAACGGGGCAGGTAAATCAACTTTGGTTAAGGTGATCACGGGCTTGCGCAAACCCACCTCAGGAAAAGTGCTTCGTCAGAAGGGAGTTCGTATTGGCTATGTTCCGCAAAAGCTGCAACTTAATACGTCTATGCCTTTAACGGTAGATCGTTTCATGCGATTAGCGGGCCGGTACAAAGAGGATGCCATAATCGAAGCATTGAGCCTTGTCGGAGGTATCCACCTTCAGCACAGTGATATGCATTCATTATCAGGAGGAGAAATGCAACGGATTCTGCTGGCCCGGGCACTGCTGCAAAAACCCGATCTACTGGTCTTAGACGAACCGGTACAAGGTGTTGACGTGAATGGCCAGCTGGAACTCTATAGCTTAATTCAGTCTCTGCGAGATAGGCTCAACTGCGCCATCTTGATGGTTTCGCATGATCTGCATTTAGTCATGGCAAAAACCGATAATGTCATTTGCCTCCACCATCATGTTTGCTGCTCGGGTGAACCCGACACCATCACCAGCCATCCTTCCTACGTGGCTTTATTTGGTCAGCAACAAAGTGAGCAACTGGCTTTATACCATCACCATCATAATCATGAACACGATCTTACAGGTAGCCCTGTAGGACCATGCCAGCATAATAAAAAACAACACGGTGATCATAATGCTTGAGTTTCTTCTTCCAGCCCTTGCCGCAGGTATTGGAATTGCCATACTGGCAGGCCCATTAGGCTCATTCGTCGTCTGGCGCAAGATGGCTTATTTTGGTGACACCCTGTCCCACGCCTCGCTGTTGGGTATCGCATTAGGTTTTTTATTTGATATCAACCTTAACCTGGCCCTGATCATTTGCTGTTTAGTGTTGGCCGTCATTCTGGTCAGCTTACAGAAACAAAAATACGTCGCCACCGATACTTTGTTAGGTATTCTTGCCCACAGTGCGTTATCGCTGGGTTTAGTCGCAGTCAGTTTTCTTGACCATGTTCGTATCGATCTGATGGCCTATCTGTTTGGTGACTTATTAGCCGTCACCACGACAGATCTGTTATGGATTTACGGCGGTGGATTGCTGGTGCTGATCGCACTGTTTACCCTGTGGCACCCTCTGCTTTCCATGACCATCAATGAGGACATGGCGCAAGTTGAAGGGGTAAATGTTGACTTGATGCGGCTCTTGCTGATGCTGATGGTCGGTATGGTTATCGCTGTCGCAATGAAGTTTGTCGGGGCGCTGATCATCACTTCGCTGCTGATCATCCCGGCCGCCACGGCTCGTCGTTTCTCCTGCAGTCCAGAATTTATGGCTGGTTTAGCTTCTGCTATCGGCGCGGTTGCAGTCGTCATTGGCCTGACCATGTCATGGCATTATGATACACCGGCAGGCCCGTCTGTGGTCGTTGCCGCAGCAGGAATGTTCATGCTAAGCCAGCTAAAGCGTGCCGAAAAATAACCTAACCTCCGCACTCGCTTTATTTTGCTTTTGCTATGCCCACAAAAAAACCCGCCAGCTGGCGGGTTTTTAAAACAAGATCTGATGCCTAGTCCGGGACTATTTCCCCGATGAACCAATGGGTATTAATTACCAGCCTGTGACTTCACGCAGTGCTTTACCGATCTCGGCCAGACTTTTCACCGTCTTAACACCCGCTTCTTCAAGGGCCGCAAATTTATCTTCTGCTGTACCTTTACCGCCAGAGATAATGGCACCGGCGTGACCCATCCGCTTACCCGGAGGTGCCGTAACGCCTGCAATGTATGCAACGACAGGCTTAGTAACGTTCTCTTTGATGTAAGCTGCCGCTTCTTCTTCGGCAGTACCGCCTATCTCACCAATCATCACGATTGCTTCCGTCGCGGGATCTTTCTCAAACATTTCCAGCACGTCAATGAAGTTAGAGCCGGGGATGGGATCACCGCCAATACCGACACAAGTAGACTGGCCGAAACCTTCATCTGTGGTTTGCTTGACAGCTTCGTACGTCAAGGTACCAGAGCGGGAGACAATACCGACTTTACCCGGTTTGTGGATATGGCCAGGCATAATACCAATCTTACACTCGCCAGGGGTGATCACTCCCGGACAGTTGGGGCCAATCATACGCACGCCAGCTTCATCAAGACGCACTTTGACATCCAGCATATCCAGTGTCGGAATGCCTTCCGTAATCGTAATGATCAGCTCAAGACCAGCATCGATGGCCTCCAGAATCGCATCTTTACAAAAAGGGGCGGGCACATAGATAACCGTTGCCGTTGCGCCAGTAGCTTCAACCGCATCACGAACGGTATTGAAAACCGGCAGGCCCAAGTGAGTCGTTCCCC
The DNA here is from genome assembly GCF_033720175.1 of Photobacterium sp. GTDB lineage: Bacteria > Pseudomonadota > Gammaproteobacteria > Enterobacterales > Vibrionaceae > Photobacterium. The sequence continues at coordinate 49,519 of NZ_JAWWDA010000010.1, forward strand.
CCTTGCCTGGTGATACACCGCCAACCATTTTCGTACCGTACGCAATCGCCTGCTCTGAGTGGAACGTACCCTGGCCACCCGTGAAGCCCTGACAGATCACCTTGGTATCTTTATTGATTAAAACTGACATTATTTACCCTCCGCTGCAGCAACAACTTTTTCTGCTGCTTCAGTTAAGGAAGTCGCAGCTATAATATTCAGACCACTTTCAGCCAGCTTAGCCGTACCGACTTCTGCATTGTTGCCTTCAAGGCGGACAACAACCGGTACTTCAACGCCCACTTCAGCTATTGCACCAATGATACCTTCTGCAATAAGGTCACAACGCACGATGCCGCCAAAAATATTTACCAGTACTGCTTTTACGTTGCTGTCTGACAGGATAATTTTAAATGCTTCTGTGACACGCTCTTTTGTTGCACCACCACCAACATCCAGGAAGTTTGCAGGATGGCCGCCGTGCAGGTTGACGATATCCATCGTCCCCATTGCCAGACCAGCACCGTTAACCATGCAACCAATGTTGCCGTCAAGCGCTACATAGTTCAATTCCCACTGTGCGGCATGTGCTTCACGTTTATCTTCCTGAGATGAATCATGCATATCACGCAGTTTTGGCTGACGGTACATTGCATTTGAGTCAATGTTAATTTTACCATCGAGACAAACGAGACTGCCATCACCCGTCACGACCAGCGGGTTAATTTCAAGTAGCGCCAAATCGTAATCAGCAAACATATTACCAAGGCCGAGGAAGATTTTTGTAAACTGCTTAATTTGATCCCCTTTCAAGCCAAGCTTGAAAGCCAGCTCACGACCTTGATATGGCTGCGGGCCAACCAATGGATCAATTGCCGCTTTGTGGATCAGCTCAGGTGTTTCTTCCGCCACTTTCTCGATTTCAACACCACCTTCAGTCGATGCCATGAAAACAATACGACGAGAAGCGCGATCAACCACCGCGCCCAGATACAGCTCATTAACAATGTTTGATGCTTCTTCGACCAGGATTTTTGTAACCGGCTGGCCATTGGCGTCTGTCTGGTAAGTCACCAGGTTTTTACCCAGCCATTTTTGGGCAAATTCTTTCAGCCCTTCTTTCGTGTTATGTAGTTCAACACCACCAGCTTTACCACGCCCACCAGCGTGAACCTGACATTTGATAACCCACTTGTCACCACCGATTTTACCCGCAGCTTCTGCGGCTTCTTGCGGAGTGTCACAAGCATAGCCTTCTGGAACTGGTAGTCCGTACTCAGCGAAAAGCTGTTTTGCCTGATACTCATGCAGATTCATATGTTCTATCCATTTCATATCCCTTTGGGACTGTTATATCCATTTGAAATACTCTTGGGTATTTCTTCGTCAGTGATACCTGGCAGCCTAATGTAAGCCGGACGTTGAGCCAGTCCGGCTTAAGCTGCAAAACAGGTATTAAACGTCTAGGAGCAGACGGGTTGGATCTTCTAATAATTCTTTAATTGTCACCAGGTACCCTACCGACTCACGGCCATCAACCAAACGGTGGTCATAAGACAGTGCCAGGTACATCATTGGCAGAATTTCTACTTTTCCATCAATGGCCATTGGGCGGTCAGCAATTTTATGCATGCCCAAAATGGCGGCTTGTGGCGGGTTAATGATTGGTGTCGACATCAGTGAACCAAATACCCCACCGTTAGTGATTGTGAAGTTACCGCCAATCAGCTCATCAACCGTCAGCTTACCGTCACGGCCTTTGACAGCGAGTTCACGGATCCCTTTCTCGATTTCAGCGAGGCTAAGCTTGTCACAGTCACGAAGTACCGGAGTCACCAGGCCACGAGGCGTCGACACAGCAATGCTTACGTCGAAGAAGTTATGATAAACAATATCATCACCATCAATCGAAGCATTGACTTCAGGATAACGCTTCAGCGCTTCCACAACCGCTTTGACGTAGAAAGACATAAAGCCCAGGCGAATGCCATGGCGCTCTTCAAATATATCTTTATATTGCTTACGAAGATCCATGATTGGCTTCATGTTTACTTCGTTGAACGTGGTCAGCATTGCGGTGCTATTTTTCGCTTCAAGCAGACGCTCAGCGACACGCTTACGCAAACGCGTCATAGGAACACGTTTTTCGCTGCGCTGTGCCAGCGGTGCTTCTACTTTTGCCTCAACGGCCGGGGCGGCAGTTACCGGAGCGGCTTTATCTTGCTTCAAAAAGGCTTCGACGTCTTCACGTGTAATACGGCCACCGACACCGGTACCTTTCACTGCTGATGCTTGAATGCTGTGCTCACCAAGCAGACGACGGACCGCCGGGCTTAAGGCTTCGCTAGTCTCTTCACTTAAAGAAGCGGTACTACGCTTGGTCGGCGATGCCTCCGCTTCTGTCGGTACATCCTTCGTTGGTTCACCAGCAACCACACCAGCTTTGATCTTGCCGATTAATTGCTTGGATAAAACCGTTGTACCATCGTCTTCAAGAATTGCTTCTAAAATACCATCTTCCGGTGCCGGAACTTCCAGCACCACTTTGTCTGTTTCGATATCCACCAGAACTTCATCACGTGTAACGGTATCACCAGGCTGTTTATGCCAAGTTGCCACGGTTGCATCAGCAACTGATTCAGGTAAATCGGGAACCAGAATTTCGATTGTCATATCGGCTTTGTCCTTTTTTCCAGCTCTTATTAGGCGATTGTCAGAGCGTCTTCAATTAACGCTTTCTGTTGTTTCAAGTGAACCGACATGTAACCTACAGCCGGTGATGCAGATGCCGGGCGGCCTGCATAGTTCAGCTCAGCACCTTTCGGCAACGCAGAGCGGAAGTTATGCTGGCTAGAATACCAAGCGCCTTGATTTTGTGGCTCTTCCTGACACCAAATGAAGTCAGTGACATGCTGATAATCGGCTAACGTAGCTTCAACATCATCTTTAGGGAACGGGTATAACTGTTCAATCCGCACAATGGCAACATCTGTCTGTTCGTTTTTGCGACGTTGATCAAGAAGATCGTAATAGACCTTGCCTGAGCAGAAGACAACCCGTTTGACTTGCGTCGGATCGAGAGAATCGATTTCCCCGATAGCAGGCTTAAACGTCCCCTCAGCTAAATCTTCCATTGTTGATACACACAAAGGGTGGCGTAACAACGACTTCGGTGACATCACGATCATCGGGCGACGCATCGGACGAACAACCTGACGGCGCAACATGTGATAAACCTGTGCCGGCGTCGACGGTACGATAACCTGCATATTTTGCTCTGCGCAAAGTTGCAGGTAGCGCTCAAGGCGTGCAGAGGAGTGTTCCGGCCCCTGGCCTTCATAACCGTGTGGCAACAGCATGGTTAAACCACACATACGTCCCCATTTCTGCTCACCAGAACTGATGAACTGATCGATAACGACCTGTGCACCGTTGGCGAAATCACCAAACTGCGCTTCCCAGATAGTCAGGCCGCCGGGCTCTGCCGTCGCATAGCCATATTCGAAGGCCAACACCGCTTCTTCAGATAACACCGAGTCAATAACTTCGAACGGACCTTGCTTATCATGCAGATTTGCCAGAGGTACGTAAGTGCTTGCATCTTCTTGATTATGCAGTACTGCATGACGGTGGAAGAATGTACCCCGGCCAGAATCCTGGCCCGTAATACGAATACGATTACCTTCATCGACCAAGGTGGCATAAGCCAATGTTTCAGCCATCCCCCAATCAACAAGCTTATCGCCCGCAAGCATTGATAAACGATCGTTATACAGTTTCTGTACTCGGCTCTGAAGCTTATGACTTTCAGGGAACTGACAGATACGCTGACCTAACTCGTGAAGCCGCTTACTATCAACTTTGCTTGGCCAATCGACTGTCCAGTCATGTCCGAGGTACGGAGACCAGTCAACAGAGTGTAGCTTCATCGGACGCCACTCTTTCACCACGCATTCACCGCGGTCAAGTGCATCACGGTATTCGTTGATAAGGCCCGTTGCGGTTTCCAGATCCACACTACTGCCATCGCTTAATGCATCAGCGTAAATCTTACGTGGAGTAGGGTGCTTCTTAATCTTCTGGTACATCAATGGCTGAGTGGCATTCGGCTCATCAGCTTCATTGTGGCCATGACGTCGATAACAGACGAGATCGATAACAACGTCACGCTTGAACGTATTACGGAAATCAAACGCAATGCGGGTGACAAAAGCCACCGCTTCCGGGTCATCAGCATTGACGTGGAAAATAGGTGCCTGCACCATCTTCGCGATATCAGTACAATAATCTGTTGAACGCATATCATGCGGGTTTGAAGTAGTAAAGCCAATCTGGTTATTGACAACGATACGTACAGTACCGCCAACACTATAACCACGAGCCTGAGACATGTTAAATGTTTCAGCCACCACGCCCTGCCCTGCAATTGCCGAGTCACCATGAATAGTGATAGGAAGCACTTTCGAGCCATCGGTATCGCCTAAACGATCCTGGCGTGCGCGAACAGAGCCCACTACAACAGGGTTAACAATTTCGAGGTGAGACGGGTTAAACGCTAATGCCAAGTGCACATCACCACCGGGCGTTGCGAAATCAGCAGAGAAACCCTGATGGTATTTCACATCACCCGTCCCCCAGCTTTCGCCATGCTTACCCGCAAACTCATCAAACAAGTCTTGCGGCTTCTTGCCCAGCACGTTGACCAGCATGTTAAGGCGACCACGGTGGGCCATACCAACAACAACTTCACGAATACCCTGGCAACCCGCATGGCGGATCAGCTCTTTCATCATCGGGATCAGTGCATCACCACCTTCCAATGAGAAACGTTTTGCACCAGGGAATTTTGCGCCAAGATAACGCTCAAGACCTTCCGCAGCCGTTAACTCTTCCAGAAAACACTGCTTCTCTTCTTTACTGAATGTGCCCGTACCAACGACGGATTCGAGACGTTGCTGAACCCAACGTTTCTCATCGGTGTTGGTAATATGCATGTACTCTGCACCAATTGAACCACAATAGGTTTTCTTGAGTGCATCGTAGATTTCGGACAGCTTCATTGTTTCTTGGCCGACGGCAAAAGAGCCGACATTGAAGCTTTCGTTAAAATCATCTGCCGTTAGGTTGTGGAATTCAGGTTCTAATTCTAAAACTCGTTCCTGTTGCCACAAGCCCAGGGGATCTAAGTTTGCATGTTGATGCCCGCGGAAGCGGTATGCATTAATGAGCTGCAACACCTTAACCTGCTTGGCATCCACATCTGGATCACTGACGGTAGCGCTTAGATGAGTTGTTTCTTTTGCCAGACGTCGGAAATAATCACGAATACGAGAATGAGGCTGTTCAACCACCGCTTCATTCACTACCGGCAAGTCGCTAAAAACGCCTCGCCATTGTTCATCAACTAATTCCGGGTCGCTAAGATACAACTCGTAGAGGTCTTCTACATAAGTCGCATTGGCGCCAGCTAGGTGTGAAGACTCAAGCCATGCCTTCATAACGCCGTTCTGCATTGTTTTCCCTTAACCACTAGTTATCGCCATTTACTCCGACCTCTTGGCCGGGCTTAAAAGCTGACCTCTGAATGTAAAAATCAGGAGGCCAGCATATCGATAATTCAATTTATTTATACCGCACGTTTTAGCAGCATTGATTTAATATGACCAATCGCTTTTGTCGGATTTAACCCTTTAGGACAAACATTTACACAGTTCATGATGCCATGGCAACGAAAAACACTAAAAGCATCGTCAAGATCCGATAATCGTTCCTCGGTAGCATTATCCCGACTATCAATTAGCCAGCGATAGGCTGCCAACAAGCCTGCGGGTCCGATGAATTTATCAGGGTTCCACCAGAATGACGGACATGATGTCGAACAACATGCACACATTATACATTCATACAGACCATCAAGATGCGCGCGATCTTCCGGGGATTGCAAGTTTTCACGTGCCGGAGGCTGCACACCATCATCAACAAGAAATGGCTTCACCTTCTCATAGTTGATATAGAACTGTTCCATATCAATGATCAGATCACGAACAACAGGTAATCCCGGTAACGGCCGAATAACAATGGTCTTTTCGCCCGTCAGTGCCGAGAGCGGCGTGATACATGCCAGGCCGTTTTTACCGTTCATGTTAAGACCATCAGAACCACACACTCCTTCCCGGCATGAACGACGGAAAGCCAAGCTTGGGTCTTGCTCTTTCAACAGAATAAGTGCGTCCAGTACCATCATGTCAGAGCCATCAGGTACTTCCAGGTTATAGCCCTTCATATGGGGGGCATTATCAACATCTGGATTGTAACGATAAATTGAGAAATTCAGGTTCATCTTTCTTCCCTTCCCTAGTATGTGCGAGCTTTCGGTGGGAATGCTTCGCGATGAATAGGCTCCATATTTACCGCCCGCTTGGACATTTCTTCTGTCTCGGGGTTGTAAATTGAATGGCATAGCCAGTTCTCATCATCACGCTCAGGGAAGTCGAAGCGAGCATGGGCACCACGACTTTCCGTACGGAAATTTGCCGCAACCGCGGTCGCGTATGCCGTTTCCATCAGGTTATCAAGTTCCAAACACTCAATACGCTGAGTGTTAAATTCGGTAGAGGTATCATCCAGGCGTGCTTCTTTCAAACGCTCGCGGATAACTTTGAGTTCCGCTAAACCATTCGCCATGGCTTCACCTTCCCGGAATACCGAGAAGTTGTTCTGCATGCACTGCTGCAAATCTTTACGGATTTGCACTGGATTTTCACCTTTCTGGGTTGAATTCCAGCGGTTAACACGTGCAAGCGATGCTTCGATATCTGACTCTGTTGCTGGACGGGCCTCCGATTGTGCTGCCAGCGTCTCGCCAAGATGAAGACCTGTCGCACGACCAAAGACCACCAGGTCAAGCAGCGAGTTTCCTCCAAGACGGTTGGCCCCGTGAACCGAAACAGAAGCGATTTCACCACAGGCAAACAACCCTTGAACTTCTTCATCAATGCCTGCGCTATTTTGCTTCAGTGCCTGTCCCGAAACCTGAGTTGGCACGCCGCCCATCATATAGTGACAAGTCGGTATGACGGGAATAGGCTCTTTAACCGGGTCAATATGGGCAAATGTACGAGACAGCTCACACACACCAGGCAGACGAGATTCGAGTACGTCTTTACCCAGATGATCAAGCTTCAGTTTAATATGCGGCCCCCAAGGACCATCACAAGCACGCCCCTCGCGGATCTCAACCATCATTGAGCGGGCAACAACATCACGGCCGGCAAGATCTTTTGCATTAGGCGCATAACGTTCCATGAAACGCTCACCGTCTTTATTGAGGAGATACCCCCCTTCACCGCGACAACCTTCCGTCACCAGAACACCGGCACCAGCAATACCCGTAGGATGGAATTGCCACATTTCGATATCCTGCATCGGCACACCGGCACGTAGCGCCATACCGACACCGTCACCGGTATTGATATGGGCATTGGTCGTCGACGCATAGATGCGGCCTGCACCACCTGTCGCCAGAATGGTTGCTTTTGATTTGAAATAACAGATCTCGCCGGTTTCCATACAAAGTGCGGTACAGCCTAGAATGGCCCCATCCTGGTTTTTTACCAGATCCAGCGCGTACCACTCAGAGAAAATCGTCGTTTTGTGTTTGATGTTTTGCTGGTACAGCGTATGAAGAAGTGCATGGCCGGTTCGGTCAGCCGCAGCGGCAGTACGTGCCGCCTGTTCACCGCCGAATGCTTTTGACTGACCGCCAAACGGGCGCTGATAAATGGTACCGTCATCAAAACGAGAGAAAGGAAGGCCCATCTGTTCAAGCTCAATTACAGATTTGGGGCCATTCTGGCACATATACTCAATGGCATTCTGATCACCAATATAATCAGATCCTTTGACCGTGTCATACATGTGCCATTGCCAGTTATCAGGGTGCGAGTTACCTAGCGCAACGGTAATTCCCCCTTGTGCTGACACAGTATGGGAACGGGTAGGAAAGACTTTAGATAACAACGCACATTTAAGGCCTTGTTCAGAAATTTGCAGTGCGGCGCGCATACCTGCACCACCGGCACCGATTACAACGGCATCAAACTCACGAACTGCAATGCTCACTTACACACCCCACAAAATGAAGAAACCTGAAAACAGATAAACAAAAAGGACCACGACAACGCCAAACTGAATGCCCGCACGCAATGTCGCAAGCTTGATGTAGTCAGTCAGCACCTGCCAGAGGCCAATCCAGGCATGGATAAGAATTGACAGCAACGCCAGCATGGTGAAGACCTTGGTACTCAGCTTGCCAAAAAAAGCGGTCCAGGTTTCGTAGCTCAGATCCGAGCCGAAGGCGAAAAATCCAACCATATAGATGGTGTAAAAGGTTAAGATGATTGCCGTCGCGCGGATCAGGATAAAATCGTGAACACCATTACGTCCGACTGTTGATACATTGTTTACCATACGAGGCCTCCGGCGAAGACGGCAAGAACCGCTACAATTGCGAAGCTCACTTTGGTGCTCGCAATGCCGGTATCCATTTCTTCAAAATATCCCATGTCCATTAGTAAATGACGCACACCGACCACAATGTGATAAAACAATGCCGTCAGCACTCCCCACAGAATGAATTTCACGAAAAAACTGTCAACAATGTTGGCAGCACTTGCGAAACCTTCCGGGGTAGAAAGGGAAAGGCCTAATAACCAAAGTAGAATTGCAACAGAAACAAACGTAATAACGCCTGATACACGGTGTAAGATCGACGCAATCGCCGTAATAGGGAAGCGAATCGTCTGTAGGTCGAGGTTGACAGGTCTTGGCTTTTTAACTTTCACGTGTTTGCCCACTCAGCTCCATTGAAGCATATTATTTTTATTAAACTCTCCGGCTCAGTGCTATGCCAACGAACAAGAGTAACAATCCCATAACCTTTGGTTGCAGTTTTGTGCTTTTAATGACAAAAAAAAACCTTCAACCTAAGTGACTAATATTGTTGATAACTTATCCATTAACTTCTGGCATCAGCATAACCAGAGACCTGCCGCGAGTATACGCCCCGTAACAACCAAACACAAATCGTGTTACATGACCTCTAACACGATTTGAGATATTTGTACCATTTACTTCAAAGTTGTTAACAAGCGCATACAAAAAACCACGAAAATTGACAACTGCCGTGGCAAACGGTACAACTAGCATACATCCGTCTTGGATCAGGATTATAAAAATAGCAAAGGAGATTGTTATGGCAGATAAGAAAGCTACTCTTCACATTGAAGGGAAAGCACCTATCGAACTGCCGATTATCGGGGGCTCCCAAGGGCCAGAAGTCATTGATGTGCGTAAACTTGGCGCTCACGGTTACTTTACATTCGACCCTGGTTTTCTAGCCACTGCATCATGTGAATCTCAAATTACTTACATTGATGGTGACAAAGGTATTCTGCTTCACCGCGGTTACCCTATCGACCAATTAGCCAATAACGCTGACTATTTAGAAGTCTGCTACGTACTTTTATACGGCGATGTCCCTACACGCGACGAGTATCAGCAATTCCGAACCACGGTTACCCGTCATACCATGGTCCATGAACAAATTGCCAGCTTCTTCCACGGCTTCCGTCGTGATGCTCACCCTATGGCAGTAATGTGTGGTGTGGTTGGAGCCTTAGCGGCGTTTTACCATGATTCACTAGATATCAATAATGATGAACACCGTGAAATCACGGCATTCCGCCTGTTGTCAAAAATGCCGACACTGGCTTCAATGTGTTACAAGTATTCAATCGGTCAACCATTCATTTTCCCAAGAAACGATCTCGATTACGCTGAGAACTTTCTACACATGATGTTCGCAACCCCATGTGAAGAGTATGAAGTCAGCCCTGTCGTTGCCCGTGCAATGGATAAAATCTTTACTCTGCATGCCGATCATGAACAAAACGCATCTACCTCGACAGTCCGTCTTGCCGGCTCTTCTGGTGCCAACCCATTTGCATGTATTGCGGCGGGCATTGCCTCACTATGGGGTCCAGCGCATGGTGGTGCGAATGAAGCATGCCTGAAAATGCTGGAAGAAATTGGCAGCGTTGATAAGATCCCTGAGTTTGTTGAGCGAGCGAAAGATAAAGATGACCCATTCCGCCTTATGGGCTTCGGTCACCGCGTTTATAAGAACTATGACCCACGCGCCACAGTAATGCGTGAAGCATGTCATGAAGTCTTAGACGAGCTGAATATTCAGGACCCACTCCTTGACATCGCGATGGAACTGGAGCGCATCGCGCTTTCCGATCCGTACTTTATTGACAAAAAACTGTATCCGAATGTGGATTTCTACTCTGGTCTTATCCTGAAAGCGATCGGTATTCCTATTTCGATGTTTACCGTTATTTTTGCGATGTCACGCACCGTTGGCTGGATTGCGCACTGGAGCGAAATGCATGATGACCCAACCAACCGTATTGGCCGACCACGTCAGCTTTATACCGGTAAGCTTCAGCGTGAATTTCAGCCTATTCACGAAAGAGAGTAACTAGAAAAAGCGAGTGACGAGAAACTTGATTCTCGTCACTCGCAACTTAAATGCTAAACCGGATTATCAATATCAATATACCCCACTTCCAACTGATGCTCTCTGGCCAACCACTCCCCTAAGGCTTTTATGCCATAACGTTCGGTAGCATGATGACCGGCACTGAAATAGTGAATACCCATTTCACGCGCGATATGAACGGTTCGCTCTGAAACCTCACCAGATATAAAAGCATCAAGCCCTTTTTGACCAGCCAGCTCAATAAAATCCTGCCCCCCTCCAGTACACCAACCGACAGTTTTAATACTTGCCGGTGCATTATCGCCAATATGTAAGGGTTCGCGATGCAGGGCAATCGCAATGCGAGAAGCAAGATCTTCACCACTCACCGCTTCATCCAGCTGACCGTAAATGGCAACAGAGTGCGGATTGCCCTCTTCTAATCCACCGAGGACTTCAAAATCCAGTAGCTGCCCTAACCGCGCATTGTTACCCAATTCGGGGTGCACATCTAACGGCAGGTGATAGGCATAGAGATTAATGCCATTTTCAATCAGTGCTTTAATACGCTTGAATTTCATCCCTCGGATTTCAGCAGGCTCTCCTTTCCAGAAAAAACCGTGGTGTACCAGAATGGCATCAGCGTTTACTTCAATCGCGCGATCAATCAATGCCTGGCAGGCAGTAACACCGGTAATGACTTTTTTGATTTCTGACTTACCTTCAATCTGCAAGCCATTCGGGCAGTAATCTTTGATCAGGTGCGGACTTAGCAGCGCATTTAATGCTGTTTCCAATTTCAGGTTATTCATTATTGATCCTTTTTTCCAGTCACCAATATTTTATATCAAATCGACCACCAGCTTATACCAAATAGCAAAAAAGCTGCACCGCTGCAGCCTTTTCAATATGTTAGAACATGTGATTCTCACATTAGAAAAGCTCTTTGGCACCGTGTTCAGTCTGTTTTAACCAGACCGGTTTTGTGCTTGTTTTCAACCAGACACGGTGGAGATAACTGTAAAATCGTGAGCGTAGTGAGATCGGCAAGAAGACAACAACCGGAAATGACAGAACTCCGGCAGACACAACGAAAGTACGGCGTAAGATGATGCTGTAAAGTGGAAATCGAGTGTACATTTTGCCCCCTGAAACTGGTCTAACCTGTTATTACTTTAATCCATTTACTGTAATAACACTATGACATACAGTTTAATTATCGACCATGTTGGGCTATTAATAAGATATATTCGAGCAAAAAGAAGACACTGAGAATAAAGATGTCGTTTATTTACAATGACGCAACAAACCACCAGCAATATGAAAACAACATCAAGGCAGTTTTGCATTGCCCGCCTCTTACTCTCAATACACCTTACCAGGTCGATGAGGCATGGTTTGCCCATTTTAGAGAAAATGCGTTGATACCTGAAGTCACCCCCTATCAAGGAAACAGGCGTCTCGGCTTTTATTACCAATGGTTATGGCAGCAAATCATTGAAGCCCATCCTCACTATCAGTTAGTTGCCGAAGAAATCCAACTCCATTGGCACCATAAAACGTTAGGGGCTATCGACTTTTTTGTTTTGAATCAGCAAACCAACCAACTTGAGCATTGGGAAGTTGCGATTAAATTTTATCTCGCTTATCAGAAACAATGGCTGGGGCCGAATGCGGCCGATCGACTTGATAAAAAGATAGCCCGGATGGTTGAGCATCAGCTGATGCTGTGTGAGCATCCTGCTTATAAGGAGCAATTACAAGGTGTGTACGGTCAACCAAAAGTAAAACGACTGATCATGCAAGGCCGCTTGTTTTGCTCCCAGAATGATCGCGAACAGGGTTCTGAAATAGCGATTAACCCCAACGTATTAACGGGCCGGTGGTGTTTTCGTTCTCACTTAAATGAGATCCTGACCGGAAAAATGCCATTAAAGATATTGGATAAGCCACAATGGTTAGCACCGCCCCGCTATGATCAGCTGTCAAAACTGCTGGATATTAATAAGCTGACCACTCCGACTCAGGCAGTATCGGCTGATAATCAGGTATGGTTTGTGGTACCCGATCACTGGCCACAGAATGAAAGTATATAAAAATCTCCATCCATAAAAAAACGCCCTCAATGGTTTAAATGAGGGCGTTTTCTCTATTTTTAGCTAATAACTGTGCGTAATTAATAGGCTAACAATGGATTACAAGCCAGCATCAGCGAAGACTTTACTGACAATTTCTTGTGCTTCTTTTTCAATAAGGCTCAAGTGGTCCTTACCTTTAAAGCTTTCACAATAAATCTTGTAAATATCTTCCGTTCCTGACGGACGAGCAGCAAACCAGCCGTTATCAGTCGTGACTTTCAGACCACCAATCGCCGCACCGTTGCCTGGCGCATGCGTCAGGCGTGCAGTAATCGCATCACCCGCTAACGTTTCAGCGGCAACCATCTCAGGAGACAACTTACTCAGGATCGCTTTCTGCTCACCATTAGCCACCGCTTGTAGACGGTTATACTCAGAGGCACCATGCTTAGCAGCAAGTTCGTCGTAGTATTGTTGCGGGTTCTTACCTGTTACTGCCGTAATTTCTGCCGCAAGCAGACACAGCAGAATACCGTCTTTGTCTGTTGACCATGGCGTACCATTCATACGCAGGAACGAGGCGCCGGCACTTTCTTCACCACCAAAGCCAAGCTTGCCAGAGTACAATCCCTCAACGAACCATTTGAAGCCAACGGGCACTTCGCACAAATCGCGGCCAAGATCAGCCACAACACGGTCGATCAGTGCACTTGAAACTAATGTTTTACCAACCGCAACATTTTGGCTCCACTCCGGACGGTGGCGGTACAGGTAATCAATAGAAACGGCTAAGAAATGGTTAGGGTTCATCAAGCCTGCAGGGGTTACAATACCGTGGCGATCATAATCAGGGTCGTTACCAAACGCTAAGTCGTAATTGTCCTTGTGTGCGAGAAGCCCAGCCATTGCATAGGGTGAAGAACAATCCATACGTACCACACCATCTTTGTCGAGAGACATAAAACGGAATGAAGGGTCGATAGATTCATCAACCAATGTCAGATCAAGACCATAATGGGCCGCAATTTGACGCCAGTATTCGATACCGGAACCGCCAAGCGGATCAACACCAATTTTCAGATTCGCTTTTTGGATCGCTGCCATGTCGATAACATTGACCAGGTCGTCAACATAAGGTGCAACAAGCTCTTTCTCAACAACCAAATCGCTGGCAAAAGCAGCTTGGATAGAGACACGCTTAACATCCACCAGGCCATTGGCTATGATTTCATTGGCGCGTTTTTCAATGGCAGAAGTCAACTCACCTTCCGCGGGGCCACCATGCACAGGATTGTATTTAATACCACCATCTTGAGGCGGGTTGTGAGACGGTGTGATCACAATGCCATCTGCTTTATCAGCATTTGCCTCGTTGTGGCAAAGAATCGCGTGGGAAACACCTGGGGTTGGGGTATAGCCTCTACCTTCCTGGATCACAACCCTGACATTGTTAGCAACCAGTACTTCTAAGGTTGAAGTAAATGCAGGCTCTGATAATGCGTGGGTATCTTTACCTAAGAAAAGTGGACCTGTTACACCATTTTCAGCACGCACTTCAGCAACCGCCTGCGCAATCGCCCAGATATGATGCTGGTTAAACGTGCCTTTATCAGCCGTTCCACGATGACCAGAAGTACCAAAGGCAACTTGCTGCTGTGGATTTGAAGCACTCGGCTCAATGAGAAAATAGTTTGCAACTAATGCAGGGATATTATGCATATCTTCTTGCTGAGCGCGTTGGCCAGCACGAGGATGGATCGCCATTAACTTATCCTTGTAAACGAAAGGCATATTGCCTGTTATATTTCACCGCACACTTTTTCGATAATCTCAGCATTAAAGCTCATTTTGGCCATAAACTGATCAACCATCTGCCGTTTGCGATCTGTATTGGTATTCGTGATCACCCAGAAAGGAGTTTCTGGAATAACTTTCGGCTTGGTCGTTTTACCACTCGCAAGTAAAGTTTCTTCGTTATCAGCAAAGTAAACGCGGGTACGACCCTTAATCGAAGCAGCTTCAATAAAGCCTTCCGGATCGATGCGATAAAGTGAAGACAAGATCAGCATAAAACGGCCTATCGCTTTCTCTTGTGCCGCAAATTCATCAGAAATAAGCAAAGATCGCATTTCTTTCACGCGATCTATTCTTGGCTCATTACCCGCATCTTTGCTTACCACGATACCTTTAGGACGCACAGGCAGCACAACCTCACGTTGTTGCTCATCAGTCATCAATAGTAAACGACGCAAAATATCGGATGCGCTTTCGCCGATATGCTGGGTTTGACTGGCGATATAACGATATAGCTCTTCGTCTACTTCAATAGTCTTCATCGTAGTGTTCATTATCGTTCCGTTTAAAAATCACGGTGAGATTATAACGTGAACCGGGGTTATACTCTACGGTAAATACCATACCTAATAAGAGAAAATAGTCAGTGAATCTTCATTATCGTGTTGAAGGCCAGGGTGATGCGGTCATTTTGATCCATGGTTTGTTTGGCAGTTCAGACAATCTGGGGCTGCTCGCCAGAGCCTTGAAAGATAATTACAAAGTGATCAGCATCGATCTTCGTAATCATGGCCAATCCCCTCACACTGAAACTTTCACCTATCACGAAATGGCTGGTGACATCTTAACCGTCGTTGAACAGTTAGATATAGAGCGATTCTCAGTGATAGGGCATTCAATGGGCGGCAAGGTTGCGATGGCGCTGACGGAATTAGCTGCAGCGCGGATGAATCACCTTATCGTACTTGATATCGCGCCGGTTCATTATCTGGTACATCGCCATCAAAATGTCTTTGCCGGTCTGCGTGAGGTGGCAAATCATACCGTGAGTAGCCGCAGTGAAGCTGAGACTTACCTGGCCCAGCATATTATCGAACCGGGTGTTCGGCAGTTTTTGCTGAAGTCATTTGCTAAAAGCGAAAACGGTTACCGCTGGCGTTTTAATGTTGAAGGATTAATTGCCAATTACGACACCATTATGGGTTGGAATGAACTGCCACCGTTTGACGGCAAGACTTTATTCATCAAAGGTCAAGGATCTGAATACATTTTACCGGAACACCGCGAAGCGATTTCAAAACAATTTCCACAGGCAAAAGCCCATATGGTGGCAAATACCGGCCACTGGCTGCATGCCGAAAAACCAGAAACCGTGAATCGGATCATTCTCACCTTTTTACAGCGCCTTTAACGTTACAGTCATGTTATAGTCTGCACTTAGTTAAAATATTGTCAGGGATAAGTATGCTATATGAATACATGGATTTGCTTGAGTCTATCGGGCTAGATTTATTATTTGCAGCAATCTTCTTCTTTATCGGCATGGCTATAAAAGACGTCTTGAAACAAGGCAACGTTCCACCATTTGGCCGTAAGATCGTTTGGCTGGTGCTATTCTTAGGCTGTGCAGGCTTTATTACCAAGGGGCTCATTCAGCTTTTCTGGGAAGGTACCGGCCTAAGTTAAATCTTGATAAGCAGATAATTACGAGCAGCAATGATTGTCTTGGTCAATCTCGGACCAACCCTATCTGATTGACGTAATCGCTTGTTTCAATGCTCAATCGCGATGTCCTCAACAATTTAACTCGTTAACAGACGGCTGATGCAACGCTGGGTTGTTCACTTAATTAGCGAGATCGGTATAATAACGGCCAATAATTAATATACGGGTAATCTCTACTATGGCGAGTGTAGGAATCTTCTTTGGTAGCGACACAGGTAATACCGAAGCTGTCGCGAAAATGATTCAGAAACAACTAGGTAAAAACCTGGTTGAAGTAAAAGATATCGCGAAAAGCAGCAAAGAAGATATCGATAATTTTGATCTACTGCTTCTGGGTATCCCAACATGGTACTACGGCGAAGCACAATGTGATTGGGATGACTTCTTCCCTGAGCTTGAAGGTATTGACTTCTCAACCAAACTTGTCGCTATTTTTGGTTGTGGTGATCAGGAAGATTACGCAGAGTACTTCTGCGATGCCATGGGGACTGTTCGTGATATCGTTGAAGCGCGCGGCGCAACGATTGTTGGCCACTTCCCAACGGATGGCTTTGAGTTTGAAGCGTCTAAAGCTTTGGTTGACGACAACACCTTTGTCGGCCTATGTATTGACGAAGATCGCCAGCCAGAACTCACTGAAGAACGCGTTGAAAAATGGGTTAAGCAAATTTACGAAGAAATGTGCCTTGCTGAATTAGCTGACTAATTCGTAGCCGTTTATACCCAAACCTCTTCGAAAAATAATGAAACGCGCCAAACAGGCGCGTTTTTCTACTGCTCAATCAGATATTTTCCTCATCCTAAAAACCTGCCTCTTCATTTGCAGTTTCGTCCTTCCAGCGATAGCGTACTTTTTCGTTATACCGTATCCGTTTAACTTATTAGATTACTAATCTGCGTATATCGATGACATGCAAATACAAATACCCAACATTTTCATAAACTAAAGAAAAGTTACATATCTCATAGATTCATTTCTTATTAAGGTTTATTGTTACCCTGTGGTCACTTATAATGAGCAGATATGCGAAAGACTATCTCAGCTTTTTTTTTGCGGATAGCCAACAGGAAACTCGAATGTCAGATAATAATCAAGCGCTTAAGCAAGCAGGCTTAAAAGTTACACTTCCACGCCTTAAGATCCTAGAAGTGCTGCAAAAACCTGACTGCCAACACATTAGTGCTGAAGATTTGTATAAGAAACTGATCGATATTGGTGAAGAAATTGGTTTGGCGACGGTTTACCGCGTACTAAACCAATTTGATGATGCCGGCATTGTAACGCGCCACCACTTCGAAGGCGGTAAATCCGTTTTCGAACTCGCGACTCAACATCATCACGACCATCTGGTTTGTCTCGATTGTGGCAAAGTTATCGAGTTTTCTGATGAAATCATCGAACAACGCCAAAAAGAGATCGCGTCAAATTTCAATGTACGTCTGACTAACCATAGCCTATATCTGTATGGTCACTGTATGGAAGGTGATTGTAATGAAGATCCAAGCCTGCATCGGGTCAAATAAGATCTTCTGCAAGCAGGGCCTCATAACCAGCCCCGACTGCCCATAAAAAAACCAGCCACGTGGCTGGTTTTTTATTTGGTCATTTTAACTCGCTTTAGTCGCCGATCTTAGCCCAAGTATCGCGCAAACCTACGGTACGGTTAAAGACAAGATTCTCTGCAGAAGAGTCTTTGTTATCCGCACAGAAGTAGCCCATGCGTTCAAACTGGAACGCTTTTTCTGCTTCTGCATTCATCAGGTTTGGTTCAACAAACCCTTGCTTCACGGTGAGTGACTCAGGGTTGATAACCGAGACAAAGTCATCTTCTGCCGCAGGATTCGGTACTGTAAACAGGCGATCATATAAACGAATTTCTGCTGGAACACCGGCCTCAGCAGACACCCAGTGAATCACACCTTTCACTTTACGGCCGTCAGTAGGGTTTTGGCCCAATGTTTCACTGTCGTACGTACAGAAAATGGTCGTAATATGACCTTCCGCATCTTTTTCGATACGCTCAGCTTTAATGACATAAGCGCCGCGCAAACGCACTTCTTTACCTAGTACCAGACGCTTGTACTTCTTGTTCGCTTCTTCGCGAAAGTCCTCACGTTCGATCCAAACTTCACGGGTGAAAGGAACTTCACGCGTACCCATTTCTGGCTTGTTTGGATGATTGCTTACGGTCAATGTTTCAGCACCGCCGGTAAAGTTTTCAATCACCACCTTCACAGGATCAAGCACAGCCATTGCACGAGGTGCATTTTCGTTCAGATCGTCACGAATACAAGATTCTAATGAACTCATTTCAATGGTATTTTCTTGCTTCGTTACCCCGATTCGCTTACAGAATTCGCGAATTGAAGCAGAAGTGAAACCACGACGGCGCAGGCCAGAAATCGTAGGCATACGCGGATCATCCCAACCTGAAACCAGTTTATCCGTCACCAGCTGGTTCAGTTTGCGTTTTGACATTACCGTGTATTCAAGGTTCAGGCGGCTGAACTCGTACTGATGCGGGTGGCAGTCGATAGTGACATTGTCCAGTACCCAATCGTACAGACGGCGGTTATCCATAAACTCTAGCGTACAGATAGAGTGCGTAATACCTTCCAGCGCATCTGAAATACAGTGCGTGAAGTCATACATAGGATAGATACACCACTTATCACCGGTCTGGTGATGATCGGCAAAACGCACACGGTAGATAACCGGATCGCGCATAACCATAAACGGTGATGCCATATCAATTTTCGCACGAAGACACATTTTACCTTCTTCGATTTCGCCGTTCTTCATCTTTTCGAACTGCTGAAGGTTTTCTTCTACGCTACGATCGCGGTATGGACTATTTTTACCGGGCTCGGTCAGGTTGCCGCGGTACTCACGCATTTGCTCGGGACTTAGCTCATCAACATACGCTAAGCCTTTATTAATTAATTCAATAGCAAACCCGTATAGCTTATCGAAATAGTTTGATGAGTAACAAATCTCACCGCTCCACTCAAAGCCCAACCAGTTAACATCGTTCTTAATAGACTCAACGTATTCGATGTCTTCTTTCTCAGGGTTCGTATCATCAAAGCGAAGATTACATTGTCCCTGATAGTCCTGAGCAATACCGAAGTTCAAACAAATTGATTTAGCATGACCGATATGCAGGTAGCCATTCGGCTCCGGCGGGAATCGGGTATGTACGCTTGTATGTTTGCCACTTGCTAAATCCGCATCAATAATTTGGCGGATAAAGTTAGTTGGACGAGCTTCAGAATCACTCATCAATTAGACCTCGTGTGCTTACAGGATTTTAGAACTCACTATGATCCATAAATATGGGTCACTACTCAACAAATAGTATGCATTGTTTATCGATATGTATAAAAAAACCCCGCAAAAGCAGGGTTAAGTACATCGGATTGTTTTATGGTCCCCAATTTAGGTGCCAAGCAACGACATTTCACTCAGGAATCCACCTCAAGGATGGTATACCCCAACCACCTCAGTAGCTTCTTGATAAGCTCGCAGGGGTAAGCCTATTAAGAAACCGGCTCCCGATCGGGAGCCAGTTGTTACATAGTGACTATCTTTTAAATTACTTTAATAGCGAAGTAATTAAGGCAATTTCACCGAAGACAGATCTTCTGATGCCGGGATTTTTTTCATTTCGCCGGCAACAATTTCGGCTAGAGGGCCAAGGATAACCTGCAGGTTATTTGAACCCAGCTTAACCACACCCATTGCACCTAACGCTTTCAACGTCTTCTCATTAGCCAGGCTGCTATCTTTCAGTGTAAGGCGCAGACGCGTGATACACGCATCGATGTTATCCAGGTTGCCATGGCCGCCAAGCGCTTTCAGGTATTGCTTAGCCAGTTCGCCAGTTTCTTTTGAACCGGTAATACCACTTTCTTCAACCTCGTCATCTTCACGACCTGGTGACTTCAGGTTGAAGGCACGAATTGCTAAGCTGAAAGTAGCGAAGTACAGGATAAAGAAAGCAAAACCGATGAACAGAAGCGTTACCGGTTTAGTTGCTAGACCCCAGTTCAATACGAAGTCAATTAGACCCGCAGAGAAAGTAAAGCCGTGAAGCGTACCAAACATGTTAGCAACAACTAGCGCGAGACCAGTGAATACCGCATGCATTGCATACAGTGCAGGTGCCAGGAATACGAACATGAATTCTAGCGGCTCAGTGATACCAGTCAGGAAAGAACAGAATGCTACTGAACCTAGGGCACCCATAACTTGACTACGCTTGTGCTTAGGAGCAGCAAGGATCATAGCAAGAGCAGCACCTGGCAGACCAAACATCATTATAGGAAAGAAGCCGTTCATGAATGTACCAGCAGACTTGTCACCACCGAAGAAGCTGTGCAGGTCACCCGTTTTGATTGTTTCAGTCACTTCTTTAACTACTGCTGTTATTTCTGGAGTTACAGCGTTTTTAAATTCAAATAGGTGAGACTGACCTACAACCAGCTCTTTAGCAAGTGAAGGATCAACACATAGCTGAGTAATACCGTTTAGAACTGCTACCGGTTCAACATTGATCACCTGACAAGAGCCCATACCAAACCAGAAGTAAGAGTTAAGTACATGGTGAAGACCAACAGGAATTAGACCACGGTTTAGTACACCGTATACGAACTGACCGATTGCACCAGAACTTGAAACGGCGTGTGCCAGTGCATCAAGTCCTGCTTGAATATGCGGCCATACTTCACCGGAAATAGCACCAAGTACTAATGCGAACAGACCAGACATAATCGGTACAAGACGTTTACCAGCAAAGAACGCTAGCCATGAAGGAAGGCTTGTCTCGTAAAAACGGTTATAAGAATGGCCAGCAACGATACCTGCGATAATACCGCCGAAGAACGACATATTAATTGATGGGTCGATTGTTTTAGCTGTAGCGTCAAGTACAAAATAAGCAACAGCACCCGCAAGGCCTGCAGCACCAGAGCCATCTTTAGAAAGACCGATCGCGATACCCAGACCAAATAGTAAAGGTAACTGACCGAAGATTGCGCCGCCAGCTTGAGCCATAAATGGAATATCAAGCACATCCGGTTGTCCTAACCGCAGTAACAGACCAGCAACTGGCAGTACTGCAATTGGAAGCATTAAAGCCTTCCCTAGTTTTTGCATGTATCCAAGAATATTCACCGTTAGTTCCCCCTAATTGGTTTCTTAGATTTGATTATCAGATAACTTACTTTAGCTATTTGATAAAGTCCTCATCAGTGTAAGAAGTTTATTTCGCACCGCAAATTAAAACGTTGCCAATTGTGATCTCAGTCACCTCGCAGAGTAAGATCTAGGCGATTTTGCTAGCCCGATCATAAAACTTATTTTATGATTCAAAACAAAGGCGCTATACCGCTATAATTATTTTGTTTTATCTATCTTGAATGAGGTGTCACTGTGAGACTAATTCCACTGAATAACGCGAAAGATGTCGGCTTGTGGTCTGCCCGCTATATTGCTGATTCTATTAATAAATTTGGGCCAACAGCAGAGCGTCCTTTTGTTCTTGGTTTACCTACTGGTGGTACCCCTCTAACTACATATAAGCGCCTTATTGAGCTTTATGTGGCGGGTGAAGTAAGTTTCAAGCATGTCGTGACTTTTAATATGGACGAATATATTGGCATTCCTGCTGATCATCCTGAGTCCTATCGCAGCTTCATGCACAATAATTTCTTTAACCATATCGACATTCAAGAAGAAAACATCAACCTTCTTGACGGCAACGCTGAAAATCACCAAATTGAGTGTCAGCGTTATGAAGATAAAATTAAATCTTACGGCAGAATTAACCTGTTCATGGGCGGTGTCGGCAACGATGGTCATATCGCATTTAATGAGCCGGCATCTTCATTAGCCTCTCGTACTCGTATCAAAACACTGACCCAAGATACCCGTATCGCGAATTCTCGCTTCTTTGATGGTGACATCAATCAAGTTCCGAAATACGCCCTTACTATTGGTGTCGGTACCCTGCTTGATTCTGCTGAAATCATGATTTTAGTGACTGGGCATAACAAGGCGCAAGCTCTTCAAGCTGCTGTTGAAGGCTCAGTAAACCACCTATGGACGGTATCGGCACTGCAACTGCATCCCAAGTCACTGGTTGTCTGTGATGAACCAGCGACCCAGGAACTGAAAGTGAAAACGGTTAAATACTTCCAGGAACTGGAAGCAAAAAATATTAATAATCTATAACTATAAATGATCACCTTCACTATCGCTACTGGACAGGATAGCAAGAAGGTGAATCGTTACAATAACCTTTAACATAAAAGGAAATGTTCATGTACGCGCTTACCAATTGCCGTATTTTTACCGGTAGCGATGTGCTGGATAACCACGCCGTCATGATCGACGGCGTGAACATTCACGCTGTTTTCCCGGTAGCTGATCTGCCCAAAAATATCAAATCTGTTGATCTTAAAGGGGCTAACCTGACCCCTGGTTTCATCGACCTGCAGCTAAATGGTTGTGGCGGTGTGATGCTAAATGACAAAATCAATGCCGACACTATTCATACCATGCACCGTGCCAATCTGAAATCTGGTTGCACGAGCTTTCTGCCGACTCTGATCACCTCGTCTGATGAAGATATGAAAACGGTCATCGCCGCAGCTCGCGAATATCACAGCCGGTATCAGAACCATTCACTGGGTTTACACCTTGAAGGCCCTTACCTGAATGTGATGAAGAAAGGTATTCACAGCGTTGACCACATCCGTCGTTCTGATGATGCAATGATCCAAACCATCTGTGAAAACGCAGACATCGTGACCAAAGTAACTCTTGCCCCAGAACAAAACGCTCAAGAACATATTGAACAGCTGGTTGAAGCCGGTATTGTTGTTTCAGCAGGCCACACCAATGCATCTTATAAAGAAGCTCGTAAGGGTTTTGCTGCAGGTATCAGCTTTGCGACTCACCTGTTCAATGCCATGACACCCATCGCCGGGCGTGAACCGGGGATGGTTGGCGCAATCTATGACACGCCAGATGTCTATGCCGGCATTATTGCCGATGGTTTCCACGTTGATTATGCCAATATTCGCATGGCACATCGCATGAAAGGCGAAAAACTTGTTTTAGTGACTGATGCAACTGCACCTGCAGGAGCAGACATGGATCACTTTATTTTTGTCGGTAAGAAAGTATATTATCGGGATGGCAAGTGTGTGGACGAAAATGGCACACTTGGTGGCTCGGCGCTTACCATGATTGAAGCGGTTCAAAACAGTGTCGAGCATGCAGGTATCGCCCTGGACGAAGCGATTCGTATGGCAACTCTTTATCCGGCACGCGCAATTAGTGTTGAGAAAAAACTGGGGGCCATCAAAAAAGGCATGGTTGCAAACCTTGCTATTTTTGATCGTGACTATAACGTTCAGGCGACTGTTGTTAACGGTGAATACGAGCAGAACATATGACAGGCGGACAAATTGGTAATGTAGATCTAGTTAAACAGCTTAACAGTGCTGCTGTTTACAGACTAATAGACTTGCAAGGCCCTATTTCACGAATTCAGGTTGCAGACGTGAGTCATCTTGCTCCGGCAAGTGTTACTAAAATCACCCGCCAATTGCTTGAGCGCGGGCTAATAAAAGAAGTCGCGCAGCAAGCATCTACCGGTGGTAGACGTGCCATATCGCTGACAACCGAGTCAGCACCTTTTCATTCCATTGCGATCCGTCTCGGACGTAATTACATCGAAATAACCCTCTATGATCTGAGCGGAAAATATGTTGCAGGCGCAGCAGATCCGTTCACCTACTCCACCCAGCAAGAGCTGACCGAGGGTTTACTTGGTCACATTCGTAAATTTATCTCAGATAACCAGAGTGTCATGAGAGAGCTGGTCGCATTTGGTATTACCCTGCCAGGTCTGATTGATCCTGAGAAAGGGATTGTCGAGTACATGCCCAATATCGAGGTTGATCATTTTCCGCTGGCGGAAATTATCCGAGACAAATTTGGCGTATCTTGTTTTCTTGGCAACGATATCCGTGGCCTGGCGCTGGCCGAGCACTATTTTGGCTCCAGCCGGGATTGCGAAGACTCGATTTTAATCAGTATGCATCATGGTACCGGTGCCGGCATTATTGTTAATGGCCAGGTATTCCTGGGCTATAACCGTAATGTCGGTGAAATTGGTCACATCCAGATTGATCCTCTAGGTGATAAATGCCAATGCGGCAACTTCGGCTGTTTGGAAACCGTCGCCGCCGATCCAGCCGTTATTAAGCACGTACAGACGTTACTTAATCAAGGCTACCCGAGCAGCTTACAGGAATTGGAAGATCTCACGATGCCCGTGATCTGCGAAGCCGCAAACAAAGGTGACGAACTGGCCACTCAGGCATTAATAAAAGTGGGCAACCAGTTAGGTAAAGCGCTGGCTATGACCATCAACTTATTTAATCCACAAAAAATTGTTGTGGCGGGCAATATTACCCTGGCACAAGACATTGTTTTCCCAGCAATTCGACGGTGTGTCGAAACCCAGTCTCTTTCCACGTTCCACAAAGATCTACCGATTGTCGCATCGGAACTTTATGGTCAGCCAACCATTGGCGCTTTTTCGATGATTAAACGTGCGATGTTAAACGGCGTATTACTGCAGCGTATGCTTGAAGACTAATTCAGGGCCATAAGTTGTCTTGTAGCAGCCTAATTTATAACACTTTATCGGGGGATGGGTCAGACAGACACATCCCCCTTGTGCTATATTGAGCGCCCGTTTCACTCACTAAGGATTGTCACTTCAGCTATGGAACTCGTCTTCATCATTGCCGCTTTTCTGGCTGGTTTCATCGCACTGCGATGTAAACTTCCCCCTTTAGTCGGTTTTCTGGTTGCTGGTTTTGCCCTCAATAGTGCTGGCTTTCATTCGACCGAAACCCTCACGACATTGGCAGATCTGGGTGTCACCCTTCTACTGTTTACCATCGGTCTGAAATTAGACGTTAAGACCTTGTTAGCTAAAGAAATATGGGGCGGGGCGACGATTCACAACCTACTCTCAACCGCCCTGTTTACCTTGTCATTGCTCGGTTTAAAACAACTTGGCCTTGGTATGCTCACCGATCTCGACATCGCGCAACTTGTCCTGCTCGGCTTTGCCTTGTCTTTTTCCAGTACGGTCTTTGCCATTAAAGCCCTGCAAGAGAAGGGGGAACTTAACGCCACCTACGGTACCTTAGCTATTGGTATTCTGGTCATGCAGGATATCTTTGCCGTTGTCTTCCTGACAGTCTCAATGGGGAAAATACCGGATATCACCGCATTAGGCCTGTTTGCCCTGCCCCTACTGCGGCCATTATTGTTCAGGATCCTTGACAAGGCGGGACACGGTGAAATGCTGGTTCTGTATGCCATCTTCCTGGCTTTGGTTGCCGGGGCTGGCTTATTTGAACTGGTCGGTATCAAGGCTGATCTTGGCGCCCTCATTCTCGGCATGCTACTGGCCGCACACCCTAAAGCCTCAGAGATGTCCAAGACTCTCTTTAATCTTAAAGAGCTGTTGCTGGTCTGCTTCTTCCTCAACATTGGTTTAGCAGAAGAACCGACGCTTGATGGCTTCCTAATGGCGGTTGTGCTGCTTTTGCTGCTTCCGATCAAAGGGCTCCTTTATTATCTTATTTTCAGCCTGAGCCGTTATCGCGTCCGCACCTCATTACTTGGCACACTCACCCTGTTTAACTACAGTGAGTTCGGTCTTATTGTCGGTGGAATGGCCTATAAACTAGGCTGGCTGCCCGGCAGTCTGTTGGTTGCAATTGCCATATCGGTTTCACTCTCCTTTTTAATTTCCGCACCACTCAACAGCATGGGCCACAAACTCTATACAGAAGCCGCAAAATGGCTAAAAGAATATGAACCGGCAAAACTGAATGCCAGTGATAAGTTGATCGACCTGGGTGATGCCAATATTTTAATTTTAGGGATGGGGCGAATCGGCAGCGGAGCCTATGACGAACTGGTCCTGCGTTATGGGAAACAGGTGATTGGTATCGATACTCGCGAAGACTCTGTTGAAGGCCACCGGACTGAAGGTCGTAACGTGATCCATGGTGATGCAACCGACCCTGATTTCTGGGCTAGAGTGATGGCTAATCATCGTGTCAAATTGGTTTTACTTGCCATGCCACACAGCCAGGCCAACACCTTTGCCCTGGAGCAAATTCACCTGCGCGACTATAAGGGTAAAATAGCAGCCATCGCCAAATACGATGATGATGAAGAGCTGCTCTATGAGCTGGGGGTTGATGCGGCTTTTAATATCTATAATGAAGCCGGAAGCGGTTTTGCACGCCATGTTTGTAAAATCTTAACACCTGATATCAAGCAAATTTAATTCCTGTATTCAATAGCTCGTATATCTGGCTCAACAAACGGCAGCCAAGGCTGCCGTTTGTTTTTACGGTCAAAAAACGCCAACAAATAGACCGCATTCGGAAAAATAAAGGATAAACGAATACTATTCACCAACTAGTCTTTTCTTTAATTGATTGAGGGTTTTTTATTGCATTTAGTTACCGAATACGCAATTTTAACAAACAAGCAAGGGGTGAAGCGAGAGGCGAGTGACTAGAAACTAGAAACTAGAAACTAGAAACTCGCCACTAAAACTCAACTCCCTCGAAAGAATTAGGGATTGCACCAAAAATATTAAGGTTGGAGTGGAAAGTATGTGTTCAGTATTCGGTATCTTAGACATTAAAAGTGATCCAGCAGCACTGCGTGCTACAGCACTGGAAATGTCAAAAAAAATGCGTCACCGAGGCCCTGACTGGTCTGGGATCTATTCATCAGAAAAAGCGATTTTAGTCCACGAGCGTCTTGCTATCGTTGACCTGAATAGCGGTGAGCAACCACTTTACAACCAAGACAAAACCCACGCTTTGGCCGTTAATGGTGAAATCTACAACCACAAAGAGCTGAGTGCCGAGTTTGCATCGGATTACCCATTCCAAACCGAGTCAGATTGCGAAATCATTCTTGCACTTTATAAAGAAAAAGGCCCTGAGCTGCTTGATTATCTGAACGGTATTTTTGGTTTTATTCTCTACGATGCAGAACAAGATGCTTACCTGATTGGTCGTGACCATATTGGTATCATTCCTCTGTATCAAGGCTACGATGAGCACGGTAACTACTATATAGCCTCTGAAATGAAAGCTTTGGTACCAGTCTGTAAATCCATCACCGAATTTCCTCCGGGCCACTTTCTGTGGAGTAAAAAAGGCGAACCAGTGCGTTACTACAAACGTGACTGGATGGAATATGACACGGTTGCTGAGGCAAAAACAGACAAAGTCGCCCTGATAAACGCAATGGAAAGTGCGGTAAAACGCCAGTTAATGACCGATGTACCCTACGGCGTTCTATTATCAGGCGGTCTCGATTCTTCCGTTATTTCAGCTATCACCAAGAAATTTGCGGCACGCCGTATTGAAGATAATGAGCAGTCACAGGCCTGGTGGCCTACCCTGCACTCATTTGCCATTGGTCTTGAAGGCGCACCGGATCTAAAGGCCGCCAAAGTCGTGGCGGACAGCATCGGTACTGTTCACCATGAACTGAAATACACCGTTCAGGAAGGACTGGATGCGATCCGTGACGTGATTTACCACATCGAAACCTACGACGTGACCACCATTCGCGCCTCAACGCCAATGTACCTGATGGCGCGTAAGATCCGTGCGATGGGGATCAAGATGGTGTTATCAGGTGAAGGGGCTGACGAAATATTTGGCGGTTACCTGTACTTCCATAAAGCGCCTAACGCCAGGGAGTTCCACGAAGAGACGGTACGTAAACTCCTTGCGCTGAATATGTTTGACTGCGCGCGGGCCAACAAGTCGATGGCGGCCTGGGGCATTGAAGCGCGAGTACCGTTCCTGGATAAAGATTTCCTAGAAGTCGCTATGCGTTTAAACCCTGAAGATAAAATGTGCGGCAATGGCAAAATGGAGAAACACATCATCCGGGAATGTTTTGGCCATTACCTGCCAGAATCTGTTGCATGGCGTCAAAAAGAGCAGTTCTCTGATGGCGTAGGCTACAGCTGGATTGATACGCTAAAAGAAGTGGCAGAAGCAAAAATTACGGATAAGCAACTGGAAACAGCTAGTTTCCGCTTCCCGTACAATACGCCAACCACGAAAGAGGGGTATGCGTACCGTGAAATCTTCGAAGAGCTTTTCCCTCTGGAGGATGCTGCGAAATGTGTACCTGGCGGCCCGTCGATTGCGTGCTCAAGTGCTAAAGCTATTGAATGGGATGAAAGCTTTAAAAACAGTGCCGATCCATCTGGCCGCGCCATTGCAGCCGTGCACAACGAAGCCTATTAAAAAATAGAGTAGAGTTATCAGGTGCGCGTTTCGAGAAAAGAGACTCGCAGCCTTGAGGAAATAAAAAACCGCCAACTACGGCGGTTTTTTTTATTTGGAATACTACGTTGCTTTTCCTAGGACCTAGAACCTGCTCTTCCTAGGATCCGCTCTTATCTTTCCCAGTATGCTTCTTCCAGGCTGTCTTCGCGCTCTGGTAAACCACGAGATAAACGCGGCGAGTGCTGAGCCAGTACTTCATAGCTCACACGGTTTGCGTACAGACAAACCTGTGAAAACGATGAATAGGTCAGGAAGTTATGCTGATGCTTGCTGGAATTCGGCACGTTGTCTTTGTGATAACGGTTCGCCGACATATCATGCAGTACGGCTGACAGTGCGCCATCACCGGCACCATTGGTATTCTTAATACGCTCTGGGCCACCCATGTATGGTGCAATGTGTGAGTACACCTTAATTGGATTCTCACAACCGGACTTAACCATCGGACGGCTGAACTCATAGCGGTTGAATTCAGGAATGTCACCAGGCAGCAGAGGCAAACTCGTTTCACGCTTCGCTGATTCCTCAGTATAGCCTGCGGTATATAACCCAATAGGACCGGCGGTACACAGTACTAAATCAACCCATTCCAGTGTTTTATCTGACGCGAGCAATGGATCTGACTCGCCCGTCAGTGCTTCGGCTTCATCTTCATTCATCGCAACCACCGTGACATGATCGCGTAAGAAATCACGCCACCACTGCGGATCGTCAGCAATCACAAACTTGGTGCCTAATGTCAGAACAACTGGCACATCGTATTTCTTCGCATATTCAATAGCACGCATGGTAGCATCAGGCATCGGATCGCCGTCTTTACAACGTACCAGATAAGCCGTTAATACCAGCGCCGACGCACGTTTGAAAATATCTTCCGAGATACTATCAGGATGCAGTTGGTTCATGCGGCCTTCATTAATTGCGAAGGTACGCTCACCATCTTTGGAAATCAGAGCAAAACAGCGACCTATCGCACCATCAACGGCCTGCAGGTAATTCATATCCATACGGCTTGAGGTGTTGCAAAGATAGCGGTAGGCATAGCTGCCAATTTCAATATCTTTGCTCATGACGCCTAACAGCACCGATTTATCATCGGCCAGTACAGAATAGTTATGCAAAGTGTTACCAATCGTGCCGCCCGCAAACTCGTGGGTGATCAAATCGTTTTCTTTTAACTCTTGATAAAGTGCTTCCGCTTTATCATCCGTAATGACCAATGAGTGGCCTTTACTCAGCTCATAGCGCTCCAGGAATTCATCACCCACATACGCTTCAATATCAACCAAGGTCTGATCAATACCCACCACGTGGGCGCGTGTCAGACGCTTTTCTGGTTTAGTTTGACTAATAAGTGGATCACGCGCATGTACAGGAAAGTAATGCTTTGATTTACGTTGGCCTGGAAATTTCATGGGAATGAGCTGTCAGTTGTGAATTTTTGCGGATTCTATCACAGAATATAGAACAAAAAAGGAAAAGCTCTCGCAGTTTGTGAGAGCTTTCTCGCTTCAACAGGAAACTTTTTAATACAGTTAATACCCAAACCAGCTCGAGGTATGGCTACCAACCTTGGCTATGCTGTTCGACTAAACTGACCATCATATCAATATGGGCCGGGCTATCATTCAGGCATGGAATTAAATTAAACTCCTCGCCTCCGGCTTCGATAAACGCTGCTTTACACTCTTCAGCAATCTCTTCTAATGTTTCTAAACAATCGACAGAGAACGCCGGACATATTACATCCAAACGCTTAACGCCTTTTTTCGCCAGTGCTTCAATGGTTTTATCGGTGTATGGCTGTAGCCATTCTTCACGACCAAAGATCGACTGATAGCTCATGCTCATCTTGTCACGGCTCAGTGCTAACTTTTCCGTCAGCTTCGCCGTGGTACCATTACAGTGCTCCGGGTATGGGTCACCATTATCGGCATAGCGCTTCGGAATACCGTGATAAGAACAGAGCAGATAATCAGGCTCACCTTTTTCCGCCCACAGTTCATTGACCGACCTAGCCAACGCATCAATATAATCCGGATGATCAAAGTAATGGTTAACAAAGCGAAGCTCTGGAATCTCGGGCTTTTCTTTCAATACCTTAGCGATTTTATCAAACACCGCCGCCGTCGTCGTGCGCGAGTATTGAGGGTATAGCGGTAACACCAGTACTTTCTGACACCCCTGTTGTTTCAACTCTTGCAAAGCCGATTTAATATCTGGCTGGCCATATGTCATGCCCAATGCAACAGGAACATCAAGACGCTGAGCTAATTGTTGCTGCTGACGGCGGGAATAGACCATCAGCGGTGATCCCTCATCCATCCAGACCGCTTGGTATAATTTAGCGACTTTGGGCGCGCGAATAGGCAATATCACGCCATGTAAAATGGGGCACCACAGCCAGCGGGTCATATCGACAACACGTTGATCATGTAAAAATTCAGATAAAAAACGTTTGACCGCGGAAGGGGTTGCTTCGTCTGGGGTACCAAGGTTAACGAGTAGCACACCATATTTATTAATAGTCATTCCCACCTACTGAGTACTTATGTAATCTGAAAAAGCTTATGTTACCACTAAGCGATTAACACTAAAGGCCTAATTAAAAGATTACTGCCACATGTGTGACTTCTAATTAATGTATTTGGTATTAATACGTTAGATAAAACAAGTCGATCATTTCACCATATATAAAAACGGGCGATACCAAGAGGTATCGCCCGTTTTTTTATTGGTAGAAACTACCAATAATTAAGCAAGTTTTTTTTCTAGCTCGGCACTAACAGCTGCAACGTCCTGAGTACCATCGATTTTGATGTACTTAGTGTTACCAGCTTCAGCCTCTTTACCGTAGTAAGCGATCAGCGGAGCAGTCTGCTCATGATAAACGCCTAGACGTGCTAGAACTGTTTCCGCTTTGTCGTCTTCAC
Organism: Photobacterium sp.; assembly: GCF_033720175.1. Classification (GTDB taxonomy): domain Bacteria; phylum Pseudomonadota; class Gammaproteobacteria; order Enterobacterales; family Vibrionaceae; genus Photobacterium. Next base: position 81,003 of record NZ_JAWWDA010000010.1, read on the forward strand.
GAACAACAAGATCTTCACCTGTTTCGTCATCTTTGCCTTCAACCTTCGGCGGGTTGTAAACAACATGATAAGTACGACCAGATGCCAGATGAGCACGACGACCCGTCATACGCTCAACGATAACATCGTCAGCCACATCAAATTCGATAACGTAATCAACAGCAACGCCATTTTCCTTCAGGCCGTCAGCCTGAGGAATAGTGCGAGGGAAACCATCTAGTAGAAAACCTTTTGCACAATCGTCTTGGGCAATACGCTCTTTAACCAGACCAAGAATGATATCGTCAGACACCAACTGACCAGCATCGATGACTGATTTTGCTTGTTTACCTAGCTCAGTACCTGCTTTGATCGCTGCACGTAGCATGTCACCGGTAGAAATCTGAGGAATGCCAAATTTCTCCATGATGAATTGTGCCTGTGTACCTTTACCTGCACCTGGAGCGCCCAGAAGAATGATGCGCATCGTGATCCTCTCTCAAAAATAAGCTGAATTTATCAAAAATCGTCGCTTCTCAAAAACATGCAAAATACACTGATTAGCCAGCTGTCGCAAGCCCGGTACCATGGCCGGGCTTGATTACATGCTTTATCAGAATACTCTTTGATATCACATTACTTATCGCCATATGAATGGCGACTAAGATTAAAAACGATTAGGCCTTAGTCAGAAGCTTGTTCACTGCGGCAACAAACTGTGATGGATCTTCCATTGAACCTCGTTCGGCCAGCATTGCCTGACCCAGCAGTAGTTCAACCCAGCGTCCGAAGGTTTCTTCATCTGCTTCATCTGCCATTTGCTTAACCAGTGCGTGCTCCGGGTTCAATTCAAAGATGTACTTCACTTCAGGCGCATCGTGGCCAGCGGCCGCTAGCAATTTCGCCATTTGTGTACCCATCTCGTTCTCATCAGTTACCACAACAGCCGGGGTATCGTGTAACTTAAACGTTGCGCGCACATCTTTAACGCGTTCGCCCAAATACCCTTTAGCTCGCTCAACGACCGACTTGAACTCTTCTTCAGTTTCTTTGTGCTTCTCTTTTTCTTCTTCGTTTTCAAACTTAGACAGATCAAGATCCGCTTTAGTAATCGCCTGGAATGGCTTACCGTCGAAATCCGCCAGATGACCCATCAACCACTCATCGATACGGTCGTACATAAGGATCACTTCTAAGCCTTTCGAACGGAATTGTTCCAGGTGGGGGCTGTTCTTCGCAGCAGTAAAGCTATCTGCCGTCAGGAAATAAATTTTATCCTGGCCTTCTTTCATGCGTTCTACATACGCCGCCAGTGAGACATTCTGCTCGGCGGTATCGTTATGCGTAGAGCTGAAACGCAGTAAGTTGGCAATCTTTTCACGATTAGAGAAGTCTTCCACCGGGCCTTCTTTCAGTACCTGACCAAATTCCGTCCAGAATGTCTGGTATTTCTCTTCGTCATTCTTTGCCAGGCGCTCAAGCATCGTCAGGGCACGCTTAGTGCATGCCTTACGCAGGGCCTGAGTTACTTTGTTGTCCTGAAGAATTTCACGGGATACATTCAGCGGTAAATCATTGGAATCAATCAAGCCACGCATGAAGCGTAAGTAGCTCGGCATGAACTGCTGCGCGTCATCCATAATGAAGACTCGCTGAACATACAGCTTAAGGCCGTGCTTGCTATCGCGGTTATTCATGTCCCACGGCGCTTTAGACGGAATATAAAGCAGGCTGGTGTAATCCTGGGTGCCTTCAACGCGGTTGTGGCTCCAGCTTAGCGGCTCAGCAAAGTCGTGAGACACATGCTTATAGAATTCATTATATTCTTCGTCTGTGATATCCGACTTATTTCGCGTCCACAGGGCCTGCGCTTTATTGATCTGTTCCCACTTGACCCCAGTTGGCTTACCTTCCTCATCATATTCAGTCGTCTGAATATGAACAGGAATACCAATATGATCAGAATACTTACCAATAATGCTGCGCAGACGGTGTTCATCTAAAAATTCTTTTTCATCATCACGAAGATGAAGAATGATCTCGGTACCACGGCCGGCTTTAGTAATGTCTTCAACCGTGTAATCACCCTCGCCAGCAGAGTGCCAGCTAACGGCTTGATCGGCAGGTACGCCCGCTGCACGTGTGTTAACGGTAACAGAATCTGCAACAATAAAGGCGGAATAGAAACCCACACCGAACTGGCCGATTAATTGTGATTCTTTAGACTGATCTTCACTTAGCTTGGCAAAGAAGTCTTTCGTACCAGATTTTGCAATGGTACCCAAATGCTCGATCACATCGTCACGCGTCATGCCGATGCCATTATCACTGATGGTTAACGTGCCGGCCTCTGCATTGAAAGACAATTTAACCCCGATATCTGCATCATTTTCGTAGAGATCAGGTTGAGAAAGTACACGGAACCGAAGCTTATCGGCAGCATCTGAGGCATTGGAAATCAATTCACGTAAAAAAATCTCTTTATTTGAATATAAAGAGTGAATCATCAGATGCAGAAGCTGTTTCACTTCCGATTGAAAACCACGGGTTTCCTTATTTTTATGTAGCTCTTGTTCGCTCATCTAAACTCCAAAGTAATCATTTTACGTAATTCCTTACATATATGTGGTCATTGGATTGGTTTTCAAGCTATAAAATGGCTTTCACATGCTTTACTTTTTTTCAGTTCGATTTTTCATTTTTTTACATTCAGATTATGTTCAGCGAAACATGGTATACAGATGTCTGAATTATATCTCCGGGGCAAAAAATGCATAAGATACCCACCAAGCTCCTGATCGGGCAACGCTTCCTTTTTGACCCTTACGACAACAGCCTGATTGATCAACATGAAAATAATGCACTGACACGCCTTGGCAGCAATGAGAGCAGAGCCTTAAGTCTGTTGATTGAAGAGCCGGGAGCGATCATTACCCGCACGCGCTTACATGAATACGTTTGGCGAGAACAAGGCTTTGAAGTTGACGACTCCAGCCTGACACAGGCAATATCTACGTTGCGTAAGGCTTTGAAAGATTCTACAAAATCTCCGGGGTTCATTAAAACTGTACCAAAACGGGGCTATCAGATGATAGCCGTTGTAAATGAGTACCAACACATACCCGCCACAGTTTTGCATGAGACTTTCAGTGAGCAGCCAACAGCACAGGCAGCATTATCGGACTCTGAGCATGCTCAGCTGCAAGATAGTGCGAAGACAACGACCAGCCCTGACGGTCAAAAGAGTGCCGCTAACCCCGTTCAATTGTCAGAAAAAATGGGGCTTTGGGCCCGGCTGGCTCTCGTTGTTGCGTTCCTGTTACCACTGCTGGTCAACATGGGCTTTCCGCCTAAATCAGCCGCTTTTGAACCTCTTTTTGATGTCGAAGGCGTGCAAGTCTTAACACCGAAAAATCACCCTGTGCTTTCAGATTGGCAGCCGATAATTGCCAGCTGTGTTCATGCTTATCTCGGATATCATCAAGATAAGATTCGGCCGGTTAAAGTCATTGTAACTGGCGGCCAAAATAATCAACTTTGGCTCAACTACATTCACGATACAGCAGTTCCGGATGAAAACGTTACGCTTCGCTTGCTGACAAGCCAAGAGGATAATTCCAACTTATGTCGATAAAACGTAAACCCGCGCAAATACCGGCACGATTAAAACGCTTCTGGCCGTTTATTGTTTTAGCCTGCTCTGCCATTTTCAGTACTTGGCTGTATTACTCGAGCGACTACAAGCAAGAGCGGCTGTTAATCTCGCGTGAATGGCAATCGAATACCGTGAGCCGAATCGAAAAGACCCAACTGGACCAACTCGGTATGCTGCGTCGTATCGAGCAAGCCAGCCATATGGTTTATCTGCCGAATAAAATGTATTCACGCATTACCCAGATAAAACTGTTCAGTGCCACTGATCAACCGCTGATACTGCATATTTCCGAATCAGGTAAATGGGATGTCAGTGGTGGTTACTTGCTGACAGAGCCCGTCGAATTTAAAGACATCACTTCAGGTCATAATGAAGACTTTCAGAAACAAGATCTAACCACTGTGAAGAAGATATTCCGGATGGATGCACAGAAGAGCCGTCGCATTGATATACTTAATGAAAAATCAATGCTGTTAACCAGCCTGACTTACGGGTCGAGTATTCTTCATTCATTATAATTTATACTCAGTAAGCGGTCAGGGAGCACCTGAGGCCAAAGAACAAAAAAGGAGCCAAAGCTCCTTTTTTTATATTTATCAGCGATCTTTCAGATAAAAAAATACCAACCGTCAGAATCACTCTGGCGATTGGTACTTATACTCACAGGCTGCCTTAATATAACTTATGGCGACCCGCGATAGAGTGAGACAGCGTGGTACCGTCCACCAGCTCTAATTCACCACCAACCGGAACACCGTGAGCAATTCGGGTTGCCGTCACGCCATACTCATTACATAACTCAGCAATGTAATGTGCCGTCGCTTCACCTTCAACTGTCGGGTTCGTCGCCAGGATCAACTCAACAATCCGTTCTTTTTGCAGACGAAACTCAAGTACATCTAAACCGATATCTGAAGGGCCTATACCGTCTAACGGCGACAAGTGCCCCATTAGCACAAAATAGCGTCCCGAAAACTGTCCGGTCGCCTCAACGGCAACAATATCTGCTGGCGTTTCGACAACACAGATCAAGCCATTTTCCTGACGTCGGGGGTTGGCACAAACCGCGCAGATATCGTCTTCGGTAAAAGTACGGCAATCTTTACAGTGGCCGATTTCCGTCATTGCTTTGGTAAGGGCATCCGCAAGTTGCAGACCACCCTGACGATTTCGTTGCAACAAATTGAAGGCCATCCGCTGCGCTGACTTGGGGCCAACCCCAGGCAAGCAACGTAAGGCCTCCATTAATTGTTCCAGTAATTGACTGGTGCGCATTGATTAAAATGGCATCTTAAAGCCAGCCGGCAAGTTCATGCCACCGGTAACACCAGCCATTTTTTCTTTCTGAGCATCTTCGACACGGCGGGCTGCGTCATTAAACGCAGCTGCGATCAAATCTTCCAGCATGTCTTTGTCATCTTCCATCAAGCTGTCATCCAGCTCGACGCGGCGAACACTGTGGCTGCCGGTAATGGTTATTTTTACCAGGCCAGCACCAGATTCACCAGTGACTTCCATATTGGCAATTTCTTCTTGCATCTTCTGCATGCGCTCTTGCATTTGCTGCGCCTGCTTCATCATGTTGCCCATACCACCTTTACCAAACATATTATCTCTCTCTATTGGTCTGGTTAATTTATAACGGCCTAACGCTGTCTTCATCCAAAACAGCGGCAAAGCGCTGACAGATAAAGTTCACATTTGGATCACTCAATAAACTCTGTTTCGCTTGATTAAGCTTCTGTTGATAAAGCGCTTCTCGCCATTCAAGTGGCGATTGGCCCCTTTCACTCAGCTCAATCGATAATTCTACCGGTACTGCCAGTAACCCATTCAGTGCTTGCGTCAACTGCTCCCGGGCTTTAGGGCTATCCAGATGTGCCTGTGACTGGCGTAATGACAAAATAACCAGATTGCCATTCTGTTCAAACGCTGAATTCAACGCTAACTGCTGGACCAACCGCCCTACATCTAGCTTAGTCACTAAATCGGACCAACTATCCTGATTTGCCGCTTCTTTGACAAGCAATTTCGCCATCTCTGGCGTTTTTTCATGCTCTAATGCCTGCTTGATATTACGAGGGGCGACATCAACCTTCATCGCTTCAGGCTCTGCTGCCACCATCGGTTTCCAGCGATACCCATCCTCTTCTAATGGCGTTTCGCCTGGAGAAAAATGATCAGATTGAGGTGGAGCCATCGACGCCGGCATCGCAGGGTTTCCCGAGACAGGAGCAGTTCGTCCTGAGTCCGGTAAGTGCGAGCCAGAATGCTTATTGGCAATCCGATCTAACACATTCGTTGCGACTTTTTTAGCTAACGTCGATTCATTTTTTTTTGGCGATTGCTCGTCATTGCCGCGTTTAGTATGGCTGCGTAGTTTATTACGCGCGGCCAGCAAACCGGACGCCGCCGATTGGGGCTGTAACGGTTGCGCCAGAGTAACCGTTGGTTCAGGTGGCGGTGCCATTTCAGACGATGTCATCGCCGACTGAGGAGCAGCGGGGACGGTCTCTGGATGGCTAGGTTGAACCGGAACCTGAGGCTGTGAGTTCATCTGTGCTTTCAATGCTTGAACGCGCTGTATCCCCTGCTGCGGTATCTGCTGTTGTGGCGCCAACTGTTCCTGATTTGAATGGGCAGCATTCACTGGTGCCATGTTGGCAGGGGCCGAGTTGACAGGAACCGGCGGCTCACTTGTCGGAACGGCAATTGCCTGAGGGATGATCCCCTGCCCTGCAACTGGACGGAAAGCCAGCATCCGTAGCAACACCATCTCTAACCCGGTACGCCCATCAGGGGCAAAAGCCAAATCCTGACGGCCTTGCAGGGCGATCTGATAGCATAGCTGTACATCTTGTGGAGACATCGCCGTACTTAAGGTAACAATACGCTCAGCATCGGGGGCGCTTTGATCCAGCGCAGCCGGTAATGCCTGATACATCGCGACCCGATGTAATTGTGCAGCCAGTTCACGCAGCAGGCTATCCCACTCAACGCCGACATTTGCCAGCTGTTCAAGACTCGCCATCGCCGGTTTCGCATGACCCAGAGCGACTGCTTCCAGCAAATATAAGGCTTGATCGGTATTCAGGGTTCCGAGCATCGCTGAGACAGAAGCTGCATCTATCTGACCATTACCCAGCGCAATGGCTTGATCGGTCAGGCTCAATGCATCACGCATACTGCCTTCAGCTGCACGTGCCAGCAGGTTTAACGCCTTCTGTTCAAATTCAACATTTTCTTGATTTAATACATTATCAAGCTGAGTTTGGATCTGGGCGTTATCCAGATGCTTAAGGTGGAATTGCAAGCAGCGGGATAAAATCGTCGCCGGTAATTTTTGCGGATCAGTCGTTGCGAGAATAAATTTGACGTATTCCGGTGGCTCTTCAAGGGTTTTCAGCAGCGCATTGAAACTATGACGAGATAACATATGTACTTCGTCAATAAGGTAAACCTTAAAGCGACCGCGGGCCGGTTTATACTGAACGTTATCAAGCAGTTCGCGGGTATCTTCAACTTTTGTTCTTGATGCCGCATCAATTTCTAACAGATCAACAAAACGACCTTCGTCAATTTCACGACAAGTATCACACTGACCACAAGGTGTTGCCGTAACTCCCTGCTCACAGTTCAATCCTTTGGCAAAAATACGCGCAATTGTCGTTTTACCCACACCCCGGGTACCGCTGAATAAATAAGCGTGATGAAGACGGTTATGTGCGAGCGCGTTGGCCAGTGCTGTTAATACATGGGACTGTCCTACCACATCACTAAATTGATGTGGCCGCCATTTACGTGCCAGAACCTGATAACTCATGTGATATACCTTACTGAAACGTAATTATTCAGTATATTTCCGTAGCAATTCAAGCCGTCAATATTAACACAGAGAGAAAAATGGAGCGAGAGGGCACAATCGTGAGCGCCCAATCATTAGCCAACTTCACACAAACCTGACCGTTAACGTTTTCAGTTTTATATAAACCAATATTAGTGACCGTCAAAACTACACAGGCTAAACACATTCAGTCCCATGCCGTTCAAACGCTCTTCTCCGCCGATATCAGGCAGATTAATCACAAACGCCGCATCTTCAACCAGACCACCTAAGCGGCGTACCAGCTTAGTTGTCGCCTCAATCGTGCCGCCCGTTGCTAACAAATCATCGACGAGCAAGATCTTATCGCCTTCAACAATCGCATCAATATGAATTTCTAACGTATCTTTGCCATATTCAAGCTCATAACTCTCGGAAATCACTTCACGCGGTAATTTCCCTGGTTTGCGAACGGGTACGAAGCCTACGCCTAACTCAAGCGCCAATGGAGCACCGAACAGAAAACCGCGCGCTTCGGTACCGATGATTTTAGTAATTCCTTTATCGCGGTATTGCTCAAACAGTACCTGAACTGTGGCGCGATATGCTGCAGAATCTTCCATCAGACTGGTGACATCACGAAACAATATGCCTGGCTTTGGGTAGTCAGGAATAGATTTGATGCTATTTTTAATCAGGGTTAACTGGTCTTGAGTCGCGTATTCTTGAGTCATAATTGTTTTCCGTGCACCAAAGTTCGCCCTTCTACAGGCCAGGTGCTTAAATCGAGTTAAACGCCCGCGACTGTAAAGTGCCAGAAGCAAGAGCGGGGTTCCTAATACCAATGACATTATGTCAGCACGCAATACTATTGATTTTTTTTCACGGGAGCAACTGACTCTATGATTGGCAAACGATTAAACCAGAGAAGTAATGTTGCGCCGATCACAATCAGCATAATTTTATGCCAGAGGTGAGGCACCAGGGTAACAGAGAGGGCAAAACTAAGTACTATCGAAATATTGGCACGCCGCTTCACCGTTGGTGATAACGCCCGGTTTTCGTGCCAGTTAATCAGAACCGGGCCTAAATGTGGATGCTTATGCAACCAGCGACTCAGCCGGGGCGAGCCGCGCATAAAACAGGCGCTGGCCAATAGCAAAAAAGGGGTCGTCGGCAATAAGGGAAGAAAAATCCCTGTCACACCTAAAACCACACACAGCCAACCACAAATGACCAGTATGGTTCGCTTGATCAGCGCTTTCACTACCTACTCCTTCTAATCCCCTTTACTCAATAGTAACCGAAATTTTAATGCGTTATATAACCAAGTAACCTCAAGATACAGGTTACTTGGGTATAGCCTTATAGTCAGATTACTGTGTCAGTATCCTGATACAGGTTAAGCTCGCCGGTAAGGTTGCAAAAAGCAATGCAAAAATAAATCCGACAAAGTAAGTGAAATTGTACGGATCTTTATAACTGTGTTCCATTATGTACTTCCTTTTTAAGTCTATTTGAGCGGCTGATATAACGGTCTGAAGCTTCTTTGAGCTCGATTTATTTGTAAATGGACTATATCAGGGGATGAAACTGACAAAAACCGAAGGAAAATACGGGTATTCGGGCGAAGAGTCATAAAGATTTGATTCAAATCACAATCAAACAATAAAAGCGTTTTAGACTAAATTCATCACCAATAAATAAAAAAACAACTATGACAACGTCAGAAGCTATTTATCAGCAATTACAAACCACTTTGGAGCAACAGCACATTGCGCTGACCAAAGAACTCAAACACGAGATGCTTTTAAACACCTTGGCGCCTTCGGTGACGACAATCGAAACCGCAGATCTCAATGATTTGATCATGATGGCAAAGTCTTCTTTTATTCCGGACTTATTTGATCTGGCGATCAGAGTGGAAAAAGTTGATGCTGCAGTCTGCTCGGTCAAATTAGGGATGTATGGCTTGTGCGTCGATTGTGAAGAGGAAATTGAGATTGATGACTTGTTAGAAGACCCGGCTCAGCCTCGCTGCCGAGCCTGCCGTGATCACAGCCGGTATCACCATGACTGACCACAGACTTTGCTGGGTTAAATCAGTCTAATTGAGGGCAACCCAGCAAAGCGGATCTGTTGCCCGTCGCTCTATGCTATAACCCAGACCACCATTATTAGATATCAGGCATATTCAGGTATAAAAATAGTTTTGCTGTAAACACAGATCTCTATACCTGACGATACAATAGCCTGATTAATTAAAGTCGTGCTCAGCCATCCAGATTTTAAAGGCTTTTTTCTCTTTATCAGACGCTTTGGTGTACCACATTTTAAGCTGAGTCAGCGAGTCTCCGGTGATTTTTACCTCTCCCTGCTCGGTAACCTGAACGGCAACTTTTTCCAGATCAACCGCATAGCCCTGCTCAAAGACAATACCATTCTGACTATTATAGTCAGCCACTAACGCTTCCATATCGCTGAAAGCTGCAAACCCTGCCCCCTGAAGTTCAGTATATTTGATGGTTTCTTTCATCCCATCCGCATATTCCAGCGACCAGTCGGCACCGCGCTCAAAGTGTGCTTTTGCCTGTGACAGTGTCGTCAAATTCGGCAGAACAATCGTGGCATCTTTATCGGCCACATTGAAATCGAACAGATAAGGCCGGGTGGTAAATATCGTCCCTTTGGAGCCATTTTTAACTTCGCCGTCAAACCGAACCACGATCTGATGCTTGCCATTAGTCAATTCGATACTTTTGGTGGGTGACCAATATGAAGATAAGACTTTCTTGCCATCAACCACCAGTAATTCGATATTTTCACTGGTCGATAATGTTGCAGCATGCACACTTGCCGACAGCATGAATAAAGCAGCCAATGTTAACTTTTTCATTTACACCCTTAAATATGAATAAAAACAATTCACTCAAAATAGCAAAAAGCCGCCCAAAAAGGCGGCTTTTTTATGAAGTATTCTCAGATTACATCAATCTTAGAATTTAACTTCCATACCAGCTAGGTAACCGAAGTCGTAATCAGCATTGTCAGCGTCAGCATAACCAACTTCAGCATAAACTTTAACGTTGCTGTGCAACTGCTGAGTCACGTTTGCATAAACGTTATCAATTGTGTTGTTAGCTTTATCTTGATCAGCACGGTTATAACCTAGAGCAAAAGTCGTTCTGTCCATAGTGTAAGAACCGTTCAGTTCGATTAATGAAGTATCTTCATCAACAGAGCCGCCCTTCTTCACTTCAACTTCACCATAAGACGCTGCAAACGAGAATGCACCCATGTTGTATGCGCCTTCAAGATTGAAAGCTTCATTTTCTTGCTTAGTTGCAGCAGTTGATGCAGTTTCAGATGTGTAGAAGTAAGCACGAACGTCCAAGTCACCAAAACGTGCACCTAGACGACCATCGGTGATGGTACCATTTGTGTTCAAGAAATCTGTTGCACCTTTTGCACCTTCAGCATCTAAATCGTGTGAAAGACCAAAGTAGAACTGACCGTTGTCAAATACATATTTAACAGTTTCAGAACCTTCAGTATCGCCAAAGCTAATTTGCTCAAAACCTAGCTCGTAGTCTTTACCGACGCCTGCATCATCAGAGATAAGCAGCTGACGACCAAAAGTAAACGTACCGAAGTCGCCACTCAGACCAACCCATAGATCATCGTTAGTTACGTCTGATTTCTCAAACGCAAAACCAATACCGGCAACTGCGTTTAGATCACCAGTAAGCGCGATAGTTGTGTTAAGCGCTAGGTCACCGTCATCAAGGTGAAAACCTGCATCGTCGTTAGACGTGTCTTTTTGAATTGCCTGAAAGTACTGAACTTCAGCTGCAGCTGACAGGTCAACGAAAACGCCGTCTTGATCATACAGAGTAACGCCTGCTGATGCAGAACCTGCAGCTAGTAGAGCTGGTACAGCTAGTGCTAATAGAGTCTTTTTCATGATATCCACTGCCTTATTCTTATTGAGTATGGAATTTCCGTTTCCAGAATTCCTTTTCTTATATTCCCCCGGTCATCCATCTGCTTTAAGCATCAAGAGAAAAAACAACCAAGAGTGAGTAACTTGTGGAACTCATCCTGCAGAACTTCAAACTGCATGTCAAATATTCTAATAGCATGCTCAAAAAACATAAAACTAACTAAAAACCAATGAGTTGGAGCTAATTGAGATTAATTATCAAACACAATTAAGCGTTGATAAATCAAGGTTCACTTTTTAACACGATAAAATAAACAGAATATAATCCCGATATGGCCACCATAAAACAGCAAATAAACCTAAATTACCACAAAAAAGTACCATTAATGGATATATCATTGTTTTTGAACCGCTCAACGGTACTCCCGACAAAGGTTCAATCTTATTTCGTGATGAGATTCTCATTTTATTTATAAACTATTCGGAAATTTGTCACCGCTCACATTTAGGGCTTCATGCTATAATCCCCATCCCTGCCAAAACGAAGTTTAAGAAATGTTACACAGCCAGATCAAAAGTGATATCAAACAATGCTATGAGAACCTGGGAAACCAGCTGGACAATTTTATTCCCCGTCGAGCACAAAACTACCTGGTTGCAGAAATCGCCAAAACTCTGGCTGGTGAATATGATCCGAAACACCGAATGCTCGTGGCAGAAGCGGGGACGGGTATTGGTAAATCGCTGGCTTATTTGCTGGGTGGGATCCCTTTTGCACAATTTAATAACAAAAAATTACTAATCTCGACGGCAACAGTGGCATTACAAGAGCAGTTGATAAACAAAGATCTTCCCCTGTTCAACCGAATTTATCCTCGAGAGTTCAGCTTCATTCTGGCAAAAGGTCGTCAACGTTATTGTTGCACCCATAAACTGGAAGCATGCTGTACCACAGACAGCGACCCGCAAGTGGCATTATGGGAAGAAAAACCTAAAAAGTCTGATTTAGAACTTTTGCGACGAATGCTAACAGCCAGCCAGGAAAGGAAATGGGATGGTGATCGTGACAGCTGGCCGACAACGATCCCCGATCGCGTCTGGCAACAGATTATGGCCGACAAGCACAGTTGCCATGCCGGTATGCCCAAACACCGTAGCTGTCCGTTTGCCAAAGCCAGAGAGCATATGGATAAAGCCGACGTTATTATAGCCAACCATGCCCTGCTGATGGCGGATATAGAGCTTGGCGGGGGCGTGATCCTGCCTGAGCCCGAGAATACAATTTATATTATTGACGAAGCGCACCACTTGCCGCAGGTCGCGCGAGATTTCTCCTCTGCCGCCGCCAGTCTTAAAGGCGCGGCAAGCTGGCTGGAAAAGCTGAACCAGTCCGTCAGCAAACTGGCCGATCTGGCTGAATACAGTAAATCCGGGCGCTTTCAGACTACCTTACAAGAAAATATCCAGCATCTGATCCCTACGCTGCGTCAAATGGCCACGAATATTGATCCCGCCTTGTTAAATAAAGATGGAGTCTATCGCTTCGAACACGGTGAACTACCAGCCTGGCTGGAAGAAGAAGCCAAAGGCTGTAAAGAGGCGAGTAAAAAAGCAGGGCAATCACTGGGTAAGATCCATGATTTAATTTCCGAACGGTTAAAAGAGAACGAGATAGTGCCTCGATTGGGTGAGCAAGCCCTGGCTGAATCCGGGTTCTACCTACAGCGTCTTGAAAACCTGGAAAAGGTCTGGACATTAATGGCTCAGCCGAGCAAGGATAAAGGCGCGCCTTTAGCACGCTGGATAGAAAAAAGTCCGGAGCGGGAAAATGATTTCATTGTAGAAGTCTCTCCCCTTGAAGTGGGTTATCGCCTCGATCAGTTACTGTGGAGCCGCGCGGCTGGCTCAATCTTGGTATCAGCAACGCTGCGCGCGCTGAATCAATTTAGCTATTTCTGCCGTCAGGCCGGTATCTCAGAAAATGACGGTACTCGCTTTCTGGCTTTAGCCTCCCCGTTTGACTACCAGAATAACGCCCGCTTAGTCATCCCTGCATTGCCACTGGAACCACAGGCAGATAAGTTTACCGATTTGCTGATCAAAACGTTGCCGGAATACTTAGAAGGGGAAACGGCCAGTCTGGTCCTTTTCTCTTCCTATTGGCAAATGAACAAGGTCACAGAACAGCTTCGCCCTCTGGCGAAAAAAAACAAGTGGCAATTACTGGTTCAGGGCGAAGAGTCTCGCCATATTATTCTAAAAAAACATAAAGAAAACTGTAAAAACGGCATAATAAGCATCCTCTTTGGTACGGGGAGTTTCTCTGAGGGCCTTGATTTACCAGGTGATTTACTTACCAATCTCATTATTACCAAGATCCCATTCGCAGTGCCGACATCTCCGGTTGAAGAAGCGCATGCGGAATACATTGAAAGTCGTGGCGGCAATCCGTTTTTACAAATTTCAGTGCCTGAAGCCAGTAAAAAGCTGATCCAATCGGCAGGACGTTTACTGCGAAAAGAAGATGATTCTGGTAGAGTCGTGCTGCTTGACCGCCGGGTGATCAATCGCCGTTATGGCAAGGCATTGCTTGATGCCCTGCCGCCTTTTAAGCGTGTGATTGAATATACTTAAAAGTAGTAACGACCGAGATTCTCGGTACTCGCTTAGAGGGCCGCTTTGGCCATAGAATAGACACGAATATTCAAGGTACACGCCAATGTCTGATCTCGCTCGCTTAGAAGCTATCATTAACCAACTGACGACCGAAGCAGCTCAAATTGACCGCCAGCGTGGTGAGGCCTTACGGCCTTTGTTTGATGAGCAATTATTTCGTTGCCGCAGCAAGCTACTAACACCGTGTGTTGATGAAATCCACCATGAAATAACAGCATTGCGTAAAGAGCGCCAGGCCGGAAAGCTGCTCCCCTCTCGGACTCAACATATCTGCGAGAAAGTCATCGCTCAAATTCAGGCGATCCAACGCGAACTGGCGACGTTGAAAATCCGTAAAAATGAACCCAAAAGGCCAGGTAGCTGGCGCCGTCCAATCAATGAGCTCTATCAGGACCTGTCCCAGCACAAAGACTGGGAGCGCCGTTTGGCAGCAATGCTACGGGATAAAGAACTGTTATTCCGCCACTGCTCGACAATGACTGAACAGCAAAATCTACAACAAGAAATTCTGGCGCTTGAAGGGCGATTATCACGCTGTCGTACTGCGCTGGTAAGCATTGAAAAGAGCATTACTCATCGTGAGCGAAAAGGGTAAAAGGCTTTACTGCGCCCTGTTCCCCGGCAACTCGTACACCACACTCATCCATAAGAAAGGTCAGTATGACAAAAGACAATCCCTCAGCATCGCTGGCAGAAGCCCCTGAAGACACTCAATTGGCTGTCGATCTCATTTATCTGCTAGAAAGTAATGAAATCGAACCGCAGGTGGCTCTTTCAGCCCTGGAGATCGTAAAGAAAGATCTGGAAGCTAAGTTAGGGTAAAGATTCATTCTTTGCTCTTATTCATTCCAGCTCAAATAAAGAGTCATAAAATTGACCATTTGTTTAATTGATCGCCATATAATTAACGTTTTTTGTGCTGACAGCACATTATTTAAAATATCATTTCATCTTGATTCGAAAATAAATAGAATGGGCTTCTCAGATCATCATTAAATATCACTCAATAATAATGATGGCTAATACTTATTTTTCATCACTAAGGTTTATTCATGAAGAAGGAATTTCGTATCGCTGCGATTGTTGCAGCCATTACGCTATCAGGTTGTGCGTCAGATTCTAATTCAACAACCAGTCTACCATTAGAAACCAATCAGGCTCAAAACGAGACTCAACTTCAGGATGTCACCCAAGCACTTGATTTCGCGAACAATACATTAGAAGAATCACACAAAATAGAATTAGCTTGGTTTGCAACAGAACAAGTAAAAGATGCCGTCGATGCCCTGAATGAAGCCAAAGAGTATTTTGCTGAATTTGAACATGATCCATCAGAGGCAAATAGCAGTGCAGGAATATTCAGTTCTAAAACCAATATTCAGGAAACTCAAGATGCATTAGCACAATTTAATGTTTATATTCAAAAGGCTAACGCTATCCGTAGTGAAGCTTTAACGGTATTAGAAGAAGCCTTTAGTTATCGCAAGCAACTGGATAGCATTGAGGCTGAGAAATATTACCCGAGCACAACTAAACAATTAGAACAGCAACTAAAGAAATTGGTTAATTACGTTGCCGATGACAACGCTGAAAATGCAATCAAATACCAACCAGAACTCGTGCGAAAACAGCGCGTTCTGGAGGTCAAAACAGTTACCAACATTTACCTGTCTGAAAGTCAGAAAGAGCTAATACGCCAGAAAACAGCGAATATCAGCAGGCATGCACCAGAGACCCTGCGCCATGCTGAAGCAACACTAAAAGCGGCCGAAGCGTTTATTAACGCTGAACCAAGAGCCATCTCGCGCATTGCTGATAAAGCAGAAGAAGCCCGCTTTGCCCTTGCCCATTCACAGCAAGTTGCTACGGCCGTGCAAAAGCTGAAAGCGATGCCGCAAAGCGATTATGAGCGCCACATTGTCAGCTATGAAAAAATTCTGCTGGAAGTCAGCGTCGCTCTCGGCTCTGGTGATCTGCGTGATCAGCCGATATCCCTGCAAGGCAAGCATCTGGTCAATCACATCAAAACTAACCTGCAAGGGCAAAACGACAGCCTGATGGCGCAGAAAGAAGCCGAAGCCAAGTTAGAAAACAAACACGATCAGAACAGCGCTCTACAGCTGGAAATCGCCGAACTCAAAGCAACATCCGCCAAAGAGCGCCGGATGCTCAGCGAAGAAAAGAATCGCTATTTACAGCAGGTTGCCGAGCTGTCGGCACAGCTTAACCGGGCTAAATCACCCCAAGCCGTCCAGCCAGAGCAAGTCTCTCCGGTGAAAAATACTGAAGCAGACCAAAAGCCGGTACAAAAAACGGAGGTTTCAGCAACGGAGACTCCTGTTGAGAATGCAACGGCAGAAATCACCGCTGAAACGACAAGTTAACCCAAGACCTTCTATTGGATAAAAAAAGAGCCTTTGCTCAGCAAAGGCTCTTTGTTATTTTTCCCGGAATAAATTAAGATTTAGGCATTAAGACATGTTCAAGCTGCGTTGTTTTACTGCCCATTAACCGCTCGATTAAATGGTTAATGTCATCTCTGCTGATCTGCTCGATCTGCTTGTCAGGATCATTAACCGCATCCAGACCATAACCATGTACCAGATAGCGCGTCATAAACCAGGACATTTCTTGTGCATTGGTCGCCATTGGCTTCAAGTCACTGGCCAGCTGTTTCGCGGCAGAATCTCGCTCCTCCTCGGTAATACCTGAACGTAAATCACCGATAAGTTCGGCCATCGCGCTGCGCACCAGATCCAATTTCCCGGCATCGGCATTAATTTCAAGTATCAACCGCGAAACTTTACTTCCATCAGGCATGATATTAAAGGCCGTCGGCGAATAACCCAAGCCATATTTCTCACGTAATAACGTTATCGCTCGCTGAGAAAATACCCTCAGCATCATATCTTCGGCAAAGACATCCTCGACGGTTTTGGCGTTACCTTCGGCCAGAAAGCTCACCCCGTAAAACATGCCGGATTCATTGGATATCGGCAGTAAAATATCCTCTGGCTGCTTATCAAATTCAATAATATGGTGGTTATCACTTGGCTTCGCCATAGGGATATTCGCAACATAGCGGGTCAGTAGCGGTACGAGCTCATCGGCTTCAATATTACCGACAACCACCAGCTTGAAACCTCGGTTCTGACCAAACAATTGCCGATAAACTTGCTGAACCTGCCCTGCACTCACGCCTTGATAGGTCTTACCGTCATGAATATAACGCAGGCTATCAGGCGTATAGAGATGACTATAGATCTCTGCATTAAACCTGCCGCCAGACGATGCCAACCAATTATCACGCTCGCTGGCAAATTGTTGCTGTACTTGCTTAAACTGAACTTCATTTACCTTTGCATGGCTTGCCGCTTCTCGCAATGCCGCGAAAGCCAGCGGTACTTTTTCGTAACGAGTCTGAAGGTAAAAACCGTGTTGGGTTTCATCGATAAACGGATTGAGCATCGTTTCATTACGCGTCATATATTGATTCAGCTGTGCCGCGTTAAAATCGCCCAACCCGCTGCGAAGAAATGTATTTACGGTTAAATTAGAGGCCGCATACAAAGCAGGATCCAATGCCGCTATTCCCCCCAACGATGAGTAATACATATAGACTTGCTTTTCGGCGGCCGGCATCTGCTTCAGCCACACTTCCACCCCATTGCCTAATTGCCACTTCGTGGTATCTGGACTTATTTGCTCAGTGCTTACAATGGCTCCCAATGTTGACGGAACCGGAAAATCCGTCATGGTTTTAGCCATAAGCAGAGGCGCCCCTTCAGCATCGAAAAGTACCTTATAAGCTTGGTTAGTCAGCTCCAGCTCAAAGGGTTGCTCTTGCTTTTCGATACCAAAAAAGGGTGTTGTAGACTTTTTGCTCAGCCTGTTTTTTAGTGCCTTATTTGTTTTCGCTAACTCGTTGGATTCAATAAAGGCTGTCAGGTTGGCTTTATAATCCTCTTTTGCCTGAACAGGCATTTGATCAATCAATGCATATACTTTGACATCCGCCATTTTACCCGACGTCATCTGCCGCCAGTCACCGTCAATATTTTCCAAATCACGGTTAAACAGGGCTAATGCTGTGCTTAACTCAACAGCTCCCACCCCGTGATCGCGCAGGCTCGCCAACTCCTTGGCCAAGAAAGCCTGACTCTGTATGCGATCTGATGCGTTAAATGAAATATCAATCACTACCTGCTTGCGATCAAGCAGATCAAACGGCATAACCATTACTGCGTGGATCGGGGTATTGGTGGCTAACATCCGTTCACGTAATCGTTGCTCAATCAGAATATTCAGCAAATTATCATTCATGATCTTCTGCTGATCGGCATGAGAGCTAAATGCCCTCGCCTCAAGATCAAACACGATACTCATGGTTGCAAGCTGACCTTGCGGAGCAATCAGGGCTATCGGATTCTCACCGACAGGATTCACCTTAAAATCTTCTGCTTGCTGGGCACCCGGATCTTGCTGCCAGCTCGTAAACATCTCACTGACAAGTTGCTCGGCTTGCATTGCCGTAAAGTCGCCGGAAATAACCAGTTCAGCATTATTAGGCTGATACCAGCTTGCATAGAAGGCCGCTAATTCTGCAGGATCAATATTTTCAATTGAAGCTTTGGTTCCCAGTACATCATGCTTACTGTGTTCACTATTAGCCAACAAAGCAAAATGCGCCTGCAGATCAAGCGGCATTTCATTTGGTCGTGATTGACGAATTTCACCTAACACCACTCCTTTTTCGGCTTCAATGGCGTCGGGGGTTAATAACAGGCCGTCAGCAACATCTCTGAACCAGGTCAGGGCCGGCTGCAGTTCAGTTTGATCAGGCAGCGCTATCTGATAAACCGTATGGTCATAATAAGTATAAGCATTCAGGTCGTTACCAAAATCAACACCGACCTTTTCAAACAAGGCGACAACGTCATTTTCGCTGAAGTGCTGACTGCCGTTAAATGCCATGTGTTCGAGGAAATGGGCATACCCCTGCTGCTGCTCTGTTTCTTGCAGGCTACCGGCGTGGATCAAAAAGCGAATTTCTACCGGCTCACCGGCTTTAGGGTGAAAGTGGTATTTCATCCCGTTGGTCAGCACACCTTGTTGCCAATCCGGATCTGGCACTATCGGTTTCTGCTCAGCAAGATTGGTTTGGCTGCAACCAATCAAAACTATAGCCAAAGAAAACAATACAACTATTCTCGATATAATGCCTTGCCTCATGTTTTTAGTCCCATATATATAAATTAATCAGCATATTAGCCTTTATGAAAAGGTGTTAAAAATATCAATAAAAACAAATGACTCCTCTAAAACAAAAACAACGAACGGATTCACACTTCAAAAAAGAAACAGTGTGCAATAGTAACTTGTTCCTGTAAAGGCTCGAATAAGAATAATATCTGCAGATCTGCGCCCGACCTTAGTGCCTGGAAATTATCACAGAGACAGCATATTGAGATCACTTAGGTATACACTTAAATATGTTGCATGCCGCCCCGGAGTACATAAGGACACTATGATGAAAAAGATGATTAATCATGTTGATAACATCGTAAGAGAGCAACTGGAAGGGATCGCTAAGGCGTACCCGGAACTACAGGTAAACTTTGAACCTTTTTATATCTGTCGCAAAACACGCGGCAAGCCTAAAGTCGCACTGATTTCAGGCGGCGGTAGCGGTCACGAGCCGATGCATGGCGGCTATGTCGGTTTTGGCATGTTAGACGGCGCATGCCCGGGGGAAATGTTTACGTCACCAACCCCGGATCAAATGTACGAATGCGGCCAGCAGGTTAATTCCGGAAAAGGGGTTCTGTTTTTAGTTAAAAACTATACCGGCGATGTGCTGAATTTTGAAACCGCCGTCGAGCTGCTTCATGGCGACGGCATTGCAGTTCAAGCCGCATTGATCGATGACGATGTCGCCGTAAAAGACAGTTTATACACTGCAGGCCGGCGCGGTGTCGCCGCTACCGTGCTGGCAGAAAAAATATTGGGCGCCGCGACAGAAGAAGGCTATACCCTGGAGCAATGCACCAAACTCGCTAAACGCATCACTAACCGTGGCCGCTCAATAGGTATTGCCCTGTCTGCCTGTACCGTGCCGGCAGTCGGTAAACCGGGCTTTGATTTGGCAGACAACGAAATTGAATTTGGTGTCGGCATTCATGGCGAACCCGGGATCAGACGAGCGCCTTTCACTGACAGCGACACCGTTACCACCGAGATGATGGCAGAAATATTTGATAACGCCCCATATCAACGCACCATTCGCCGCTGGAACAACGACACCGGCGAATGGCAAGAAGAAAGCTGGACGACGGAAGCCCTGAATAGGGGCGATAAAGTGATTGTGCTGGTTAATAGCCTCGGCGGCACCCCTATTTCTGAACTCTATTGTGTCTTCCGTAAAGTCGCTGAATTACTTGAGCAACAAGGTATTACCATCAAGCGTAACCTGATCGGCGCTTACTGCACATCACTTGATATGCAAGGTGTCTCGATTACCGTTCTGAAAGTCGATGATGAAATGCTGTCACTGTGGGATAGGCCCGTAAATACACCAGTGCTACGCTGGGGCTGTTAGCTAAAGCGAATGATGGAGGCCAACATGATAGTGACTAAGCAGCACATTGTTAAATGGCTGGAAACCGCCGCTGATATTTTTTCCCGGCAGGAGAATTTTCTCACCGAATTAGACCGTCAGATTGGCGATGCCGATCATGGCTTAAATATGAATCGTGGTTTTCGAAAAGTGATGGAGAAGCTCCCAGCCGTGGCCGACAAAGACATTGGGAGCATATTAAAAGCCACCGGAATGACACTGCTGTCAAGCATCGGCGGTGCCAGCGGGCCGCTGTATGGCACCTTCTTCATTCGCGCAGCATCCAGCGTTATGGGAAAAGAAGAACTGACATTAGAGGAGCTTGTGACAATACTCGATGACGGTGTCAAAGGCGTGCAGCTACGAGGTAAGGCTGTCGCGGGCGATAAAACCATGGTTGACACCTGGCTCGCGGTGATCAACAGCCTACGACAGCAACCAGGTAGTGAAATGGACCTCGCGCTGGAACACGCAGCACAAGCGGCTGAACAAGGCATGAAAGCCACTATAGAAATGCAAGCTCGTAAAGGGCGGGCAAGCTATCTGGGTGAACGCTCTATCGGCCACCAAGATCCCGGAGCAACCTCGTCATACTTCTTATTTACCGCCCTGTGTGACAATGTATTACTGTCACGGTAAGGTCTGACCAAGGTTTAACATGGTAAATATTGTCATTGTTTCTCATAGCCGGCGTTTAGCTGAAGGCGTTGTAGAGCTGGCCGTTCAAATGACCCGCGGACGAATAAAAATGGCCATTGCCGCAGGTATCGACGAGCCCGACAACGACAAAAAAAACGGCCTCGGTACCGATGTCGTTGCTGTCATGTCAGCCATTGAGCAGGTCTATTCCGCTGACGGGGTATTGGTGCTGGTTGATATGGGCAGTGCCATTCTCAGTGCAGATATGGCGCTGGAATTACTCGGTAGTGAACAGGCAAAAGCCGTATACGTTTGTGCCGCACCACTGGTTGAAGGCTCTATTGCCGCCAGTGTCGCCGCCGCGGCCGGCATGCCGATTGAACAAGTGATCCATGAAGCCCACGGAGCGCTTGCCGCCAAATACCGACAACTGAATCAAACCATGCCGCTACCCGCTGAAAAGCCATCGGCTGCATCTCTCGTAGCCGCGCCTCTTTCAACCGATACTCGAAAAGCGGTGATCCCGCAGCCTGCTGAGCAATTGCAGTTTTCATGGCAGATCCAAAATCCACACGGTATCCACCTCCGTTCGGCCGCAGCCATTGTCACCGCCGTCAGTCCGTTTGATGCCGACGTATGGCTCAGCAAAGGTGGGCAGCAAATCAATGCCAAAAGCATCAATAAAATCACCCTGCTTGGCCTTAAGCATCACGATACAGTGATTTGCATCACCCGCGGGAAAGAAGCGGGGCCAGCCCTCAATGCATTTCGCGCGTTGGCCCAGCGGCATTTCGGAGAAGATCTTTCCGGCGAAGACATTCTCAGAGAAGGTATGTCCGGAAAAAACACGGTTCGGTAAGCTGAACTTACTGGATTACTGGCCCGTGACGGGCGGCGTTCTGGGCAACTTAAAAATAATCAGGCACTGTCATTCCGGCTCCTCTCTTGGTCTTGCCCGTTAGCTCATTAACCAGCAATGTGGTGATTTCCCCTGCCGGCTTGGGTCGACTGAACATATAGCCTTGCAGCATATCGCAGCCTTCCTTGAGCAAAAAGGCTAGGTGTTCCGGCTCTTCAACCCCCTCCGCCACCACCTTAAACCCCAGAGCATGGGCCATGGTGATAACGGCAGATAAAATCACATTGTTATTCCTGTTATTAATTTCACACATAAAACTTCTGTCTATCTTAAGAATATCAATGGGCAGGTTTCTCAGGTAGCTAAGAGAAGAATAACCGGTTCCAAAATCATCAAGTGCAATGTTAATATTTTTATCATGCAACCGCTCCAGCATGGCGAAAACGTCCTGCTCGCCATTTATAATGGCTGTTTCTGTTAACTCAATATAGAGTGAGCCCGGAATGATTCCACTGTTCATAATGCAATCACTTAACTCTTCAGCAAAATTAAGGTTATTCAGTTGTATTGCAGATACGTTGATTGCCAGCTGGATCTCGGTAATCCCCATATCCTGCCAAACTTTTAGTTGACGGCATGCTTCTCGAATAACCCAGTCACCAATGGCCGTGATCAAACCATTTTTTTCGGCTAACGGAATAAACAGATCGGGTGGGATCCAACCTAATTCTGGATCATTCCAGCGAATAAGGGCTTCCAGTGAAGTAATATGATGGGTACGGCCATCGATGATTGGCTGGAAATAAAGTTCAAACACCTCTCTTTCTATCGCTTCATGCATTTTTTGCCCGATGTTCGAAAACTCATAATTCTGCTGGCTAAGCATATCAGTGAAGTTCTGGTATCTCCCTCTACCCATTTTTTTAGCATGATACATAGCAATATCGGCATTTTTTATCAGCTCCTGGGTCGTAATGCCGTTCTCGGGATAACACGCGATACCAATACTGCCGCTGATATAATAATTTTTATCGTCAATCTTGATTGGTAAAGCAATCACATCAAGAATTCGTTGAGCGACTTTTTCCACACCAGCCACCGCGGAATCGCCAGTAAGCAGCACCGTAAACTCATCGCCGCCAAGTCTGGCAATCATATCTCTTTCGTTGATATAACTGATGCAATCTTTCTCGCGCAGATTTTTATGAATACGAAGCGCCACCTCGTGAAGCAGCTGATCACCGGCGCAATGACCAAGGCTGTCATTGATCTGCTTAAAATTATCTAAGTCGATGAACATGACGGCAAGATGACTATTATCATTAATTGCGCTTTCTAACGTTCTGTTGAGATGCTTGGTAAACATGAAACGGTTAGGTAAGCCCGTCAGGAAATCATTGAATGCCAGATCGCGGATCTTTTCATTCGATTTAAAGAGTTTAAAGCTCATTCGATTAAATTCATGGCCTAGCTCATTCAGTTCGTCATCTCCCGACGTTTTCACCTGAACCAATTCATTGTCATGACTTAAGCGTAAAAAAGCCTGATGCAGATTTTTCAGTGGCCGGACAATTTGAAAATGGCTGAAAGAAACCAGCAAGGGGATAAATATTATAATAGAAAACAGAGTAATGATGGCCACAAGCATACTGATATTACGGCTCGATTGTAATAAGACCTTATACGGTAGCAGTGCATGAAGCCGTAATTGATGTTGCAGGTTAACGCTGGTGTGGTAGTAATCTTTTCCCTCTATATCGAGAAGATTAAAAGTGCTCTCTTCGGCCGATTTTAATTTCGATGCTAAATCAAGTGGCGTTATAGTTTTCGCATTTTTTGCCGAATAAGGTAATACGACTTCCCCCGATTGTTCGGTGATTAAAAAACGTCCCCCACTCCAGGAAAAATCACTCAAGGCATCATTTAACACCTCCAAGTTTACGGTTATTACCAGGTAACCACGCACTTTCGGAAGGGCGGTAAAAGAATCGACCGCCTTGTTGATAATATCTAGCCGTTTAGAAACATACAGGCTGAATTCACCATTGTCTGGATTAACCATAAATTTCGCATGGTGATTATTCTCATTTTTCGCGATGGCCGAAAACAATACGCTCCCCTGTTCGGTTTCTGTCTGGTTCGGAATAAAAGGAACCGTTAACCGGAGATCTTCATAACCATCGGGCAATATCACCCGCATTTCATAATACTCGGGAAATACCTGCATAATACTTTTCAGCTTGCTTAACAAAGGGCGCTGCATCAACGTATAGCGCTCTTCTTTATCATCGGTCAGTATATAGTTTCTTAATAAATCGTCTTCCGTGATCAGTTCGACATTGGCTTGTGCTGTTTTCACAAGCCTGTCGGTCTGAGCAACAATTTGCTCAAGAAATTTTGTTATCTGAGTCACACTGCCCTGCTCTGCAGTGCTTCTGAGTTCAACAAAAGCAATGGTACCTAGCAGCACTTGCGGTATGCAAAGCAACAGTACAAGAAGGATTGGCAGCTTGACTTTTAGTTTCATCGCGAAAGCTACTGAATAATACTGATGGCAAGCCTATTGCGTTGACGCTGCGCATCGGCTGAAAGTAACTTATAAAACTCGGATTTTTTCAGGCTGTCCGGGTCCGGGTAAATCGCCTCGTTGCTCAAAAACGCCTCAGGTAACAGCTTTTCCGCCGCCAAATTGGGTGAGGCATTGCAAACAAATTGGGCCAGTTGGGCCGCATTCTCCGGCTGGTTGATAAAGTTGAGAAAGGCATAGGCCAGTTCAGGCTGTTTTGCGTTCGCGCCGATAGTTAAATAGTCGACCCAGATCCCACCTCCCTCTTCAGGCAGCACAAAAGTCAGATTTTCACTGTGCTTCTGTACCATCACGGCATCACCGTTATAAACCATCGACGCCAGAATCGTCCCGGATACGATGGGTGAAGTTTCATCAAGTGTCATGTAAATATAGGAATTAACCATGTTTTTTTGGGCATGCAACACTGCTTCGACCTCTTTAAGTTCGGTACTCTCTTCGCTATTGGCCGAATAGCCCAGTGATTTCAACCCCATACCAATCAGATCACGGGTATCCTCAAACATGCCAATTTTACCTCGTAGCTCAGGAATGGGATGATAAAGTTGCTGCCAGCGGGTGATTGGCTCTTCAAGTAAGTCATGCCGGTAGATAATACCCACGGTTCCCCAGAAGTAAGGGACTGCATACTGCTCTGCCCCTGAGAAGGTACTTCGCCACTCCGGGTTGATATGTTGTAAGGTAGGGAGTTTCTCTTGTTCCAGCTCAGCCAGCCAACCGCGCTTGATATAGCTTGCCAGATCAACACCGGAAGAAAGGATCAGATCATACCCTTCAGCATTATTTTGCAGCAACATTTCAGATCGCTGTTGATCAGAGCCGAAGTATATTTCAACCACTTTGGCCTGATACTGTTGTTCAAAACGCTGAACAAGCTCGGGGTCAAGGTATTCACTCCAGTTTAGAATCGATAAGACTTTCTCAGCACAATAGGCTGATTGAGGAAAAAAAGATGAAGAACAAAGGATAAGCACGGCACTTATCATTGATATTTTTATCGTTGTCATAAGCACACTAATCCTTGGCCATCTACATTCCAGATTAGTAAACGATAATAAAATTTACAAGACAGCCATGCCTGCCTTTCTATCTACATTCCCACGTTTGGCTTAATTAGCCAAAGGCTTAGCGAATATGTGGCGTTGATTGAAAGTAGCGAGGGAAAAACAAAAAAAAAGTGCGATGATATTTTATTTATTCACTTTATCCTCAAGCCCAATATCATCAGCATCATCTTCAACAAGCTTTTGTTTCTCCGCTTGTTTTTCATGCAGAGCATCAATTAACTTTCGGTTTAGTTCGGCAAAATAGATATCTTCTTCCGCCTTTCCCTTCAGACGCATACGCTCAGTGAAGTCAGCCATATTAATACCTCAAATAACCCTCATAGATTAATATTAGCTTATTAAGCTGTATCAAGTAGATCTGGATACTACCTGCAAATAAAAGAGAAGATAGATGCGATGGAAGTTTGAGTGCGCCGGGGGGGAAGAGCGACGGCTTGGCTTTACACGAGGATAGAAGGTAAAACTGAGATTGCTTGTGATGACTTAAGCAAGTGCTAGGACCTGCCCAACAACCTCAGATTCATTAGTCAGGTTAGATGCCTGCACGCTTTAACAAGCCAGTCATCAATGGTGAGCTTGCCTTCACCTGTTTAGACTTAGCCTTAAACTCACGAGCCAATGCCACATCGTGCATTTCGTTCGCGATATAAATCATCGACTGGTACATATCGCGTGGTGTTTTGATGCGTGCAGCGTCGTTTAGCGGACTGATGATTTTAACAACATCCCCGCCCGTTTTGTTGTACTTATTGGCATACTCAAGAACAGAATCAAACAACTTATCCAAATCAAGCATAAAGTCAGAGTTCTCTACACCCTGCTTCTTCATCTCTTTCAGGTTTCGCTTTCTTACTTGCTTAATGATAAATCCAGGCGTGTTTAATTTCCGATAACCGTAGAAACCCGCAAGAATCAGTAAGACAGTACCACCTGCCACATACCCCCAAATTGAACCTGAAGATTCAACAACCGGCTGAACCACATCGACAGCATTTGCAACAGAGACTGGCACATCAGACATATTTGTAACCTTTAACTTAAATAAAACGGAACATCAGAGACATTATGCATGCCGCAACCAAAGGGCTATGCGTTTTATCAATTTTTATGTCGAATAGAGTGACAGAGGTCAAGATTTTGACAATTCCTCGCCATCATTGGTGCGGCAAAGGGAAGGCTCGCCTATGCATCCCAGCGTTTTGTGCCTGTCTATAGCCTGGCTGACGCCAACTGGCAGCGCGGGATATCTGCTGGATCAGGTTGGCCATCGGCATCGCATTTAGCTAACAGCTAACAGCTAACAGCTAACAGCTAACAGGAGATTTTTCAGTTAGCCATTGGTTCAACATTGCGGTCAAGGCAGGCTTAGAGGCTGGTTTAGTCAGATAGCCATCCATCATGTTGCTGATGATTTCCAGCTCTCGCGATCCAGACTCGCCTGATAGCGCTATGACGGGGGTAGCAGGGCTGAGCTGTTTGATTTTTGCTGCTGCATCAAAACCATTCATCACTGGCATTTGAATGTCCATGAGAACAAGATCGATAGGATTGTTCTGGAATATATCGACCGCGATTTTGCCATTATTTGCCTGAATCGTATCAATACCCAGTTGTTCGAGGTAGAGCTTTATCAAGGCACGTTGAACCTCTTGATCGTCAACGATCAGAATCGTTTTTCCGCCATAATCTCCTGTCGCCGGCGTAGATAGCGGTTGATTGGCAACAGAACCTGGCTGACGTTGCACAGCGTCTATCACAGATGAATGGTTCACTACCTCATCGTAAATTGAACTCTCAACAGACAAGATCGGGAAAATCAAATGGAACTCGGTGTACTCCCCATGTTTTGATTTGCACTGAATACGGCCGCCAAAGGAGTTCATGACTCGTAAACAATACCCGAGCCCAAGACCACTACCACCATTTTTGTTATAACTAAAAAAGTCGTCAAAGATCCGCGTGCGGATATTCTCTGGTATACCTGGCCCGGTATCTCTGAAAACGACCCTATTTTCGTGACCGTTAGAACAAGATGTTATTTCAATGCGGCTCTCTGGATAGGAATCAAAATAGTAAATCGAATTACGGCATAAATTGAAAATCACAAAGTTAAATAACGTATCGTTGACCCTGACAGAAAAGTCTTCATTGATATTCAGATGCACCCTGCTTTCAATTTGTTCACTCTCAAAACCATATTGATTAAGGGCCTGCATCAATAAGCGCTTGATCGGTGATGTCGTCATTGGTTCTTGATCGAGCGATGAGTTGTTCACTTCTCGCAAAATGATATTGATCAGCTGCCTCCCCCTGTCAATTGCCATCTTACCTTTTTCTATCTGATCCAGAAGCGTCTTGAGATCAGCCTGTGTTTGCACCTGTATTTGGAGTGTTTCCAGGTTGAGTTGCAATTGAGTCAGGGGGTTGCGCATTTCATGCGCGATTGAATTTGCTAATGCCTGAGATTGACAAATCCGTCGCTCAAAATTGATGTAACCTTGCGCTTGTTTCAGCACTTTTTCTAATACCACTAACTCTTCATTTGAAAACAATCGACCGTCTTGCTTATGGGGTGAAATCAACAGATGCGAAATCATCTGCTGGCTGTCAAAAAGCGGCATAACAACGGCCGCTTCGTTCTGGCTCATTTTATAATGTAATGCAGCAAGGGTATCTTGGCCGGTACTGTTATCGAGCTTATCGGTAATCTCTTCAAATACCAGGGGTTCTCGGATTTTGGCTAAATAATGAGTATAAACATCTGAATCATGAGAGTTTTTCACTAGCTGCATTTTGTTGCCGGGAACATTCAACAGTGTTGCCAGCTTCTGAATAGCCGTTGTCGGTGATGATTGAAACTCTTCAACCAAAGAGTATATTTGCTCTGTTGGTGGCATAGGGGAATTGTACACCATTAAACTGGTGTATTTTTTCACTCGGTTCAACAGTTTCTGCCATGTGAGACCAAGGATCACGCTGTAAGCAACAATAAGCTCAAATTGGTACGCCGTGAAATCCATCACAAGGGAGAGCGGCACCAAATACAGCACACTGGTCACCGCTACCGTTAAAGCCAAGAAAAACAAATATTTGATACTGTAAAAGCGGGAAGTAAGCGAGGCGTAACCCATCAGCAGCATTTCGCTGATCGAGAAAGCGGGTGGCAGCCAGGTAAGGGAAAAATCACCGAGGAAATAAGTCATTCCCAGATGAATCGTTGCCGTTGACAGCATGAACACCACAATACCAGCAATCATGTAGTTATTTTTGGTCAGACTGAGCTTACTACTCCGCCTGCGCATGGCGATAAGGTTCGTCAGGGTGAGTACGACCAGCGTTATCAAGCTCATAAAGAACACGGAGGTCTGGGGTCCAAAGTCGATAATGAAATCACTTGGAGCCACGATCGCAACATTTTTTACCGTTAGATTTGGTTGTAGGTTCACATACAGAGAGTAGAAAGAAAGCCCATAAAAAACAATAAATTGCCATTTAAAAACCTGCCGTTTTTCCTTTGCAGCTGAGAGACGGCATGAAAAATAAAACGCAAATGCAAAAGCAAAGAAGGACGCCAGATTAGCCAATTTGGCCATGAATATGCCGCCAGCGTCACCAAACTCGACAAGCAGATCAGTGTGGAAATAAGCATTGCTTGAAATCCACAACGTGATGCAGCTGGAATATGCAATATATGCTGCGTGATAAGTCCCTAAAATCTTTTCATTTTTTAACTTCAGGGTATAGCAGTAGTAAAGCAACCACGCCATGACCATACTGGTAGCGAGCAGTAGGATAATGGCTTTGGGATACATAATTGATTGCAGGTTCAAGTCAAACATTGGTCACCTAGAGGTTCGCCTTATTCTTTCGTCCAATTAAAACCGCCCGCTTATAATCTCGGAATAAGACATTCTCAAATACTTTGTCCATATAATCGAAGTTCCAAAAACCCCGATATGTAATCACGCCTTCACCATTGATATCACAATAGCAACTATGGAAGTAAGCTCTCTTATCAATGGCTTTATAGAAGTTAAGCATAAATGGCTGCTCTATGATCGTCAGACCGACCACATAACCCGCATTACACAACGTGCTCATCAGCAATTTCTGAGTCAGATATAAGTAATACAGCCTTTGCTGATGTGTCCCACTTACGGTCAAACGCAACACTTCACAGATTGAGGACGTATTATCAAGGTTAAACGCCAATATCTGATTAAACTCTGAAGCCGTATCACAGCTTTTCATTAGCGGAGGATCAAATAACTGGTGCCGATTCAACTCGCAATATGCATGAGGAGGTAAGCACATTGTCCATTTTTCGCTTTCAAATTGCGGAGCCAGACTCAACCAGGTTGCTTTTTGGTTCCAATCTTGAATCAACGCTGATGCGACGATAACTCGTATTCCGCTATCGGCCTGGTCGCTAAACAGTATGAAGTGCTTCCCTTCCCTGGAAAGCGACAGAGCAAACAGCATTTCATACCATTCTTCTCCACGGACAAAAAGTTCTAGGTTTATCAGGCATATTGCGTCGCAGAGTTTCATCGGCGCGTCATCATAAAGGGTATTGAACAAACGACAATCAGTTTCAATGTTGTCGATCAGCTCTCCTCGATAGTCCTTGTCTTCATAAGTCAGGGGATCAGGGGATAAGCGCTTCAATGGCGCCTCGGCGTACTTGGCTTTCACGTCGTGGATTTCGTAATCACACCAAAACGCTAGCCAGTGTGGATACCACAAACACGCCGCTTGCTCTATCAGTAACAGATCATCCGGCAGGCCCTCACTATCCCCCAAGCATAGTTCAGAATAGTTAACTGCTTTGAATATGGTTGCCAGATTCGCGCTGTGGAGTTCTGGTTTGAGTTGTAAAATCTGTGCCTTACGCTTAAAAGTCAGTTTTTGAAACAACTCTGTGCGTGTTCGATGGGAAAAACGGTCTTTAACCTGAGAAAATAACGCAATACGGCATAAATCTTCCGTCATAGCGTTGTTGAATTGAATTGGCATTTGAACAGCAGCCTCAATCTTCATAGTACGCTCTAGATATTACATTTATTATCAACCATATAAGCACATATTTTACTGATATCCCACCCTCAAGCCGACTCTCCGAGGCCAAGTGATCATAGTGTGATCGACTTCACTATCGGCCTCCGGCGTTCGGCCCCATTGCCGTAGAACAGAGCTTGATTATGCGCCAGGCAGCGGCAGGGATGACTGGCACAGAAACATATAGAGTCCGGTGCCTGCCATGATGCTCAGCAGGGCATTGCCGCGCCAGAGATGCAAAACCACCACCAGAGCAAGCGCCAGCAATTCTGCTGGGCCATCGGTGTACGTGGTAAAGCGCAGGTCGCGAAAACAGTAGATCAGCAACAGCACCATCATCACCGGCGGCAGGTAACGCCCCAGGTAGAGCAACATCGGATGGTCGCTGATCTTGTACAGCAGAACGAACGACAGCGCCCGGGTCATAAAAGTCGCGACGGCCATCACCGCAATAACCAGCAACAAGTAGTGAATATCTTGCATCTAGAGAGATCCCTGTGCGATCGCTTCGGTAGGCTTTTGTCCCCGGCGAAGGACCAGCAGGACAATAATAGACAGCAGGATCGACATCAGCAGCATATTGTCCCGACTGAACAGCCAGATCGACAGGAATGCCACGGCTCCTGCCATCACAAAAGGTCGAGACTCGCGGATCGTCTTGTACTGCTCGATCGCCAGCACCATAAACAACGCCGGAAGGGTAAAATCGAGCCCTGTGGTATCAATCGTTATATTGGCACCCAAAATAGCACCGAGGGTCGAGCCGAGCACCCAATAGCTATGATTCAATGCGGTGATCAACAGATAGAAGTCGGTCTCATCTTTATCTTCGGGCGGCCGGATGCCGGTCAGCAGCGAATAGGTCTCGTCCGTCAACCCGAAGATCAGGTAAAACTTGCGCCACCCGTTGGTCTTGAACTTGTTGATCAGCGAGATCCCGTAAAACACATGCCGAGAATTCAACAGCAAGGTAGTGATCGCCACTTCCATCAAACCAGCATGGTTGGCCAGCAAGCCTACCGCCATAAATTGCCCGGCACCCGCGTAGATCACCGTCGCCATCAACGTGGCGTAAACCCAGTGAAACCCAAGCTCGTTGAACAGGATCCCAAACGCAATCCCCAGTGGGATGTAACCAAACAGAACGGGAACGGTCGCCTTGAAGGCCGTCAGAAAAAGTGACTTATTCATTAATATGATGGATCTCCTATCCCTGAATTATAAATATTAATCAATACTTTACAAGTACAGGCTTGCTGCTCATGTCCAACACTGAGTATCCATGCTGTTACTATCAAGCACCCCGCAGGCGTCTAAACCGACGTCCAGGGCTGACACCAGCCTCGGTAATGGCCGGTTTCAGGTTGAATTCGTGGTCAATCATTAAGGGAGTGAATGCGCCAAACGGTTATTGCTCAAAACACACTTCTAGTGCCACTTCATCACATACATGCTGCTTCGTACAACGCTCGCAATCTTTCATGATTTTTTCAGGCAACAGAGCACGTGACGTTAAAATAAACCCTTGCTTCTTAAAGAACTCGGGAGTTCGGGTCAGCACAAACACTTTCTGGATTGCCATTTGTCTGGCTTTTTCCACCAAGTGATCCACAAGCGCCTTGCCTTGGCCTCTCCGTTGAGCTCCCGGATACACGCCCAATGAGCGAATTTCAGCTAAGCGAGAATCATAAGCGTATAAAGAGGCACATCCTGTCACAATCCCCTGTGCTTCTACAACCACAAAAAATCCAATCTCACGCACAATTTCCTGTTGCTCACGGGGTAAATTTTCACCTAATTCAGCCCAGTACTGCACCATGCTTTCAATAGCATCAAGATCGGCCAGCCGTGCGGATCTTACTCTGATATCCGTAGAATAATCGTCCGCTTCTTTGCCAACCACATGGTTACTCTGGCGAGTCCCTGCAAGAGTTGAAGAAGAAGGAATAATCACTTGTGATGCCATTGAGGGGTCTGGTGGCGGTACACAGCAGCGATCGGCCAGACCAAGAATAACCTGTTTTGGTGATTTGGTATCATTCCAGGGACGTGCGACTGTCTTTGCCATGCTCTGATCCTCTCAATTAACATATTAAGTTGTGTCAGTGCCAAGAGGAGTCCCGGGATACTCATGCAGTGATGGTTTGATATTAGAAATATTGACACCAAAACACTAGCTAAAACCTGCCGTAATTATGCCAAGTTCTGCTTGATTTATTCACGGTGGTGGAATGTAGAATTTGGATGATATTTATAGATAAGCAGTGAATTATATGGTCTCTGACATTAGCAAAAAGAAAAACAAAACGAATCAGAACAGATCGATCTTGAATAATTCCTCAGTTCACTGACGGTATGGGATCGTTCCGCCATCTTAATCCAGATATTCAATGTTACGGTGATTTTTAACTGAACGTCGCTTCGCTTAAGCTTCAAAAAATCATTTTTCCAGCCAGCTCTATGAAACAAACCTTTAATACAAACATTAAATCGAATTTATTAAAATGATATGACGATCTCTCACTGTTATAGCGCACTAAAAAAACAATATTATATTTTAAATCAATTGATTACAGATTTTTCCATTGGAATATATTGCGCAGCGGTGGGAATTAAGCATGAAGATAGAAAAAAATACTGCTTTTTTAGAGTAATGCATCTGTTTATAATACATTTTTAATCATAAACTTCGTAAATGAGTTTAAATTTATTGTATTTAATAGACGCTTTATCTGGATTTTCATATGAAAGGAGTAGATTAGCCTTGTACACGCATAGGTAAAATAACCGGCTAACGCTGATAACAATCATCCTATGTAATAGGAAAATATCTCTCTTTATGTGATAGAGGAATACCCTGCTAGGGCTAAATTTCTCTGTGTGATTTATTACTTGTAATAATAAGTCAACACACCGATGGGTTTTAAATCACCCATGTCATTTCGTCATTTAATTTTCTTTATATGCTCAATGATACTTAATCATGAAGCACTAGAACTTGAGACAAATCAATGTTTACATCTTTAAATATAAAGCGAGCTCTGTTGCTCGCTTCTGCTATCAGTTTGACAGGCTGTCGCTGGCATGGACACTCTGAAAATGATGGCAGCGCTCATCCGTCTGTACCTATTACTTTCACAAAGATATCTGGTCAGGTGTTTAAAGGCCCCTTAGCGCAGGCTAATATTGTGGCTTTTGATGCTGCAGGTAACCAGCTAGGTACTACGGACACTGATGCTAAGGGCTATTACTTATTGCCACTGAGTAGCCAGTATCAAGGGGTAATACGTATTGAAGCCAGCGGGGGGGAATATATTGATGAAGCCTCTGGTGAATTGACCCAATTAATAGGATCTATTCAAGCAGCTAAAGAGGTTTCGACTACCGATCCGGTGATTAATGTGACCTTACTAACCGAGTTGGCTGTACGTAAAGCTGAGGCATCTTCCGCAGGCTTGACAGCTGAATCAGTCGCAGCAGCCAATCGTAAAGTGGCTGAATCAATGGCATTGGAACTCGATATTGTTAGCGAAGCCCCTGTTGATCTACTTGATCCTATTAACCAAGAACAAATAGGAGAGAGAGTGGATTACGCGCTGGTCATCGCTGGTATGACCAAATTGGCGCAAACCGATAGCATTCAGATAGGGGAAGTTGTTGATAAGTTTAGCGATGATTTAGCTGACAACGGAGAGTTGGATGATATTGAACAATTAAATCGCCTTAATCAGGGGATTAATGACTTTATTGACTCAGATAATAATAAGGTGGTTGTAGATAAAGAAACCACCTCGAAAGATGAAGATTTCTACCGCAATACCCCCCCGGTTGTAGCCTCATTGGTTGAGCTAAGCCTTACAGAGAGGCAGCAAGGCCAGATTGCTCCCGCTATCACTGATGATAAAGATGGTTTGACCTATCAATGGCGACAGTTGTCTGGTTCGGCGGCGGCTATGGCTGATGCTGATACGGCAGCACTTACGATTACCCCTGCCGATACCACACAAACCACTGAGTTAACGTTTAGCTTAACGGTCACAGATCTAGGTGGTTTAAGCAGTCATCAAACTTATCGAGTAAAAGTTGCTCCTGCTCCAGTTATCTCAGGGGTTGCCTTTAAAGGGCCATTAACTGGCGCGACTGTGACGGCTTACCAACTTGATAAAACTGAAATCGGTCAGACAACTACGTCAGATAATGGTGATTATCTAATTAAAAACTACGGTTTATATCAGGGACCCGTTGTTGTCCAAGTCACCGGTGGGCAATATGTAAACGAAGCAACAGGCCAGACAGACACCCTTTTGCAGCCATTGCAAGCCGCATCAAATTTGCAACTGAGCGATACTACAATCAATATTACTCCGTTGACCGAATTGGCGGTTCGCAGGGCACTCGCGTTAGCCCCTGAATTGACGATAGATAATATTGGACAAGCTAATACAGAAATAGCACAAAGCTTTAGTATCAACGGCAGTTTGGTAACCACTACCCCAACAAATCTGATGGATGGAGACAATCAAGGTATTGTGGGAGTCGCTACTGACTATGCATTGGCGATTGCTGGCGCCATGATGAGTATAGATGCAGAAGCGAAAACATTGACACAATGGCTGGATAATTTGGCTTTAGATCTTAATGACAACGGACAGCTTGATGATGTGAGCTCATTAAATGCCTTGAACTCGGGAGTTAATAATTTTATTACTTCTCCGCAAAACGTAGCCCATTTATCAATTCACAATACTGAATTGGATACGGTGTTCTACCGCAATACCGCGCCACAGGTTAATCCTCTAACTGATAGGGTCAGCTATGAACGTGAGGCGCTAAACATCAGTGCAATTGTTAACGATGACAAAGGCAATATAGCGTATCAATGGCAACAGACTCAAGGAACAACAGTTAATTTTACTGGATCGTCTTCCAGCAGGGAAACGGTGGAAATAACGTTACCAAGTCTAACCCGTTCAGAAGAGATGGTCTTTAAGGTTACGGTGACCGATGAAGGCGGGTTAACTGATACAGAGACAGTATCAGTGACAGTTAATGCTTATCCCTCTATTGATTTAAATGCTATTACAGATAGTCAATTTCTCAAATGTGTATCGGACGGCTTGAATGGAGCAAGTGATACCGGTTCTTTAACAAGGTTGGCGTGCGATTACAGTCATCCTAACATCGCACAGCTTACCGGTATCGAGCAGTTCGTGAATTTGGATTCTTTCACCATCTACGGTAGCAATACGCTGACAGCACTATCACCTCTATTGTCACTAAGCAAGTTAAAATACCTCTATATACGAACTGCAGCGCTAACAGATATTAGTCCGTTACAAGCTCTGCCAAACTTGGAACAGGTTAATATCACAAACAATATTAACCTAACGGATTTTAGTTCACTCCCCCTATTCCCTAAACTTAAAGGCATCGATATCACTGGTACGGGATTCAGTGACACGACTATCTTCAAAAGTCTTCCTTACTTAACTAATCTTGCTATAAGTGACACCCCTGTTAGGGACATTAGTTTCTTAGAGGACTTACCTAATCTTACATCAATAAGTTTATATAATTTAGCGTTGACAGACATTAGTAAGCTAGCGTTATTACCTGAGTTGACTTTCGTTAATCTGACGAATAACCAGATTACTGATTTAACACCGCTTACTGGGTTAAGTAGAATCTCTCGCCTCAATCTATCTAATAATCTAATCACGGACTTTTCACCTGTCGCAGGATTAAGCAACTTGTCTTACCTTGGGGTTGGAAGTAATCCCGTCTCTGAGATCTCTTTTGTCACTGGGCTGCAACGCCTAAGCTCTCTTGATTTAAGATCTCTTAATATAACTGACCTAACACCGCTGGCAAACCTAAACCTGCTCAGCCAGGTGGTATTACATGCTTCGACGGTGACTGATTTGTCTGTCTTTTCTACGATGAAAAACATACAGACTGTTTATTTTGCCGGCTATAAAGGAAATGACCTCAGTCCATTCATTGACGTAAAAAAACTGCTCGGAAACCGGTTATCTACGGTATATCTGGAAAGTGCACCTAATGTTCCATGCGCCCAAATTACCAGCTTGGAAAATGCCGGAGTATCTACATCGGTAACCATTAACTCTGGTGTTACTTGTGCAGCCAATTAGTTGCTGATAAAGCCGATTTCTTAGCGGTAATGCTGATAGTGTAAGAACACCTTAACAATCTTGTAGTTAGAAGATAATCCCTATCGGTACACTGGTAGGGATTTTTTTTGGTGTCAACATCCCGGTTTGTTTAACATTCCTAGCTGTTAGTTTGTATGCGCACCATTATTCCACGGGTGGTTATTAGTTTGTTTCCATAAATTGATAGAACAGAGCAATGGAAAATGCACATGTTTAACGTTAGTCATAGAATTGGAAATACTCGGGCATCTGGACATTAGCAATATCTGGATTAAATGGCTGACACGATCTGCAAGTGAATTTTTCCACTGTAAGCGGCTGCTATGGCCTCAGATAACAAAAATATGACAGAAACAATGGCTTAAATTCTAAGCGCTTGAAATATAACTGCCATTGAAATGCATTAAAACTGTCAAATAACTTGTGCTAAACCGTCACATTCTGCTCTTAGGATAAAAATCGAATTTACTTCCCTAGTCCTGAAGGATAGAGACAATGAAAACTTTGCTAAGTTGTTCCGCTTTAGTATCGACAACGCTTATTGCCGCGACATTAACAGCGCCAGCCATGGCGAAAGAAGCAGATCTAGAGTCACTGATTAAAGCGGCACAAAAAGAAGGCGCGGTATACAGTGTGGGAATGCCAGACAGCTGGGCTAACTGGAAAGAGACTTGGGTGGATCTTAAATCGAATTATGGTTTAAAGCACCAAGACACCGACATGAGTTCGGCGCAAGAAATTGCCAAATTCGAAGCAGAGAAGAAAAACGCAACCGCAGACATCGGTGATGTGGGCTTTGCTTTTGCCCGTATCGCAGTTAAAAAAGGCGTAACACAGTCATACAAACCAACGACTTGGAACGACATTCCTGATTGGGCGAAAGACAAAGATGGGCACTGGGCATTGGCTTACACCGGTACTATCTCCTTCATCTCAAACAGTAATCTTGTGAAAAACGCACCTAAGACCTGGGATGACCTACTAAAAGGCGATTACAAGGTTACCGTTGGTGATGTAGGCGTAGCAGCACAAGCAAACAATGCGGTTCTAGCGGCAGCGTTTGCTAACGGTGGTGACGAATCGAACCTTAAACCAGCAATCAAATTCTTTGCTGAGCTGGCGAAACAAGGCCGTCTCTCATTCACGGACCCAAACATCGCCAACCTTGAAAAAGGCGAAGTAGAAGTAGCGATCATGTGGGACTTCAACGCCCTGAACTACCGCGACAAAATCGATCGTGAACGCTTTACGGTAAGCATCCCCCAAGATGGTTCTGTGATTTCGGGTTACACCACCATCATCAACAAATACGCGAAGAACCCAAATGCAGCGAAGCTAGCACGTGAGTACATCTTCAGCGACCAAGGCCAGATCAACCTAGCAGAGGGTTACGCGCGTCCAATCCGTACCAGCATCACTCTGCCACAATCTGTGCAAGACAAACTGATTGCAAACGATCAATACCGCAACGTCCACCCGGTAACCGACTTCTCTGCTTGGGAAAAATCGGCTCGTAAGTTGCCGCGTCAATGGCAAGAAAGTGTCCTTATTCACCAACAGTAAGCAGCCGTAATTAAGTCTCTCTCCCAAGAAGTAAACGAGAACATATCATGAGCAATAAGGTCATCCTTGTTGTTCTAGATGGACTGAACTATCAGGTAGCCCGTGATTGCATGGGCTACCTTAACGGTCTGCTAGAACAGCAACGCGCAACGCTTTACCCTGTGCAGTCTGAACTGCCTTCTCTGTCACGCCCACTTTACGAGTGCATCCTAACCGGTGTTCGCCCAGTCGATAGTGGCATTGTCAACAACCACATCGTGCGCCTGTCGAATCACGAATCGATTTTCAGCTTAGCGAAATCCCAAGGCAAAGTGACCGCTGCAGCCGCTTACCACTGGGTGAGCGAGCTTTACAACCGCGCCCCCTTTGATGCCGTAAGAGATCGCTTCACCAATGATGAAATCCTGAATATTCAACATGGTTGTTTCTATCACTGGGATCACTACCCAGATGAAGCGGTATTCTTGGATGCCGAGCATTTACGCCGTACTCATCAACCGGATTTCTTACTGATCCATCCAATGAATATTGATGACATAGGGCACAAATACGGCTTGGACTCTCGCCAGTACCGCAACAGTGCCCGTGATGCAGACATCATTCTTTCTCATTACGTGGAACAGTGGCTGGCCGACGGTTACCAAGTGATTGTGACGAGCGACCACGGCATGAACAACGATTTATCTCATGGCGGCATTCTGCCAGAAGAGCGTGAAGTGCCGCTGTTTGTGATGGGTAACAAGTTCACCCATCAAGAATGCCACGTTAAGCAGACCGACATTTGTGGCACGGTTTGCCACCTTCTTCACCTCGACCACAACAAACCTTACACTCAGGAATTGTTAGCACTATGAGCAGTTCTGTCATATCGCCAAGTTATCGCCAGGCGAGCTCTGCAAAGCCAAAAGCTAGCCATTGGCTAAAACGCATGAAGCCTGCCTTGTGGCTAGCCCCTTTCGCGCTGTTCTTCTATTTATTTCAGCTCGCCCCTATGATTTGGATGCTGATCAACAGCTTCATCTACGAAGAAGAGTTCGCATTCACCAACTATAT
Organism: Photobacterium sp.; assembly: GCF_033720175.1. Taxonomy (GTDB): domain Bacteria; phylum Pseudomonadota; class Gammaproteobacteria; order Enterobacterales; family Vibrionaceae; genus Photobacterium. The sequence goes on from NZ_JAWWDA010000010.1 coordinate 120,694, forward strand.
TGACGTGCTCGATTCCGCCTTCATGATGCAAGCCTTTGGCAACAGCCTATGGCTCTCGGTCTGGTCAAGCATCGCAGGCCTTGCGATTGCGACCTTGTTGGTTTCTTCACTGCGTCGTGTCGATTCCAAAATCCGCGATGGCGTGATTGCCTTCACCAATATGAGCAGCAACTTTGCTGGGGTACCTTTGGCGTTCGCTTTCATCATCATCCTTGGCACCAATGGCGCAATAACCCTGCTTCTCAAGCAATACGGCTTACTGGGTGATTTCGACCTTTACGGTAAATGGGGCTTGCTGGCAATTTATATCTACTTCCAAATCCCGTTGGCGGTGTTGTTGCTTTATCCCGCCTTTGATGCCCTCAGTGACGATTGGCAAGCTGCCTCAGCGCTGCTTGGCGCCAGCTCCTGCCAGTACTGGGCAAAAGTGGTGCTGCCCGTGCTTTCGCCCGCGCTGTTCGGCACCTTCATCATCTTGATTGCCAATGCCATTGGCGCTTATGCCAGTGTGTACGCCCTTACCGCGGGCAACTACAACGTCATCACCATTCGCATTGCGAGTTTGGTCTCAGGCGATTTGTTCCTAGAACCCAACCTGGCGGCGGCTATCTCGGTCATTCTGATGGCCATACTGGCGTGTATTACCCTGATCAACCAATGGCTGATTACTAAGAGCTACGCAGGAAAGAAAGCTAATGCAAAACGTTAATGTTCGCTTCCACAAAACCGTGGTGTACTCCATTGTTAGCATTATGCTGATCCCAATTTTGGCCACCTTCATCTATTCGATTTCATCGCGTTGGGGGGCAACAATTCTGCCGGACGGGTTTACCCTTGATTGGTACATCAAACTGCTGACCGACCCACGTTTCTTGCAAGCTTTCGGTCGATCGCTGTTTATCTGTATTGCAGCGCTGGCGCTCAGCGTTATACTGATTCTGCCTGCAATTTTTGTGGTGTTTTACTATTTTCCAAAACTCGACGAGCTGATGAATATCATAATCTTGCTGCCGTTTGCCGTCCCGCCGGTGGTCTCATCTGTGGGTCTATTGCAGCTATACGCTGACAGTGAAATTGCCTTAATCGGTACCCCCTGGATTCTGATTGGCACTTACTTCACCATCGCGTTGCCATTCATGTACCGCGCGATTTCAAACAGCTTTGAAGCTATCAACCTACATGACTTGATGGATGCCGCTCACCTGCTCGGGGCAAGCACAACCAAAGCCTTCTTATTGGTCATTTTGCCAAACCTGAAGAAAGGGTTGATGGCATCGCTATTTCTTTCCTTCTCGTTCCTGCTGGGTGAGTTTGTGTTTGCCAATATCTTAGTCGGCACCCGCTACGAAACCCTGCAAATTTACTTATACAACATGCGTCAGACCAGCGGGCATTTCACGTCAGCACTGGTGATGACCTACTTCCTGTTTATTTTCTTTCTGACTTGGCTGGCAAGTCGTTTCAGCCGAGGAGTCAAATAATGAGTTACGTCACTGCGAACAACCTAACCAAACGCTTTGGTGACAATACGGTATTTGAAGACATTCAATTTACCATCGAGCAAGGCGAATTCATCACCCTTTTAGGCCCAAGTGGTTGTGGCAAATCGACCCTTCTTCGCAGCTTAGCTGGCCTCAACCCTGTTGATGGCGGCGAGATTTGGGTCAACGGTGAAGATATTACTGATCAGGTGCCACAAGAGCGTGGCATTGGAATGGTTTTTCAGTCTTATGCCCTGTTCCCAAATATGACGGTAGAAGGCAACATTGCGTTTGGCCTGAAGATGAAAAAACTTGGCGCGAATGAAATCCAACGTGAAGTGGCCAAAGTGATTGAACTCGTTGACCTTAAAGGCAAAGAAAAGCACTACCCGCATCAACTGTCTGGCGGCCAACGTCAGCGTGTTGCTCTGGCACGTGCGCTGGTTGTTAAGCCACGTATTCTGTTGCTCGATGAACCACTCTCGGCTTTGGACGCTAAAATCCGTAAGCACCTTCGCCAACAGATTCGTGATATCCAGAAAGAGATGAACCTGACGACCATCTTCGTGACTCACGACCAGGAAGAAGCGATGATCATGTCTGACCGTATCTTCCTGATGAACAAAGGTCAAATCGTTCAAGCAGATACGCCAGAATCCATTTACACCCACCCAGCCAATGAGTTTGTTGCGGGTTTTATGGGTCACTACAACCTCGTTGAAGCCAACAAAGCCAAGCAACTTTTCAATATCGAGACTGAATGGAAGGTCGCACTTCGTCCTGAGTCGATTTACGTTAAAGAGCAAGGCCGCCAATATGGCAGCCACATCTCAGCGCCACAAACCGGGACTATCAAAAACCATCAGCTTCTTGGTAATGTGATTCGCTACCAAGTAAGCGTCGACGAATGCGAGCTGACAGTCGATTTATTAAACCGTTCATCCGAGCGCTTGCTGGACAATGGCAGCCAGCTAGAATTGTTATTTAACCTCAACGAAATACAACCTGTGAGAGCTTAACATGTCCAAACCTTTGTATGTCTTTGATATGGACGAGACCTTGTTCAATGCTGATTGTGCGATGATTTGGAACGCGTTTTTGGTCGAGAAAGGCATTGCCACACAGCCGAATTTCATTGAAGAAGACAAGCGTCTGATGGGGCTCTACGCGGAAGGCAAAATGGATATGGAGGACTACCTCGCGTTCTCCATCGCACCAATCGCTAGCCTGCCAATAAAGCACGTGAACGCACTGGTTGAAGAGTGTGTCGAAAGCCACATTCTGCCAAAACAGTTCCAGCAATCAAAAACACTGATTGAGCAGCTTACACGTGATGGTATTGATATCGTTATCATCTCGGCCAGTGTCACTTTTTTGGTCGAAGCGGTAGGTCGGCGCTTAGGTATTCCAGCCGCACTGGGCATTGACTTGGTTGAAAAGCAAGGTACTTACAGCGCAGAGATTTTCGGCGTACCCAGCTATCGGAAAGGCAAGGTGACGAGGCTAGAGCAGTGGCTAGAAGCACAGCCTGAAACCTACTCAGCCATCCATTTCTACACAGACTCCATCAATGATTTACCGTTGTGTGAGTACGCTGATTTTGCTTATTTGGTTAACCCTTGCCCACGGCTACAGCAGCATACTAATACCCCAAACTGGACCGTTTTGTATTGGGGTTAACATTGTTCCGCCCCTTCAACACTGAACACTGTGTTAAGGGGCAGCTTGAGTGGTTAGGTGTCTTTCTTCTGAGCCGGTTATTTCCAACCTTGAATCCATTCATCCTCATTTTTAAGATCGGCCCAATCAATTGGATACTGATTCTTCGAAATAACAGCTTCCAATTTGCATGAAACAATTGAGCCATCTTCATCGAACTCAACGTCCGATACCAAAAAGTGCTTTTCTCTGTTCATGGGTTTCACCGCTGTCCATTTGCTATTACGCAATTTAGCTGGATTTATTCTATTCATATAAACTCCGTAAACACTAAAGCTGATTCAAACTGACAATGCCGAATGTATAAAATCGTGCTGATGCATTTGTTATGTGACGTTTTTTAATTTTCCATTCAATATTTTTAAATGATTAACCTTATTATAATATCGATACTCCTCAACACAGCTAAATACCAATTTAATCATATGATCATCATTGCTATTGATCGCATTTTTGAAGTTCAACTTATCAGTAGTTATACTATTACCCTCTACAATCTCATTGAAATTTAAGTTTTTAATAGAAAGCACAGCGACCAAAGCAGCAGACCAATATGATTTTAATGCTGTACTTTCATCACTAATGTACGGCAATACCACCCTCATTGCGTGACTACTCGTCACAGCATGAAGCATTGTGAAATCATTACTCTGTAGATATAGCTGAGAAAATAGAGTACTAAAAGAGCCTAATGATAAATCTGATGGATAGCTATTTATACGACTAAAATCAGGATGATTAGATATGTCAGTCATTCTCTGAGTTACAGAATTACCAACGGCTGTATAGTTAGAGAAAACATTCAGTGCGTTATTTACTAACTCCTGTGATTTGGTATCCCCTTTTAAAGGAAGTGGTAACAGTATGAAATGTGATGACATATGAGCCAAACCAAAAGTAATTTCTTTAGGGTTTTCTTGAATAATACCGTAGCTTAAACGTATTAAGGCATGAAATGCCGATGCTGCACACCCTTGAATGAGCTTATCAATATAAGTCCTTAGCGTTGATGTAATACCGTACAAAGAGATTTGCTTTGAGTAAAAATCCAAATACACATTAAATTTCTCTTTTTCTCCTAAATGCTCAAGCCAATTGAAATCTTCATCGTATGAAAGAGACTCAAGTGGCTTCAGTTTTTCAGAGTAAAATTCAAAATATTCCTCTAAACGTTCAGGGCTAGCTCCTAGCCGATCCAGTGCGATTAGAGCCATTGGCAAATGATTCGTAATTCCTTTCACTTTAGTATCAATATCATAGTGTTGAACACGTTCTAGTAGTTCATTTAGCATGAAACCTCCTTGTTTCATGTAGTAACATAACGACTAAATATTTGTCAGGTTATTTACTTGTTAGCTGCGATTGAGCTAGACCTTCTTAACCAAAACAATGATAAATAGCAAAATAACAGCGCCGATAGTTGCCATAACTATTGTTCCTAAAAACCCGCTGGCTGTTATACCGAGCAAACTGAAAACAAAACCACCAAATACAGCGCCAACAACCCCCACAATAATATTTCCTACAGCGCCAAATCCTCTACCCTTCACTATGATGCCAGCAAGCCAACCAACCAGCGCGCCAACTGCTAAAAATATTATCAAGCTAATGATATCCATGTTGCCTCCTGTTTATTTTTTAAGGAAAAGGTATATACCAACAACAAAACTGACAGCACCAGCAATGTAGAAAGTCATTACCTTATCAGTGTCCGAACCTGTGACACCCCGTGTGATTTGCGAACCGACAGAACCCGATAATTGATATCCCCATATTGCAAGGCCAATTCCTAAAACCACCAGGGAAATAGCGATTATTTTCATTGTGGTTCTCGCTCTCATAGTCATGTTGAACTCCTGCTAGTTGAAAGAAGTGGAATGTTATTAGTATTACAGCCAACGCCCTGTTATAAAATAGCAGCTGTTTGGTGATCGTCTTTAAATCCCCCTTTCAATTTGCATGTCTCGTATCCATAATGCTATTCATTCTGTTCCTCTGCACATAGCACAGACTGCGCTTCCAGCATTTCGCGCACTTCCGACATGCGCCTTTCGAGCCGCTCGCGATCATAGCTGGCTTCGATGGTGCGATCGGCCAGTTCGGCAATACATTGCAGCTGTTCGTCGAGTGCACGTAAATAGCTGGGCCTGATCGTCAGACTACCGATGGTATCAAGGGCGCCGAGCAGGCGCGCGAGAATAGCAACATTCTCTTCGGCACTACTCCGAATCTGATCGAAAGCTTCGGCCAATAGTCCCTCAAAGCTCGGAACAATCGCAATCACACGCAGTGTTTCTCCCTGGTAACAGTGCACTGGCGGGAATTGTCGACCGGCCAGCCGAGCCAGAATCGATGTCAGATAGTCCACGCACATCACCGCCGTTGAGGTGTCATTAACCCCAGGTGAAAGTGCCTTGATGGCCATATCCACGATCTGTCGAATACCGAAAGCCGGGTCCTGTTCTACCGTGCGATGGCGGCCAATACTGTAAGCAGCATTAACCACATCAATGGTCTGCTGATCTGGCGGATAGGTCAGAGCGAGCGAGACCAGTGCCGTATTTTGCACAACGAACGCGCCGATACCGTGCTCCATTCGCAAGATGGTTCTGTTGTCTCGTGCCAGGCTCATCAACGCTGCGTTATTCACGCTTTGAATGTACCCGCTCACGGCCGCTGGCACGGGATACCAGGACCTCTCATCCAGTAACTCGAGCCCCCGGTTCTGGCCTTCATCTTCATCGGCCCCCTGATCCAGTTCTTTTGGTAGCAGCCGATCAATGGATGCGTTGGTGTCCTTGGCGACCGAGGCGATGATGCTAGATGCCTGGATCGACAAGGCAATATGATGAAGAAAATAGATAAGGACACCCACGCCACCGAGCGACAGGACAAAAGCAAAGAATACCGCCAGGCTCGGCACGAACCCCTCAACACCAGCACCACCGCGAATGGTGCGCAACACGATCAGGCAATAAACGAAAGTGCCGGCGAAAACCCCCAGCGTGAATTGTGTGATGCGGCTACGCATGAAGTTCCGCAGAATGCGGGATGTGTACTGGCTAGACGCCAGCGTCAGTGCCAGCAAGGTCATGGAGAAAGTGATGCCCATCACCGTCATCATTGAACCGGCCAGCGTGGATAACATCAGGCGCGCGCCTTCCGCCCCGACCCCAAACAGGCGTGGCCACTGGTTCAGCCAGCGGTCACTACCAGCCGAGTCGGCCTCGATCAACACTACCGCCAAGGCAATGCTGCCACCGACCATCTGTGCAGGCATATACCAGAAGCTCGATCGTAGATTACCCCAGAACTGTATTAACTTATTCATGCAACAAGTCCAATTTGTCTTGTCCGAAGATAAACGTACTATCTATTATGGTCTGAAACAGCAGCTTTAGACACCGCTGCATTGTTCAGGGGAGGGGAAAATGGACAATCACTTACGTCATTTTTGATATCATGGATAACGAGTACTCCACTTCTATCATTAAGTACATTAATAGATGAACTTTGGTCAATTAAGGTAAAGATAACTGGACTACAATCATCCAATATCCAGAAACTACCCAAAGGTTTGCTCTTCGGGTAAGGTTTCAGATTTTTCCACCTCTTTCCAAGAAGCCATCCCAAAATATCTTGCAGTTGTAGCACTCCCACAAAACAAAACGCTTACATTGGCTATTGGAGAGCAAGTTAGATTAGGCGGCCAACGTATGAAGGCCTAAACAATCATTCCGTGTTGCCCACTAATGAGAAATCGGTGAGAAAAGCTAAATCGCCACGCACATCGGCGTATTTGATATGGGGTCACGGAACACACTCGCTTTGAGATCGAATACATGACTAAGCATGGTTTCTGTCATTACCTCATCAGGCGAGCCTTCGGCAACTAAACGCCCTTTTTCCAAAACCACTAAATGGTCGCAGTAACGACTGGCTTGGTTAAGGTCATGCAACACGACAACCACCGTTTTTCCTTTGGCATTCATCTGCTGCATCAGGTTCATCAACTCTACCTGATGAGACATATCAAGGTATGTGGTAGGCTCATCCAACATCACGACTTCCGTATCTTGCGCTATAACCATCGCAATCCACGCTCTTTGGCGTTGACCGCCAGATAAAGACTCTACCGGCTTATCAGCAAACTCAAGCACGCCTGTATCGCGCATTGCTTGTTCGACAATCATTTGATCTTCTTGTCCTAATCTTCCCCAATGAGACACGTAAGGCGAGCGACCATATTCGACCAGCTTTCTTACCGTGATACCTTCCGGACTGACCAAAATTTGCGGCAGAAGCGACAGCAAACGCGCGAGGGTTTTATCGCCATAAGTCGATAGTGGTTTGTCTTCAAGCAACACCTCTCCTGTCGCTGGTTTATTGATTCTCACTAGCGTCTTTAACAAGGTGGATTTACCACATCCATTGGGTCCTATTAAGGCGGTAATTTTCCCCTTGGGAATGGAAACCGAAAGGTTCGGTATGATCGTTTGTTTGCCGTACGCGACGGAAAGATTCTGCGTTTTAAGCATGGTTACCAACCTCGATAACGATAGAGAAGAAAGATAAAATAAGGCGCGCCAATCACAGAGGTGAGAACCCCTGCAGGCAGCTCGATGGGTGGTTGTAGCCCTCTGGCAAGCCCATCAGCACACGTAACCAGAATCGCGCCCGCCAGCGCAGAGACAGGGATTAACAACTTATGATTATGCCCAAACAACAAACGGGCTAAGTGAGGCGCTAATAGACCCACAAAACTAATAGTGCCGGCAACAGAAACGCTGATACTGGCAAGCAATACTGCGGCCAACAACGCGAGAATCTGAATCTGTTTTGGCTTAGTGCCTAATGTGGTTGCACTTTCCTCGCCAAGCCCCATCACATCTAAACGCCAAGCCAGCCATAATGCCATTGGCAATAGCAAGAGTAATGCACTCCAAATAAAGGGGACTTGCTGCCAATTTCGCCCCCAAAAACTGCCCGTTAGCCATACCATGGCCGTGTTGATCTCAATGGGATTGGTGACAAGTAAGAAGTCGATGCAACTCGCAAGAAACGCGCTCACCGCAATACCAATCAACGCCAGTTTGGCGGGTGTTGGCTTTGACCACCATGCCAGTAACGCAATCAATCCAGCGGCGAAAATTCCACCGACCATCGCCACCAAAGGAAGTACGCTGACTGGCGCGTCAGGAAACCAAACTAAACTCGCTGTCGCGGCAAGCCCGGCTCCTGCACTAATGCCCATAAGATCGGGAGAGGCTAACGGATTACGTATCACGCCTTGCACCAATACCCCCGAGAGCCCTAACCCAGCACCCACACTAATGGCGAGCAACATACGTGGTAGCCGATACTGATTGATAACAAAGTCGTCACTAGAAAACGCGAACAAATGTTCAATAACTTGAGAAACAGAAAGTGAAGCTGCGCCCACAAACAAGCCTGTGGATGCCACTATCACAAGTAACCCGAATAACAAAAGAACCTTCGTGTGATGGTGCATTATGATCTCCTTGTCGCAATCAAAATAAAACAAGGCGTCCCAAGTAAGGCAGTAATCACACCCACTGGCGTTTCAGTAGGGAAAGCAATCGCACGTGACAATGCATCTGACCAAGACACTAATGCCGCGCCAGCCAATGCGGAAATCGGAATGAGTAAATGGTAATTATGCCCAACCATGGGCCTAACTAAATGAGGCACTAGCAAACCAACAAAGCCGATAGGCCCAGCGATAGCGACGCTTGCGCCGGCAAGCAACACAATAGTCATTCCGCTAATGACGCGAGTAAGCCTGATGTTACTTCCCAGCCCGACTGCAACTTCTTCGCCAAGCGCCAATAAATTGAGATTACGAGCAAGGCTCATTGCCAATACCAAACCAATCACGACTGGCGGCCAAAGCTGTTGCCATTGTTCATCATCGACACTAGACAACGAGCCAGTAAGCCAATGCAACACGCTATAAGCCATGTCGTCAGCAAGGATAAGCGCCGCTCGAGTCAATCCAACCAGTAACGCAGTGATAGCAATACCAGCCAGAACCAAACGCAACGGATGAGAACGAGAAGAGAAAAAGCCACCAAGAAGCATCACAGCGACGCCGCTTAGCAACGCACCACAGACGGCATTGAGGATTGGATTTAGCTCACTCACCACAGGCATGCCTATCGCGGCTAAGGCCATAAAACAGGCCGCGCCAGCGTTAATGCCAAGAATCGAAGGCGATGCGAGTGGGTTGCGCGTTAAGCCTTGCATCAATAACCCTGAGACAGCCAAACTCGCACCAATTAATAAGCCTGCGTAAGCTCTTGGTGCTCTTAATGTCGCCAATATTTGATGAGTCATATTGCTCTCATCAAACGTAAACCAATACCGCACCAAGTCATTACATGTTAAAGAAAAATTAGACCACCCCAGCATAGATGCCATGTAACCAGACATCGCTAAAATCGATACTGATACCGTAAATAACGCCACTCGCCACGGAAATCTCAGCAGGCATTGTTTCTTAGTATCCAGTTTGCTATCAGAGAGCAACAGAGCGCTCATGACGGATCCAAAATTTGATCAAGGTTTCGTGCCATTTGTTCGGCGGCCAACATACCTCGATTCAATGACCAAAGTGCTGGCGAAACTTCAACGATTTGCTGATTTTTCGCCGACGTTAGTACATTAAACAACGGGTTTTTCTGCCAACCATCAACAATATTGGGATGGGAATAAGCGCCAAGGAGTAACCAATCCGGATTGGTTTTCAATAACAGTTCAAAACTGGTTGGCAAATACGCTTTCTCTGTTGATTTCACAATAGGGCTAGCAATGCCCAATGTAGTGAGCACTCCTCCTGCGTAGGAAGCAGGACTGTGTAACCACATACCTTTAGCCGACACGACAGCAAATTGGACGGTTTGGTTGAGAGAGAAATGACTTTTGAATTCAGCCATGGCGTGTTGATGTTGTTGAATTCGTTGCTCCATTGCCGATTGCTTATCGAGAGCGATACCAATCTTGAGCGCTGATTCCAAATTCTCTTGATAAGTCTCACCACGGCTTTTTAGCAGCAAAGTGGGAGCGATTCGCTGCAAATCTTGATAGACAGTACGATGGCGCTCGGCATCAGCAATGATCAAATCCGGCTTTAATACTGCAATAGCCTCTAGGCTCGGTTGAGAACGCATACCAACCGATTCCCATGGTTGAACTAACTCACGCACCGCCGGAATCACTCGCGAGGCATCATTATCATCGGCAACACCCGTCGGAGAGATCCCTACTGCAGCTAACGCATCCACAAATGAGAACTCCAACACCACAATGCGTTGCGGCGTAGTAACGATCTCAAACTGGCCCTGCTCGTCTTGTATCATCCGCGTTTTTGCTGAACTTGAGAATGAGAACAAGCCCAGCACCAACAAAGCCAAGGCCACCACCAATCCGTTCAATGACAATACTCGAGAATTGTTTTCCATATTTAATTATCCTTTAACGCTAGAACCGTCAAAGTCGCCAAGGGCATTGGCGACTTTTATTTGTTCTTATTTTCAATAAATTACGTATTAGAACTGGTAACTCAGATCCAAGGTGTAAGAGCGTCCAGGTGCTGGATAACGACCGACAGGGCTGGTATCAATACCGCGGAAGTAATAGTCCTCATCAAACAGGTTGTTCACGGCGACATTCATACGTAGCTTGCCGTTTTCATCCTTGTACAAGTCGGAGCCTAAATTGAAGTTCCATACCATATAGGCAGGTACTTTACCTGTCGCACCCGTTGCATCTTCAGCACTTGTGTTGGCATTGTCAGAGTAAGACTCACTGAAATAGTAACCAGATAACGTAGTATCTACCCCCGTAAAGGCGTAAGTCGCATCCCAACTAAATTGGTGTTTAGAAGTGTAAGGGAGTTGATTACCTTTATTTTCGCCCTCTTCCTCTATCGTTGCATCTAAGTAGTTATAACCAGCACCTAAGCTCAGAGCTTGCAGTGCTTGAGGAACATAACGACCTGAGAGTTCAATACCTTGGTGAAGCGTTTTGCCAATGTTATCGAAGGTTTGTGTTGCACTTTGCCACTGCAACTGATCTTTAAAATCAATGCGATAAAGCGCGACGTTAAAGCTAGTTGAATCTTGGTTGTAGCGGGCACCCAACTCGTAGTTCCATGCCAGCTCACTGCCCTCTTCACCTAGACCACGGATGTAAGCAATTTGTGGTGCACGCAAAGATTTCTGCGCGTTGGTGTAACCAACCCATTGTTCTGTTAGATGGTATGCCACTGTTAAGCCCGGCAACCACTCTGTCACCTTGTTGTCGGTGCTCCGCACTTTACCCAGATCATCAAACGCCATATCAATTGACTCGTAGCGAATGCCCGGTGTTACCTTTAACACGTCATTAAACAGGCCGACTTCGTTACTGATATAACCAGCGAAAGCGTCGGTATCAAGATGCCAATCACGAGGCACATTTGTCGCGCCACCAGCAATTGGAGTTTGAGTCAGCTTGTAATCGATATCTTCATTGACGTAGCGCGCACCCACAATCCAGTTTTGAGTGACTGCCTTACCGTCACCGAAGTACATCGATAACTTAGGCTCAACACCGTAAACAGCAAATTCACGTGGTGAAGTACGAATATCGGTGGATGGTAATGCCGGATCCGCCCAGTGACCGCCAGCGCGATTAAAGCCCCACTGGAAGAAGCGCTCAGAACGGTGACCAAATGTCAGCACTTCAAATTCTGCGCTGTCCGCAAGGTTCAAGTCATGCAGGTACTTCACGCTCCAACGTGTTGATGTGCCTTGGTACTCGTCATATGGTCGTTTTGATTGAGTTCGATCGTTCTTGTAGTCTTCTGGAGATAAAGCTCCCGGCATTTGTGTGTCAGCATCATAACGTTGAATGAACGTTTGCAGTTCTTGCGTATCGCTAAGCAGCCATTGCAGCTTAACTTGGAAGTTTTTAACCTCCGTATCAGAATGCTCACGGAAGCTTTCGCCGTTTAAGAAGTTACCTTCAAGTTGCAGTGCAAGCGTATCGGTTAACCAACCACCTGTGCGTAAGTACAAATCGTTAAGCGGTGTATCACCATCTTCAAATACGGTCAGACGGTTGCTGATTTCAGTTTGCCAAGTGTTTGGAATCGGCTTTGTCACCAAGTTAATCACACCACCCACGTTGTTCGGTCCGTACTGTACGGCCGCACCACCACGTACGATGTCTATTCGGTCGAGCATCGACAGGGTTGCAGGGAAAATAGATTGTCCTGTGTGACCGTAAGGTGCAAGCGTGAGTGGTACCCCATCCATCAGAAATTGAGCATGACCACTGCGGCTCGCTTTCAAGCCGCGCACCGAGATGTTAGGTAAAACACCGGTGCCCGTTTCGTCTTGAACTTTGATCCCTGGAACGCTTTGAAATGCGGAATCAATCGAGAGTGCTGCAGTCTTTTTAATTTGGTCATTGGTAAGGACGGTACGAGCTCCCGGATACTCTTTCACATCCTCTAGCTCTGAGTTACCGATCAAACTGCCCGTCACGACAATCGTTTCCATGGTAGTCGTTTGCGGATCAGATGCAGCGAACGCGCTCATGGAAGTCACTGAAGCGATGGCCATCGCAAGTACACTAAGGCGCAGTTGCGCTTGTTTTTGTATTTGCGTTTGGGGTTTACCATCCAAATTCTGGTAAAGCATGAAAATCTCCTATGTAGGCAGGTTAGGGTCAAAGGCTGTGTTTGTCGATTATGTTGGTGCTTTGACCCTATGGGCTAAACGGCCTCAAAATGAGGCGAACTGTTCGCCAATGCATAACGAACAAATCAAAAGATCTTAGAACTGGTATCCGTAGCTGAGCATGAATTCTGCTGGCGCACCGTAGCCAATCTGATTCGTGCCAGACTTGCCGTTGGTTGCACCCAGAATGTATTCCTCATTAAGCACGTTGTAAGCGTTCGCTTGAATTTTGTGACGACCAGTGGTGTACGCCGCCATCAAATCGACAGTGGTGTAATCGCCTAATGCGACAGCTTCGTCGTTGCCCGCATAACGGTCACCTACGTATTTCACACCGCCACCCAAACGCCAGTTGTCATCTAACTGATAAGTACTCCAAAGTGAGAACAGGTGATCAGACACATCGTTCGGCTTTTTACCTGTCTCTTTGTCTTCCGCATCTAGGTAGCTGTAGCCCACCGAAATATCCCACTGCTCGGTAAACTGACCGCGAGCTTCCAGCTCAATACCTTGGTGACGAGCTTCAATCTTGTTGATAACGTCTCCGTCGGTATTAGTTTCTGGCTGCTCTTGATCAATTTGGAAGATCGCCGCATTAAGCATCAACGCGTTGTCTAATAGGTAAGCTTTTGCACCCACTTCTTTTAGATCGGTATGGAAGAATTCTGCTAATTTAGGGTTGATGTAAATACCGGAGTAAGGAAGCTGCCATGAGCGAGCTAAGCTTGCGTACACTGACATATCATTGTTGAGACGGTAGACCAAACCACCTCGGTAGCTCACTTTGTTATCATCTAGGTTCTCTTTTGCTGCCCCTGCTTTTTGCTGTTCAAGCTCCATGGAGTCGTAACGCACATTACCTATCACCGAAAGATCACCGAAGGTGTAAACATCTTGAAGGTAAATGCCTGCCGTTGTGGTTGTGTTATCACGGAAAGGTTTAAAACCCGGATCAGGCGTTGGACCAGCGACAGGATCATAGATGTCTTTCGGCGGTAAGGTTTTATCGCCTGCCAACGTTAGATCGATGTTGATCTGGTTGTAATCAGCACCGATCATCATTTGGTTAGAGTCGGTTTCCCAAACTAGCTCAGATTGCAGCGTTGTAGTAGTACGAGGGTCGTAACCGAAATTGTTTACGGTTTGAGAAACTTCATTCCCCGTCACTGTCCCTTGACGCGTGCCCTTTTGCTCGAGTTCGATATGGTTGTACGCCGCGCGGTTTGTCCATGCCCATTCGTTGTTCAAACGCCACTCATAGTTGACACCAACACGAATGCTATCTGACTCTTGATAATCGTTCGTGCCACCGTAGAAAGTGCTTTCAGAGACATCGACAGGTTTACCCTTTTTCGATGGAACACCGCGGTATGGCACCAATTCTTGATGTGCATACTCGACGTCCAAATCGATGGTATGCCCCTCTGCAGGCAATACTCGAATCGTTGGTGCGATGAAGAAATCATTAGAATCGATGTGGTCGACATAGGAATCCGCTTGTCGATGTTCCACGTTAATACGACCACTGACTTTGTCTGTAAACGCCATCGAGCTGTCAACCTGACCAACAAACTGGTTGTTGCTGCCAACACTGCCATTTACGTGAGTGAAGTTATCACCGTTAGCACGCTTGGTTACCAGATTGATGATACCGCCCGCTGAACCTCGGCCATAAAGTGCACCCGCAGGGCCTTTTACCACTTCAACACGCTCAATATTGGCCAAACTGCGATACGATTGCAGCGTCCCGTCATCACGCATGCCGTCACTATACATGTCGTTAAGCGCATCAAAACCACGAATTACAAATTGGTCTCGGCTACCTTCACCCAAGGTGTTATTGACCCCGGCAACACCGTCAAGTGCGTCCACTAAACGCACTGCACCGCGGTCTTGCATTTCCGTCTTTGTAACCACTGATACTGCCTGTGGTACATCCAACCATTCCACATCAGTTTTGGTGCCTGATTGTGGCATATGCTCCGCATAACCTTCGTATTGATGACCAATAACTTGCAGAGTTTCATCCACCGTTACTTCTTCTGCTGCCATTACATTTGACACGGTAGCTCCTGCGGTTAATGCACCTCCAATAGCCAAAGCGAGAGGGGACAAGGTCAATCTCATGTTCATTTGCTAATTCCGTTTTAGTTTATAAATCACAACAGATGCGAATGAAAACAAATATCATTTGTGTTTGCAATATAAATTTTATGATCTATATTTGCTTGCCTTATGTAACAACGCTAACGACAAAATAATAAATAAAAATAAAGCTATAACAAAAACCTCGAAAGAGACCGCTTGGAAGCCACTTGTGAGCAAACAACAACAACGTTAGAAAAATTAGGAAAACCCCATGAAATCTACGATTATCATCGTGAGTCATGTCGTGAATGATGCAGTCACTCATGGCTTCGTGCCTACAGCAAAAGCGATGGGTCTCCACGTCATTTTGATCACCGACCATAAGCTCAACCACTTGAAGTTAGCCAGTGACGATGGCCGCTTTACCCCCGATGCAATTCTTGAATGCGATGTCTTCAACCCTCTTGAACTCATCGAGACCATCACAGAGCAAGGTCTAAAGCCCGATGCTGTTTTCAGTAACAGCGATCACCTGCAAACCTCCACCGCAATCTGTGCACAATTCTTTGGCGTACCCACGAAAGATTGGACCGTCACGCTTAAAGCAAAGAACAAATACTTAACTCGCCAAGTACTCAACGAAAAGTCGCTTCCCAATACCCAGAGCGTGTTGTTACATCGAGATGCCGCTCCTACATTCGATTTTATTTTCCCTGTGGTTGCGAAACCCAAGGAAGGTGTGGCGAGCTTGGACGTTCAGCGCTGTAATTCTGAAACTGAGCTCGATAGTTATTGCGATGCGTTTTGGCAAAAGCACCCAGCCACCCCAATTTTGGTTGAGGCGTTTTTGCAAGGTCCGCTTATCACGGTTGAAACCATTGGTGACGGGGAAAGTTTGACTGCGCTTGGTGGGTTCGATGTTGAGCTCTCAGCTCCCCCTTACTTTATCGAAACAGCGGCAAGCTGGAATGGCATTAACAGCGTTCAGTATCGTGACGAGTGCGTACGCCAGCTACAGGCTTTTGGCGTGGGTTTTGGTGTCTGTCACAGCGAATTTATCATCACAGAGACAGGGCCTGTGTTAGTCGAAATCAACTATCGCAGTATTGGTGATGGCCGCGAATTTTTGCTCGATAACCTCAGTGAAGGGCGTTGGTTCACCACTATCTTAAACCTTCACCTTGGTAACAAGCTTGATAAGGCATTTCACATTGATGGCAGTGCCCATGTGCATTATGTGGTAGCAGAACAAAACGGAATAATTGAAGGGACATCCACCTCTTTCATTCACCAAGAGGGCGATATCGTCACTCAACAGCAAGTGCTCAAACAGGCGGGTGATGCTTTCCAACAAAGTTTCTCCAACAAGGATTACTTAGCGAGAATTTCAATCGTCTCCCCTTCTGGCCAGCCTTTAGAACCTGCGATCCAACAAGCAATAGCTCGCTTCAATCTCACAGCAGTCAACGAGGTGACAGCATGAACGACAACGCTTTATATCTCACTCAACGCTTAATCGACACTTGCTTACGTGAAGATCTCTTTGGGTTGGTTTCTCGAAGCCGATTTGAGACTGAACTCCCAAGCAAACTCAATATCTCTTCTTATCCTCGTGAACAAATGTGGCTTATTGTTCCCGGTTCGGATTTTACGCTCTACTTGCCCGTCACTCCGAGTTATTACATGCAACGTTGGGTATACGGACAACCAAATGGCTCTGGATGTCATGGCTGGCTGATCGAGGCAAATGATCTTGTTAAACCTCAGCAGCACTATCGTGATTGGATTGAATTACTGAAAGCGATTGCTCACGAAAGCTCTCACTCGTTGCTCGATAGTTACTTACCAGAACTCGAATGTGCAGAGAGGCACAAAGGCCTGTGTGACGAAGCCTTCAGTCAACATTCTGAATCACTCATGCAGCCGATTTCTCAACTAGATCGTTGGGAGCAAAAACTCTTACGCGCCGATCAAATCGCCTCCTACCTTGACCATCCTTACTACCCAACAGCCCGTGCTAAGTTCGGTTTGAGCGATCAAGACCTCGCGCAATACGCGCCAGAGTTTGCACAAAGCTTTACCCTTCGTTGGCTTGCAATTGAAAAGTCACTCGTTACCTTGACCAGCCCACAACCGGAATGCTGGCCGACAATGGAGCAGGTGGGAATGCCAGCAGATTTTGCTCTGAGCCATGAATTGTTCCCCGCGCATCCACTAACGCTTCAAAGTCTGGCTTCTCTGCCTGATGGCGTGATTGAAACGCCCCTCGCATACCTTGATGTAACTCCGACCCTATCCGTGCGTACCGTCGTCGTGAATCAAGCACCGCATATCCACATCAAAGTGCCGCTGATCATGCGCTCGTTAGGTACTAAAAATATCCGCTTAATCAAACCATCAACGCTCTATGACGGACACTGGTTTGAACGCTTATTAACGCACTTAGAACAAAATGATAAAGACTTGCACGGCACGTTTTTCCATTGCAATGAGAAGCACGGCGGTCATGTTGGAGACGACAAAACCTTCGCTTACATCGTACGTGAATATCCGCAGAGCCACTTCCAAGACAAAGCACTGGTGCCTGTTGCCGCCCTTGCCAGCCCAATGCCTGATGGACGTCTGTTCTTAGAACACCTCGCCGAGCAGTACTATCAGCAAGACACCCTTGCATGGTTTAAAGATTACGTTGACCTGTTATGCAAAGTGCAACTCACGTTATGGCTTCGCTACGGTATCGCTTTGGAATCGAATCAACAAAACGCCATCATCGCCTTTGATGAGCTGGGTAAGATGACCTTAGCCATGAAAGACAATGATGCAGCACGTATTTGGCCAGATCGTTTCCAAGCGTTTGAACAGCACTCGCCTGTTAAATGCGAACAACTGTTAGATCAACGTATCAAAGTAGACGACGAACTTGCCCTTGGTCAGATGTTTACCACGATTACTTTGCAGTTAGACATCGCTGCGATTGTGGAGGCAATGGCCGCAAAAGGGATTACAACGTCGGCTTCTCTGTATGCAACGGTCGCAAACAGTCTTTCACAACAGCTTCGCCAGTTAGGCAAACAAGGTCATGACACCAAACTCGCACACAAGATGTTATTTGATTCGCCAAACCTATACGCCAAGTATTTATTAAGCTCGGGGAGCTTGTTATCAAAAGAAGCGTCTGGCGCAAGCGATATCAACAAATTCTATGGGTTGTCCACACCGAACTTCTTGTTGCTTACCAGTGAAGAGGCACAACATGCTTACCTCGAAGCCATCAAGCAGAGCGTGAGTTAATCCATCATGACCAAACTCATCTACTGCGTGCTGCTGTGCCACTTTATCGCGGCGTTTGCCGCCTTAGGAATGCCTCTGTTTTTACCTATGGTATTGCCCACACTTGACGAGCAAATTGATACCGATTGGGCGGGGGTATTATTTATTCTGCCCACCTTTTGCACCGCTGTGGCGGCACGTTTTTGGGGGAAATTTGCCGATAAATATGGCAGGCGCCGCTCTTTATTGCGTGCCCAACTCGGACTTGCAGCAGGCTTCGCGTTGTGTGGCTTGGCAGATAACCTCACGATGTTTGTGTTTGGTCTTATCGTTCAAGGAACCTTTGGCGGCACCATGGCCGCCTCAAACAGCTACTTATCCAGCCAAATCAACGATGCGAAAACACTCGGTAAATCGCTCAATAAGACTCAGCTTTCTGCCCGCTTGGCGTTAATCATAGCGCCGATTGGACTGGGCTGGAGCTTATCGGAAACCAACCCACTGAACGCGTATCTTTGGTTGTCCGTTTTACCTTTGTTAGCGTTGGCGATCACCTTAACACTGCCTGCCGATCACCTTGCGAAAAGAAAAGCTGAAAAAGGCCAAGCATCTAATGAAGCTCAATGCACTCAAACTCAACCATTAAGTGTCCTTTATTGGGTGTTCGGCGCGCAATTCTGTTTTGCTTTCGCCATGGTAGTCACATTCCCCTATTTCTCACCTTATGTGCAGCAATACGGTGTGACAAACCAAGCGTGGATTGGCTTTTTATACGCCCTGCCACATGGTGTCTACTTGCTCTTTGCCGGGAAAGTTCATCTGTTCTCAGAATGGATTAACCGCCACCATCCGCAACGTACTTTGTGGTTAGGTTTCAGCTTGCTTTCACTCAGTGCCGCAATGCATCTGATACCTTTCCAAGCGATGCTGATTGCTGCTCGTATTGTCTTTGGTCTTGGCATGGTCTGCTGCTATCAAGGTTTACACCAAGCTTTAGCAAACCAGATCGATCGACAACAAAGCGGAATAATATTCTCGCGCTTTGATGCCATGTCTAAATGGGGCGGAGTTGCAGCAGGGTTGAGCGCGTCTTTCATCGCAAGTTTGGGCTGGCTTGAGGTTCCTTTCTTACTTTCTATGTTGATCAGTGGCGGTACCGTTATTGCGCTGATCATCCATTCAAAATTTGGACATCAACATGTTACACACTCAATTATCTCCGACTGAGCACTTAGCCGAAAACACAGAGCTGCTAAATCGTAAAAAAGTGCAGCTCAACCGTGAAAAAGCCCAACTCAATACCAGCATGGGCGTGGTGAACTGCTATTTGCGTGAATACGCGATACCGAACGAGCAAGTCGATTGGTGCTTTAGCGCTGTCTCTCTGCCACAGACCTTGAAAAGAAACTATACCGCTCAGCAGCGTGTGGCGATCCACCTACCTCACCAAAACCTACCTCAGGAAAATGGCTTGCTGGTTTTGCCCATTGAGTACATGAGCAAACTGGGGAAAATAAAACTCAGCGATAGACCCTGGGCTAAAATGCCCGGTGTAGGCTGGTGCAAACTGGACGCAACGCAAACTCTGACACTGTTACTCAACTACCTCAAACAAGTGTTAGAGATTCCATTCAATCACGAGTTGGTCGAGCAAATGGAAAACAGTTTGTTGATCACCGAGCAGTTCCTCAACCTAGACAATGCACCTCAGCATCACAATGCGTTTATCGCCTCAGAGCAGTCATTATTGTGGGGGCATACTTTTCACCCAACACCAAAGAGTCGCTCTGGTGTCAGTATCGATGACTTGCTCGCTTGCTCACCTGAAGTTGGCGCTAAGGTTCCTCTGTATTGGTTTGAAGTGGATACCACACTGCTCGATGTATTAAGCTCAGGCAATCGAACTGCACCGCAAGCAATGCTTGAGCAACTCGCACCAGAACAGAGTGAATCTGCGACTACCATGCTTTACCCTTGCCATCCTTGGGAAAGTTACACCCTTTTGCAAAACCCAGCGGTCAAAAAAGCCATAGAACAAGGCAAAATGACCCCGCTGGGTTTAGGTGGTGAAAAACTCTTGCCAACGTCATCAGTGCGAACTCTTTATCACCCAGATATGGATTGGTTCGCTAAATTCTCTATCAACGTACGTTTGACCAACTGCGTACGAAAAAACGCATGGTATGAGCTCGATAGTGCGGTTCAATTGACCTCTATTCTGCATCCAATCAAAGAAAGCGAGCAGCTGCGTAACCCTGTATTCAAGGTGATGACAGAACCTTACGCCACCACATTAAATCTAGAGTCCGTCGCCGAGCTGCAACAGACAGATGTCATAAAAGCGCGTGAGTCGTTTGGTATTTTGTATCGAGAAAATTTCACTTTGAGTGAAACCGATATCTTGCAACCGACTTTAGCGGGAGCACTCTTTGCCTATGACAGAGACGGAAACAGTTGCATCGCTACTCAGCTCAAACATAAAGCTAAAGCCACACAAAGTCAGTATGAAAATGTGGCAACGTTGTGGTTCGAGCGCTACTTACATTGTTTGATTCCGGGCGTATTTAACTACTACTTCAAACACGGGGTCGCGTTTGAACCTCATTTACAAAATACGCTAATTGGTTTTGAAAATGACATGCCTTGCTGCGTATGGATTCGTGACTTAGAAGGTACCAAACTACTACCTGAGTTTTGGTCGCCAGAGACGCTGCACCGATTATCTGAGCGCGCTCGTCAATCCGTATACTACAGCCGTGAGCAAGGGTGGAATCGTATCGGTTACTGCACCTTCATTAATAACATCAGTGAAGCCATTTTCTTTATCACTGAAGGGAACTCAAGGCTTGAAGAAGCATTATGGAGCGCTTTAAAAGACGCCATAGTTCGTTGGCAGTCAATCAATGGCAAACAACCAGTATTGGTTGCACTACTCAACGACGGCCATTTCCCAAGCAAAAACAACTTCACAACACGTTTGATGCAAAGTGCCGATAAAGAGTCTAGCTATACCCAAGTTGCGGCACCTTGGGCGACTCATACAAAAGGAGTTGACCATGCCTAATTCCCCTCAACTTCCGACATATATTCAGCAAGAAGTGCAGCGACTGGCAGAACAACAAACACAACCGCTGTGCGCTTATCTCTATGACCTAAAAGCATTAGAACTGCACATTAAGCAGATGTGTCATGTATTACCGAAAAACGTTGAATTGTTTTATGCCGCAAAAGCCAACCCTTCAGCGCCAATACTGCGCACTCTCGCGCCTTATATCGATGGTTTTGAAGCGGCGTCGGGCGGAGAGCTTAGTCACCTTGACCAACAACAACTCAACAAACCGCTGATCTTTGGTGGCCCGGGAAAAATGCCTAGTGAGTTAGAACAGGCCATTAAGCTTGATGTCGATGCTATTCATGTCGAAAGCCTTACAGAGTTGCAACGCATTGGCGCCCTGACAAAGAAGTTGAATCGAACAACCTCTATTTTCCTGCGCATGAACATCGACATTGGTGACATCACACTTAGCAAGTTAGCCATGGGCGGAAAACCAACCCCGTTTGGTTTAGATGAGAGTGAGTTAAGTAACGCGCTGATGTATCTGCGCGATTGTCCCTTAATAAAGCTGAAAGGCTTTCACTTCCACTTGATGTCACACCAACTTGAAGTTGATCGCCATCTCGCCTTGATGCAACGTTATTTCCAAGTAGTAAAAGAATGGCAAAAGACGTTCTCACTCGATGAACTAACGATCAATCTCGGTGGCGGCATGGGCATCAATTACCAAAACCCTAAACAACATTTTCCGTGGATGGAGTTTTGCGACAAATTGGAGTTCCTCATTGCCAAAGAACATCTGCAAGGCTGGAAACTGCGTTTTGAATGTGGCCGCTACATCTCTGCACCTTGTGGTTATTACGTGATGGAGGTGTTGGATATTAAGCAAAATCTTGGAGAGCATTTTGTGATCGCTCGCGGTGGCACGCATCATTTCCGGACGCCTGCAGCGCAAAACCATGACCATCCTTTTGCGATCGTGAAAAGTAAGCAGCAACCCGTTATTTCACATTCGATAAACCATACTACGGCCACGCTGGTTGGTCAGTTATGCACACCAAAAGATGTTCTCGCTCGGAATCAACATATCGAGCACATCGACATCGGTGACTATGTGATATTCACCCTAGCAGGTGCTTACGCTTGGAATATCTCACATCAAAACTTCTTAATGCACGAGCCTCCTGTATTCCATTATTTCTAACTTAAAGTGTAAGTCGAAACTCCCCGGAGCTTAGCTAAAGACCGCGTAAATGAAAAAGGCGTTAGTAAACTCGAGTCTACTAACGCCTTAAATAAATTGAACATCATCTACGTATGATGAACATGTTTCAGTTTAATGATTACGCTTGATCTGACTCTGCATCAATACCGCAACCAGTGTAACTTTGTAGTGCGATTTCGTGTTCAAAGACTGCGGCATCGTTACCTTCTGCCAGTAGCTCCGCTATTTCATCCGCGACTTCTTGCTCATTGATGCTTGCACTATAAGTCTGCATAACTAAAACCAATATTCAAACAGTTACAAATCAATTTTCAGCATAAGTTCGCATAGGATTGCAGGAGAAGCCAGCAAATTAAAACCACTCTAAAAATTCAACATTGTAAAATTACCACATGAATATGGACTTGCTGAAGCCGTCACAGAAAGCTTTGGGCCGGACCTAATTCAACGCTGAAACACATATAGACAGAACTGCGTTAGAACTTAAGCTCTAACTCGGGTGTTTCGGATAAAGAATGGTATCTCAAACTGCGCAGTCCCCCCCACTTGCAACTGGCTTTGTGATACGCATAAAGACGATTACTAACGGGAAAACTGAGCATTAAATCCTTGGTTTGCTTGTCACTTACTAGTGATTCAATGCTGCCTGGCACCTGAGTCCTTTATCCTTTTTAAAAACGGCTATTCAGATAAAAGTGACCGGAGTGCAAATGAATTTGGTACAGGGAGATGTCACCCGGCTTACAGAGGGTGAAGTGGGATCCGATTTCCGGCTCATCTTGGATACTGGCACCTTCCATGACTTCGATACCGAGCAGCAGCAAGCAATGGCCCGCAGTGTGGACGCACTGGCAACCGAGGACGCCACTGTAATCTTGCTGTGTTGGCCGCGGCGCATTCGTCCGTTGATCCGGGGGGTGAGCCGGGTGGAAATCGAGGCCGCCTTTACTGGCTGGCAAATCACCGACGTGGAACCATCCTTTTTCAAACTGCCTCCACCCCTGGAATGGGTGCTGCGCCCAGACGAGCATTGGTACCGCCTGCGCCGCGTATGAGATTGAGGTTCTGGCTGCAGTGGACGTCCGCTGCGCGTACCGCCGCTGAACGCGAGCTAAAGCACAAAGTTTATCTAGAGAAGAAGTGCGTCAATATCAGCCTCATTTTGAGGCTGCTTCAAACGCCTCTGGACTGACGCCACCACAGTTTTATCGGTTATATTAACGATGCCATGGCCCCATCCCCTCTTTTTATGACGAAAACAATCATCGACTAATAGAACTCTCTACCCGTGACTGGGAGTCATCCGAGTGCCAGTTATTAGCTGCAATCATCATGAGAAAAAGTATGGTAATTTCAGGATTACCATCTGTTACTGAATAAATACGTTAACTCAGTTTGGGGCAGAACCGAGCTAGCCATAGCAGCTAACTTGGAAGTGGACAGAACTGCGTTAGATCTTAAGCTCTAACTTGGGCGTTTCGGATAAAGAATGGTATCTCAAACTGCACAGTCCCCCGCTTTGTGATACGCATAAAGACGCTTACTAACGGGAACACTGAGCATTGCGGCCTTAGTGAAATTCAATGAAAAAATGCAAAAATGATGATTACGATTCAATGATGCCTGGCACCTGCCCCCTTTATCCTTTTAAAAACAGCCATTCAGATAAAAGTGACATCAACCATTGTTAACAAGGTAAAGCTAATGTAGCATCTGCCTATATAATAAAAGCCTAATTTAACAGAGAGTAAATGGAGAAGTGACAGATGTTCATGATAGAGCTAAATGATACTGGCTGGAGATACTGGCTGATAACGGCTGTACTGCTTAGTTACGGAGTCGTCGCCGACCCGATGGGGTTTGTGTTTGCTATAGGCCTGACCGTCGTTCATCTGCTCCACTTTGTCATCAGCAAACGAAGTGTTACCGCATTTCCGATACAGGTTCGATTCTGGTACTTGTCGCTGCTGTTGTTGGCACAGTTCGAGGGGCTTGGTTGGATATATTGGATCCCGGCAATAGGCACTTGGGCTCAAGTACTCTTTGGATACTGCGCCATGGCACGCCTTGTTTCACTGTTGCCTTGGAATAGCAATGAGCGTTTTTCAATTGCTCTGATCAGACGAACATTGCTTGCCCGCCCGGTTAAAGGCAGCATCAAGCAAAAGGTTGCCGCTGACAGTTAATCGACCAAGGGGCTGACAAAGTGACAAAGGCATCGGAGTCTGATCCCTTTGTCCTATAATTGCTGACAGTGGCTTCGTGTTTCCTGGTCTAATATTCCTGGCCCCTGGCAGAGGTGGCTATGAGCAGACAGCTGAAAGTTGTGGTACTGGTATTGCAAATCAAGATGAACAGGATACGAATAAGCAATAACTCTAAGTGATAATGGAGCAAAATCGTGCCAGATGGTGAGGCTGGCACGAAGTTGTCGGATAGACGACACTTGTTACCAAGTGCCGTCCTCCTAAGAACCGTACGTGCAACTTTCACTGCATACGGCTCAAGCCTCCGCTAAGGCGTGTTATGTTACCCAGCAATCACAATGCAGCTAAGACGGGATCAAACCACGAATTTCGTCCCTGTTTTTTTGGCTTACGCTCTTTGAGGTAAGGTTCATAAAAGGGATCGTAAGGCGTTGCCTTACTCATGATTTTTACATGCCTTTTAATTGGGGTTTGGGCTATCTGAACCAGATTAAAATGGCAGTCCATATTGGCGATTTTCTGCCAGCCGTGAAATTGCCATCCACCTGTGCGGTTCATATAATATTTTCGACGTACCCAGTCTTTGCTTTTCGCTGGATGACGTCTAACTGCCCATCGCCACAACAACCAGAAAAGTTGATGACTTACATAATCGAAAGTTCGCTTTGCAACACAATGACGATAATAGTTCGCCCATCCTCTCAGCTTCGGATTCAGTATCTTAATCAGATCGTTAACTGGAATAGTTGCGTGCTTTTTGATGAGTTCGCGTAAGTTACTCAAAAATGAAAGAACGTTGATCTTGCTTGGTTTTATAAGCAGTTTGCCTTTGTATTTTCTGAGGTTGAACCCTAGAAAATCAAAACCGTCATCAATGTGGGTGACATGCGTTTTCTCTTCAGAAAGCGTTAAGCCCCTTTCTTTTAAAAAGCCAATGAGCTGCGGTTTAATTTCGTTAACTAAGACTTCCTGTGAAGACCCTGTTATTACGAAATCATCTGCGTATCCAATGAAGTTCACTCTATCACCCGTTTTACGCGCTATCGACTTAACTAGTTTTTCCAAACCAGCTAACGTCAGTAACATAAGCGTCGGGGAGATGATGCCACCTTGTGGCGTCCCCTCTGCTGTATTGTAAAACATTCCTTTATCGATAAAGCCACATCCTAGCCACTGTTTCAGCATTCGTTTATCCGCGGGTTGCTTTTGCAATGCGCATTTGAAGCTTTAATACGAGCTGCTCCATGGCTGTCCAGTTAATGGCTTTCCATTGAGCATCGATAGGAGGGGCACTAACTTCAATTGAAGCTACCATTTGCATTCCTCCTTGAATAAAGTTCTTCAAATCATCTTGCAACGGGAGACCAGCTAGAAGTCAGCTCGCTTTCGCGCCAGATAACAACCTGTATCCGCATCATTACAACACGGCTTTCGCTTTTTCTAGCCTCCTTTACCTGCACCACTATCGGCTATCTTCGCAGATAGCTTTCCCATAGGGAGAAGTACAGGCTTACCCTGTTCCATATGTCACGCAACGTCGGGTTAGATGCCCCATATAAGTGCGGAGAGCGTATTGATCACGAAAGAGTACTGTCCAATCTCTTTCCTACTCTCGTGCCTTTTGGCCACAGCGTATTAACCACTTCCGCTGATCCACGTATAACGCACCTTGTATGGATTCACTTACGTTCATCATACCGACACCCTAGCACTTACCCGATTTGTGGTTATCAGGAGGAACGTCCTCTCACGATTCCATTCCCGCTCAGCGAACTGCTGAACTTCGTTACATTGTCGGGTTCGCTGCTTTATTCAGAACCCTAGGGTCATCTGGTGATACAGATGGTTCACTCTTATCGCGGTGAACAGCGCTTCATACGACTTCAGGTCGCACGGACATAAACGTGTTAGGTCATTGAGCTCTGGGGCAAGCTCACCTATTAGGAAAAGTAAGGTAACATGGATTAGAGTTCTGGCCTGCGATTGTCCGATAAAACGGATCAAGTCCAGTTCCTGCCAAAGCGTCGGACTGTACTTACTGCCCTCGTTAAGTCCCGACAAGGTTCACCGAATTCTAGAAAAAACCTTTCCGTTTTTAGGCTAGTGCTCATTGAAACTCAAGTATCTAGACGTTTTAACGCTCTCGGTAACTTCATTCGCCACACAGGTAGCTTTGTTGTTCGAACCTTTCGCCAGCCCTGCTTGATTAATCGGCTATTTTGTTCCCCGGCTTGAATACGTGCGCTTATTTGTTGCCACTGTTCACTGTTATCCACTTTGGCCATTTCTAATTGTGAAGTATGCGTACGCGCTTGTCGATATAACAACGTACGTACCGCGCCCCAACGCTTGGCTCTAACAAGACGACGGAATGTTAGCCAGGCAGGAACAGGCCGTTTTCGGTAGTAACGCTTAATGGCAATTATCGCTGAGACCAGTAACGTAAGCAAGATACAGGCGGCAATTAACCACGATGAATAGGCTTTGAGGAATGATGCGAGCGTGTGTTTCGCGTGAAAACTTTGCCCTTGCACCACAACGGTCTCAAGCTGGTTGCTTTTGCTGTTCCACCAATGAAATTCGATATCCGGTAAAGTGATGTCTCCGCCTTGTTGAATCACATAAACACTCTGTTCGGTTCGAGTCGACTGATAATCGCCACGTGTTTGTGTATCAGACAATTGATGTGGCTGCGGATAGGTGTGGTATTGCTGTGTAGACAGATCTGACAGCAGATTTGGCAAGAGCACCGACAGGCTATCTTGCGCACTCACCGTTACCGTTCGTGTAATCGCATCACCGACTTTCAATTGCTCGTGAGACGTCTGCCATTGCTGTTCTATTTCAACATTTGAAGCGACAAACCATGGAGTTTGATCGCTGACCATCCCAGTTGGCAGAGCGGCCTCAAATCGCAGTGGTGGCGTATATAAAGTGCCCGCAACATTTGAACCATCGGGCACAGAAACTTTTACCCAAACCGGTACTGGTGGAATCACAAAGCTCCCCGAAGCTTGTGGGTAAAGCGTCACTTCCCAGCGCTGGCGCGACCAAGTTTGCTCACCCTTTCGGTCTGAAAAGTTAGTGGCCAACTGGTTACGCTGCTTGGCAATCAAGTTAGCCACATCAATTGCACCGATGCGTGTGCCACCTGTAAACCAACGGGACGTCGCGACTTCAATATTCAAAATCACTTGCTGGTTAACACTCACTTGCGGTATGCGGCTATCGCCTTGCGTGCCGATCCAAGCTGTGATTTCAACATCATGGTTACGCTGCAATTGGTTAATATCCAGTTCTGCCGCAAAGCCACTGAATGGCGTAAACAAGGCCAGTACCAACAACCAAATAGTGATGAGTATGTTAGCTTGAGGTGACGAGTTATGGTTTTGAATCAAAATAGTTACTCCTCACCTAACTCATTGGCACTGTTAGATACATCGACCGGATTTTGTAACTGGATTTGGAATTTGGCGCGTAAGAAATACTTCGGATCAGCTTCAACACGTTTTAGCCATTTATCCGCCACCGCTTGGTCATTCAGCAACTCTTCAGCACTTATCGACTCTTTGATCATCAGTTCTTCAGAGGTTTGTTCTTGGAAGCCGTCGCCAGTCCTTGGTTGATCCTCGCCGAGCTCTACGGATATCTCTTGTTGCCCTTCTGCTGATTTCCCTTGGCTTTCACTCATCTGGTTAATCTCGTCCACCAAAGCGGTGATGACTGCTAGGTTGTGTTCAACGTCTAGTCGTAACTTTTCACTTAATGTGGTTTGCGCGGCCAGTATTTGCAGTAAATCTCTGGCAGCAACGTACTCTCGCTGTCTAGCCAGTGCGCTGGCGGCGTTATACAAACCTAAATCGCATTCGTCTTGTGTCGCGGCGTGCCTTAGTTCTAAAAACGCGCTATGCGCCAGCTTATATTCGCCCGCGTAGTAATAAGCGGTGCCTTTACGTAGTGGGTCTTTAAAATGCTTGGCCGCTTCAAGGTACTGTTTGTTGTTTATTAGGTGCTGGCCTTGCTGATCCGGCGTTAACCACAAGTCCCACCAACTTTGCGCGAGCTTATCCCACAATGTGACTTTTTGGACCACTTCGACTTGCTCGGCTTTACTTTGCACTGGCTGCGCCATTGCCGTTTTGGGCAATAATAAAGAACCAGAAACCATCGCAAGCAAACACCACTGCACCAGCCAACCTTTGCGGAACCACAACATCATGATCAGCGCAATAGGATAAAGCAGCACGTAGCCCATGTCCTTCCAAGGCATCGACGATTCGCCGTTGAGCTGCATGTTGCGCTCCACTAGGCGATTCAGCGTTTTGATATCACTACCGTCGATGCTCACTTCAACCAATTGCCCGCCTGTTGCACGAGCCAACGCGCGCAATGAGTCTAAATCCATCGGATTATCGCTAACTCGCTCAGGATTTCCTGCAGCAAGAATCAACAACTGATATGGTTTGTCTGAAAAGAAGTCTTCAAAGCTATCGATAGTATTGGGCGTCACACCATCGCTGACCAATAACACGCTTGAGCCTAGCTCGTTATTTAACTGTTGATCGATAAGTGATAAGGCTTGTGATGAGTCTTTCCCGTCAACAGGCATGATTTCTGGTGAAATAGCCGCGAGGAAAGGGTCAAACACTTTTGCGTCTTGCGTCACTGGCATTGCGACATGTGCGCTGCCAGCGTAGACCACCAAGCCAGTTCGACCGCCTTCTCGCGCTGAGAGCAAATCTCGCACCTTTTGCTTGGAGCGCTCTAAACGACTTGGCGGCAAATCTTTTTGTAGCATCGAATCACTGTTGTCTAGTACCACCAGCATCGACGCTTTATCTTCCCCAAATGGTGACGCTTCTCGCTGCCAAGTTGGTCCGGCGCAGATGACAATCGCCAACGTCACGTTGACCAGCAGTAACTTAAGCGGCAACTGTTTTCGCCAGCCTTTTTCGCCGATGGTCAGCGCGCTGCGTAGGTGTTCGGGTAACACATCTTTCCAGCTTGGTCTGGAATCTTCCAATAAGCGTAGCCAAAGCAACAATACCATCGGCACAAACGCCAGTAACCACCAAGGTCTTAGGAAGTGAAATTGGCTGAAGAACTGCTCAACAGTCAGAGAATCAAACATGCTTTTCTCCTTGTTGAGTGTTTGAAGTTGAGTTCGCTAATCGTCTTCGTTGCAGCGTTGCTAAACTGAACGCCAACAGATGCATCACGACTACGATCGCCAACAAATAATGATGCAGAGTTTGTTTTGGTCGATAAGTGGTACTTTCGTAGAGTTGAGGTTCAAGATCACCAATCTCTTGATAAGCGAGCGCTAACTCATCTCGGTTGAGCGCTTGAAACGCTTTACCACCTGATTCACGGGCAATACGTTCGATCGTCTCCATATCCAGTGCGGATTCACCCACAGTTTGCGGATCTCCCATCGCGATAACATGTACGCGCACGCCTTTCGCTTTGGCAACTTTTGCCGCGTCAATCGGTTCGACAAAGCTGCCAGTATCATTTCCATCGGTCAGCACAATCACGACTTTCTCTTTTGGCTTGTTTTGCTGAGGATTGGATTGCGTACTCTGCTCAAATACTTTGATCGCCAAACCAATTGCATCACCAAGGTGGGTACTTTGCCCTGCCATTGCAACCTCCGTTTGGTCGAGTAACTCTAACCAGACTTGTTGGTCTGCGGTAAACGGGGTTTGTACAAATGCAGCATCGCCAAACAAGATCAAACCTAATCGGTCGCCTTTTCTTGTGGTCACAAACTCAGCAAGGACCTCTTTCGCTGCATCAAGACGAGACATTTTGCTGCCCGATTTTGAGTTGAAATCGACTTCTGCCATTGAGCCGGACAAATCCACCACGACCATTACGTCACGCCCGAGCTGCTCGCGCACTTGTGATTTACCCAGTACGTTCGGCTGCGCCAATGCCGTGACTACGCACACCCAAGATATAATCAGAGTGGCTCGCTGCCACCATTTGGGCGCAAGTTGGCTCGCGCCTTCAGACGGCGTTTCACCTATCGCATCCACCAGCAATTGAAAGAAAGGTACTTTGATCGCCATTTGTTTGGTGCGATAAGCTGGTACGAGATATGAGATAAGCAGCGGCACTGGTAAAAGCAAAAACCATAACGGGTGGGCGAACTCTAGACTGTTCAGTGAGAGCAACGGATTCATACTCTGCCCTCCTGAGTCTTATTGCTTAGGCTATGTTGTTCAAGCCAGACTTTCGCTCGTTTGATCAGTTCAGCATTTTGCTCTGGGTTGAGTTCAATGCTCGGATTGACCAAACTTTGCTGCCACTGCTTTGCGGTTTGATCATTAAAAGCGGGGTGTTCTGGGCTGAGTTCATTGAGCTTATCTAAGAAGGCCATATCGAACAGACAAGCGTTACCGCTGTCGAGATAAACCAGTACGATTTTCAAAACAGAAAACAGCCTTTTCCCAGTATAATCATCTTGCGGATTGAGTTCGTTGAGCACAGTTAATGCTTCACTTCGGTAGCGATTGCTCCACCAATGACGAAGCGCCTTATAGGTCAAATACGCGAGTACGAGCAATGCAACTAAAGCGAGCAGCTTCCAACCGATAGTTTGCGGCCACCAACTGACACTTTCTGGCACCGTCACATCGTGTAAATCCCGTAAAATATAGGTGCTTGGCGGGGTATGGATAGTCGCCATTATCGACCTCCCACCAACTGTTGAAACTGAGCAATGTGCTCACCGGAAGTATCAAGCTCGATATGGGGTAGCTTTTTGATCGACATAAGCTGAGCCAGAGACTGTCTTTGCTGCGCCATTCGTTCGGCCAGATGCTCGCTGGCGGTTTCGACTTTGGCTTTGCTGTCTAAGTTAAGTTGATAGCGCCCGTCACCCACCACCCACTTCAGGCTGGCGAGGTCTTCTGGTAACGCTTTTTCAAATGGGTCACTGACCATCACCGCCAGCACATCGTTGTGTTGCTGCAGTTGTTTCAGATGGTCGAGATGACTTTCCTCGCAATCATGCCAATCACTGATGAAGATAATCGTCGACTGTTTGAGCTTCATTCTTTTCACTTGCTCAAGCCAACGCGAAAAGCTGACGTGTTCACTGTTGTGCGCGTCAACATTCAAGGCTTGGTTCGACTGAGCGAGGCGTTTTAACTGGGCTAAGAATTCATTTTGCGAGCGCTGTGCTTTGCTATGAAAAACGCGTTGATGCGCGGCAATCACGAACCCGACACGGTCACCGTCTTTCAATACTCGCCATCCACACATTGCAGCGATTTCTGCCGCGACCACCGATTTCATCACTTCAATCGAAGAGAAAAACATCGCACTGCGCTGGTCGACACAAATAATGACGTTGCGGTCTTTCTCTTCGGTGTAACTTCTCACGTGCGGTTTTCCGGTACGCATCGTCACTTTCCAATCGAGGTTACGAATATCATCGCCGAGTTGGTAATGACGTAACTCTTCAAAGTTCAAGCCACGACCACGAAATAGAGAGTTATGACGTCCAGATAGAACACTGCCGGCTTTGAGATGTGGCAAAAGACTGAATGATTTAGCCTGAGCTTGCAGGCGAACTAAACGGGCGTAATCACAATATAAACGCGGATCGAGTCCTCGGGACTGAGGAGCATGAGTCGGCTTGACCATTTCTACCTCCGCGCTTAGCCGATTTCGACGTAATCTAACAGCTCTTCAATGACGCGTTGATGGTCAACGCCGTCTGCCAACGCGTCGTAGCTCAGTGAAAAACGATGTCCCATGACGGCAGGCACCATGGCGCGAACGTCATCAGGTAGGACATGGTCGCGACCTTGTAGCCACGCATAAGCACGAGCACATTTATCAAGCGCAATAGACGCACGCGGACTTG
This sequence comes from Photobacterium sp., assembly GCF_033720175.1. Lineage (GTDB taxonomy): Bacteria > Pseudomonadota > Gammaproteobacteria > Enterobacterales > Vibrionaceae > Photobacterium. Next base: position 153,364 of record NZ_JAWWDA010000010.1, read on the forward strand.
AACCGACTTCAATCCACTTGTCGAGTTGAGAATCTGGGTAACGTTGCGGTTTGCGGGTTGCCATCACCAAAGCAACGATGTAGTCTTCGACCAGCTCAGAGACCGCGATATGCGGCAACTCTTGGCGCGCTTCAAGGATCAGCTCGGGAGAAATATGCTCTACAGGGTTCGCCGTTTGTGAGGCTTTTGCACCAAGCTCTTCACTACGAACCAAGCGGATAATATCTCGCTCTGCCTCGTCTTCTGGATAATCGACAGTCACCTTCATGATAAAGCGGTCCATCTGCGCTTCAGGTAACGGATAGGTTCCTTCCTGCTCAATCGGGTTTTGCGTCGCTAGTACCATAAATAGATCGGGTAGCTGGTGCGTTTTGTCACCCACGGTAATCGTCCCTTCTGCCATCGCTTCAAGCAAGGCAGCCTGCACTTTAGCGGGCGCACGGTTTACTTCATCGGCAAGAACAATACTGTTAAAAATCGGTCCCGGTTGGAAATGCAGTTGTGGCTTACCCGCCACTTCTTGATACACCTCGGTGCCAGTGACGTCTGACGGTAATAAGTCAGGAGTAAACTGGATACGTCCGAAGCTAGTATTAAGCAAATTAGCCAGTGATTTTACCGAGCGCGTTTTCGCTGTTCCCGGCAAACCCTCAAGCAGCACGTGTCCGTTAGTCAGCAAACCAATAACCAAAGCACGAACCACATGACTTTGACCAATTACACTTTGTTCTGTTTGTTCGATCAATTGCTTGATCGCTTGTTGTGCGTTATTCATCCCAACCCCTTACTTAGAATTTTGTTGCTGTAAGATCTGCGATAAACCCACCAGCATAGGCAAGGTGTCATCGAAGTATCGACGGATACCTGAACAAAGGTAGTTAAGCCCTTGTTCACCGTCCGGGGTCTTGATTAAACGGTTTTTCGGGCATTCGCCCCAGCAGTATTTTAGGTAGGGACACTGCTTGCAGTATTCTGGTAGTGAGTCACGCTTTGCCATACCAAAAGTAAACTGACGAGTGGAGAACGCCATCTCATTCAGCGTATGGTCGTGAATGTTCGACAACTTATATTCGGGATACACATAGTGGTCACAGCTGTACACGTCACCGTTATGTTCAATCGCTAAGCCTTTACCACAGAATTCTGCGGTAATACAAAGCTGAGAAGGTTTTCCCATCACTTGAGCGACAGCAGTTTCGAATAGATTGACCAGCACTCGGCCTAAGTCGTTGTTGACCCATTCCACAAACATTGTGCTAAGGAATTCACCCCAGTCATCAGGGTCGACCGACCAATCGGTGACGACTGACATTGGATGTCCCGGTTTGGCTAACTCACTGCCCAGCTCTGGGATCATCTGCTCATTCCAGAACTGTGGCGCGGTCGTGTGGAAATCATTTGGCTCGACCACAGGCGCTAGCTGGATATAAGTGACGCCAAGCTTGCGGGTGAGGAATCGGTAGATCTCCAATGGATGCTTCACGTTGTGGCGGTTTACCGTCACCAGAGCGTTGAATCGCACTTGGTGTTGCTGCAGCTTTTCAACCGCTTTCATTACCAAATGGAAAGTAGGCTTACCGCTACGGGTTTTGCGGTATTTGTCGTGTAGCTCTTGCGGACCATCAACCGATAATCCCACTAAGAAGTTATTCGCATGCAAGAACTCGCACCATTCGTCATTGAGTAAAATACCGTTGGTCTGCAAGTCATTTTCGATGCGCGTGCCTGTTGGTTGGTATTTCTTCTGTAGCTCAACCACTTTTTGGAAGTAGTCTAACCCGAGCAGTGTTGGCTCCCCGCCCTGCCAAGAAAATACGATTTGTTCGCCGTCTTGACTCTCAATATAGCTCTTAATAAAGGCTTCTAAGGTTTCATCATCCATTTTCGGTTGTTTTGGTTGATGAAGCAGATTTTCTTTATGCAGGTAAAAGCAATATTGGCAGTCAATGTTACATTTTGCACCGCCGGGTTTGGCCATCACATGAAAGCGACGTTCATTTCCTTGCGCGGATTTAAACGCAGTTTTCATTGGGACGATTGGCATAGCCGTAGAATGACGTGGGGAAGTTTTGCTCATGCATCTCTCTCTTTGAATTGTGGCGCCCCTAGGAGCGCCACTTTAATTATTCGTTACTTAGGAACAAATGTGCCCGGTTCCATACGAGGTGGGTATTCTTTAAACGTCCCCATCACCTCTTTCACTTTTTCCATCGCTGGCATCATTAAGAATGAGCGCTCGTACATCCAAGTATCGTATCCCATACCAGTATCACCGCGTTCAAATGGATCGATACTTAGGTCAAAGATCTTCGGAACACGAAGCTTGGTGAATGGTTTTTGCCAAATCTCTAAGCCAGTCTCATTTTCTTGAATCAAGAAATGGAACTTATATTTGCCTTGACGTAGTGCAAGTAAATCACCGTCGTCACTCCAATAAACAAACTCGTTACGTGCAGATTTGTCTGATTTACCAGTAATATAAGGCAATTGGTTGTAACCATCTAGATGAACTTTGTAGTTCATATCACCAACTTTCTTACCCTTAAGCAACTCATCAGTCACTTTATCGTTACCTGCTGCTGCAACTAACGTTGGGAAGAAGTCTTCTAGAGACATGATACCGTTAAACGTTTTACCCGCTTCAATCTTACCAGGCCACTTGATCAACATAGGTACACGGAAAGCCCCTTCCCAACCAGTGTTTTTCTCAGAGCGGAATGGCGTCATACCTGCATCTGGCCACAAGTTGATCATCGGACCGTTATCTGTGGTGTAAACGATGATAGTTTTGTCATCAACACCCAGCTCTTTGATCTTGTTTAGTAGGTGACCAATTTGGTCATCGTGCTGTTTTACACCATCAGCGTAAAAACCAGCACCTGTTTTGCCCTTGTACTCTCCTGGTACGTGAGTGAAGTTGTGCATGCGAGTGGTGTTGAACCAAGTAAAAAACGGTTTATCTGCTTTTACTTGTTTTTCAATGAAGCTTTCTGCTGCATCTAGGAATTCGCCGTCAACGTTTTCCATACGCTTACGAGTTAGAGGGCCAGTATCTTCGGTTTTTCCGTCCGCGTATGAGTGGATAACACCGCGTGGACCAAACTTCTTCTTAAACTCAGGATCAGTAGGGTAATCCACGTTCTCTGGCTCTTCTTCCGCATTCAGGTGGTAAAGGTTACCGAAAAATTCGTCGAAACCGTGGTTAGTTGGAAGATGTTCGTCTCGGTCACCTAGGTGGTTTTTACCAAATTGACCTGTCGCGTAACCCAGCTGTTTTAGCATGGTGGCGATCGTTGGATCTTGTTTCGAGATACCTTCAGCCGCACCAGGTAAACCCACTTTAGATAAACCAGTACGCTTAGGCATTTGGCCAGTGATAAATGCAGAGCGGCCAGCGGTAGAGCTTTGCTGTGCGTAGAAGTTTGTAAACTTCGCGCCCTCTTGGGCAATAGTGTCGATGTTTGGAGTGTTGTAAGCCATCATACCTTGGTTATACGTACTAAGGTTCCAATAACCCACATCGTCACCAAATATCACCAAGATATTGGGTTTGTCCGCCGCGTATGCGGTAGCAGAAGCCGCACCTAACGCGAGCGTACAGACGTTAAGCACCAGCTTTTTGCCTTTCCCTTTGGTCGCATTTTTCATACCATCTCCGTTATTTCACTGAAATTATAGGAAGTTAACCTTAAGCTCCCTCATCAGCTAAGATAAACTACGAAGAAACCAGAATAAAGATAGTGACAGTTTACTAATGTATCAATTTAATTTATGAGTACTGTGATGGACTTAAACCTAATTCAGACTTTTCTCGTAATCGCAGAATTCCAGTCTTACACCAAAGCAGCAGAGCATCTGGGGCTCACTCAGCCCGCGGTCAGTGCCTCAGTGAAACGTCTGGAACAAGTGGTGAATAAACAGCTATTTGTAAAGAAAGGACGAGGAATTGCGCTGACCTCTACCGCGTATCAGTTGATTCCGCAGTTCCAGCAAGCACTCAGTATTATCGACAATGCGGTAGTGAAAGAAAAAGCCTTTGAAATCTATTGCTCTGAAGCGCTGTTGCACAAAATAAGTGCAATCGAAGGCGTAATACTTAAAGAATCTCCACCTGATAAATATTTGTTGTTTGATGAACTACGTCAACAAAGTGTCGATTTGGTCATTGATACCATCATTGCTAAGGAGCCCGCTTTTGTTGTCGAAGAGGCCTATAGCGAACCGGCTGTAGTGATCTGTCGCAAAAACCACCCGAGAATTGCGGGCTCAATCAGTACAGTGCAGTTCTATCAAGAAAAGCACTGCCTATTCTCGGGTAAATGGCAACAAGCAACTGGCTTTGAACAGTTAACTAAAGAGGCGTCTCACGAGCGCAAAGTTGATATTGTCACTTCATCTATCGCGAGTATGGCAATGCACGTCGCACGGCGCGACTGCTTGGCGGTTATTTCGAAATCCTTTGCTCAGAAGTGGAGCGAAATCCTCGGGCTACAGGTCCTATCTTGTCCAATTGAGATTTATGAGATCCCCTACAAGTTGGTCTATCACAAACGTCAAATAAACAACCCTGCACATATGAGATTGCGAGAACAGATAAAAGCCTTACTCAAGCTCGAACAATCTATAGAGCATCGTTCAAAGTTCTAGGACGTGATTGGTTTGCTGCCCGTTAGTCTAAAAAAACACCCCAGCAATCGCTGGGGTGTCTGTGTTGTGTTGCTTGAACCATAAGTCGACATAACGCACGACTATAAATCAGTCATTTAGGGGATTCTTTGCATCATAAGTTGGCATAAAAATGAAGCATAAAGTGACATAACCTTACATTCACTCAGTCTAATGAATCGAACATTGAAGGAAACTTTCAAACAAGCCTCATTAGTTTGCTCCCCTTGTTGGCAACAGCAAGAATCATATGAAACAACACCAACCGCTTCCTTATAAACAAAAGTTCATGCATCAGAGTCAGCACCAG
>NZ_JAWWDA010000011.1:0-157034 GCF_033720175.1 Photobacterium sp.
GACGGCTCGGTCGCACTCGACCTGCTGACAAACGACACCGACCTGGATGGCGACAAGCTGTCGGTCAAGTCGATCAACAATGTTGAACTGACTGGCGAAGCACAGACCATCGCGGTTGCTAACGGCGTGGTGAAAGTGACCGCCGAGGGCGGGATCAGCTTCGAGCCTGCGGAGAACTTCAACGGCGAAGTAACCATCAGCTACGAAATCAACGACGGCCAGGGCGCCACCGACGCGGCCATCGCGACAGTCACGGTGACTCCGGTCAACGACGCGCCTGTGGCGAATGACGATACCAAACTGAGCACCGAAGAAGACACGCCGCTGACCATCGATGTGCTGGACAACGATACCGACGTCGATGGCGACACCCTGAACATCACGAAAGCGACCGTCCCTGCCGAGCAAGGCACCGTGGCCATCGACGGCGGCAAGCTGGTGTTCACGCCGGACGAGAACTTCCACGGCACCGCCACCATCAGCTACGACATCAGCGACGGCCAGGGCGGCACCGACAGCGCCACCGCGATAATGGAAGTGACCCCGGCCAACGACGCGCCAGAAGCTGAAGACTTCACGATTTCACCTACGGATGGAACGCCTGTTGGGGTTGTCTTTAATTCGGATGATTCAGCTAAAGATCATATCTCTGATGTGGATGATGGCGATGACGCTCAGCTGAAAATTATTATCACCGACTTACCAGATAATGGAACTTTGTTTTATACCTATACCGATTCTGACAATAAGGTTCAGGTTCGTGAAGTAACTGATGATGACTTGAATAACACCGAATTTGAAGCAGACTCGATTACTTACCAAGCTTCTGAGGAAATCTCAGGTTCACCATTCTTACTGGGTGTTAAAGACGCGCCTTCTGATGATACCGGACCATCAACAACCGATTTCTATAATTGGGGAGAGCCAGTCGGAACCGATGGTCTGGTTCGTCAGATGACATTAGTGAATGGAGATGTAATTACTATTTCCTCTAATAGCGAAGAATTAGCTCAGTATCGCGGCGGCAATAATACTGCCCACATTGGTCATGGTATCGGTGATAGCGATGGTTCGGGTATAGAACCTGGCGAACTAATCACAATTGATTTCAGCCAGAACCCGGTTGCAAATGTTAAAGTCGGCCTTGATGGATTAGGTGGTTTATTCGAAGCTGGCGACAATAATGCGGCTCTTATTATCGTTCATTACGCCGATGGTTCGTCAGAAAAAATTGAATATCAAAAACCAGCAGATTCATCTGGAGATACTGGCGTATTCCAAGAACTTGAAATACCCGGTAACGGTAAACAGATAGTATCATTAGATTTTTCTACTAAGTCTGAAGGTAACTGGGAACTACGCTATGTTGAAGGCACTCCGGCATCAGATGAATTTAAATATAAAGCAGTCGATCCTGACGGGCTAGAAAGTGAAGAGGCTACGGTCAGTATTGATTCATCTCAACTCGATCTAGAACCAGTAGTACCAGCAGGGAAAGTCGACCTTGGGACAAGTAGTGAAGATGACGTTGTTGCGCTTAATCTGGAACAGTTACTTTCTGGTTCGTATGATCCTGAAGGAAATGAACTGAAAATCTCTGACTTAACTGTTGATGCCACCTTTGGCACAGTTGAAGTGGTTAAAGACAGTAACGGGCATGTTATTTCTGCGTACTTTACTCCTAAGGAGCATCAGTCTATCGACGAAGTCGTATTTAACTACGTGGTGACTGATGGTGTGAATAGTAGCAATGTCCAAGCAACTCTAGAAGTGGCTCCGGTCGCGGATGGTGTTCATGTATCAGCTGAGCTATCAACACTTTCGACCAATCCGGTACAAAGTATTTTGGATCTAGTCAAAAGTGAAATTGCTGGCCGTACGCCTACCGGGTCAAATAATGGTACGGGTAATGAAGATTACATAAAATCTCCGAATAATAACTGGGTAGAGAGTTATAGCGGCAATGATATTGTTGAGCATGGAGACGGTGATGTCTTACAAGTGCTCGCTGGCAGTGGCGATGATATCGTAATCGGCGGTGCAAGCAATATTGATTATCTAAAAGGCGAAGATGGTAACGATATCCTCATTGGCGGTATCGGCTCTTCATCTGTTACCTTACATGGTGACTCGGGGAATGATATTTTAATTTCACAAGACGCCTCTATTGCATCAACAAGTTATTATGGTGGCTCGGATACCGATACCGCTTATCTCCAAGGTTCAATATCAGATTATACATTTACAACCGATGGTTCCCCTGACTTCATGTTGACACATAGTTCATCGAATGGACGTCATGAATTTTATAGTATCGAAAATGTCTATTTTGATAATGGACACTACCAAGTCATTGATGGCGATTTAGTTAAAGTATCGGACCTATTCGAACTCAATATTGACGTTGACCTGATTGATATCGATGGTAGTGAAGTATTTACCGATATTATTATTTCGGGCCTGCCTGACGGTGGTAGCTTAAGCGTCGGTACAGTACTGGCCGACGGCACGTGGTCAATACCTAAAGAACAACTAGATACCGATGGCAAACTGACTGTCACTGTTGAAGCCCCTGTTAGCTCCAATGGAATAAAGCTGACCGTTACCGCTGGCTCTGAAGAAATTGACGAAAATGGACAGTCAGTTGGTGATGCTAAGTACAACGAAACAGATGTCGGTTTTATTGCTACACCGGCGAACCCTAACGGTGATAATACCGTGGAAGGCGGCCGTGGTGATGACGTATTACTTGGTGATACCGGCGGCGTTGTTGTTTCTGTCCAACCAGGACTTGATTACAATATCGCTCTCGTTATTGATACATCTGGCAGTATGGACTATTTCATCAAAGACATTGATGGAAAGTACATTCAAAACGACGATGGTTCGTATATGCGCCGTATTGATATGGTCAAGGAATCGTTAACGAGTCTGGTAGAAGACTTAGCGGACCATGACGGTACTATCAATATCAAATTGATTGATTTTCATTCTGACAACTATTTAGATCCGGCTCCTCAAGTCATTAATTTGAATTCGACAAATCTTCCAGATTTAATCGCTCAAATTGACTCACTTTACGCAGATGGCGGGACAGATTATAAACCCGCACTTGAAGAAGCAATCTCTTGGTTTAATTCTGATAAGTTAAATAATAATGCTGAAAACCTTACCTTCTTCCTGACGGATGGCGAACCCCATCCGAGTACACTAGAGGATTCTTTAACAACATTTAGTCAACTCAGTAGTAATAGTAAAGTGATGGCTGTTGGCATCGGTGGCGATATCTCTGATAACTTATTGAAATTTTTCGATAATACAGATATTACTAATTTGGAAATTGTAGAAGGATTAATAACATCCGAAACGGTAACGGAATACAACCACGGAATTTTTGGTTCGCAGACAAGCTCAACTTGGTACGGTGAAGTTTATACGACAGGTCGTGATCTAATACTCAAAGATTATGGTAGTGGTATACCGGTGAAATACCAATCTTCGTCAATATCAGTCGATGCAGGAGAAAGCGTAAACTTTGAATTTTCTATTAATGGCCCTGAATCAATGTCTTGGTCGCTGCATAATAATAACACTGGGAAAGTTGTTGATAGTGGCTACGGAAAAGGCACAATTACGACAGAGATGGTTCAGCAGGGAAATTATTATATAGAGTTCTCATTTGATTCAGTGAAAAAACATACTAGTTGGAGTTCTGTTGATTACATCCAACAAAATAATCTGACACTAGCACCGGCAGGCCAAGTAGAAATTGTCGATAGTCCTGAAGACCTTCATGCTGCTTTACAAGGCAGTAAATCAATATCTGAACTCGCAGATATGGGTAATGACATCGTTACCGGTAATGAAGGGAATGATATTCTATTCGGTGACTCCATCAATACCGATGAACTTCCGTGGAGCGTCGACGGGAACCCAGAACGTCCAGAAGGCTTAATTGATGGTTCTGGTATGTCAGCACTTGAAACATTCCTAACGCTGGAAAATGGTGTTGAACCTAATAGTGTTGAAATTTATGAATACATAAAAGCGCACCATGAAATATTTAACGTTGCTGGCGACACGCGTGGTGGCGACGACACATTAATCGGTGGGGCTGGCAACGATATTCTTTATGGCCAAGGCGGCAATGACGTTCTTGTCGGTGGCTCAGGTGACGACCTCTTATATGGTGGCCAAGGCCATGATACCTTTGCATGGGCTGCCGGTGATACGGGTACGGACACTATCTTTGGTTTCAATGTCAATGAAGATAAGCTCAATCTTAGCGATCTGCTGAAAGATGCAACAAATGATACGATTGACAATTTTATAACCATCACAACAAGCGATGAAATCACCCAAACCACAATCAATATTGATGTCGATAATAACGGTGAAATAGATCAGAAAATCGTTCTTGATGGCATTGATTCGTCAACACTTGAAAGCAAGATTGGTATCATCACTAATGGGCTGCTTACCCACGATGGTCAAAATCTGGTGCTGCATCCTACTGAAGCTTCACATGATATATCGGTGTTCCAGTCGATGCATATTGATCTTCCGGATGATACCCAATAGTAACGAATGAACAGACCTCGGGTGCTGGCCTTTCGGCCGCACCCTTTTGTTGCGTCTTTAAATGAAAGCGAGAAGTAGTAGTGACAGCAACAGCAACCGCTGAAAAAATAAAACCGCAGTGGAGTATTTCGCCTTCGGTGCAGACCACCGAGGACCCATTACTCGATTGCCTGGTGCTATTAACTGAACATTATGGCAACCCCTGCTCTGGTGATGCTTTAACGGCAGGCTTGCCGCTTTCTGGCGCGTGGTTATCCACCGATCTGTTGCCACAGGCGGCAGCAAGGGCAGGTTTAACGGCCAAGCTTATTCGTAAGCCGCTGGAGCAGATCTCCCCTATCCTTCTGCCTTGTGTGCTTTTGCTCAAAGACAAGAAAGCGTGCCTGTTGCGAGAGTTGGATCTCGCCAATAATAAAGCCGTGATCCAATTGCCCGAGAATGGTGGTGAAAGCGAGCTGGCACTTGAAGAGCTGGAAGCGCTCTATGTCGGCTACACCTTTTTGATCAAACAGCAATACCGCGGTGATCAGAGCGTTGATATCCACCAGCACAACCAGCAAGGCCATTGGTTGTGGCAGATGGTTAAAGATGCCAGCCCGATCTACCGCGATGCTTTGCTGGCATCAGTATTCGTGAACCTGTTTGCGCTGGTTTCACCGCTGTTCATGATGAATGTCTATGACAAAATTGTGCCGAACCTGGCATTCGAGTCATTGTGGGTACTGGCAAGCGGTGCCGCAATCGCGTTTACGTTTGATTTCATCATGCGCCATATGCGTAGCCATCTCATCGATATCGCCGGGAAAAAAATCGATATCATTGTCTCGAGCCGGCTATTTGCCAAAGCCATGGGCTTACCGCTGGAGAAAAAATCCCCTAGCGTTGGTGCAATGGCAAAACAGCTGAGTGAATTTGACAGTGTGCGCGAGATGCTCACGTCAGCCACGATTACTACCCTTGTCGACCTGCCGTTCGCCCTGCTCTTTCTTACGATTATCTATCTCGTTGCTGGCGATCTGGCTATCGTTCCCCTTGTTGCCGGAATGATTATTATCGGTTATACCCTCTTCATTCAACCGCGATTAAAAGCCGCCGTTGAAGAAAGTAATAAATATGCCAGCCTCAAACATGGCCACCTGATCGAAAGCCTGGCAGCCATGGAAGCCATCAAATCTAACGTCGCAGAAGGTATTGTACAGCGTACCTGGCAACAGATGATTTCCCACACGGCTAACTGGCAATTAAAGGTAAAGAAGATTTCAAATTCAGTCTCTTACCTGGCAACCTTTATTACCCAGCTCACCGCCATTGCGGTAGTGATCCTCGGGGTTTACCGGGTTGCCGACAATGCCATTTCAATGGGTGGGATCATCGCCGCCGTTATGCTATCAAGCAGGGTCGTTTCCCCCATGGCCCAGCTGGCCGGCCTGCTAACCCGTGGCAACCAGACCATGAGTGCGTTGCGTCAGCTCGACACCATCATGAATGAAGAGGATGAGTTTGCCGACAAGGGCCACCTGATCAGCCGCAAACGACTGACCGGCCACATTCAGGCAGACAATATTAACTTTGCCTACCCCAACACAGAAAAACCCGCTTTGTATCCGATGTCACTGACGTTTAAGGCCGGTGAAAAAGTCGCGATTATCGGCAAAAACGGATCCGGTAAAACCTCAATCGCCAAGCTCATGGCAGGCTTATATCAGCCCGGCCAGGGCAGCCTGCGTTTCGATGGTATCGACAGCAAGCAGATCCACCCTGCCGATTTACGCCGAAATATTGGTTACCTGCCGCAAGATATCACCCTGTTTCACGGCACCATTCGCGACAACATCATGTTTGGCACCCGTCAGGTCACCGAGCACCAGCTGATCCGTGCGGTTCAATTATCCGGCGTGGCGCTGTTTACCGCGCAAGATTCTGAAGGGCTTGATAAACAGGTTGGCGAAAGAGGGGAAGCACTCTCTCGTGGCCAACGCCAGTCAGTAGCACTCGCTCGCGCTATTTTAAACGACCCCCCGATCCTGCTGATGGATGAACCGACCGCCAGCATGGATGCCTATGCCGAGAAACAGTTCATCCATGCCATGGACAGGGCTGGTCGCGATCGCACTCTCATCTTAATTACCCATAAAATGTCTCTGCTGCAATTGGTTGATCGTATCGTAGTGATTGAACGGGGACAGATCTTACTGAATGGAAAAAGGGATGATGTACTGAAAAAGCTCAGTGCCGGAGTGAATACCGGAGGTAGCAATGAATAAGTCATCAGTTCCAGCAGAGCTGGATATGACGGATGACGTCTACGGCGCCATGATGATCGATTCACCATTGGGCCACCGCTTGTTAATCCGAGTGATTGCGGTGATGGTCGTTTCATTTCTGGTCTGGTCATTCTTTGCCCAGCTTGATCTGGTCACCCGCGGTAGCGGCAAAGTGATCCCCTCCTCACAGATCCAGGTTATCCAAAGCCTAGATGGCGGAATATTGCAAGCCATGTATGTCAAAGAAGGCATGATGGTCAACCAGGGGCAACCACTGGCACGTATCGATGATACCCGCTTTCGCTCCGATCTTGCCCAGCAGGAAGAAGAAGAAGACAGCTTGCGAGCCAATATCATACGGCTTCAGCATGAACTCGCCAGCATCGAGATCTCATCACGGGCAACAGAGTGGCGCCAGCAGGTAAGGGTGATCCCCCAGCCGCTGATCTTTCCGGCCGATCTCACCAGAGGCGACCCAAAAATACTGGCGCGTCAGAAAGCCGAATATAGCGGCCGTCTTGATGGCCTGATCAACCAGTTAGAGATTCTGTCCAGACAAATTCTGCAAAAACAACAAGAAAGCCAGGATCTGACCTCCAAGATAAAAACCTTGAAAAGCAGCCTGCAACTTATCACCCGCGAATTGGAGATGACTCGCCCGCTTGCTAAAAAAGGCATCGTTTCAGCAGTCGACATGCTCAAGCTTGAGCGTGAGGTCAACGACATAAAAGGCGAGTTGTCATCACTTTACCTGATGAAGCCAAAAGTCAAAGCAGCATCTGATGAAAGTATTCTGAAACGCCGAGAAGCGGTATTAACCTATAACAAGGAAGTACGGGCCGAGATGAATGAGCTTGATAGCCGTCTGGCTCGCCTGACAGAAGCCCAGGTCGGCGCTCAGGATAAAGTCGATAAGGCGGTGATAAGCTCACCGGTTAACGGCACGATAAAAACAATACACCTCAATACGTTAGGCGGCGTTGTTCAACCTGGCGTAGACATTATCGAGATAGTGCCAACTGAAGATCAACTGCTTATCGAGGCAAAGATTGCGCCGAAAGATATCGCTTTTCTTCACCCCGGCTTACCCGCCGTGGTTAAAGTCACCGCTTATGACTTCACCCGCTATGGCGGCCTTGACGGTACCGTCGAACACATTAGTGCCGATACCACTCAAGATAAAGAAGGCAACAGCTTTTATCTGGTCCGTATTCGCACTGAGGTTTCAAATTTAGTCAAAAAAGATGGCACGACCATGCCAATTATTCCGGGCATGTTGACTTCGGTCGACATCATCACAGGTAAACGCACGGTTCTTGAATATATTCTCAATCCGCTATTAAGAGCTAGGGACACCGCGCTGAGAGAGCGCTAAATAATAATGATAATGGAGAAAAATCAATGAGACACCATGTTCGCCAGGCGCTAAGGAAAAGCATGACAGCTCTGGTCGTGGCATCTGTACTATTACCGGCCTCAGCCCTCGCTCAGACTCTCGAGCAGGCCGTCGCGTATACGTTAGATACCCACCCGGAAATTCGGCAGGCTTTCAACCGTTTCAAAGGCAGTGAAGAGCAAGTTAACCAGGCCTTTACCGGTTACTTACCAACGGTAGATCTCACGGCAGGTTATGGCTGGGAGCAGACCGACAGCCCTTCAACCCGTCGTCAGGCACAAACTTCTGATGATGATGACAAGATTGATCTTGACCGTCGTGAACTGGGGATCAGCCTGAAACAAATTCTGTTTGATGGCTTCTTTACCAGTAGTGAAGTCGGCCGTTTTAGTAATGAAGCCAGCTCTGAGCAGTGGCGGTTATTCAGCACAGCTGAAGACACCGCGCTAGAAGTCACCAAAGTCTATCTCAACTACATGCAGGCTCAGGAAGTCGTTAAGCTGTCGGAAAAAAACTTGGCTAATCACCAGGAAATTTACGAACAGATCAAAGAAAAAACCGAATCAGGATTGGGGTCAATCGCGGATCTTTCACAAATAAAAGGCCGCTTAGCTCGGGCGAAATCGAACCTCGTCTCAGCGAAAAACAACCTGTTTGATAGCAGAAGTCAGTATCAGAAAGTCGTCAACCGTACGCCCGATGATGTGATTTTGCCCATTCCGGACGCAGTGATGATCCCTGCCAGCCTGGATGAAGCGCTCAAATGGGCGCAAGAAAGTCATCCAACCCTTAAAGCCGCTAATCGTGATATTCAAGCCGCAAAATATGAGCGCAAGTCGGCGAAATCGAACTATTACCCGCAGGTCAGTCTTGAACTCTCCGGAAACTGGGATGAAAACGTAGATGGCGTCGATGGCAGCGGCATAACCTCAGATGTCGGTGGTGAAAGCAATGAACTACAGGCCATGGTAAGGCTGAGATATAACCTGTTTTCTGGCGGAAAAGATCAGGCCAGAGACAGAGAAGCCTCCTATAAACTCGGAGAAGCCACTGAACTGCGTCAGCGTGCCTATCGCGATATTGTTGAAGGCACTACCCTGGCCTGGAATGCCCGCACCTTTGTTAATGAACAAAAGCTATATCTCCGCGAACATGTCGTTGCAGCAAAAGAAACGCAACAATCTTATACGCAACAATTTAAGATTGGCCAACGAACATTACTTGACTTACTTGATTCAGAAAATGAGCTATTTGAAGCCCGTAAAGACTACCTTAGCGCCGAATTCGATGAAATCACGGCCCAGTACCGGATCCTCAATGCGACGGGTCAGCTACTCGGTGCACTTCGGGTCACCACGCCTGAAAGCTGGCTTGGCGAAAATCAATATGAAGGAGGGGTACGCCAATGAATGGGTCTAAGCCAATAAACATGTGTCTTGCCGTTATCGCCGCACTGCTGCTTGCCGGATGTGCCAATAATGACATTATCGCGATGGATACCCCGACCGAACAGGTTCATGACTTGCAAGATATCGATCGTGACGGGGTGATCAAAGCCAGAGAAATGTGTGCAGAAACCTTAAATGGTGCCCAGGTAAACAATGATGGCTGCAGTAAAGTCAAAGCTATTGCAGAGCGACGTGAACTAAATATTCTGTTTGCCAATAACTCGTCTTATGTTTCACCTCGTTACTACGGACAAATCGATATACTGGCAACGTTCATGCGTAGCTACCCGGATACTCAGGTTACCATTGAAGGGCACTGCAGTAAGATTGGATCTCATGAGAAAAACATGATTCTTTCTCAGCAACGGGCTGATGCCATTGCCGAAGCGCTTGTTGCAGAGTTCGGTATTGATCGCCAGCGGGTAAAAGCGGTCGGCTACGGCTTTACACGTCCGGTCGATCCCACCTTAAGTGAAGTGGCCCACCAGCGAAACCGCAGAGTCATTGCCGAAGTCACGGGAAGCAACAAGGCTACGGAAATGAGATGGGATATCTATACGGTCGATCAACAGCCAGAAGAATAAAATGTCGACTTATCCGGGCTTGCTGATAAAGCGGCCCGCCAATGACAATATTCATATGAGTCATTGATGCTTTTTTATCATTAACGCCAATACCTTGTAATAAGTATTACCGAATCATGCTGGTATCGAATGTATCCGAACCATGCGGCATACATTCTGAACTTGGAATCTTGTTTTATATGTCTATTTTTAAACAGTTTTACTCTCTGCTTCTGGGACTTTTTCTGTTAGTGGTTATCGGTCTCGGCTATATACAATTTACAGAGATCCGAGAGCTTCTAGCGCACCAGATAGACTCTGAGCTTAACAATACCAGCCAAACCTTAGCAGTTACTCTGGAACCAGCCTTAGAAGCCGGTGATTCAGATCGCGTTGAAACACTACTCCAGACTTTATTTACAAGAGGCAACTACCAGGAAATCACTTTAACCTGGGTGGTTGACGGCCACCAACAAAGCTGGAAAGACACCGATGCAAACGTTGGCGCCCCGGCTTGGTTTACGGATTTGGATCTCTTCACCGTACCAGAAGAAACCATCATGATCCGCTCCGGTTGGATGGATCTGGCTGAACTGAAAATGATGACTCGAACTGATGTGGCAAACACTCAGCTCTGGGAAATAGTCAGAAATAGCCTGATCATATTTTGCGGCCTATTTTTCTTGATTGCTCTACTCGCCCAGTTCACCCTAAGCCGTTTGTTACGTCCTCTCACTGCCATTGCATCCCATACTCGTCAAATTGCTGAGCATCAGTTTGATGCACCGTTACCGGTACCTAATATACAAGAGCTTCGCCCTGTTGTTACCGGGATCAACGACATGTCGAAACAACTCCAACAGAACTTTCTTATCCTCAATGAAGAGGTCATCACCTTGCGGGAAAATAACCTTATTGATAAGGTTTCAGCCCTGCCAAACCGCCAGTACTTCATTGATCGGATCAATAGCTGGATGGACGAACCGGGAACGGGGGCCATTTTTCTGGCTAAATTCGATTGGTTACAAGAACTGCATAATCAGCTTGGTTTTCAGATAAGGGATGACACCATTCACTTATTGTCGCAGACTCTTAAGCAGAAGCTAAACCAGACATCAAATACGGTCGTCGCCCGGATAACCGACTCTGAGTTTGCTTTCTTGTTCACCCAACAAGAACACCAGCAACTGCAAAAACAGCTGCATGTCCTGATCCAAACGATCAACCAGGAAACCAGTAAAGCGGGTTATCAGCCAAACCACGGTTTTGCCATTGGTATCAGTGAGCGCAGCAATCAAAATTCAGCCTCCGAGCTATTGGCCCAGGCCGATAATGCACTACAGCAAGCCATTCAGGGCAACACGGTTTATCACTGGTTCGAAAATCATCAACAACGGCTTTTCTCCAAAGCGCAGTGGCGTGACATATTAAATAACGCGCTTACCCACCAGCAATTCAGCTTTCGCTGGCAGCCTGTGCATTACCACCATGACGGCACCATTCTTCACCAGGAAATTTTCTGCCAGTTAAAACATGACCAACAACATATCGCTGCCAGACACTTTATGCCCCATATTGAAATGCTGGCACTAGGGGCAGCCTTAGATCGGTGTTTAATTGAGTCTCTGCATAAAAACGACATTCTAAAACAAAGCCAGACCCCGGTAGCGATTAACCTTACGGCGCACAGTATTACCGATCCTGACTTCCGGGATTGGCTGGCCAGTTATTTGGCTCGTTCACCGTATACAGGCAAACTTCTGTTTGAACTGCCTGAGTCGGCAATTTATGCCAATCAGCAGGCTTGTGAGCACCTGAGTGAAATATTCAAGACTACCGCTGCTCAATGGGGGATCGACCACTTTGGTCGCCAGCTAAGTTCGATGGACTATCTGCAGTCGCTGCACCCAAGCTATGTGAAGCTTGATCAGTCTTTTGCCGAAACCAAGGATAACCATCATAAAGGCGAGTTATGCCGGGCCCTGATCAATATCGCGAGAGGCATGGAGATTAATGTCATCCTGACAGGTATTCAGACCAGTGAGCAAGTTGATTATGCCACTACACTCAATACTTGTGCATATCAGGGTTTCATCGCCCCACCCGTCGATATTACTGAGCTAGAACAGGAATATCGCTAGTTTCTCGATTCGAGTACCTCGTTTCTTATTTCTTGCCCATAAACAAAAAAGCGCCTTTCGGCGCTTTTTTAGAAGACTGGATATCAGAAGATCATCTTTTAGAAAATCATGTACGTCATGATCAGCGCATCTTCACGCCCGTTGTCCGCTGGATAATAACCAACACGGCGATTAATTTCATTAAAGCCGATGGCTTCATACAATTGGTAGGCACGGGTATTACTGGCACGCACCTCCAGCCAGATCTCTTCGGCATTACGCGCTTGTAACGCCTCAATAAAACCTTCTAGCAATACCTTGCCATAACCTTTGCCCTGACAGGCCGGATCAATGGCAATATTCAATAAAGTCGCTTCACCTGCCACATTCTGGCCAAAGCAATAGCCAATCACCTTCGTATCGGCCAGTAAGACAAAGTTAGCGGCAATTTTGTTGGGGGGGGTACGAATTAACGATTCAGCCCATGGAAAGGCGTGAGCCGCCTGTTCAATGCGCCAGACATCATCATGGTGCTGTGGTTCGAGAGGTACAATTTTATGTGTCATATGAACAAATCTGCTGCCATAAGGCTTTTTTAGTCGCCGGGTTAGAGTGCATTGCTTTTAACGAACAAGATGTCAGTACCTGGCAACCTGCCGGGTGTACACCCTGACAGCCTGCAAACCAACACCAGACTAAATGGTGCTCTCCCACTTGCTCCAAGGCTTCAAGTGGTAAAGCCAGAGCCTGCGCTGGTGTCAGCTTCATGCTGCTCAGAATGCGGCCAAACAGCCAGCTATCGTGTTCATCCAGTTCGTCGGGCGTAATGAACAGCAATTTGCAACTTTCGGGCAGATCAATGACCGGTATTTGCATCTCAGGAAAAAGTTCAGGTTTTCGCACCTGCCAGTAGGTTAGCCCCATTTCCTGCAAGACCTGAATATCACGCTGCTTCATTCAATTCCCGTCGTAAATTGTGTTATATCAATTGGTATTACCATCCGGATATTACAGTTCAGAGAACTCGGGGCAATACTCAACGACGCCTGATTTACCGGCTAAGGTATCCGGTATCAACTCCAACACCATGAACGCGTCTTCCGGTGCCGGCCAACTACACCGCAATCCGTGATCCGCCGCTTTTTCAAACCCGACTTGCGGGTAGTAATCACTGTGGCCGAGTACCACTATAACCGGATAATCAAACTCAATCAGGATGTTTTTCGCTTCTTCAATCAGGGCCTTACCTATCCCCTGACGCTGATACTGCGATTTTACTGCCAGTGGTGCCAAACCTTGCCAGCGGTCATCTTGTCCTTCAACCGTTACCGGGCTGAAGAACAGGTGACCAATCACTTCCCCTTCATCACTGCAGGCCACCAGCGATAATGTCCGACAGCTGTTTTCCCGTAGCTTCATCACCAGATTTGCTTCGGCTTCAGTCTCGAACACCTCTTTGAGCAATCGGTCTATAGGAAGAATATCTGCTGGCGCTTCGGTTCTAATGAGCATTAATGACCTCTTTATCAACATCTGCGTCCTGCATCCCTTTCTGGATGAAATCGGCTGATTGCTGTAATAAATATTTAAGGGGTGCCGGCAATGAATCCAGATCAATACTATCCATCAGGTTTTTCACTTCCAGTCCCAGTTCGGTATCTCCTTCGATACGAAGACGACGTTGGAAAAACAACGTATCCGGATCTTCTTTGCGTGCAACTATCAGCACTAAGTCATTACACTCACCACTGAAGCTTACATCTTCCTGCTCAACCTGATCAGATACAACCAGTTTGTCATCCTGATAACTAATATACCAGTGCAGCCCCAGATCTCTGACTTCGACTTTTAGCCAGCGCTCATCGAGAAATTCAAAATCACCATCTTCGAGGGCTTCTTTGAAAACCAGCGTTAAGCCTTCTAACATCATTTTCTTCTGAATCGTAAATGGCGTCAGTTTCGCCGGAATACGCAGTAACGCCGGGCCGTGTTGAACCATGTGCTTTCGAAGTTGGGCTATCACTGTTGGTCTTTTCCTATCATTATCGCATTTAATACCTGATTGTATGGCAACCGAGGCAAGCGGTTTTATGCCTTGAGTCAAAAAAAACGTTTCTCTCGACGCAAAGTTTGGAATTATGCCTTGCTCACGGGTTATATTAAAGAGCGCGGCGGAGGAATTACCACAATCGAATTCTATCGCCACAATTCTATCGCTGTTCAACTGACGGCTAGTTTGCCCAACAACAAAGAGAAAGCGCAAAGTCTATCGATATCAATGTGCTTTTTCTCTGTGAAGATTGGACGAAACAGCAATAAGATAAATGGTTACACTTAACCCGCATACGGAATACGGTGCTTTAATGCCGACAGAGCAACTCAATTACTGGTTCCCTCTGCTCACAGACAACAGTCCGTTTCTGTTTGCAGTGCTAGACCAAGATCATAACTACCTGGTGGTAAATAATCGCTATTGTGAAGTCAGCGGTCTTCGACGTGACGAGCTGGTCGGGCGCAACGACAAAGAAATCCTTGGTCAGGCCTACTATAACTCGTTACGCCCCTATTATGAGCGCGCATTCAGTGGCGAGTCCGTAGAAGGCGAAGTGGTGTTAGATGACAACCGTCACGACACCAGCATGCATTTCAGCATTTCTCCTCTGCGTAATCGCTCAGACGATATTCAGCATATTGTTCTGCACTCTGCCGACACCTCTGAGCGACAGATACTGGTCAATACCCTAGAAGAACTCGAAAATCAGCTGTACCAGCTTAACGAGCTGATCGCTGATGGTATCTGCATTATCGAAAGCAGTACGATTATTACCGCTAACGCAGCCGCTGCAACCCTGTTGGGGTTTGAGTCATCAAAAGAATTATTAGGTGAAGATCTCGGCCGCCTGCTGATTGACAGCCATAGCCAGCGTATTTTAGGTGAACAGTTACACCAGCAGCCAAAAAATGGACCGCGAAAATGCCATACCAGCCCGCGCTGCTGCAGCGAACGCCCACTACTGGTGTCGACCTCCGACATCACTTTGCTTGGCTCACCCGCCACTATTGTCATGCTGAAAGATGCTTCTGAACACATCGTTCAGCAAGGTCAGATCGAACACCTGGTTCATACCGATCCACTGACCGGTCTCTATAATCGCCATGGTTTCAGCCGCCGGTTAGAACAGCTGATTGCCCATGAAACGCCGTTGGTGATGCTGTATTTGGACATTGATAACTTCAAGAATATCAATGATTCTCTAGGCCACCATATTGGTGACCGGGTGCTGCAGGAAATCTCCCAGCGCCTGCGCCGTTTATTACCGGAAAATGCTATTCTCGGCCACTTGGGCGGTGATGAGTTCGGTGTGTTAATTCCGGATCCTGAACATGACCGTACCGGCGATTTGATTTCTGATCAGATCATCGCGTTGGTCAACCAGCCGTTTGACCTTCATCATTTCAGTAAACACCTTGCCTGCTCTATCGGCATGGTCACCTCTCCCGGCAACGGCAGCGATGCCCGACTCCTGCTGCAAAATGCTGATACGGCGATGTATGAAGCAAAGAACCGGGGTCGAAACCGCTTAGTCAAGTTCAGCGAAGCCATGAATAAAGAAGCCAGAATGCGTTTATGGCTGGAAATTGAACTACAAAAAGCATTACAAAACAACAAACTAGAAGTCTGGTATCAACCTAAAGTCAATGCCCGGGATTTTGCTATCGACGGCGCGGAAGCGCTTGTGCGCTGGAAGCACCCGGTTGAAGGCTATATCAGCCCAGCCCAGTTCATTCCGGTCGCTGAACGCTCCGGTTTGATCGAACAGGTAGGCCGGGTGGTGATGCGAGAAGTCTTTACAACGGTACGCCGCTGGAAACAGCAAGGGATCTTACCGGGCCGGGTCGCCATCAACTTATCTCCGCAGCAGTTTGGTAATCCTAACTTAATTACCTTTGTCGAGAAGCTGCAAAAAAGTATTGGCGTCAATCCCAATGATATTACCTTCGAGCTAACAGAAAGCGCGGTAATGAGTGACGGTGAGCACACCATCCAGATGCTCAATGGAATAAAGAAGCTCGGGTTCGCCCTCTCTATTGATGATTTCGGTACCGGATACTCCTCACTTTCTTATCTGGCTCGATTCCCATTGGATGAACTCAAAATCGACCGGGCTTTTATCAATGATATCGATACTGTGCCAAAACAGATCACCCTGATAGAAAACATCATCAGCCTGGGTAAGGCTCTAAACATGAGTATTGTTGCAGAAGGGGTCGAAACCCATCAGCAGGCAACGCTATTATCGAACCTGAACTGTGACTATATCCAGGGTTTCCACTTCTACCGCCCGTTACCGAAAAACGAACTGGAAGCGATTTTGGTGAAGAACAGCCGCCGAAAGGATTAGTGAGATATAGTTCATAAAAAATTCGTCCTAAATCTACCAAACCTGCCCAAAGTCAAAACAAGGGGGCAACAAGCCCCCTACTATTTGTTCCACTACTTTCCATTCCACACCGGTAGAAAAATATATGGAGCTACTTTGCCCCGCAGGTAACCTTCCAGCGTTAAAGACTGCGATTGATAACGGTGCAGATGCGGTGTACATCGGCTTTAAAGATGACACCAATGCCCGCCATTTTGCAGGCCTTAACTTCACGGGTCGTAAACTCGAAAAAGCCGTACAGTATGTTAAAGATCACAATCGCAAATTGCATGTTGCTCTGAACACTTTTGCTCACCCTGACGGTTTCAACCGCTGGAGCCAGGCTGTCGACAATGCCGCAGACATGGGAGTTGATGCGTTAATTGTGGCCGATATCGCCGTGCTGGAGTACGCCGCGACAAAATATCCGGATCTGGAACTGCATTTATCCGTACAGGCTTCCGCAACTAATACGGCCGCCATTGATTTTTACCAGCAAAATTTTAATGTGAAACGAGTGGTTCTGCCGCGCGTATTATCCATTCACCAGGTTAAGCAGTTAGCCCGTAATACCGATATGCAGCTCGAAGTGTTTGCCTTTGGCAGCCTGTGCATTATGTCGGAAGGACGCTGCTACCTGTCATCGTACATGACGGGTGAATCACCAAACACGGTGGGTGCCTGCTCACCGGCTAAATATGTCCGCTGGCAAGAGACGTCTCAGGGGCTGGAATCTCGCCTTAATAATGTGCTAATTGATCGCTATAAAGAAGGCGAAAATGCCGGTTATCCAACCCTCTGCAAAGGCCGTTTTGATGTCAGCATAGAAGGTGAGAATAAACGCTATCATGCGTTGGAAGAGCCAACCAGTTTGAACACCTTGGAAATATTGCCTGAACTGTTTGCAGCCAATATAGCATCAGTCAAAATAGAAGGTCGCCAACGTAGTCCGGCTTATGTCGAGCAGGTGACAAAAACGTGGCGTGCCGCCATTGACCATTACCTGGCAGACCCTGAAGGCTATCAAGTCGCTCCCGCCTGGAACGCCTGTCTGGGTAATGTCTCTGAAGGCAAACAAACGACTCTTGGTGCTTATCACCGTAAATGGCAATAAAAGGAGCAAATAATGCAATATTCACTGGGTCCTCTGCTCTACTTCTGGCCAAAAACAGATGTCGAGGCGTTTTATCAGCAAGCCAAAGATGCCAATAGCGATATCATCTATTTAGGTGAAACTGTGTGCTCCAAGCGCCGTGAAATGAAACCGGCTGACTGGTTTGAAATTGCTAAAGATATTTCAGCAACCGGTAAACAAGCCGTGTTGTCGACCATGGCATTGCTGGAGGCCCCGAGCGAAGTCAATGTGATGAAAAAGTACATTGATAATGGTGACTTCATTGTTGAAGCCAACGATGTTTCGGGTATTCAGCTCGCCCATGAAAAAGGAGTTCCTTTTGTCGTTGGCCCGGCAGTTAACTGTTACAACGCCCAGACCCTGAACCTGTTCTTGAAAAAAGGGATGGTGCGCTGGTGCATGCCGGTAGAGCTGTCTCGCGAATGGCTGCAGAACGTCATGACTGATTGCGAAAAATTGGGGATCTACGGCCAGTTTGAAACCGAAGTGTTCAGCCATGGCTACCTGCCATTAGCCTATTCCGCCCGCTGCTTTACAGCCCGTGCTGAAGACAAAGCAAAAGATGAATGTGAAACGTGCTGTGTTAAATACCCCAACGGTATTACTGTCAACAGCCAGGAAACACAAAAAGTATTCACCCTCAATGGTATTCAGACCCAGTCAGGATACTGCTATAACCTGATCAATGATCTGAAAGGGATGCAAGGGTTAGTTGATGTCGTGCGTTTGAGCCCGCTCAGTATTGATACCTTAGGGTTAATCGATACCTTCCGCAGCAATGAAGAAAGTACTATTCGTCATCCGCTGGAGGATGGCCACCATTGTAATGGTTACTGGCATAACCTGGCAGGCATGAACATCGAACAGCTGAACTGAACAAGTTAATCCAACATAGTATAAAGAGAAAAAAGCCGCGAACATCGCGGCTTTTCAGTCTGTTTCGGTCCGTAATTATTCTGCTTCTGGCGATCTGTTTTGCACTTCATACAGTGACTTCACCCGGCTAAGCTCAAGCAAGGCAAAACGGTGCTCGACAAATTCGTACACATTGCCTGCCAGCGTTAATTTATACAGCATGATAGCGGCAGGGTAATCACCTTGCAGCTGATAAGCCTTGGCAAGGTAGAAATAACCTTCCGTTAAGCGCTCTGCCAGCTGATCATTATCTTCGCTTTCTACGGCAATTTGAGTTAAGAATTGGGACTCGGTAATTTCACCCAGGTACAAACGTACAATCTGCCACCCCCAATTTTCTTTATCACTCGCATCAAAGCGCCGTTTTAGCTTGTCCAACGCCGCTTCTGGTGTCCGTTCCCAGTCCAGAATATATAGCCAGATCACCCGGTAAGGATCATTCAGATCCTGATGGTAATGGGCAAGAAGATCTTCATGCGCCAGATCCAGTCGACCGCCATAATACAGGGCAATACCACGGTTACGCTGAGCAAACGGGTGCTGAACATTGAGCTCAAGGGTCGAATCAAAGGCTTCGTACGCTGCATCGAAGTGGGCACTTTGAGTAAAATACACACCCAGAATATTGAACACATCTGGCTGGTTCGCTTTCAGTGATAACGACTGATTAAAATCCAGGCGGGCTAAATCACGCAGGCCCAGACTGTCATTCAGCAAACCACGTTCATAATACATTTGCGCAACTGTCGCTTTATCCAGATCATTACGCTTTAACAGCTGATCAATGCGCGCTAACTGAATTTGTTGCTGTATCGTCGGCTGAAGTGGCACCGCCATCGGTGGGTGAGTCCAATTCGATTGAGATGATGCGGTGCAGCCCGTTAACATCATCAGCGCCGCAAGACATGCGAGCTTTAATCTGTTTGCTATCAATGCCGTTCTCCCTGACATACAAAAACCATTCATCTCTTTCCACAGCTATAAAAAAAGGGGCTTATTAGCCCCTTTATAACATGCTTTAAGAAGAAAGACTTAGCCTTGTGGCTGCTCGTCTTGAGCTGGCGCAGGATTCTGCTCAGCTTGTGCTTCTTTCATGCTTAGGCGAATACGGCCCTGACGGTCGATCTCCAGAACTTTAACCTTAACTTCCTGGCCTAGCTCTAGGTGGTCTGCCACTTTCTCTACACGCTCCTGAGAGATTTGAGAAATATGTACCAGACCTTCTTTGGCACCGATAACAGAAACAAAGGCACCAAAGTCAACTACACGCATTACTTTACCAGTATAGATGCGACCAACTTCAACGTCAGCTGTGATTTCTTCGATACGGCGAATTGCTTCTTTAGCCGCCTTGCCTTCAGTTGCGGCAATCTTGATTGTACCGTCATCTTCGATTTCGATAGTTGTGCCAGTTTCTTCAGTCAGCTGACGAATAACTGCACCACCTTTACCGATAACATCTTTGATCTTGTCAGAGTTGATCTTCATCGTATAGATACGAGGAGCAAACTCAGAAATCTCGTCACGGTGAGTGCCGATTGCATCGTCCATCACGCTAAGGATGTGCTTACGCGCACCTTTGGCCTGGTTCAGAGCGATCTGCATGATCTCTTTCGTGATACCTTCGATTTTGATATCCATCTGCAATGCAGTGATACCGTCGTCAGTACCCGCCACTTTAAAGTCCATGTCACCCAGATGATCTTCGTCACCAAGAATGTCAGAAAGAACAACAAAGTCATCGCCTTCTTTAACCAGACCCATTGCGATACCCGCAACAGACGCTTTGATTGGCACACCAGCATCCATCAGTGCCAGAGACGTACCACAGACAGAAGCCATTGAAGATGAACCGTTAGATTCTGTGATTTCCGATACAACACGTACTGTGTATGGGAATTCTTCAACCGAAGGCATTACTGCAGCAATACCGCGCTTAGCCAGTTTACCGTGGCCAATTTCACGACGCTTAGGTGAACCAACAAAACCCGTTTCACCTACACAGTATGGAGGGAAGTTGTAGTGTAGAAGGAAGTGATCTTTCTTCTCACCCATGATGCTGTCAATAATTTGTGCGTCACGTTGTGTACCAAGCGTAGCAGTTACTAGTGCCTGAGTTTCACCACGTGTGAACAAAGAAGAACCGTGAGTACGGGGAAGAACACCAGTACGTACGTCTAGCGCACGAACCATGTCTTTTTCACGACCATCGATACGTGGGTTGCCCGCGATGATACGGCTACGCACAACGTTCTTCTCTAGAGAACTTAGCATGCCGCGGATTTCGCGCTCATCCAGTTCTTCGCTTTCACCAAGAAGTGCTTCAACAACGTCGTTCTTAATGGCACCAACTTCGTCGTAACGCGCCATTTTTTCAGTGATCTGGTATGCGTCAGCCAGACGAGTTTCAGCTTTATCCGCAACACGCGCTTTCAGTTCAGTGTTAACAACCGGTGCTGCCCAATCCCAAGCAGGAGTAGCAACTTCCGCCGCAAACTCATTGATTGCATCAATGACAACTTGCTGTTGGTCGTGACCGTAAACTACGGCCTGTAGCATTTGTTCTTCAGACAGGCGATCTGCTTCTGATTCAACCATCAGAACAGCGTCTTTAGTACCGGAAACAACAAGGTCTAGACGGCTTTCTTCCAGCTCAGTGTTGCTTGGGTTAAGAACAAGCTGATCATTGATGTAACCAACACGTGCCGCACCGATAGGACCATTGAATGGCAGGCCAGAAATCGCCAGTGCCGCAGACGTTGCGATCATCGTGATCATGTCTGGGTTTACATCTGGGTTTACAGAAACTACAGTCGCGATAACCTGAACTTCGTTTTTGAATGCATCAGGAAATAGCGGACGAATTGGACGGTCAATCAAACGGGCAGTCAGTGTTTCGCCTTCAGAAGGACGACCTTCACGCTTGAAGAAACCACCAGGGATTTTACCAGCAGCGTAAGTACGCTCTTGGTAGTTAACTGTTAGCGGGAAGAAGTCTTGGCCTTCAACCGCTTTTTTCTTGCCAACTACAGATACGAACACAGACGTATCGTCCATGCTAGCCATAACAGCGGCTGTCGCTTGACGCGCCATAACACCAGTTTCAAGGGTAACTGTGTGGTTACCGTACTGGAAAGTCTTTACGATAGGATTCACGTGAATTTCCTTAAATATTATCCGCTTTCTATTTGCGTCGTTAAGTATATCTGACACAAGGAAAAGCGTCATGTGATGAAACCCACTTTACGATGATTTCACACATCGCGACTAATGATAATTATCGACTGAATAGCCGGATCGGCTTAATCGTAAATAACTGTCATTAGCCGCGACCTTTAGGTCGGGAGAACGACTGATCAATCAGGTAAAGTAAGTAAGTAAGTATATTTATATCTTGATTAGTAATTCAGCTTGCTACTATTTTTTCAAATTCAAGAGAAAGCGCGGAGTTTATTGCTATAAATGGGCACTTTCGATGCAGATATTGGAATAAATAATGAGTAAGGGGAATTACTGATTAAAAAGAAAGGAGCCATAAGGCTCCTTTCTCGAAAGCAATCTTAGCGACGTAGGCCTTGACGCTTGATAAGATCTTGGTAACGATCAAGATTCTTACCTTTTAGGTAGTCTAGAAGCTTACGACGGCGAGAAACCATACGTAGCAGACCGCGACGGCTGTGGTGGTCGTGTTTGTGAGCAGCAAAGTGACCTTGAAGGTGGTTAATTTGTGCTGTTAAAAGCGCAACCTGAACTTCAGGTGAACCAGTGTCGTTTTCACATTGTGCGTATTCAGCAACGATTGCTGCTTTAGTTTCTGCATTCAGAGACATAACTCTTCCTAATACTAGATGTTTTAATTTGTGCCGCCAATCTCTGATTCAGCCGACACCCAAGCCGCGAATTATACTGGTAGCTTTCCTCGACTACAAGAAAATAATCGCAGAAGATACTCGTCGCGGGGTTCGAGAGGCGAGGTCGATTTCCAGACTCTGCGAGCAGATTTCAAAAACTCACTCGCCGAGTGAGTTTTTACACTTTTGCTCTCCCCTTGACATTAGGATCTCGCTTCTCGTTCCTTAGTCTTGCTGGTTCGCCATCACGCGCTTTGGTGCCAGCATGTCATCTTGATCAATCACGCCCACCCCGATGAACTCACGCTGCTCACCGACGGTAATACGGACTAACGTTCCCGTTTCAGGCACACGACCGGCATTGACCGGATTACCGTTAAGGACGTAAACCGCACTCGCCGGTAAGATATTCACTTCAGGTAAATCCTGGACGGCACTATCTGTCGGTAACAATAACGGGTCCAGAAGTTCACCTGGTGACATTCCCTGCTCATTCGCTTGATCAAGCAGTGCCTGTAACTGCTCCAATGTCACCACACGTTCCATTGGATAGTTAGAAACACCGGTACGGCGAAGGTAGGTCACGTGTGCGCCACAACCTAGCATTTCCCCCAGATCATCAACAATCGTGCGGATGTAAGTACCTTTCGATACATGCAGTTCCATCTCGACTTCATTGTTTTCAAACCGGATCAGCTCAACAGAGAATACCGTGATTTTGCGTGACTCACGTGGAACTTCGATTCCTTCGCGGGCATACTCATAGAGTTTACGACCCTGGTATTTCAATGCCGAATACATAGACGGAATTTGATCCGTTGTTCCGCGGAACTTGGCAATGCAACGCTCCAGCTGACCACGGTCGACTTTCACTTCACGGGTTTCGACCACTTCACCGTCGGAATCTGAGGTATCGGTACGCTCACCCAGTTTCGCGATCACACGGTAGCGCTTATCTGAATCGAGAAGAAACTGAGAAAACTTCGTCGCTTCACCAAAGCAGATAGGCAGCATACCGGTTGCCAGTGGATCCAGCGCACCGGTATGGCCCGCCTTTTGCGCAAAAAAGATACGCTTTACTTTCTGCAGCGCATCATTCGAGCTGAGTCCGGTTGGTTTGTCGAGCAGGATGACCCCATCGACCGGACGACCCTTACGACGACGTGCCATTACTTATCCTCACCTTCTTGTGCGTCACCTTCATCAACGCGACGCTCGTTGTCATCACGAACCGCATTGGTAACCAGGTTGGAAATACGCATACCTTCCGTCAACGACTGATCGTAAATAAAGGTTAGTTCAGGTGTCACGCGCAGGCGAATTTGCTTGCCCAAGAGTGAACGAATGTAAGGAGCCATTTCCCGTAATACTTCAAGGCTGCCTTCTGGTGTCTGCTCGCCAACAGTAAAGAAGGTAACGTACACTTTGGCATAACCCATGTCACGGGACACTTCAACACTGGAGATAGTTGTCATGCCAATACGTGGATCTTTAATCTCACGTTGAAGGATAACTGCTAGTTCTTTTTGTAACTGTTGTGCGACACGCTGGGTACGACTGAATTCTTTGGCCATTTTATCTATCTCTCTTAAAGAAGAGGCTCTTTTAAAGAAAAAGGCTCTCTTGCAAGAATGGGGAGCCGAAGCTCCCCATTGGGTTGTTTGTTTACTTACTTAAAGAAGTAACAACCTTAACTATTAATCAAGGGTACGTTGAATTTCAACGATTTCATAAACTTCGATCTGGTCACCGACACGAACATCATTGTAGTTCTTAACGCCGATACCACATTCGTAGCCGTTCTTAACTTCGTTGACATCATCTTTAAAGCGACGTAGTGATTCTAGCTCACCTTCATAAATAACAACGTTATCACGTAGAACACGGATAGGGTTATTACGCTTAATCAGACCTTCAGTTACCATACAACCCGCGATTGCGCCGATCTTAGGTGACTTAAATACGTCACGAACAGACGCAAGACCGATGATTTCCTGACGGAATTCAGGAGACAACATGCCACCCATTGCTGCTTTTACTTCATCAATCAATTGATAAATGATTGAGTAGTAACGCAGGTCAAGGTTTTCATTATCAATCATACGACGTGCAGGTACATCAGCACGAACGTTGAAACCAAGAATGATAGCGTTAGATGCTGCTGCCAGTACGGCATCAGTTTCTGTAATACCGCCAACACCAGAACCAACAACGTTCACTTTAACTTCATCTGTAGACAGCTTCAGTAGTGAATCGGTAATCGCTTCGATAGAACCCTGTACATCCGCTTTCAGTACTACGTTTAACTCAGCAACGTCACCTGCGGTCATGTTAGAGAACATGTTTTCAAGTTTCGCTTTCTGCTGGCGTGCTAGTTTAACATCGCGGAATTTACCTTGACGGTAAAGTGCAACTTCACGTGCTTTACGCTCATCACGTACAACTGTCGCTTCGTCACCAGATGCCGGTACGCCAGAAAGACCTAGAATCTCAACGGGGATCGACGGACCTGCAGACTCAATATCTTGACCATTTTCGTCGCGCATTGCACGAACACGGCCATGCTCCAGACCACAAAGAACGATATCGCCCTTACGCAAAGTACCAGACTGAACCAGAACGGTTGCAACAGGACCACGACCTTTATCAAGGCGAGACTCAATAACAACACCGCTTGCCATGCCTTCTTTAACTGCTTTCAGTTCAAGAACTTCAGCTTGTAGCAAGATAGCTTCTAGTAAACCGTCAATGTTGGTACCTTGCTTAGCAGAGATGTGAACGAACATGTTCTCACCGCCCCACTCTTCAGGGATAACATCGTACTGAGCCAGCTCGTTCTTAACGTTGTCTGGGTTTGCATCTTCTTTATCGATTTTGTTCACAGCAACAATCAGAGGTACACCTGCCGCTTTCGCGTGCTGGATTGCTTCAATTGTCTGTGGCATCACGCCATCATCAGCTGCAACAACAAGGACAACGATATCTGTCGCTTGAGCACCACGAGCACGCATAGCGGTAAACGCTGCGTGTCCTGGTGTATCAAGGAAGGTGATCATGCCGTTACCGATTTCAACATGGTAGGCACCGATGTGCTGGGTAATGCCGCCGGCTTCACCTGATGCAACGTGTGCTTTACGAATATAATCAAGCGTTGACGTTTTACCGTGGTCGACGTGACCCATGATAGTGACAACAGGCGCACGAGGTTCAGCAACAGCCGTGTCATCACGGTCAGACATTATTGCTTCTTCTAGTTCATTCTCTTTACGGAGAATAACTTTGTGACCCAGTTCTTCAGCGACAAGTGCTGCCGTTTCTTGGTCGATAACCTGGTTAATGGTAACCATAGCGCCCATCTTCATCATTGCTTTGATGATTTCAGTCGCTTTTACTGACATTTTACTTGCCAGTTCAGAAACAACGATGGTTTCGCCAATGACAACATCAGACTTAGCAACGGTTGCTGTTTTATCAAAACCGTGTTGCATTGATGTCGGTGCATTTACCTGGGCTTTCTTCTTGCCACCGCGACCGCGTTGGTTACGACCACCACGGCCTTTAGGACCACGTTCATCGACGTTAGCTGCTGGCTTTTTCTTCTTACGACGAGTACCAGTCACTTCTTCTTTACGGTCTTGCTCATCTTCCGCAGCACGGGCATGAGTAGACGTCGTAACGTGGTAATCGGCTTCTTCCATCTTTGTTTTAGTCTGCTGGTCGGTTTCCGTCCAACGTTTTTCGTTTACTTCTGCCATTTTGCGTGCCTCTTCTAGCTGACGCTGACTCTCTTCTTCGGCTTTACGCTTGGCTTCCTCTTCCTGGCGACGTTGTAGCGCCTCGGCTTCTATCTTAGCCTGTTGATCAGCGGCGGTGCGTTTAGCCTTATCGGGGGCTTTACGCTTATCTGTAACCTCTCGCTTAGTCGTATCCTCGACTTTGCGATTAGCCTTGTCTTCTGCGTCACGCTTAGCTTGTTCTTCAGCCAAACGTGCCTCTTCCGCTTTACGCGTTGCTTCTTCTGCATCACGCTTAGCTTTCATTTCTGCCTCTTGCTGAGCCTGAGCTTCACGCTGAGCAGCTTCTTCTGCCTGGCGCGTCGCTTCTTCCGCAGCACGCTGCTCTTCATCAAGAGCCGAGCGTTTCACATAGGTACGCTTTTTGCGCACCTCAACTTGTACGTTTTTACTTTTGCCACCCGTACCAGAAACACTCAGTGTACTGCGCGTTTTACGTTGCAAAGTAAGACGAGATGGAGCTTCGCCAGCACTGTCACCACCATGCTCTTTTTTGAGATGGGATAACAGTGACTGCTTCTCGCTCTGGCTTACACTATCTTCAGCTTTCTTGCTAATACCAGCGTCTGAAAATTGTTGAAGCAACCGATCAATAGGCGTACCCACTTCCTCGGCCAATGCTTTAACTGTAACTTCTGACATACTGCTTCTCCCTTGCTTAATTTTATTACGCTTCGTCGCTGAACCAGCAGATGTTACGAGCAGCCATAATCAACTCACCCGCTCTTGCTTCATTCATGCCTTCGATATCGAGCAAGTCATCAGTACCCTGATCTGCAAGATCTTCAAGCGTGCAAATACTTTTCGCGGCTAACTTAAACGCCATATCACGTTCAAGACCGTCCAAGCCTAAAAGATCGTCAGCAGGTTCAACACCTTCAAACATCTCTTCCTGTGCAAGGGCAAGAGTAGTCAGAGCTTCTTTAGCTCGATTACGAAGTTCGTTGATAGCCTCTTCATCAAGGCCCTCAACAGCCTTTAGCTCGCTTACCGGTACGTAGGCGATTTCTTCTAGCGTAGTGAAACCTTCTTCAACCAGAACAGCCGCGAAGTCTTCATCAATATCCAAGTGTTTAGTAAACACTTCAATTGATCCCTGGGCTTCTTCCTGGTGCTTTTTCTGCAGATCTTCTACTGTCATCACATTGAGTTCCCAGCCAGTTAGCTGAGAGGCCAAACGGATGTTCTGACCATTACGACCAATTGCCTGAGCAAGGTTATCTTTCTCAACAGCAATGTCCATCGTGTGGTTGTCTTCATCAACGATGATTGAACTGACTTCTGCCGGTGCCATGGCATTAATAACGTATTGAGCTGAGTTCTCATCCCAAAGTACGATATCAATACGCTCACCGCCTAGTTCACTAGACACGGCCTGAACACGCGCACCACGCATACCCACACATGCACCAACTGGGTCGATACGTTTATCGTTAGTTTTCACTGCGATTTTCGCACGAGAGCCAGGGTCACGCGCCGCGCCCATCAGTTCAATCAGCTCTTCGCCAATTTCTGGCACTTCAATGCGGAACAGCTCAGTTAGCATTTCTGCTTTTGAACGCGTCATGAAGAGCTGGAAACCGCGCGCTTCAGGACGTACAGAATACAGCAAACCACGTATTCTGTCGCCCGGACGGAAGTTTTCACGTGGTAGCTGATCGTCACGCTGAATAACAGCTTCAGCATTATTGCCCAAATCGATAATAATCGCGTCACGATTCACTTTCTTGACAATACCGGTGATTAGCTCACCTTCATTATCCATAAACTGTTCAACAACTTGAGCTCGCTCAGCTTCACGTACTTTCTGCACAATGACTTGCTTAGCCGTTTGGGTCGTAATACGGTCAAACGTTACAGATTCAATCTCATCTTCAACGTAGTCACCCAGCTCAACCGTTTCGTCATCAAACTGTGCCGCTTCTAAAGTGATCTCAAGTGTAGGCTGAGTCACTTCTTCAACAGCTTTCCAACGACGGAAAGTTTCAAAACTACCGGTTTTGCGGTCAATCGCAACGCGAACGTCAATTTCTGCTTCGCTTTTTTTCTTTGTCGCTGTTGCCAGTGCGATCTCAAGAGCTTCAAAGATACGCTCACGAGGAACAGCTTTCTCATTAGATACCGCTTCAACGACAGCCAAGATTTCTTTGTTCATTTCTAATGCCCCAATATAGCGGTTAGAATTTTGGAATCAGGTTGGCCTTGGAAATATTGCTCAGTGCAAACGTTTCGTCATTGCCATCTACTTTAAGTGTGACCAATTCACCTTCAACGGCAATAATGTCACCTTTCCACTTGCGACGATTATTCATCGCCATTTTTAGCACCAGGCTGACCTCGTGACCAATAAATTGTTGGTAATGTGCTGCTTTAAATAGTGGCCGCTCAAGACCAGGGGAAGACACCTCCAGGTGATAAGCCACGGTGATTGGATCTTCTACATCCATAACGGCACTAATTTGGCGACTTACTTCGGCGCAGTCATCAACATTGATGCCATTTTCATGATCAATGAATACACGTAATGTGGAATGTTCACCCGCTCGGATGAATTCCAAACCTACCAGTTCATAGCCTAAAGCATTGACAGGTCCGTCAAGCAGTTCGGTTAATTGTGTCTCTAAAGCTGTCAAGACAACCCCCCGGAAACAAAAAAAGGGCCTAAAGCCCAGTAAATACCTGAATGGTCATGTTTCAGATAATAAAAAACCCCGATTTACGGGGTTTTTTATTACTGGACCCTGATTATCACAGCACGCTGTGATAGAAAACAAACACCTCTATTTAGAATAGTCTGTTTTCGGAAAAGTGGTTGCGGGGGCCGGATTTGAACCGACGACCTTCGGGTTATGAGCCCGACGAGCTACCAAACTGCTCCACCCCGCGTCCGAATCTGAACGCATTATATCGCGCAGACGTTACTCTTTCAAGTAATCAGTATAATGGTGCCGAGAAGGGGACTTGAACCCCTACACCTTGCGGCACTAGCACCTCATGCTAGCGTGTCTACCAATTTCACCATCTCGGCTAAATCTTTAATTACTGAGGAATGTCGCTGTTTACAGAAACGCTCTCAGTTTTATCTACAATTTGCTCTGTTGCTGGGGCAGTTAACTCTTCCCATCCACTCTTCTCTGCTGCTTGCTTAGCACTTATGTTGCCAAGAACCAGACTGATAACGAAGAATGCAGCTGCACAAACTGATGTCATTCGGGTTAAAAAATTTCCAGAGCCGCTAGCACCGAACAATGTTCCAGAAGCGCCAGCCCCAAATGAAGCTCCCATATCTGCGCCTTTACCTTGCTGTACTAGAACGAGGCCAATAACACCAATCGCAGCCAACAGATAAATCACAAGTAGAATTTCGTACATGGGTTCCACCTATGTCGATATTATTGCGCCGGGCTTGCCAAAGCAGCGCCAGCGTTCTCCCGCAATTTAGGAGCGGGAGAATATTAGCGAATGCTTGCTGCAGTGACAAGTAAAATCTCACCAAATAGTTAATAAGGCGAATCGCTTGAACAAGTTTTAAGCAAAACCGGCAAAAAGGTAACCATTTGCTCTAATCATTACAGACTAACAGTTATCTTTAACGGCCTGAGCGATTTCCAATGCATATTCTTTAACAGAATCGCTGTCTTCGCCTTCAACCATAACGCGAATTAATGGTTCAGTGCCCGACTTACGTAACAAGACTCGTCCGCTAGTACCCAGTTTCTCTTCAACCGCTTTTTTAGCGGCGATAACCGCCTCAGATTTCAATGGATTGCCATTCCCTTTGAAACGTACATTTTCCAGCACCTGAGGGAACATTTTCATGCCGTCGCAGAGCTCTTTAAGCGTCATCTTACTGCCAACTATCGATGCCATCACCTGCAAGCCTGCAACGATGCCGTCACCGGTCGTGATTTTATCCAGTAAAATAACATGACCTGAATTTTCAGCACCGATCAACCAGTTTTGCTTTTGCAGCTCTTCCATCACATAGCGATCACCCACTTTAGAGCGAACAAACGGAATCCCGAGGTTCTTAAGCGCAATTTCCATACCCAGATTAGTCATCAGGGTACCAACCACACCGCCTTTCAATTCACCACGGCGCAAGGCATCACGGGCAATAATATAGGCAATTTGATCACCATCGACCTTATTCCCTTCGCCATCAACCATGATCACGCGGTCGCCATCGCCATCTAATGCAATACCGAAATCTGCTTTTTCTTCCAGTACTTTTGCCTGCAGTGAACCGACATCTGTCGCGCCGACCTGATGGTTTATATTGGTACCATTTGGCTCACAGCCAATTTCAACCACATTCGCACCAAGCTCACGCAACACTTTAGGGGCAATGTGATAAGTCGCGCCATGGGCACAGTCGACCACAATATTAAGCCCTGACAGGCTCATATCATGAGGGAAGGTGCTTTTACAAAATTCAATATAACGGCCTGCCGCATCAACAATTCGCATCGCTTTGCCGAGTTGGGCTGAATCGACACAAGTCAGCGGCTTTTCGAGCTCAGCTTCAATGGCCAGTTCCACGTCATCAGGTAGCTTAGTACCTTCTGAGGAGAAAAATTTAATACCGTTATCGTAGTAAGGATTGTGGGAGGCCGAAATCACGATCCCCGCTTCGGCGCGGAATGTACGCGTCAGATAGGCAACCGCCGGGGTCGGCATAGGGCCGGTAAAGGCAGCCTGCAAGCCTGCAGCAGCAAGCCCGGCTTCAAGTGCTGACTCCAGCATATAACCCGATATACGGGTGTCTTTGCCAATCAATACTTTTTTTGTGCCCGTCTGCGATAAAACGCGACCCGCAGCCCAGCCTAGTTTCAGCACAAATTCAGGCGTAATCGGCCCTTCACCAACCAAACCGCGAATCCCATCGGTACCAAAATACTTACGTTCAGCCATTATTAGCTCCTAGCAATTTATTGTAATTTTCTATGCCGCCTTTCAGCGATAATTGTCGTTATCACATTCAGGCCACAATTATATTTTTTCTTGTTCCAATGTCATTTTGCACACTTTCAATACATCAACCGTTTCTTGGGCATCGTGAACACGGATAATCTGAGCGCCTTTCATTGCTGCAATCGTGGCGCACGCTAAACTCCCGGCTAGGCATTCAGCTGGCTGCTTGTTTAGCAGTTTAAAAATCATCGACTTCCGAGACATACCGACTAATAGCGGTAAGCCAAATTGATGGAACTTATCGAGATGTGCCAACAACTGATAATTCTGTTCAACGGTTTTACCAAAACCGTACCCTGGGTCAAGTAGCAACTGCTCGCGCAGAATGCCTGCGTTTTCACACGCTTGTACCCGCTCTGCAAGAAATTCACTGACATCTGTGATCAGATCATCATAATGTGGCTGCGTCTGCATTGTACGCGGCTGACCTTGCATATGCATCAAGCAAATAGGCACATTAGCCTTCGCTGCAGCCTCTAATGCCCCAGGATCTTGCAACGCCCGCACATCATTGATCAAATCAGCGCCCGCCATAACAGCTTCTGTCATAACTTGGGTTTTACTGGTATCAATTGAAATCCAGCAATCAAACCGCTGCCGAATGGCTTCAATTACCGGTACAACACGCTCGAGTTCTTGTGCCAGAATGACATTGGATGCCCCTGGCCGGGTCGATTCACCGCCGATATCAATAATACTGGTTCCCGCGGTAAGCATCGCATCGACATGCCGCAATGCATGATCCAATTGGTTGAATTTGCCACCATCTGAAAATGAATCAGGGGTAACATTTAAAATCCCCATGGTATGAGGATAAGAAAGATCGAGTGTTTTTTCTTTGCTAGTCAAAATCACGACTCACGACTCCATGAGAATTTGCATAAAAAAACCCCGACACAAGTTCGGGGTTTTAATAATTAAAAAGGCAATTAAGCTTGTGGCTTATCGTCTTCTTTTGGCTGTTCTGACTCAGAGGCCTCGCCAGCCGCTGCCGTATCGTCAGCTTTGCTGTTGTCTGAATCAACGGATGCTTTTAACGTATCGTCAGCACTCCAGCCTTTCGGCGCACGGATTTCTGTCTTACGCGCCATCAGATCATCAATCTGACCAGCATCAATTGTTTCGTACTTCATCAACGCATCTTTCATTGCATGCATGATATCCATGTTCTGAGACAGGATTTCACGTGCACGCTCATAGTTGCGGTCAATCAGAGCACGCACTTCATTGTCAATCGCACGAGCAGTATCATCAGACATATGTTTAGTCTGTGTTACCGAGCGACCCAAGAAGACTTCACCTTCATCTTCAGCATAAAGTACCGGCCCCATTTTCTCGGAAAAGCCCCACTGAGTAACCATTTTACGGGCAATATCCGTTGCTCGCTCGATGTCATTTGAAGCACCGGTTGATACTTTATTCGGACCGTAGATCAACTCTTCAGCCAAACGACCACCGTAAAGGCTTGAAAGCATCGATTCCAGGAATTCGCGTGAGTGGCTAATACGATCTTGCTCTGGCAAGTACATCGTGACACCCAGCGCACGACCACGCGGAATAATTGAGACTTTGTAGACAGGATCATGATCCGGAACCAAACGACCAATAATCGCGTGACCCGCTTCGTGATATGCCGTCGATTCTTTCTGCTCTTCAGACATAACCATCGATTTGCGCTCTGCGCCCATCATGATTTTGTCTTTTGCCAGTTCAAATTCCACCATTGAAACAACACGCTTGTTACCACGTGCTGCAAACAATGCGGCTTCGTTAACTAAGTTAGCTAAATCAGCCCCAGAGAAACCCGGAGTACCACGCGCAATAAGAGACGGTTCAACATCATTTTCTAATGGAACTTTACGCATGTGAACTTTCAGGATCTGCTCACGACCACGAACATCAGGCAAACCAACCACAACTTGACGGTCGAAACGGCCAGGACGAAGTAAGGCTGGGTCCAATACGTCTGGACGGTTCGTTGCGGCGATAACAATAATACCTTCGTTACCTTCAAAACCATCCATTTCAACCAACAGCTGGTTCAGCGTCTGCTCACGTTCATCATGACCACCACCGACACCAGCACCACGCTGACGACCTACGGCATCGATCTCATCGATAAAGATAATACAAGGCGCAGATTTCTTCGCTTGTTCAAACATGTCACGGACACGGGACGCGCCCACACCAACGAACATTTCAACAAAGTCAGAACCAGAGATAGTAAAGAACGGAACTTTTGCTTCACCGGCAATTGCTTTTGCCAATAACGTTTTACCCGTACCAGGAGGACCAACCAGCAAGATACCAGTAGGTATTTTACCACCCAGCTTCTGAAAACGGCTTGGATCTCGTAAATAATCAACCAGCTCTTTAACGTCTTCTTTGGCTTCATCACAACCGGCAACATCGTTGAAGGTTGTTTTGATCTGGTCTTCACTCATCATACGCGCTTTCGATTTACCGAACGACATGGCACCTTTGCCACCACCGCCCTGCATTTGGCGCATAAAGAATATCCAAACACCAATGAGAAGCAGCATCGGGAACCAAGAGATGAAGATAGAAGCGAGTACGCTTGGCTCTTCCGGCGGTGTCCCCAACACTTTCACATTTGCGTTGATCAAGTCGTCTAATAGTTTCTGATCGTTATAAACAGGTAGATAAGTGACGTATCGCGTGTTGTCACGCTTAACTACGGTGATTTCACGCTCATTGAACCGAGCTTCCCTTATCTGATCCTGACCGATTTCACGGACGAAGGTCGTATAATCGACTTGACGGCCAGCACTATCACTGGGACCGAAGCTCTGAAATACAGACATCAGAACCACAGCGATAACCAACCACAAAATCAAGTTTTTTGCCATGTCACTCAAGGTGTTAGCCTCGCAATCACTTAAAGATGGATGTAGAGTACTACAGTTTGTAACCTGTAGCCACAATGTAGACCTCACGAGAGCGATCTCGGGATGAGTCTGGTTTACGGATTTTAACCACTTTGAACATGCTTCGAATTTCAGCTAAATACTGGTCAAAGCCTTCCCCCTGGAAAACTTTTACCGCAAAGCTGCCATTCGGCGCAAGTACTTGTCGACACATATCTAATGCTAGTTCAACAAGATACATTGCTCTAGGTTGGTCTGATGCAAGATTGCCACTCATATTAGGCGCCATATCCGAAAGTACCACATCCACCATATCCGGTTGAATACGTTCTAACAGTGCATCTAACACAGCTTCTTCTCGGAAATCACCTTGCAGGAAGCTCACACCTGGCAGTGAATCCATCGCCAGAATATCACAGGCAATAACCTGACCACTATCCCCAACAACTTCTGCTGCATACTGTGACCAACCACCAGGTGCAGCACCAAGATCGACCACAGTCATGCCGGGTTTAAGCAATTTATCTTTATTCTGAATTTCTTCAATTTTGAAGATAGCACGAGAACGATAGCCCTTTTTTTGCGCCTCCAGAACATATTTATCATCAAAATGTTCTTTCAACCAGCGACCAGAGCTGGCTGATTGTTTTTTTCTACTCATGCTTTACCTAATGAGTTGTCGTATTTATTAAGTATACTTGGATAGCGGAATCGCTACACATACTAAACAAATTAGTCTTCTAGCCTAGATGGCGTTAGAATGACACGTTTTCAACCCTTGTTATAAAAAATAGAGCCACAATGAATCTAAGCACCAAACAGAAGCAATACCTGAAAGGCCTTGCTCACAACCTGAAACCTGTAGTCCTGATGGGTGCAAACGGCTTAACTGAAGCAGTTCTGGCCGAGATCGAAATTGCACTCAATCATCACGAGCTTATCAAGGTCAAGGTTGCAGCGGAAGAGCGCGAAACCAAGGTATTGATCGTAGACGCAATTATTCGTGAAACCAAAGCGGAAAAAGTACAGGTCATCGGTAAAACACTGGTGCTGTACCGTCCAAGCGAAGAGCGCAAAATCGAGCTACCTCGCAAATAAAAAAGGCCGCCGATGCGGCCTTTTTTACCTTTCTCTTTTGCTCGCTAAAGTTTGTGATCTTGTTCACTTTTATCGTTCTAAATCACTGCCGAACTGTTACATTTACTAACAATTCCATTAACAGTACACATCCTAGATGTATTGAACCTGTTCAATCTCAAACTCTTTTGTCCCGCCCGGCGTGACAATCGATACTTCATCGCCTTCAAGCTTGCCAATCAAACCACGTGCAATCGGTGAATTAACCGAGATGCGATTTTGCTTAATATTCGCTTCATCATCACCGACAATGCGATAAGTGATTTCTTCTTCGGTATCGATATCGATCAAATTGACGGTGACACCAAAAATGACTTTGCCCGTATTTTTCATTTTCGTCACATCAATGACCTGTGCGACAGACAGTTTATATTCAATATCACGGATCTGAGCTTCACAAATACCCTGTTCTTCACGTGCAGCATGGTATTCGGCATTCTCTTTTAAATCACCCAACTCACGTGCTTCACCAATCGCCTTTGAAATAATAGGGCGACGCTTCATCAATACCTCGAGCTCTTCACGCAGCTTTTGTTCGCCACGTACCGTCATTGGAACCTTTTCCATAAATATTATTACCTCAGTACCCCAAAAAAGCGCTCGCCACTTTTTGAGTAAAAAAAGCCAGCCCAGCCTCAGCTGAACCAACACAGTGAAATAGGATTACAGATCATTTTAAACAAAGATGACCAAGAGATCACCCTAGAAACGAATTCTTACTAAAGACCGCCAACAACGTTCATTAGCATAATAATGCCATATAAAGATGTGTATCAAGTCACAAATAGATTGAATGTTACAATTTTCTCTCATTGCGAAAATATCAACAAAATATAAATACAGCTAAAGCAAATCGCCGATGCGGAACTTTAACCGGCAATCGTAACCATATGATTTAAAGTAGAAATTATATCGCCACTTAGAACATCTTATTCGCCTAAAGTATTTTTCAGTTTTTTTTACTAACTGTTTTCAATTTAGTTCAGTAAAAAGAACAGCATGCATTTAAATTTGAAATGCATCCAATAAAAATTCAAAAAAGGATTCGGCAATGAACAAGAACCTTATTGCTTTAGCAGTAGCAGCAGCAACTCTTTCTGGCGCAGCAACAGCGGCAGAAGTTTACTCAGATGAAACATCTAGCCTAGCCATCGGCGGTCGTTTTGAAGCTCGTGCAGTTATGGCTGACGACGCAGCTGGCGATAGCAAAGTAACTGATGCGTCTCGTGTACGTGTCAACATCGCAGGTAAAACAGATATCTCTGAAGATTTCTACGGTCTAGGCTTCTTCGAAAAAGAATTCCAAAGTGATGACAGCGCCAACGACGAAACACGTTACGCTTACGCTGGAGTTGGTAGCCAATACGGTGAGCTAGTATACGGTAAAACTGACGGCTCTCTGGCTATGCTAACGGACTTCACTGATATCATGGCTTACCACGGCAACGAAGCGGGTAATAAGCTTGCGGCTGCAGACCGTACCGGCAACAACCTTGCTTACACAGGTTCTTTCGACAACCTGACGGTTAAAGCGAACTATGTATTCAACGGCGAAAATGAAAACACGGCTAAAGAAACTTATGACGTTGACGGCTACTCTGTTGCAGCAATGTACGTCATGGACATGGGACTGGGCTTCGGTGCTGGCTACGGCGAGCAAGAAGGTCAAGCTGCTGCAAATACTGAAACGGGTAAGCAGGCATTCGGCACCGTATCTTACACCTTTGGTGACTTCTATCTTGCGGGTCTGTACCAGGACTCACGCAATACTGAAGTACACGGCCAGAATGTAGACGAGTCTCGCGGTTACGAATTCGCGGCTGCCTACACAATGGGCAAGACTGTATTCATCGCGACTTACAACTACCTAGAAGACACAGACAGAGATGCGGATCTACGTGACTCTATCGCAGT
The DNA here is from genome assembly GCF_033720175.1 of Photobacterium sp. Taxonomy (GTDB): domain Bacteria; phylum Pseudomonadota; class Gammaproteobacteria; order Enterobacterales; family Vibrionaceae; genus Photobacterium. The sequence goes on from NZ_JAWWDA010000011.1 coordinate 37,402, forward strand.
TGATGCGACTCATTACTTCAACAATAACTTCCGCGCTTATGCATCTTACAAGTTCAACAACCTAGACACAGATTCATCAGTTGGCATCACTCGTGCTGCAACTTCTGACGAGTTAGTTCTTGGTGCACGTTACGACTTCTAATCCCCTCTGGATTAAAAGCACTACTTGCTAAAAAGGCGCAGATCTTCGGGTCGGCGCCTTTTTGCTATAAGATAGTTTGATTATTTATCGATGGCCGTTAACCTGATGCTGCGCTTATTCCCCTTATGTCTTGTCCCTTTACTTTTTAGCTTGCTGCTCAGCCAGTCGGTACTGGCAAACTTTTCCCCTCAGCAAGCAATTAACCAGTTACCCGCAGGTCATGATGCCGCCCTGTTAGTTACCGATCCGCTAACGGGTCATATCGTCTATGCCCAACGGGAAAACCAGCTTCAGTCACCAGCCAGCACCCAGAAACTGATTATAGCGCTGGCAGCCAAGCTCTATCTCGAGACTGATTTCCGCTTTAACACAGATTTAGAACAGCAAGGTAAGGATATCGTCATACGTTTTAGTGGCGATCCGACATTTTCCCGCCAGCAACTGGCCGTGCTGCTTACACAGCTGAAAAAACACAAACAATCTACTCTCAAGGGCAATATTATCCTGAACGGATCGGTATTTAGCGGCTACGAACGTGCCCCAGGCTGGCCTTGGGATATTCTCGGAGTTTGCTACAGTGCGCCATCAAGCAGCATTTCACTTGAGCACAACTGCGTACAGGGCGCACTTTACAGTAATAAAGCTCTGGGTCAGCTTACCCGAGTGAATGTCCCTGTCCACCAGCCAATCACCGTCAGCAGCGATGCACTGATTGTCAGCAAAGATCAGCAAAAAGCGCGCTACTGCGACTTAACGCTAACAGCCGATAACGGCAACGGTTACCAGCTAAGTGGGTGCTTAGCTAAGCGTGACAAGCCCCTGCCGCTTAACTTCGCGATACAGAACACCGTTGACTACACGGCAGCGGTTATTCGCCGTGAATTGAAACGAGCCGGGATCCGTTTTAACGGTAAAATACTGCGTGATGATCAGGCGAGCGGTAAACGCATCGCCCGTCATACTTCCGCGCCACTAAGCGAATTGCTCGATACCATGGTCAGAGAGTCAGATAACCTGATCGCCGATAACCTGACCAAAACCCTTGGCTACCGTTATTTCAGCCGACCGGGCACCTTCAATAACGGTATTGCAGCAATAAAAGCCATCTTGAATGACAAGGCGGGAATTGATTTAAGCCAGACGGTACTGGTTGACGGCTCAGGGCTCTCGCGCAACAACCGCCTGACGGCGGCTCAAATGATGAAAGTGGTTACTTACCTTTTCCAGCATGACACCCAACTGGGGCTACTTACCACCCTGCCAGTCAGCGGCCAAAGTGGTACGCTGCGCTACCGCCAGAGCATTCGCCACCAGCCACTGACAGAGAATATTGCCGCCAAAAGCGGTTCACTGTACGGCACCCATAACCTGGCCGGCATTATGACGGCCAAGTCAGGAAAAAAGCTGTTATTTGTCCAGATGGTGACCAATTACCACCCTGAAGACAAAACGGAAGATGCGCCGAAAACCGCGCCGCCAATTGAGGCGTTTGAGCGGGAGTTATATCGGGCATTATACGAGAATTTCTAGGGGCGAGTGACGCGTTAATGGGAGCCTGGGATCCAGCCAGCAGCGTCTCCGGATCCCGACAGCGTACCTCTTCCATCGCAAGCTCCTGACTACCCGAGTTGCGGCTTGCTAGCCAGTATTCCCCCCGCGGCAGCGATCACCGGCATATAGCTCGCGAATAGCACTAACTGGCTTAACGTATCTTCATAGTGAGAGATAATTAAGCCGGAAACAATGCCTAGCAATGCTAAACCGACTATCCAGCCAATGCGCTCTTGCACATGGCTCTTCACGCTATTTTGCAAGTAGTGCCCTGCGGGCTCTGCCTCAGAGCACATAAGGCCGAGGCCACTCGCCAGATGACGCATACGCACCTGTTCATCCATGTCATCTAACCTGTCAAGCAGGTTCTGTATATGACGAAGCGGACATTCATGCAGGACAGCAATCGCTTCGGAAATTGGCATAACAGCCAACAATTTAGCTTGCTCATCAAACGTGTATTTCAAAAACGCATTTCGTGCAGCCAGAATATCACTCTGACCATAGTGTTCAGTTGCAGCCTCTGCTGCATAGTTCATTACCGCCATGGCGAATCTCCCGATTGGCAATGCACGTCCTGAGGACGCAGCATGGGTAACGACCATCAGAATTAAGCCACATATCAGAGTAAACGTGCTGATCACTTTCAGTTATCACTCAAACAAAGATGAGTAGTAACAACAGCAAAAAGCCTGTCATTTACAGCTAATTGACATAATTCTATATTGAGAAATTTGGAAGAAAATCGAGGAATGATTTGTCAGATTGGGTATAAACAAAAGTATACAAATAAGGACAAGTTATTCCGAACCCGGACAGGATCGGAACTATAGGAGACCGACACCGTTAATGGGTTTGATTTTCCACCTTCATACTCGGAGGATGGTCGGTATCATTCATTAAAGTCTCCAAAAATTTGCCGCCTTTTGCGACGGCATAATTGTACGCAATTCAGTTACCACTTCAAGGTATATCTCGATAAAAGTTGATACAAATGGCCATCCATCACGAATCATATCAAACCCATTAATTATCAATCATTCAGGTAATTAATAGATTTGGCATTCACCCTCAACCTAACATCAAACAAAAAAAGCCCACCTTGCGGTGGGCTCTAGTGTTCTAACTACTTGTCATTAAGACTGTCTGTTATGAAGCATCATTACGCGTTGTTGATCCGAGCGTGAAGCTCCTGCAAAGAAGTGACTTTGTTACGGTCATCAGCGGTGTGAGCCATGCACGTGGCAAATGCAGCATTCAACGTTGTGGTGTAGTTCACTTTTTCAGCCAATGCGCCACGACGCAGTACTTTAGAGTCTTCAATCGCCTGACGGCCTTCGGCCGTATTAATAATGTAGCTATATTCATTATTCTTGATACGGTCAAGAATATGAGGGCGGCCTTCGTGTACCTTGTTGACCAGACGCGGGTTAATCCCCGCTTCGCCTAAGATCACCGCAGTACCGTGAGTCGCATCTAGCTGGTAACCCAGTTTCACTAGCTTGGAAGCCAGGTCAACAACGCGTTGCTTGTCGTTGTTACGTACCGACAGAAGCGCACGGCCGCCATCTTCGTATTCTTTACCACAGCCCAGTTCAGCTTTAGCAAATGCTTCTGCGAAGGTGTCACCGACTCCCATCACTTCACCGGTAGAGCGCATTTCCGGGCCTAGCAGCGGGTCAACGCCCGGGAACTTGTTGAATGGCAGGACGACCTCTTTCACCGAGTAGTAAGGAGGAATGATCTCTTTGGTAAAGCCTTGCGACTCAAGAGACTGGCCGGCCATAACTCTTGCCGCAATTTTAGCCAGTGGCGCACCCGTTGCTTTCGATACAAACGGAACAGTACGTGCTGCACGGGGGTTGACTTCAATAAGGTAAACTTCGTTATCTTTAACGGCAAACTGGGTATTCATCAAGCCGCGAACACCGAGCTCAAACGCCAACTTCTCGACTTGTTGACGCATCACATCCTGGATTTCCTGGCTCAAGGTATAAGCAGGAAGGGAACATGCCGAATCACCAGAGTGAACCCCCGCTTGTTCAATGTGCTCCATGATCCCGCCGATAACGACACGCTCACCGTCGCAAATCGCATCAACGTCCACTTCAACCGCATCATCCAGGAAACGGTCAAGCAGAACTGGTGACTCGTTAGAAACACTGACCGCTTCGTTGAAGTAACGGCGCAGGTCGCTTTCATCATATACGATTTCCATCGCACGGCCACCGAGTACATATGATGGGCGAACAACCAGTGGGAAACCTATTTCTTTTGATTTCTCAATCGCTTGTTCCATCGTCGTGACAGTGGCATTCTCTGGCTGCAACAAACCTAAACGGTCAACAGCTTGCTGGAAGCGTTCACGGTCTTCTGCACGGTCGATAGCATCAGGGCTGGTGCCAATAATCGGCACGCCTGCGGCTTCAAGTTCACGAGCGAGTTTAAGAGGTGTCTGCCCCCCATATTGCACAATAACGCCTTTTGGCTTTTCAACTCGAACAATCGCCAGTACATCTTCCAGCGTTACAGGTTCGAAGTACAAACGATCTGATGTGTCGTAATCGGTTGAAACCGTTTCAGGGTTACAGTTAACCATGATGGTTTCGTAGCCGTCTTCACGAAGTGCTAATGATGCATGAACACAACAGTAATCGAATTCGATGCCCTGACCGATACGGTTAGGGCCACCGCCAAGGATCATGATCTTATCTTTATCGGTTGGCTGCGCCTCACACTCTTCATCATACGATGAGTACATATAAGCCGTATCAGAGGAAAACTCTGCCGCGCAGGTATCCACACGCTTATATACCGGATGAATATCATGCTGGTCACGTAATTTGCGAATTTCGCTTTGCGCCACACCGAGCAATTTCGCTAAACGTTCATCAGAGAAACCCTTGCGCTTCAATTGGCGCAGTTCAGCAGCATGCAGGCCAGCAAAACCGTTATCTTTAACTTTTTGCTCGTCTTTAACGATATCTTCAATTTGTACCAGGAACCAGCGATCAACATTGGTTAAGTTGAAAACACCGTCGACCGACATGCCCGAACGGAATGCATCCGCGATATACCAGATACGCTCTGCGCCTGGCTCTTTCAATTCATGGCGGATCTTACTCATTGCGTCTGGTTCGTCGAGATCAACCATTTCGTCAAAGCCTGTTGCGCCGACTTCCAGGCCACGCAATGCTTTGTGTAACGATTCCTGCTGGTTACGACCAATCGCCATTACTTCGCCGACCGATTTCATCTGAGTCGTCAGACGGTCGTTAGCACCGGCAAACTTTTCAAAGTTAAAGCGAGGGATCTTAGTAACAACGTAGTCAATGGTTGGTTCGAATGATGCTGGTGTTGCACCGCCAGTGATATCATTCATCAGCTCGTCGAGGGTGTAACCAATAGCGAGTTTTGCGGCGATTTTTGCAATCGGGAACCCTGTCGCGTTTGATGCCAGTGCCGAAGAGCGCGATACACGCGGGTTCATCTCGATGATAACCATACGGCCATCTTTCGGGTTGATACCAAACTGGACGTTTGAACCGCCAGTTTCAACACCAATTTCACGCAGAACCGCCAGCGACGCATTACGCATCAACTGGTATTCTTTATCTGTGAGTGTTTGTGCCGGCGCGACGGTGATTGAGTCACCGGTGTGAATCCCCATGGCATCGAAGTTTTCAATCGCACAGACGATGATGCAGTTGTCGTTCTTATCACGAACGACCTCCATCTCGTACTCTTTCCAACCGATGAGTGACTCATCAATCAGCAGCTCATTGGTTGGCGACAGATCAAGGCCGCGCGAACAGATTTCTTCGAACTCTTCTTTGTTATACGCGATACCACCACCGGTTCCGCCCATTGTGAAAGAAGGACGAATGATGCATGGGAAGCCAACCATCTCCAGAACTTTGTAAGCTTCTTCCATGGTTTTTGCCGTATCGGCATTCGGACACTCAAGACCGATAGATTTCATTGCTTTGTCGAAACGTGAACGGTCTTCTGCCTTGTCTATCGCATCAGCCGTTGCGCCAATCATTTCAACATTGAACTCTTTCAGCACGCCGTGCTTTTCAAGATCCAATGCACAATTCAGTGCTGTCTGACCGCCCATGGTTGGCAATACCGCATCCGGACGCTCTTTTTCAATAATTTTGCGTACAACTTCCCAGTGAATTGGCTCGATGTATGTCGCATCCGCCATATCCGGATCAGTCATAATGGTTGCCGGATTCGAGTTAACCAGAATAACGCGGTAACCTTCTTCACGCAGCGCTTTACAGGCTTGGGCACCCGAGTAGTCAAACTCACATGCCTGACCGATAACAATCGGGCCAGCACCCAGGATCAGAACACTTTTAATGTCAGTACGTTTTGGCATTTCTTACTACTCCGGCTTAGGCGCTGTGCTTCTTAATTAACTCAATAAAGTGGTCAAACAGTGGTGCTGCATCGTGTGGGCCAGGGCTTGCTTCAGGGTGCCCCTGAAAGCTGAAGGCTGGCTTATCGATACGGTGGATCCCCTGAAGGGAGCCATCAAACAATGATTTGTGCGTTGCACGCAGATTGTCAGGCAGTGTCGCTTCATCAGCGGCAAAACCGTGATTCTGGCTGGTGATCATCACAACATCACGGTCGATATCTTTAACCGGGTGGTTGGCACCGTGGTGACCAAACTTCATTTTCACCGTGTTTGCACCACTTGCCAGAGCAAGGATTTGGTGACCAAGGCAGATACCGAAGATAGGCAAGCCTTTATCTAAGAATATTTTTGTTGCGTCAATCGCATACGTACATGGCTCGGGGTCACCAGGACCATTTGACAGGAATACACCGTCCGGATTCATCGCCAGTACTTCATCTGCCGGGGTTTGCGCAGGTACAACCGTCAGGCGGCAGCCGCGGTCAACTAACATACGTAAGATGTTACGCTTCGCACCGAAATCATAAGCGACAACATGGTATGGCAGCTCGCTGTCATCTTTTGCTTCCGGTAAACCGTTTAGCAATGTCCAAGAACCTTGCTTCCACTGGTAGGTTTCAGCTGTTGTCACTTCTTTTGCCAAATCCATACCTTTCAGGCCAGGAAACGCTTTAGCCTTCGCCAGCGCTAACGCTTCATCAAGATTGTCGCCAGCCATAATGCAACCGTTCTGCGCACCTTTCTCTCGCAGAATACGCGTTAGCTTACGCGTATCAATATCAGCAATACCGACAATATTTTGCGATTTAAGATAATCAGAAAGGGAGAGTTCATTACGGAAGTTAGAAGCGAGTAGGGGTAAATCTCGAATGACCAGGCCTTGCGCATGGATTGAGGAGGATTCTTCGTCTTCGGAATTGGTTCCGGTATTGCCAATGTGGGGATAGGTAAGCGTTACAATCTGTTGGGAATAAGAGGGGTCAGTGAGAATTTCCTGATATCCCGTCATCGAGGTATTAAAAACAACTTCACCAACGGCCGAACCATCTGCCCCAATGGACACGCCGCGGAACACTGTCCCATCTTCAAGGACTAACAGCGCAGATTTGCTCAAGACAACCTCCAAAAAAAAATAAAAATGCAGTTAAAACAGATAAACTTGCAACTACCCATTCCATACAAAGTCAAAAAGCGAGTCAAGCTGAATTTTGACAAATTCCGCGCAGTCTAGAGATCGCTAACCAAACTGTCAACATTCAACCCAAAATAAGCTTAAAATATATCAATCTTAGATGAAAAACCGCTTCAAACCATGAAAACCACAAGATATCACAGCGAAAACGGGGCTTCACGACCTGTAACATACCACTTTAGCGCCCTCTTCAAGCAAGAACAAACACACCACAGACAAAAAACCAGGCAAACGATTAAACGATACGGGTTTAGCTACATTTATAGACATCTGACGGGAGAAATACAACCAATGGATAGATAAAGGCAGAAAGGTAAGCGATATTTAAGCTAAGGGGAAGATGAGAGAAAATTGGAAAATGAAAAACAGGTTTATGCACTACGCCAAACGTAATGCATAAAACAAACAGGACAATACCTACACGAAATAACCTGTATTTCTTAGGAGCGGTTAAAGATCATTAAGTCCGAGCACATCTTCCATGGTATAGAAGCCCGGCTGCTTATCAGCAAGCCAAACCGCAGCACGAACGGCCCCATTGGCAAAAGTCATACGATTTGTCGCTTTGTGCGTGATCTCGACACGCTCACCAATATCGGCAAACATTGCGGTATGTTCACCCACAATATCGCCGGCACGAATAGTTGCAAAACCAATCTCATCACGGCTACGCTCACCCGTGATCCCTTCGCGAGCATATACTGCAACATCACTGAGTTTATTGCCCATCGCGCCGGCAATCGCCTCCCCCATGCCGATGGCGGTACCGGAAGGTGCATCGACTTTATGGCGGTGGTGGGCTTCAATGATTTCAATATCCGTGTAATCTCCCATCACCTTGGCGGCTTTTTCCAATAACTTAAACACCAGGTTAACCCCGACACTGTAGTTAGGCGCCATGACAATGGAAATATCTTTTGCGGCAGCATCAATCAGGGCTCGCTCTTCAGTAGTGAAACCCGTTGTACCAATCACAATTTTTTTGCCATGTTGCTGACAAAACTCAATGTTCGCCAGTGTAACCGCAGGCGCGGTGAAATCGATAAGCACATCAAAATCATCTGCTGAAGCCACTAGATTATCAACAATCTTGACAGAAAGCGGGCCAATGCCTGCAAGTTCACCGGCGTCAACCCCAACTAAGGTTGATTCTGCCCGTTCAGTGGCTGCGCCAACCGTTGCTTGCTCTGAAAAATGTGTCGCTTTTAAAAGCTTACGGCCCATGCGTCCTGCCGCGCCGGCAATCGCAATTCTTACCATTGCGTAATTTCTCCCTGGGTAATGTTAGTCTTTAATGTAGCGTGTTGGGATTACTAAATCCAGATACAAAAAAGCCCCGACTTCCGTCTGGGCTCTTTCTTATTGTCAGAATAATTATATATTCTTCACTTGCAGCTCGCGTGGGACTTCAAAGAACATATTCTCCTCTCGGCCGGGCAGCTCTTCCACTTCAGCACCAATCAACGTCTGAATACGCTCAATGATCTGATTAACCAAATCTTCCGGCGCTGATGCACCGGCAGTAATACCGACTTTTGACTTACCAGCAAACCATACCGGCTGAACATCTTCAGGGCAATCAGTCAGATAACCAGGCGTTCCCAGTTTTTCGGCCAGTTCACGCAGACGGTTTGAGTTTGATGAGTTCTTCGAACCCACCACGATCATCACATCGACATCTTGTGCCATTTCTCGCACCGCATCTTGGCGATTCTGGGTCGCATAACAGATATCATCTTTGCGCGGTCCCTGGATCTCAGGAAAAACGTCACGCAGTTTTTCGATCACATCCGCCGTTTCATCCACCGATAGTGTCGTCTGGCTGACATAGTGCAGATTGCCCGGATCTTTGACCTGCAGCGTTTCAACATCTTCCGGCTTTTCGACCAAATACATTCCACCGGCAACACTCGCATACTGGCCCATGGTACCTTCGACCTCCGGATGACCGGCATGGCCAATCAGCACTACCTCCATATCACGACGACTGGCACGCGCGACTTCCATATGAACTTTAGTCACCAGTGGACAGGTTGCATCAAACACCGTTAACTGACGTGCTTTGGCTTCATTGCGTACCTCCTGAGAGACGCCATGGGCGGAGAAAATCACAATATTGTCATCAGGTACTTCGCTGAGCTCTTCGACAAAAATAGCACCGCGCTGTTTTAGTCCTTCCACCACAAAGCGGTTATGCACCACTTCATGACGCACATAAATTGGCGGTTGATACATTTCAAGCGCGCGCTCTACAATGCTGATCGCACGATCTACACCGGCACAAAAACCACGCGGATTTGCTAATAAGATTTTCATTTCTAACAGCTCTTAATCCTGAATATTGACAACTTCAACTTCAAAAGTGACACGTTGCCCGGCAAGAGGATGATTAAAGTCGACGGTCACAGAGTCACCAACGACATTGGTTATAATTCCTGGAATATCATGACCATCAGGGCCTGAAAAAGCCATAATAGTACCGACTTCAGCTGGTGCATCGGCACCAAACCTACTTAACTCCACGTGATGAATATTGTCCGGATTAGCACGGCCGAACGCATCTTCTGGCTCCAGTGCGAAGTCACTTTTTTCGCCTTCGGTTAGTCCTAACAAACATTTCTCAAAATTTTCCGTCAGGCTACCATCACCCATACGGAATTTTGCCGGTTTCCCCATAGCCTGAGTTGAATCAGCAACCGAACCATCTTCCAGTTTTATCGCAAAGTGCATCAACACTTCACTGTTTTCCTTAATTACCGACATGTAAACATCCTAGTCTCAAGTTTCTAGAAGCCAAGTGGTGAGTGTGTCGCACTTCTGAAGGCTTCTCGTTCTTGCCTTCGAGACTCGCCTCTCGAACCTGCGTTTATTACGCCCTTTTTACAACAAAGCGCCGTCCGTATCAACGGACAGCGCTCAGGGTTATCGCAATTATCTGATTTTCAGCGGTTGACTTACTGTTGTTTTTTATCAGCAACAAAGCCTTCAAGAATGATCAGTGCCGCACCAATGCAAATGGCAATATCGGCGATATTAAATGCCGGCCAGTGGTAGCTGCCCGCATAAAAATCGAGAAAGTCGACCACAAAACCATGGTAAAGGCGATCAAACAAGTTCCCCATTGCACCACCGATGATTAAGGCATAAGCACTGTTTGCCAGCGTGTTCGTTACCGGCGTTCGACGCATCCAGAACGTCAGCAAGCTGCATACACCCAAGGCAATCACCGCAAACAGCCAGCGCTGCCAACCACCGGCATCATTTAAAAAGCTGAATGCCGCACCATAATTGTGTACATAAAGCAGATTAAAAAATGGCAACAGCTCGATACGGTTAGGCCAACCATAGTCCATGGTATTCATCACCAACAGCTTAGTGACAATATCGAGGATGAATACCAGAGCCGCCAGCCAAAGCCAGCGAACTCCGGACTGTTTAAGTGATGTCACTTGCTTAGGCGCAGACATGGTCATTAGGCAAACTTACGCTCTTCACCTTCACCGCTGATGTTAGTCACACAACGACCGCACACTTCTTCATGGCCTTCAATTGTGCCCACATCAGCAACATGGTGCCAGCAACGGTCACACTTCGCGGCTTCCGAGGCTTTCACGGTCACAAACAAACCTTCGACATCCGTTTCCTGCGCACCGTCTGGCTTGCTGTCAGCAACAACAACTGTCGCTTGAGACGTTAACAAGACAAAACGCAGTTCGTCTTCTAAGTTATTTAACTTAGCCGCCAACGCTTCGTTTGCATGCAGCGTGACTTCGGCTTGCAGGGCTCCACCGATCACTTTGTCTTTACGCGCACCTTCAAGCAGCTTATTAACAGCACCACGAACCTGCTGGATTTCAGCCCAGAAATCGTTGTTCAGTTTTTCGTCTTCAGCAAGACCGAACAGACCTTCAAACCACTCACCGGTGAATACGAACTTGCCACGCGGCTCGCCATTGCCTTGAGAAGCCGGCATCTCGTTCCAGATTTCATCTGCCGTGAACGACATGATGGGTGCCATCCAACGAACCAGTGCTTCTACGATATAGTAAAGCGCGGTCTGACAGCTACGCTGGGCGTGGCCACCTTGCTTCGCCGTATACTGACGGTCTTTAATAACATCTAAATAGAAAGAGCCCATTTCAACAGAGCAGAATTGCATCAGGCGCTGAGTCACACCGTGCAGGTTGTACTCATCGTATGCTTTGATGATTTCTTCCTGCGCCGCCATCGCACGGCCGACAGCCCAGCGGTCAAGAGCCACCATTTCGTCTGCCGGAACCAGATCGGTTTCTGGATTGAAGCCGCTCAGGTTAGCCAGGAAGAAACGTGCCGTGTTTCGAATACGGCGGTATGCGTCAGCAGAGCGCTTCAGGATTTCATCTGAAACCGCCACTTCACCGGTATAATCCGTCGATGCCACCCACAGGCGCAAAATATCGGCACCCAGTTTGTTGGTGACATCTTTCGGCGCGACCACGTTACCGATGGATTTCGACATTTTACGGCCCTGGCCGTCAACGACGAAGCCATGAGTCAGTACTTGTTTGTACGGGGCTTTGCCTTTCATTGCCACCGATGAGATCAATGAAGACTGGAACCAGCCACGGTGTTGATCAGAGCCTTCCAGGTACAGATCCGCTTCGTTACCGTTATATTCTTCGCGGCTGTCAACCACAGAGAAGTGAGTCACACCGGAATCAAACCACACATCAAGCGTATCAAGCACTTTTTCGTAGTTTTCCGCGTCGGCTTCACCCATTAGTTCTGCAGGATCAAGATCCCACCATGCCTGAATACCTTGCTGCTCAACAAGCTGTGCAACTTTTTCAATCAGTTCGCGAGTATCCGGGTGCAGTTCCTGGGTTTCTTTGTGAACAAACAGGGCAATTGGCACGCCCCAGGTACGCTGACGCGAGATGCACCACTCAGGACGACCTTCAACCATACCTTCGATGCGGCTTTGGCCCCACTCTGGTAACCACTGAACGTTTTTGATTTCACTCAGCGCTTTCGTGCGCAGACCCGCTTTATCCATGGAAATGAACCACTGCGGGGTAGCGCGGAAGATGATAGGTGTCTTGTGGCGCCAGCAGTGTGGGTAGCTGTGCTCGTAAGCATGGTGGTGTAATAACGCACCGTGCTCTTTTAATGTTTCAACCACGGCGTCGTTGGCTTTGAATACGTGCTGACCGGCAAACAATTCAGTATCGGGCAGGTAAACCCCGTTACTACCAACCGGGTTTGCTATTTCAAGGCCGTATTTCTGGCCAACCACGAAATCTTCCTGACCGTGTCCAGGCGCGGTGTGCACACAGCCCGTACCCGATTCAGTCGTAACGTGATCACCAAGAACGACTGGCACATCAAAACTGTAGAACGGGTGATTGAAGCGCATCAGCTCCAGATCCGCACCGCTACAGAAGCCAAGGTTATGGAAATGCTCGATACCGGCACGATCCATCACCTCTTTTGCCAGCTCTGCGGCAACGATCAGACGTTGAGGCTCATCACCTTCAACTTGGACAAGTACATATTCCAGATCGTCACGTACGGCGACTGCGCGGTTTGCTGGCAGTGTCCATGGTGTTGTCGTCCAGATAACAATAGACACGTCACCTTGACCTGCATGGCCTTGTGCACAGTTAAATTTAGCCACAACAGCGGCTTCATCAACGGCTTTAAATTTAACGTCGATAGATGGCGAGACTTTGTCCTGGTATTCCACTTCGGCTTCAGCCAGTGCTGAACCACAATCCGTACACCAATGAACAGGTTTAAAACCTTTCAACAGGTGGTCGTTATCAGCAATTTTACCCAGGGAGCGAATGATGTTCGCTTCTGTTGAAAAGTCCATCGTACGGTATGGTTTATCCCACTGACCCAGTACGCCCAGACGGATAAAGCTTTCTTTCTGACCGTCGACCTGACCTGCCGCATAGGCACGGCATTTTTCACGGAACTCTGCTGCCGTCAATTTACGACCGGGCTTGCCCCACTTTTTTTCTACCATCAATTCGATAGGCAGACCATGGCAATCCCAACCGGGGATATACGGTGCATCAAAGCCAGACAGAGTCTTTGACTTGATAATAATGTCTTTAAGGATCTTATTCAGCGCGTGACCAATGTGAATATCACCGTTGGCGTATGGAGGGCCATCGTGCAATATGAAGGATTTCTTACCCTTCTTAGCTTTACGGATTTCACCGTAGAGATCTTCATCATTCCAACGCTTAAGCATTGCAGGCTCGCGTTGAGCTAGATTGCCTCGCATCGGAAACCCTGTTTCAGGCAGGTTCAGGGTATCTTTATAGTCGCTCATTGATTCTCGATTCCGTTACTTGGGCGAAGTTGGACATTATTACGCTCAGACAGCCACACCCGTGCTGTTTGAGCATCACGCTCGATTTGTGCTTTTAGCGCATCGAATGATTCGAATTTTATCTCGTCGCGCAGCTTATGTCGCAGCACAACTTCAATCTGACGACCGTATAGGTCAGATTGGAAATCAAAAAGGTACACCTCCAGTTGCCGGCGTACCCCATTCACTGTTGGCCGGTGACCAACATTGGCAACTCCCGGTATGGGAGCACCTTCAACACCAAACACCTCGACAGCATAGACTCCAGACACCGGAGATACGCGTCGTTTCAATGGTACGTTTGCGGTTGGAAAACCAATTGTGCGGCCGAGTTTACGTCCATGAGACACGCGTCCGCTAATACTGTACGGACGGCCTAACATGGATTCAGCCAGGAGCAAGTCATCACTGACTAATGCCTGACGTATTGCCGTACTACTGACTCGTTGCTCTGATACGCAAAAACTCTGCGTACTGACAACCGTAAAGCCAAATTCTTTTCCGGCTGCTACCAGCATAGCAAAATCCCCGCAGCGGCCTTTGCCGAAGCGGAAATCATCACCAACAACCAGAAACTTAACACCCAATTGCTCCACCAACAAGCGGCGAACAAAATCTTGTGCCGACATATTGGCAAAATGGGCATTAAAATTGATACAAAGCAAACGTTCGACGCCGACTTGCTTCAACTGCATGTATTTATCGCGAAAGCTCGTCAGCCTTGCCGGAGCCTTGTCACCTGCAAATAATTCCAGCGGCTGGGGCTCAAAGCTCATCACCGTTGCAGGCCAGCCCAGTGCACGGGCTTTTGCCAACACCTGACGCAATACCGCCTGATGACCTAAGTGAACACCATCAAAATTCCCAATCGTCAGCACGCTGCCGTGATGCTCTGGTTTGATATTATGTATGCCTCGGATTAATTCCATGCGCCGCTTAAATTTTCGCAGAGTGAAAAACTGACGGATTATATACTACTCTGAGCCCATGATTCCAATATGAATCATTCTCGGGCCATCCGTCTATATCTAAACGCTATCAAGATGCGTGATTCAGCGCTCATCTGAGAATTCAATTCAAGCAAAGATCTGGCGCGATGCTAGCTCAAGGCTCCGGGCTGGCTAACTTTCAGCTTTAAGATGATGCGGGCGAATACCCAGCAGTACCACCGTCGCTAGATAAACTGCCGCGCCCAGCGCAATCAGCCCTGTCAGCCACAGAACCCGGGAACTCAATGGCCAAGCCAGCCACTGTTCTATCGCCGGGAGCATCCAGAGCAAGGCAGCAACCATCATCACACCGGCCACCGCTAAGCGCAGTACAAACATCAGGGTCGTTTTCGATACCTGATAGACATTTGCGCGATGCAACCCGCGATAAAGCAAAGCGGCATTGACTAACGCTGACAGCGCAGTGGCCATCGCCAACCCGATATAGCCATAGAAAGAAGCAAAGATGGCGTTAAACACCATATTCGTGAGCATGGCGATAATACCGTAACGAACGGGCGTTCTGGTATCCTGCCGGGCGTAATATCCCGGAGCCAGCACCTTGATCAGCATAAAATTCAGCAGACCAGAAGCATAAGCCAACAATGACAACGACGCTTGTTCGACATCCGTCGGCATAAACTCGCCACGCATAAATAATACCATCAGCATCGGTTTCGCTAATACCATCAGGCCCAGCATCGCCGGAATACCGAGCAACAACACCATACGTACGCCCCAATCCATCGTATGGGCAAAGTGCTCGCTGGTTTGTTCGACATGTTTGCGTGACAAGGCCGGTAGGATCACCGTGGCAATCGCAATACCAAACAGGCCAAGAGGAAATTCCAGCAACCGATCAGAATAGTACAGCCAGCTAATCGACCCCGTAGCCAGAAAGCTAGCAATAAAGGTATCAAACAGCAGGTTGATTTGACTGACTGATACCCCAAACAGCGCGGGTATCATCAAGGTACGGATTTTCACCACGCCAGGATCATTCCAGCCCCATTGGGGTTTTACCAGCATCCCGGCCTTGGCGAGAAAAGGGAGCTGAAACAAAAATTGGATAAAACCGCCTAAAAACACCCCGATGGCCAGACCAATTTCGGGTTGCGCCAGGTTCGGGGAAACAAACCAGGCACAGCCAATGATAGCCACATTCAAGAACACTGGCGTAAAAGAAGAAACCGCAAATTTCCCCAGAGTGTTTAGGATCGCCCCCGACAGAGCAACAAAAGTGATGAACCACAGATAAGGAAAGGTGATTTTCAGCAACAAGCTCGCCAGTTCAAATTTTGGTGCCGCAGGACCACCATTTAACCAGTCGATAAACCATCCTGCGCCAAACATAGCCGTCACAATCCCCGAGCCCAAAATACCCAGCAGAGTCACTACCGTAACGATCACTCCGAGGGTACCGGACGCACGTGCAATCAACTGGCGGATCTTGTCTCGGTCTTCTGCAGCATGATATTCTGTCAAAACAGGAACAAACGCTTGAGAGAAAGCACCTTCGGCAAACAATCGGCGTAAAAAGTTCGGGATCTTGTTGGCAAAAATGAAAACATCGGCCGTAGCCCCTGCCCCCATTAGATTCGCCACGACGACATCTCGTACTAAACCGAGCACTCGAGAGACCAATGTCATGGTGCTAACTATCAGTCCAGAGCGTAAAAGACGCTTACTCACAAAAAAAAACCTCATAAAGATGGTCTAGAAAGGTGTCTTCCCGACCCAAATGCTGGTAAAATCTGTCGCCATATTAACTGTGTTAATCCGCAAGTGCCAACTAGATTGGTTAGGCGGATATTTGCACAAATCATTTGACAATATTCGGTTAAGCAGGCATAGTCCTCGGCCTTAAATTGTCACCGTACCAAGATTTGGGAGTTACACCCTTGGCAAATATCAAATCTGCTAAGAAACGTGCTATCACTTCAGAAAAACGCCGCCAGCACAACGCTAGCCGCCGTTCTATGATGCGCACTTTCTTCAAAAAAGTTATTACTGCTATTGAAGCTGGCGAAAAAGAGAATGCAACTAAAGCATTCGCTGACATGCAACCTGTTTTGGATCGTATGGCTACTAAAGGCCTAATCCACAAAAACAAAGCTGCACGTAATAAAGCTCGTCTAGCTGCTAAAATCAAAGCTCTTTAATTTTAAGAGTTACGATTAAGCAAAAAAAAACCGGCATTAGCCGGTTTTTTTATCTCTGAAATATATCGATAACTTTTCAACAAATCCTGAGCCGCCTGACGGCCCTAGTCTTTACCACAGTACATATTATGAAGCAGCTGGATCATCGCCCTGACTTCATCACTCTTGAGGCGATAAAAGACCGTTTGTGCTTCCTTCCGGGTTTCCACTAACCCATCTCGCCTTAACCACGCCAAATGCTGAGATAATGCAGACTGGCTTAAGCCTAGTTTCTCACTCATCATCCCCACCGACATTTCCCCTTCCAGCAAATAGCAAAGAATGAATAAACGTCGCTCATTGGCCATCGCTTTTAGTAACACTACAGCTTCGGGCGCATTTTGCTCCATCTGTTGCAGATCCATATTCTCTCTGCCAATTAATTTAAGTCAATGCTAATATACTTGTTTTTAATAGGGTTTACTAGCGATGAAAGAATAAAATATATTTCGGGTAACTTTTTTGCAACATTATTTAAACAGGTACTGGAAGTCAGCCTCGCAGATTTTTTTCACTGCCGGATGCATAATCATCCGCTCTGCAAAAATGACATAATATTCTTCTTTAATATCTTCAACGCGTTTCAGCTCACAAATGGTATTAGACTCTTCAATCTCTTCCGCATAAATAGAGGGCGCCACAAACATCGAGTGATGGTAAGAGCCGAATGCTTTCATTAAGGCGGCGTCATCAAACTCACCAAGAATATTTGGCGTGATCCCTTGCTGATCAAACCATTGATGCAACTTTCGTCCCATTGCAGTACGCCTGCCAGGAACCAGTAATTTATAATCTTCGATGCAGGCCGGAAAATTCAGTGGCTTCGCGGACACTGAACAAAAAAAGCTCATGCTCGACTCTCCCAGCTTTTTACTATACAAGCCGGGGCTTTGTGCTGAATCTACCGGGCAATCAGAAAGGATCATATCCAGCTTGTGCTGTGACAGCTGCTCTAGCAGCATCTCGTGGGTCGACTCATAGCAACGTAACTGAATACGCGCATCGTCAGGGATCCCCTCCAGCAAGACTTTACTCACCAGCCGTTTGGAAAGTGCATCGGCCACCCCAACTTCCAACAGTTGATTCTCGCGCTGGGTATAGTTAACAATATCGAGCATCTCATAACTCAAATCGAACATCTTATCGGCATACTTAAATACCAGCTGTCCGAGCTCTGTCGGCTCGATATTGCGGCCAACTCGCTTGGTCAGCTTACCTTTAAGTCGCTCTTCCAGGGTGCGGATCTGGCCCGTGACAGTTTGAGGAGCCAAGAACAGAGCATCTGCAGCTTTGGTCACTGAGCCTTGCTTGCAGACCATCCAGAAGTAGTAAAGGTGGTTATAATTCAGGTGGGACATTCAGTCTCATTCTTATAAATAAAAAAACCCCAGAACGCAGCTTACGCTGAGCATCCGGGGCCTTCAATATTTTTCACATTCAGAACAAGATCCAGTGCGGATTAATTTTCCATTTGAACCGACTTTTTCTCCATCTGCACCGTCTTACGGTAACGCTCGCCTACCCGCTGCTCTAAAGCACGAGAGCGATATGAATCATCCTGTTCAACCATTGCTGTGCTGTCAACCGCAGCCTTTCCGTGGCTTAAACCCGTTAAGTAAGCTTGGCAAAGTTCTGTCTTACTATTGTCGATGCAGGCGTCATAATCGGAGCCTCCGTAGGCCGATGACGATGCCAGAATTACAATACTTAGAAGGTAACGCTTCATTTATGCCTCCGTTCGTTCCTGGTTAATTCGTTTCTGCTTTTGGCAGAACGCGACTCAGTAAGAAGTAACCCACGACAGCTGCCACCGTAGATCCCAACAAAATTCCCAAACGTGAATAGGTATTAAAATCAGCGGGTGCGCCGACAAAAGCTAACGACGAGATAAAGATAGACATTGTAAAACCGATACCGCACAGCACTGATACTGCAAAGATATGATTTAAACCAATACCATCCGGTAGTTTTGCTAAGCCGGTTTTCACTGCAATATAGCTTGCGGTGAAAATACCTAACGGCTTACCGATAAATAAGCCCATCGCGATACCAACCGGCAACATCGATGTCATGCTTTCCAGTGAGACGCCTTGTAACGAGATCCCTGCATTGGCAAAAGCAAATAACGGCAGAATGAAGTAAGCGACATAAGGGTGCAACACGTGTTCCAGGTGCTTGAGCGGCGAATTCTTGTCCGAGTGCCCCTCCTTACCATTTAATGGAATGGCAAAGCCCAGTACCACACCCGCTAATGTGGCATGTACGCCAGACTGCATTACGCTGAACCACAATACGGCGCCTACAATGAGGTACAAAGAGACTTTCGTAACGTTCTTCGCATTCATTACAAACAAGGTTGTGGTTGCAGCAAAAGCAACCGCTAGCGCTATGGTTGACAGATCAGAGCTATAAAACAGTGCAATGATCACGATAACGCCTAAGTCATCGATAATTGCCAGAGCCAGTAAAAAGACTTTCAGGCTAACCGGCACGCGGTTACCTAGCAGCGCCATAACCCCAAGCGCAAATGCAATATCAGTCGCTGCGGGTATCGCCCAGCCCTGTATCGCAACCGGGTCGGCAAAGTTAAATGCAACATACACTAACGCCGGAGCAAGCATCCCGCCCACGGCTGCAATAGCAGGGAAGATCGCTTTCTCTTTGGTGTTCAATGCCCCTTCAATCAGCTCACGTTTTACTTCCAGCCCAATCAGCATGAAGAAGATCGCCATCAAACCGTCATTAATCCAATGCTCAACGGACAGGCCCGCGATATAAGAATGCAGTGTACTGCTATAAAGATCTTGTAACGGAGAGTTAGCAATCAGCATTGCAAGCATGGCAGCAATAATCAAAATAATGCCGCCTGCTGACTCTAATTTAAGAAACTTACGAATAGTATCGGTCATTAACCGCCACTCCTTAACATAACAAACATGACTAAATACTAATGAAACTAGTCTAATCGCACGCAGGTATGACCGATAATCGTTTGTTTAGTGTAAACACCTCGGTAAAACCGAGTAATTGCGAATTTAACAAAGTAATATCCGCACAATAAATTTATAGAGCAAAATAATTACCGGTTGTTTCACTGGAATTTTTATAATCACTGAAATTTTTTACTCTTTTTTATTGCAAGCCGAAGAGTGCATTGTTGAGGAATCCATTCAAAAAATCACAAAAAAGAGGTTTTTAAAACAATCAATTACCCTTAAAAAATATAATTCAAGCCGGTACTAAACCACTCCTCCTCAAATTATAAAACAACCACACCCCCCTTTTATGACAGTCAGTGTCATATTTCTGAAATATTCGCCATCTACCATCGCCTCAGATTTCAATAAAATGACACCCAAACGACATACTATTGTCATGGAGAAATGATTATGACTACCCAAGCCACGACTGCTGAATCAACAAACAGCTCTATGCGCTGGGTCCGCTGGGCAAACCTGGCGTTCATGCTTTATGTACTGCTCGTTGCTGTATCTATGGTCAGCAGCGGATTTAAATGGTCTGTAGGTGAACAAGCTAAAACCTTATTTGAATTTGCATCCCATCCGATAGCTGGCCTGATGATTGGCCTGGTGGCAACGTCGCTGATTCAATCGTCCAGTACTGTTACCTCGATCATTGTTGGTCTTGTGGCGGGTGGTCTGCCGGTAGAAACGGCGATTCCAATGGTAATGGGTGCCAATATCGGTACAACCCTGACCAACACTCTTGTAAGCCTAGGTCATGCTCGCTGTAAAACAGAATTCCGCCGGGCATTTGCCAGTGCAACCGTGCATGACTTCTTTAACTTGCTCGCGGTTGCGATCTTCCTGCCACTGGAAATGATGTTTGGCCTGCTAGATAAAGTCTCTTCATGGTTAGTCTCACCAATGCTGGATGCGGGTGATATGAGCATGAAGGGTATGAACTTCATGAAGCCGTTAACAAAGCCTGCCGTTGAACTGGTGAAAGGCCCGCTGGAAGCGATGGGCAACATGGGCGGCATCGTACTTATCTTTATCGGTATTGCACTTATCTTCATCGCAATCAGCGCAATGGGTAAGCTAATGCGCAGCCTGATGGTTGGCCGTGCGCGTGAAATCCTAAAGAGTGCGATTGGCCGTGGTCCGCTACACGGTATTGCATCAGGTACTATTGTAACGATTCTGGTTCAATCTTCTTCTACGACCACCAGCCTGATGGTACCGCTAGTCGGTACCGGTGTCCTGAAAGTACGCGATGTCTACCCATTCACATTGGGTGCAAACATTGGTACGTGTATCACGGCGCTATTGGCGGCAACCGCGATATCTGGTGAATTCGCAGTCTTTGCCCTGCAAATTGCTCTTGTACACTTATCATTTAACCTGATGGCTACACTGCTCATCTTCGGCATCCCTGTACTGCGTGAGCTTCCGCTAAAAGGTGCATTCTACTTAGGCGAACTCGCAACGAAGAGTAAAACAGCCGTTGCTGGTTACATTGGTCTCGTCTTTATTGTTATTCCGGGCTCTATTCTGGCGTTCACAGTTTAATAAACTAACGCCTGACGTATCGCTCTGACATAAAAAAGCCCCGCGCATTCTCTGGTAACAGAGGGCGCGGGGCTTTTTATTTCGGTTTATTTATTTCTGTTTAATCGCTAAATACTATCAATTATACAGAAAATGGATATTTGATAGGATCATGGTGCTCATAACCGACCACTTCAAAATCATCCATCGTTACCCAGGTTTCCAGATCTTCCAGGCTCTTAATCTCCGGATTGATAATCAATTGCGGAGACTCAAACGGTTCACGTTTAAGCTGTACATCCCGCATCAGATCCAGCTGATCTTCATAGATGTGGGCATTAATGATCTTGTGATAAGCCTGACCGGGTTTGTTACCCGTGATTTGTGCCATCAGCGCCAGCAGCGTGTAGACTTGGATCTGGTTGAAATTGAGCCCCAACGGCACGTCACACGAACGCTGGTAGCTCGTCAGATACAACGTATCACCCAGCAAAGAAAAGGTATGAGTGTGCATACAGGGGCGCAAACAACCCATATCAAATTCACCCGGGTTGTAGAAAGTCAGAATTTCACCACGGTCATCTATTCCCTGGCTCAGATCATCAACAATTTTGCGCAGCTGATCAATGGTTGAACCATCCGGCTTCTGCCAACTTCGGCCCTGAACCCCATACACGCGGCCCATGTCGTCTTGGCCTTTGCGGTGCGGGTTGCTTAACCATGCTTCATTATCATTGGCATTCATATCCCAGGTCTTGGTACCCAGAGCACGGAAGTCCGCCGCATTATCATAACCGCGGATATAACCCAGAAGCTCAGCAATCGCCGCTT
This sequence comes from Photobacterium sp., assembly GCF_033720175.1. GTDB lineage: Bacteria > Pseudomonadota > Gammaproteobacteria > Enterobacterales > Vibrionaceae > Photobacterium. The sequence continues at coordinate 59,609 of NZ_JAWWDA010000011.1, forward strand.
TCCAGAAGCTCTTGCGCGTTGTAATGAGTGGGAACTGGTTGTTTGCCACATCATAGGTTAAATCGGCATTGACGACGGTAAGGCATCGTTTCCCCGTTCGCTTGTTTTCAATCCAAACACCCTCGTCAACGATCCGCTGACATAGGTCTAAATACTGTTTCATCGTCCTACTCGCTAATTTAACTAAATCTCGCCGGCGACAAGCTGCGCTTGCCCCTGATGGCGGCGATTTTACCAGAATCAAAAAAAAGCAGCATCTTTCGATACTGCCTTTGTGCGTTACCTATTAATCGGACTTAAACTTACGCCGCTTTGCCTTTAGGCTGCGTTTTATACGCCCATAGCACCATCAGCAAACCACCGATGACCATTGGCAGAGAGAGGATCTGCCCCATACTTATCCAGCCGCTAAACAGTCCCAGGTGGGCATCTGGCTCACGGAAATATTCGACAATAAAGCGGAAGCTACCGTACCCCGTCAGGAACAAGCCCGACACCGCGCCTGCCGGACGCGGCTTACGAATGAATAGGTTCAAAATCAGCAATAGTACCAGCCCCTCTAAGAAGAACTCGTAAAGCTGCGACGGGTGACGAGGCAACGGACCGCCGGTAGGGAAGACCATCGCCCAGGGCACATCGCTGACACGCCCCCATAGCTCGCCATTAATAAAGTTACCCAACCGGCCAACGCCTAAACCAAAAGGCACCAGCGGCGCGATAAAATCCGCGACCGAGAAGAAAGTGCGGCCGTTTTTATGGCCGTACCAGAACATGGCAGCGATCACGCCCAGTAACCCGCCATGGAACGACATACCACCGGTCCAGACTTTAAACAGATAGAGCGGATTAGCTAAAAACAGATCGAAGTTGTAGAACAACACGTAGCCAATGCGCCCTCCTATTACCACTCCCAGGAAGCCAGCGAATAACAGATCACTAACCTGTTCATGGGTCCAGCCACTGTTCGACTTACTCGCTCGCCGATTAGCCAGCCACATCGCAAAGGCAAAGCCAAGCAGGTACATCAGGCCATACCAGCGGATCGCGAGAGGACCGATTTCAATTAAGATCGGGTCAATATTTGGAAAGGTTAAAAAGCTTTGGCTCATTATGCATTCTCATATTCATACTTGTATGGCGGGTAAATATCTCGAGTCACTCTTCGACTTAGTCCATCCCGTCATCACTTATCCCAAAAACATTTTGCTACCAATGAAGAGCAGAAAAACCGCAAAAAATTTCTTTAATGTCATCGTCGGCAAACGGCTCACTAACGCCGCACCATAACGTGTTGTCAGCATTGACGTCGATACTATTCCTAACAATGCAGGCAGATAAACATAACCAATACTCATTGCCGGTAAGGTTTCATTCCCGACACCGGCAGCAATAAAGCCGGTCATTCCTGCAACCGCGATAATCGCACCGGACAGTGAAGCGCTGCCGATAGCACACCGCATTTCGACCCCGTGCCAACTTAAATACGGCACCGTTAACGAGCCGCCACCAATCCCCGCCAGGCTGGAGATAACCCCAATCATTCCACCACTACAGGCGCAGGCCACCGAACCTGGTAATTCCCGGCGACGGGTCATCCGCATTGATACCAGCATCTGTACCGCCAGTAACAACACAATAACGGAAAATATCTTAGGTAACAGTTCCGTAGGTACCAGTTCAGCAATGACACTGCCGCCTAGGCCGCCTAACACCACCCCGGGGGCCATGCTTTTTACAATCGAAAAATCCACATTACCCAGTTTGATATGGTTACGAGCTGAAGCACCAGAGGTTAATACAATACTGGCCAGCGATGTGGCCAGCGCGATATGCATGACTAAACGGCCATCAATCCCCGCTTCGGGCAGTAACCATAACAGCGCAGGTACGACTACCAGCCCTCCACCGATCCCCAATAACCCGGCTAACAGCCCGACCCCGCTTCCTAACACCAGACACATGGCAAACAGCCATAGCGTGCTTTCTAACATCCGACTACCTACTTACCAGCTCTGATAAAGCCACCTAAACCGCGTTCTTCGACGAAGTCTGTTGTTTTGCTACGCACATCATCGGCTAATGTTGCCGTCAATGCAAACTGAGTCAGCTGTTGCATTTCAGCCAGTGTTATATGCCGTAAGATATATTTGATCTTGGCAACATTACGGGTATTCATACTCAATGAACGATACCCCATACCGACCAGCAATAAGGCCCCGACAGGATCTCCCGCCAGCTCTCCGCAGACACTAACCGGGATCTCCAGTCGATTTCCGGTATCGATTATGTGTTTTAACGCGTTTAAAACAGCAGGGTGTAATGAATCGTAGATATTCGCGACCCGCGCATTGTTGCGATCAACCGCGAGTAAATACTGCGTAAGATCATTACTGCCAACCGAAATGAAATCAACCCGGCCTTTTAATGCCGCTAACTGATACAAAATAGAAGGTACTTCAATCATGATGCCAAGCCGCGGACGTTTAAGCTCAACACCCTGTTCTTCAGCGTATGCCGCAACCTCGCAATACGCGCGTTCAATCAGGCCCTTGGCCTCATCCAACTCGGCAATCCCGGAGATCATTGGCAGCAAAATATCCATGTTATCCAGCCCCATGCTGGCTTTTAACATGGCACGTACCTGGATCAAAAAAATCTCAGGATGATCGAGGGTAAAACGGATGCCGCGCCAGCCTAAAAACGGATTGTCTTCTTCTATCGACAAATAGGGCAGCGGTTTGTCACCACCGATATCAAGGGTACGCATTACCACCGGCTGATCCGGGTAAGTGGCTAAAATGGCCCGATACTGTGAGGTTTGCTCTTCTTCTGAGGGAAAGCTGCGCTGCAGCAAAAACGGCACTTCGGTACGGTAAAGGCCGACCCCATCGACCCCTTTATTGACGGCAATGCTGGTATCAGCACTGAGTCCGGCATTGAGATGGATATAAATGCGCTGGTTATCTTTGGTATAAGAAGCTTTGTCCAGCTCCCCTTCCACGATTTTAGCCAGCTCATTTTCTTCTTTAAGTAAACGGCGGTATTCCGCCAGCACATGAGGATTAGGCGTCACCAGCAAATCCCCCCGATAGCCATCAACGATAACCAGGCGGTTGTGGACCATCTCCGGGATAAAATCGACGCCCATCAGTGCAGGTATACCTAATGCCCGCGATAGAATAGCAGCATGAGAGTTTGCCGCCCCTTCCTGCGCGACGACGGCCGCCAGTTTCCCCGGCGGAATAGTCGCTAACATCGCCGCGGTCAACTCGCGGGTGAGCAAGACGATGGGTTCATCCCACAGCTGTTCGGTGACATCGTCATGATGTAAGAAAAAGAGCAGACGCTGACCCAGTTCACGAAGATCCCGAGCGCGTTCTTTCAGGTACTCGTCTTTCATCTTGGCAAAACGCGCGGAATAGGCTTCTACGACCTGGCGAATTGCCCACTCAGCCTGATCCCCTGCCAATACTTTGGCAAACAGGTCTTTACGCAACATGGGATCGTTTAACAGGTGGCTGAACAGATCAAAAATCGCCAGCGTTTCCTTATGCAGATCGCTGTCAAATCGCTTCCGTAAACGCCGAAACTCCGCACTCGCGAGCTCAATTGCAATGCTCAGACGCTCTTGCTCGGCTTCAATATCGAGGCAGGATGCGGGTAAAACCTGCTCCAGCTGCAACTGATTATCATCCCACCAGGCTTTTGCCACCGCAACGCCGGAAGACGCCGCTGAACCGACAAGATGCAGGCCGTCATGCTTATCAGGCCACATACCTTGCGCTTTTGCATGAGCCAGAATGACCGCCAGCTGAGCAGCCAGCGTTACCATGAAAGATTCTTCGCTTTCATCAAACTCACGTCGCTGACGCTGCTGGATAACCAACACGCCGAGTACCTGACGCTGATGAATAATGGGGGTACCAAAGAAAGATCCAAATAACTCTTCCCCGGTGCCGGGAAGGTGTTTGAAATGAGGATGGGTTCGAGCATCAGCCACATTGATCGGCTCGGCGCGGCGACCCACCAGCCCCACCAGCCCTTCATCAAACCGTAATCCGACCTGACGACGGGGCTTATTCAACCCCTGGCTTGCCATTAATGTGTATATTTGTCGTTCATCATCGGCGATGTAAACAGAACAACAATCTGTCTTCATCGCCTGACATGTGCTGACTACGAGCAGATCGAGCGCTTCAATCAAATTTTGAGCACTGGCGACTTTCTCAACGATTTCTCTTAGCTGTGTCAGCATAGTTTGCCTTATCTGCTATACCAAACGGATTAAGGATAGATCCTCATTGACCCTCACTTGCCTTTACGCTTAAGTTTTCGTTCTTTGAACGGCATCGCCATTGCGGCGAATTCTTTTAAGGCACGGCGATATACGTCGCGCTTAAAAGACACAACCTGACGAACTGGGTACCAGTAACTGACCCAGCGCCAACCATCAAACTCAGGCGTCTTGCCTCGCTGCATATTAACCTTTGACTCATCGCATTCCAGGCTGAGCAAAAACCATTTCTGTTTTTGCCCGATACAAACAGGTTTGGAGTCCCACCGGACAAGACGTTTGGGTAACTTATAACGTAGCCAATGACGGCTAGAAGCTAAAATCCTGACATCTTTTTTGGTAAGTCCCACTTCCTCATACAATTCTCGGTACATGGCTTGTTCAGGGGTTTCCCCTTCATCGATGCCACCTTGTGGAAATTGCCAAGAATGTTGTCCATATCGTCGAGCCCAGAAGACCTGGCCGTGGCTATTACAGATGACTATCCCAACATTAGGACGGTATCCATCGCCATCTATCACTGGACGACCTCAAGTATAAATCTCTATTAACAGTGATTTTTTCACAGATCGTGGGGAGCGGTAAACAAACATTCTAATTAATAACCGTTTTTTACTACCTAGCACCCAATTTTGGGATAACTTTTTTGCTCAGACCAATTTATAAACAGACAAGTGAGACCTACGCCACATTTATTCACTCTTTCTGTGGATAGATTTGTGAAGAAGCTTAGATAAACAGCTGTTTCAACAATTTCACGATCTTATAAAAAACCTTCACCTCTCAAAAAATAAAAAAATTAAACTTAAAAATCAACATGATATAAATTAAAAATTATCATTAAAAATTAATTTCCGAGATCATTATTGTGACCGTAACAAGATCGGTCAAAGATCCACCAATATTGAAATTATCCACACTTGAAATCATCAACAGCCAAAAGTCCGACAAATAAACCGCCTAAATAACCGACACACCCCTGTTTATTTAACCAGCACGGCGGGAGTTAAAATATTTATCCAAACATCCTGTGGATATCTTTGTGAAAGATCCTTGCATTTATTCTGAATAACAAAAAATATCATTATACATTGCTCATCAACAACCGAAAAAATGGAAAAATAACAACTATAATCAAACCCTTACAGCAAATACAACCTACCATTTACCGTCATGTTTAACCCTGAAACCGAAGGATCGAACAGATGTTGACCATTTTGGTCGTGAACAAGACTGAACAGCTAACCAGCAGATTCCTCAATACCACTGTGATAAAATACTGTGACTTACGTTGCTCATGCCTTACTATGATCAACAACGATATCGGTCAGATGACAATATTTCGTGCCTTACAACCCCCCTCTCACTTTTATATGCCTTAATTGCTATGCGCCCAACACCTCAATCAGAACAAGAACTGCTGGCCCGTGCCGAAGAACTGGCCGGTTTAACCTTAAAAGAGCTGGCACAGCAGGCCGATATGATCACCCCGCCCGATCTCAAGCGAGATAAAGGTTGGGTCGGCCAACTGCTAGAATGGCATCTCGGGGCAACGGCTGGCAGCAAACCGGTTCCTGATTTTGCTGAACTGGGTATTGAGTTAAAAACGATCCCGATTGGATATAGCGGCAAACCGCTTGAAACGACTTTTGTCTGCGTTGCCCCGCTGATCGGACTGCATGGTCTGAATTGGGAAAACAGCCATATTCGCCATAAGCTGTCGCGGGTTCTGTGGATCCCCGTGGAAGGTGAGCGAGATATCCCCCTGGCAGATCGTCATGTCGGCTCTCCTCTGCTCTGGAGTCCATCGGCACAAGAAGAACAGCGTTTACGCCAGGACTGGGAAGAGTTAATGGATATGATAGTGCTGGGACAGGTCGAACAGATCACGGCCCGACATGGCGAGATCCTGCAGTTACGCCCTAAAGCGGCTAACAGTAAAGCACTGACAGAAGCTTACGGTGCCAATGGCCAACCAATAAAAACCTTACCCCGAGGCTTTTATCTGAAAACCGCCTTTACCGCAGAGATCCTCGAACGTTATTTCATTCTGTAATATCTGAACAGTACGTTGCTGTATTACAGAGATATCTGCATATCTTCCCGGCATTGCGACACTTGACCATCTGTAGAAAACTCATCATAGGGATCGATCACCCGCAACACGACAGACGTGATCCCTAACGGTCGTAAAAATTCTTTGATCTGTTCTATCGACTGAAAACGTAACATCTCGTCGTGATCATCTTTCAACGGCTCCAGATGATGCTTATACTCCACTTCCATCAGATAGTCCGAGCAGCTGGCGTAACTGGTTATAATACATTTAGGAGCCGCCCCATGCCCCGATTTCAGCCAGTGTTTCAATTGAGATAATTTCATCGCAGCCCCTTCCGTCGTTATCTTTAACTGACACCCCTGAACTATAACTATGTGTCATGATGGGCATCTCATCAAGTTACCCGTCACATTCCCTACACCGCATGGCCAAGAAGCCACAATACATCGAACTGCTACCTTTTCAGAGCCCCATGACTATGTTATTACTGCAAGATATGACTGACAGTCCAAGGAGGGCTCATGGAATACCATCAAATCCCCCACTCTTCGCTGGAAGTAAGCAAGATATGCCTGGGTACGATGACATTTGGTGAACAGAACACGGAAGCCGATGCGCATAACCAGCTTGATTTTGCCTTCGAGCGCGGGGTCAACTTTATCGATACCGCCGAAATGTACCCCGTACCGCCGAAGTCTGAGACTCAGGGGCTGACGGAAACTTACATCGGCAGCTGGCTAAAACGATCCGGAAAACGCGATAAAGTTATTCTCGCGACAAAAGTCGCAGGGCCTCGCAACCTGCCTTATATCCGTGACAATATGGCACTTGATCGCCGGAATATTCACGATGCCGTCGAAACCAGTCTCAACCGGTTACAAACCGACTATATCGATCTGTATCAGCTGCACTGGCCACAACGTGAAACTAACTGTTTTGGCCAGTTAAACTACCAATACAAAGAAGATCATTCTGGTGTCACGATGGCTGATACCCTTGATGCGCTGGCTGAGTTAGTCCGTGCCGGTAAGATCCGCTATATCGGCCTTTCAAATGAAACGCCTTGGGGAGTGATGTCTTATCTGAACCTGGCCGCTAAACACGATTTACCACGCGTCGTCACTATCCAAAATCCCTATAACTTGCTGAATCGTAGTTTTGAAGTCGGCTTATCTGAAATCAGCCACCATGAAGGAGTAGAACTACTCGCCTATTCACCGCTGGCATTCGGTACACTCAGCGGTAAATACTTGCATGGCGCTCGTCCTGAAGGTGCCCGCTGCACCTTATTTGAGCGCTTCTCTCGTTATTTCAACCCGCAAGGCGTGGCCGCAACACAAGCCTATGTCGACATTGCCAACAAGCACGGATTGGATCCCGCCCAAATGGCATTGGCTTTTGTCAATCAGCGTCCTTTTGTTGCCTCTAATATTATCGGGGCAACGACCCTGACTCAGCTGGAAGCCAATATTGCCAGTATCGATCTTGACCTGACCGAAGAAGTGTTGAGCGACTTGGAACAAGCCGGAATCCGCTATTCTAACCCGTGCCCATAATAGTCGTTGCGTTAAGTTCAGAATACTAAGTAGTTTCCATTCGATGGTTATGGTGCCCCACTCATTAAACAAGAGTGTGGGGCACTAGGATTACGTAACTGATCTGAAAAGATATTCTCGCCTTAGAAGATAACCTTTACGCTCAGCCGGCGTCGCTCGAGCCTGTAACCATCCTGAAGACTTTTAGCGCTATGCACGAAGTCTTCGCTCTGAGTTGCTGTTCGTGACTTAGCAAATTCTGGGCAGCGGTTCAAATGAGGGAAGATCTAGCCGTCGTGTTCCTCCAAATAAACCTGAAAGCGTCACCCGACGCTGATCGTTGACTTGCCCGATAATGGCCGCATTCGCCCCTTCTGCCGTGGTCTTCATTGCGGCTAAAGCATCCTTGGCATCTTCTTTGGTCACCACCGCAATCAGCTTTCCTTCATTGGCGAAGTTAATCGGATCCAGCCCCAACAGCTCACAGATACCACGTACCTGGCTGGAAATCGGTAACTGGCTCTCAGAGACCGTAATACCACAGCCAGAACTCGCGCAAAACTCATGCAGTACCGCATTAACCCCGCCGCGGGTTGCATCGCGTAACGCTCTTACCCCTTGAATATTCTTGAGGGCAGCGACAAGCGGATATAAGGACTGACAGTCGCTGCTCAGGCTCCCTTCTATCCCCAGATTTTCACGCAGGTTCAAGATGGTGGCACCATGATCGCCAATGGTTCCGGAGACAATCACCTGATCGCCGGGCAGGATCTTATCAGCGCCATAATCAATCCCTTGCGGGATCACGCCAAGGCCTGAGGTATTGATAAACAGTTTGTCTGCCGCCCCTTTAGGGACAACCTTGGTATCCCCCGTCACGATTTTAATCCCGATCTGAGCGGCGGTATCAGCCATCGATTGCACCACCCGCTTCAGTACCGCGATCGGCAATCCCTCCTCTAAGATAAAACCACATGATAGGTACTCCGGCCTTGCACCGCTCATGGCGACATCATTTGCCGTTCCGCATACCGCAATTTTACCTATATCTCCTCCCGGAAAAAAAATCGGGTCTATAACATAAGAGTCGGTGGAAAATGCCAGTCGGTCACCTGTTTGCTGTAACTCAGAAATCGAGATCCGGGCCTGATCTTCTTGCTTATCCAGCTCGGTATTGCTGAAGCTCTGGACGAAAACATCCTGAATAAGCTGTTGCATTGCCCCGCCGCCATTGCCATGGGCAAGGGTTATTAATCCACTCATTAGCTAATTGGTCTCTAGACGATATTGATAATAGGCCGCGCAAGCGCCTTCTGAGGAAACCATCAACGCGCCAATGGCATTGGTCGGCGTACACCGCTTTCCAAACAACGGACAGTCATAAGGTTTACAGCGCCCGGTTAACACATCCCCGCAACGACATGCTTCAGGCTCGACGGCCGTGGAATGATCAATCGTAAATTTTTGCTCAGCATCAAAATCAGCATAATCCGGGGTCAATTGAATGCCGGAATCAGCGATATGTCCCAAGCCACGCCAGTGGCTTGAGTGCTTAACGGTAAACACCTCTGCCATCGCTTTCAGAGCCACGGGGTTGCCTTGCTTGATAACCACACGTTGATATTGGTTTCCGATCTCACAACGCTGATCACGGAACTGCTCCAATAGCATTAAGATTGATTGCAAAATATCCAGCGGTTCAAACCCCGTTATGACAGAAGGCTTATAAAAATCGCGAGCTATAAACTGATAGGGTTCCGAGCCCACAATCATGCTGACATGGCCGGGCAATAAGAAACCATCGATGCGGATATCAGCCTGTTCAAGCAGCGCTTTCAATGTCGGCGCAATAGTAATGTGCTGACAGAAAAGACTAAAATTAGTCACCCCCTGCTGTTTGGCTTGTTTAAGCGTCATCGCGGTCGACGGCATCGTCGTTTCAAAGCCCAGGGCAAAGAAAATAATTTCATGATCCGGGTTTTCTCTAGCAATGCTCAATGCATCAAGCGGCGAATAGACGATCCTGACCTGATACCCGCGGGCTTTGGCATCGAGTAAAGAGCCATTGGTTGCGGGAACTCGCATTGCATCACCAAAAGTACATAAAATCGTCTTTTCCGCCCCACCTAACGCCATAAAGTCATCTAACCGTGACATCGGCAAGACACAAACCGGACAACCCGGGCCGTGTACGAACTCGATCCCGTCAGGTAAGAGCTGATCAAGACCAAACTTAAAAATGGTGTGGGTATGTCCTCCGCAGACTTCCATTATTTGCAAAGGGCGCTCACGGCTATAAGCAAGCTCGGCAAAAACAGCATTAATATGCTCAACGACTTTTTTAACCAACAGGGGATCACGAAACTCATCGACAAGTTGCATTATTATTTCCGTTTCTGATTATCAAGCTGGCTAAAATCTGAAATTTCGTGCTCAAGTGCCTGCATTGACTGTAATGCCTGTAAGGTTTGCTGCGCTTGCCGTGCATCAATCACTGCCATTGCAAACCCGACATGAACAAGAACCCACTGTCCGATAAGTTGCTCAGGCGAAATGCCGGGCGCTAACAGACAGGAAATATCGACCCTGCGACTAATACCACAAACGTCGATTGTCGCCCCCGTCTGGCTATGCTCATCGAGTGCAATAATTTTGCCCGGGATCCCTAAGCACATCAGGCCGTCTCCAGCCAATTAAACCAGGCACTCATTCCTTCACCGGTGGTGGCTGACAGCGGGATCACCTGAATATCAGGATTCACCCTGCGCGCATTTGCAATACAGTTATCAATATCAAAACTAACGTAAGGGAGGAGATCGATTTTATTGATGATCATCAGCGGGGAAGCGGCAAACATATTAGGATATTTCAACGGCTTATCTTCACCTTCCGTGACTGATAAAATCGCAACTTTGTAGTTTTCACCAAGATCAAAACTTGACGGGCAAACCAGGTTGCCGACATTTTCAATAAAAAGGATCCCTTCGTTATCCAGGGAAAGCTGGTGGTATGCATCATGTACCATTTTCGCATCAAGGTGACACCCTTTGCCGGTATTAACCTGAATGGCTGGTACCCCTGTGGCCCGGATCCGATCGGCGTCATGCGTTGTCTGCTGATCACCTTCAATGACGGCACACGCCCGCCGTTGTCGCAATTGCTTGAGCGTCTCGGCCAGTAATGTTGTTTTCCCTGAACCGGGGCTAGATACAAGGTTAAGCACTAATTGCCGGGCCGCGGAAAAATGTTCGCGGTTATGCTCTGCCAGCTGATCATTTTTACCCAGGACATCCATCTCTATTTGAATAAGTTGACGCTGGTTGAGTCCGGGAACATGTGTGCCCGCTTCGCCCTTGCCATAATGCAGATCACCTTGTACCGAGTGCTCCGGTGCTAGCTCGTGAGAATGGCCGGCCTGTTTTTCTACGGCCGTCGAATTTTCTTGAGCAGCGCCATGATAGTGATGGTGATGGTGATGGTGTACATCGCCCTGATGATGGTAATGGTGGATCACGACAGTTTGTCCTGCTCCATAGTCCGATCCCGTTCTTTGCTCATTGCCACGATCTTGAGCCGTATCATGGCCATGGTGGTGGTGATCACGGTGATGATCAGAGTGAACATGATGCTCACCTTGTTGCTCCCCTTCTATACGGGGCTCGCCGCAGCCGCAAACACTACACATTTTTATTCCACCTCAATTTCTTTGATACGCAAAGCGTCACCTTGGGCCACTGTCAGCTGATAGCCCTTACAATGCGGACAACTATCACCGCGCTGCGCTATTTCAACATCTTGCCGGCAGTCAAGACACCACGCTATCGCTTGTTGACAGATCACATGCAGTTTTGCATTTGCCGCAACGGAGTCTTTCGCGGCAAATGCAAAACAAAATTGCAATGCTGCCGGATCCACACAAGATAAGGCACCGACCTCCAACCAAACCGCGGTGACGTTCCGAAATCCCTTGATATGTGCCTGCTGGTCTAATAATTTGACTGTTTCGAGGCATAATGACATTTCATGCATCTGACTGCCCCAGACTAATACGTTGCTTCCCACAAAAGGAGGCTCACAAACCCCGCGCCAGGATCGTATACGGCGACCAATAGAGACTCACAGGTCGGTAGCCCGAGTTTCAACTTGCTGTTAGAAGAAGCTTAGCTAAGCGATGGGATCCATACAAAATAAAACGTTGATGAAAAACGTTAATTTAAAATAAAAGCGAAATGAGCATGGAATGATCTAAAAATAAGCCTTTGGAAAAATGACCGTTATTTGTTATTAAAGAGAACAACTTGAACGGTTATTATCCACAGCCGCTATGGCTATCTGTCCTAATGCTAGGCCACCATCACCGCATGAAAAAAGACTGGGCTGTAATATATTCAAGCGATTATCAAAGTGACTCATCACCAGCTTGGTTAAGAGCCGGTTATGGAAAACACCTCCGGTCAAAACTAATGTCGTAATGTTATGTTCTCGACTTTTCATCAATACCAGTTTGACAAAAGCGCGAGCAAGAGCGTCATGAAACAACCAGGCTTTTTGTTCCTTTGAGCAATTTAATTTAAACCACTGCAACCAAAAGACATTTAAATTCAATGAATTGCCTTTATTGTTCAATGGTATATCTAACTGCTCGTTTAAACGAAACGTATCAGCCTGCCATGCCAGACTTTCCAACTGACAAGCCGCCTCTCCTTCATAGTTAATCTGGTCAAAACAAATTCCAAGAGATGCCGCTACGCCATCAAACAAACGTCCGGCAGAGCTGGTAGCCGGTGCATACGTTTTTTGTTGGATCACTTTCAATAATAACGGCCAGGGTTTGTCCTGAAATAGGGTAATACCTATATGCTCTTGCCACTCTGGTATAAATGTTTCAAGCTGAGAAAGTAAGATTCGCCAGGGTTGTTTCGCTGCCATATCACCGCCAGGAAGTGGGCATTCAGGCAGTCCCCCCAATTTATGGCAGTCTTGATAGTCAGCCAGGAGTACTTCCCCCCCCCATAGCGCCTTATTCGGCCCCACTCCGATACCGTCCAATGCGAGTGCTAATACTTTTCCATCCGAAAGCGTCCAACCATGCTCAAACAGACACGCCGCCACGTGTGCATGATGATGAAAAACCTGACTGACGGGAACCTCCGGATAATGGGCCTGAATAAGTAAGCGAGTTGAATAATAGGGATGGCAGTCTATAACCAGCCTTTCCGGCTGCCAGTTATACACTTCCGTAAAGTGGTCAAGACTTTGCAAGTACTGTTGTTGAATTTCAATTTGTTCCAGATCACCAAAAAACTGACTGACAATGACATCGTTATCCCGCCCGAAGGCAAAACTGTTTTTCAAATCACCACCAGCGGCTAATATCTTGTTAACGGACGGAAAATCATCGGGAACGGGTACCGCATTAGGGACATAACCTCGGCTTCGACGCAGCATCTCTAATTGGTTCTGCCCATTAACCCGAACAAGCGAGTCATCTGCTCTTTGTATTATGGGACGATTATTCAATAAAAAGAGATCGGCAATCTCTGAGAGCTGAGATAAAGCTTGCTGGTTGGTCATCGCGGGCGGATACCCCGTCGCATTAGCCGATGTCATCACAACCGGTATTGCCAGTTGCTTTGCTAACAAGTGCTGCAGTGGGTTAGCCGGTAACATCAAGCCGACTTCGACCAATCCGGGGGCAATTTGACTTGAGATATAATCGACAGACTGTTTGTTTTTGGTCACTAAAACAATCGGGGCTGCACTGGATACCAGCAGAGCAGTTTGATGTTCATTCATTTCCGCAATCTGGCTCGCCCAGGCTAAGTCGGGCACCATGACCGCAAGCGGCTTGGTCAGACGGCGCTTTCTCTCCCTTAATTTACTAACCGCTTGGTCAGAGCCGGCATCGCAGACAAGGTGAAAGCCCCCCAGACCTTTCATCGCCACAATTTTACCTTGCTCAATAGCCTGAGCGGCTAGTAAAAGCGCATCTTCAGTATGTTGATCTCCTTGCTGATCAATCAGCCACATAACCGGACCACAGACAGGGCACGCTACAGGCTGGGCGTGAAAACGGCGATTGGCCGGATTTTTATATTCGGTTAAACAGCAATCACAAAGAGGAAAGCCAGCCATCGTTGTCGAAGGTCTGTCATAAGGCATGGCAGAGATAATAGTGAAACGGGGACCGCAATGAGTACAGTTTATAAATGGATAGCGGTAGCGGCGATCATGCCGATCAAAAAGCTCTTGCTGACACGCTTTACACGTTGCCGCATCGGGGATGATCTGAGTCTCCATCTCGACTTGCTGCGACGCAATGATCTCAAAGCCGTGAGGGATCTCCAGCCAGTGATAAACCGCCGTCTCAACACTTTCGATAAAAGCCAACGGCGGACAGCGATCCCGGATTAACTGGAGAAATAGGGCCACATCCGTCGTCGGAGCTAAGCGTATCAGCACCCCTTTACTGTCATTTAATACATGGCCGACAGCCGCCAGCTCTTGTGCTATTTGCCAGATATAAGGGCGAAAACCCACCCCCTGAACCCTGCCTTTAACTCGGATCTCTATGCCTGGATCAGGCTTATCGCATTGCTTGTCCATTCATTTTCATTAACCCAAAAAGTACAAAATTTAATCATAAGATAAAATCACGGCAAAGTAAGCACAGAATAGAAGAATGTGCCACTTGTAAGGGCACCAATTAACAGAAATCCAGATCGAATAAACGCATCTTACAGATGCTTACGATAAGCTATTCCCGACGCAATAACCGCTTCCATTAAAATTAGAAACGGTATCAACGGAAATTTCTCTGGGCAGAGTCCAGATCATGCTTGCTCAGCAGTCGGTACATGGTCGCACGGGAAATGCCTAACTCACGGGCGGCCGCCGAGATCTGACCTTTATTATTTTCTAATACGGCCAGTAGCGCGCTTCGCTCCGACTCTTCGCGGATCCTCTTAAGACTCTGCTTATCATCGCCAAAGCGCGGGATATCGAGATGATCGGCTTCGATACACGGTTGCTCAGTCAGCAAAACTGCCCGTTTCATTTGACTGATCAATTCCCGTACATTGCCTGGCCAGGGATAACTGAGCAGCATTTTTTGCGCGTCTGCAGAAAATTGCCTCGCTGCACTGTTATATTGCCGGGCAAACTTCAGTAAGAAGAGCTCAGCCAGCAACAAAATATCAGATCCCCGCTCACGCAATGATGGTACGGTTAAACTCAGTACATTAAGGCGATAGAGCAAGTCCTGACGGAGTTTACCTTCGGCCACTAATGCTTCTACCGGGTAGTTCGTGGAGACAATCAGCCGGATATCCGCTTGGATCTGCTGACCGTCAGGGGCGGTAAACATTCCATCTTGCAGGAATAATAACAGCTCTTGTTGCCTGGCATCCGTTAGAGCTGAAATATCATGGAGGTACAATATGCCTTGATCGGCGGCAGCAAAACAGCACTGCCCTTTATCTTTGTCACTTGCCATAACAGCCGCTTCATTTTGCCATACGGCACTGATGGCTTCACAATTCAACTGAATGAAGGGATATTTAGCGCGGGTTGAGGCCTGATGAATAGCACGGGCAACTAACTCTTTTCCGGTTCCGATCTCGCCCTGAATAAAAACAGGCACATTCGTCATCGCCATCCGTTTAACGTGGTTGCGTAATTTTTTCATTACATCGGTTGTACCCTGCAATCCCTGCTGACCCAATTGACCTAACTGAGGCCAGACCTTACGTTCAAGCTGCAACATACCCAGCTGATGCCCGATCGTTTCCTGCAACCGGGAAGCCGGTACCGGCGAAGTAAAATAATCAAGACAGAAACTGACGATAAACTGGCTAATCGCCCCGAAGTCCAGCTGCTCTTCACGTACCATCGCAAGCCAGCGAACCTGCTTATTGCGGTTCACCAGTGCCGCTATCCCTTGCAGGCTAAAATCATCCTGGCTCAGATCAATTACGCCTATACAAGGACCAAGATCCAGTAACAAAGACTCTGCCGCTCTGAGATCATAACAGCGATGGCATGACCAACCGGCTTGCTCCAGTGAAGCTAACCATGGTTCCTCAATCCCGCCCAAAACAACCAGTGCTCCAGGTGCAGATCCCGTACTTAAATCTCTCCTCATCCTATATCGCCCTTCAATCGGTTAACCGTCAGCCCTAAATGATCGAGCGAACCGTCCGACAAATAACCCCCGATCACTGCTGCGAACCAAGGTATTAAGCGCGTTCAGTTACTCCGTGGTTGGTATAATATACAGTGCCACTAATAACTTGATGATATATGGCACAATAAAACAAATGCAACTCATTTAGTATAAATCGCGGTAAGCTTCATGCTATTTCATAAAAATCAGGGGCCTGACAGCAAAAATTGGTCTCTGGTAACAACACTTTGTGTTGACGATATGGAGCAGAAGTCAGCAAGTTGCTAGCAATAAAAAAGGCCACCCTAATGGTGGCCTTCAAAATAACCGCGATTAAGACAACAATTAATTGTTGCTTTGTGGACGCATCGCCGGGAACAGAATAACGTCGCGGATAGTATGGGTGTTAGTAAACAGCATGACCAGACGGTCAATACCAATGCCCTGGCCCGCAGTCGGTGGCAGACCGTGCTCCAGTGCCGTGATGTAATCGGCATCATAGAACATTGCTTCGTCATCACCGGCATCTTTCGCATCAACCTGCGCCTTAAAGCGCTGGTCCTGATCTTCTGCGTCGTTAAGCTCAGAGAAACCATTTGCCACTTCACGGCCACCAACAAAGAATTCAAAACGATCCGTGATGAATGGGTTGGTATCATTACGACGCGCCAGCGGCGAGATGTCGGCTGGGTATTCAGTAATGAAAGTAGGCTGAAGCAACTGAGGTTCGGCCGTTTCGCCAAAGATCTCTTCTAACAGCTGGCCACATGTCCAGAAGGGTTCGACTTCGACATGCAGCTCTTTTGCGATATTTGCCATTAAGTCACGATCTTTGACCTGCTCGTAAGTCAGCGCCTGAATCGTTGCATTGTCCGGATTATACTGCTTCACCGCGTCCAGCATGCTCATACGAGTATACGGGCCACCAAAGTCGATTATTTCATCGCCATACGGTAATTTTGGTGAGCCACACAGATCAATCGCAATGCTGCTGAGCATCTCTTCGGTCAGATCCATAAGATCGTTATAGTCAGCATACGCCATGTAGAATTCCATCATGGTGAATTCAGGGTTATGACGAGGTGACAGACCTTCGTTACGGAAATTACGGTTAATTTCGAACACGCGCTCAAAGCCGCCGACCACCAAGCGCTTAAGGTATAGCTCTGGAGCCACGCGCAGGTACATATCGATATCTAATGCATTATGGTGTGTGATAAATGGACGCGCTGATGCACCACCTGGAATCACGTGCATCATTGGCGTTTCCACTTCCATGAAACCTTTCGTGGTCATGAACAGGCGAATCGCACTCACGACTTTTGAACGCATCATCATGGCGTTACGTGAGTCTTCATTAACGATTAGATCGACGTAACGCTGACGGTAACGCATTTCCTGATCAGTCAGACCGTGGAATTTTTCCGGTAACGGGCGCAACGCTTTAGTCAGCAGCACGTACTCACTCATATTCACGTAAAGATCACCTTTACCTGACTTATGCAGTTGGCCTTTAACACCGATAATGTCACCGATATCTAAACCTGAATACTTTTCTTTCAGCTCTTGCTGAACATCTTTCGCTGCATATGCCTGAATACGGCCAGAAACATCCTGAATAGCCAGGAACGGGCCTCGTTTGGCCATTAGACGGCCCGCAATCGCGACAACGTTGCCGGCTTCTTCCAGCTCTTCTTTTGTCTTGTCACCGAATGCAGCCTGTAAGTCGGCAGCCAGGCTGTCGCGACGGAAATCATTCGGGTGGCCATTTGCTTGACACTGTTGGCGAATTTTTTCTAGCTTCGCACGACGTTCAGCAATCAGCTTATTTTCATCTTGTAATTGATCAGTCATGGGTTGACCCTTTAATTTTGTAACCAAATTCGGTTAAAGACCTGATTTCAGGCTGGCTTCAATAAAACGGTCTAAATCGCCGTCAAGTACAGCTTGGGTGTTTCTATTTTCCACCCCTGTACGTAAATCTTTAATGCGGGAATCATCCAGGACGTATGAACGGATCTGGCTGCCCCAGCCAATGTCAGACTTCGAGTCTTCACTGGCTTGCTTCTCAGCATTTTGCTTTTGCATCTCAAACTCGAACAGTTTTGCTTTCAACTGCTTCATCGCCTGATCTTTGTTTTTGTGCTGAGAACGGTCATTCTGACACTGCACGACAATATTGGTTGGTACGTGGGTAATACGTACCGCCGATTCGGTGGTGTTTACGTGCTGACCACCCGCACCCGAGGCTCGGTATACATCGATACGCAGATCTGACGGATTGATGTCAATGCTGATATTGTCGTCAATTTCAGGATACACAAACGCAGATGCAAATGAGGTATGACGACGACCACCGGAATCAAACGGTGACTTACGCACTAAACGGTGAACACCGGTTTCTGTCCGCAACCAGCCATAGGCGTATTCGCCGCTGATCCGGACTGTTGCCGATTTCAGACCCGCCACATCACCTGGAGACACTTCGATAATTTCAGTTTTGAAGCCTTTGGCATCCGCCCAGCGCAAAAACATGCGTAGCATCATCGACGTCCAGTCTTGCGCTTCCGTACCACCGGAACCTGCTTGCAGGTCGATATAACAGTCAGACGCATCATGCTCACCGGCAAACATCCGACGGAACTCCAGCTTCTCTAGCTTCGTTTCCAGCTCTGCCAGCTCTGAATCGACTTCATCGAAGGTTTCCTGGTCGTTTTCTTCCACCGCCAATTCAAGCAGACCTTCAACGTCTTCAACGCCTTGATCCAATTGATCGATAGTATCGACCACAGCTTCTAATGCCGCGCGTTCTTTGCCCAAAGCTTGAGCACGTTCTGGCTCATTCCACACTTCAGGTTGTTCTAACTCTGCATTTACCTCTTCCAGACGCTCTTTCTTAGCATCATAGTCAAAGGTACCCCCTAAGAATGTCAGTACGTGCTGATACATCCTCAAGTCGGTTTTTAATAGGATTAATCTCGAACATTGCCACTCTTCACCGCCGAAATGGACATAACGGAAGGATTCTATCGAATTGTAGATAGAATATACAGTGGCGCAGAAAGGTTATCGATGAATTTATTTTATTAAGCAGATCACAAAAAGAGATTCGTAGCCCGGTTGCAATTATTTATCCACATCCGGTGGTGGCAATAAAATCCGCAAAGGATCACTAATTATGCATTTTCACTCAATATAGCTGAAAGGCGGGACCGTCTTCTGTCTCGCCTTAGCGGTTAGACTTTCCTGGGCCTTACATCGCAGCCATGTGTTCTATCATCAACTGAACACTGCGGTTGCCACGGTATTCGTTGACATCGAGACGGTAGACCAGCCGGATCTGCTGTACTGACGCATCAGGCCAGCGCTTCAGATCAATGTTGAAAGCAATCGCATCAATCACACTGCCGCCACTGAGCGGCTCGACCATCATTTTAAGGTGCTTACCCCCGACCAGCTTCTGGTGCAATAACCTGAACATGCCATCAAATGACGGCTCCGGAAATTGCTGTCCCCACGGCCCACCAGCCCGCAGGATTTCTGCGGTATCCAAATTCAGCTCATGACTGGCCAACTCGCCATCGGTTAACAACACCCCTTTTAGCGCATCTTCATCCAACTCGTTACGTACCGCCAAATCAAAAGCTTCGCTAAAGGCGGCCAGCTTTTCTGCCGGGATCGTCAAGCCTGCCGCCATGGCATGGCCACCAAACTTTAAAATCATGCCCGGATTTTTGGTGTCAATCAGATCCAGTACATCACGCATGTGAAGACCGGGGATTGAACGGCAAGAACCTTTAATTTCGCCATCACCGGCGTCAGCAAATGCAACCACCGGACGGTGGTACAACTCTTTAATACGGGAAGCCAGAATACCAATCACGCCCTGATGCCAGTCACGCTGAAACAGCGCTAAACCATAGGGCATCTCTTGCTGGTTGAATTTGAGGCGCTCGCAGATTGCCAGGGCTTCTTCCTTCATACCCTGTTCAATTTCTTTGCGGGTCTGATTCAAGGCATCAAGCTCAGACGCCATTCGCCGTGCCGCCTGGATATGGTTACACATTAGCAACTCAACCCCGAACGACATGTCATCCAATCGCCCGGCGGCATTGATTCGCGGCCCCAATGCAAACCCTAAATCACTGGTGACTAAGCGTGAAGCATCACGGTTGGCGACTTCTATCAACGCCTGAATACCCGGACGACATTTTCCCGCCCGGATACGCTGCAAGCCCTGATGGACCAGAATACGGTTGTTGCCATCCAGGGCCACCACATCCGCCACCGTACCCAAAGCCACCAAATCTAGCAGTTCGGCTAAGTTCGGCTCAGCAATGCCCTGCTCAGCAAACCAGTTGATCTTACGTAACTCAGCCCGCAGCGCCAGCATCAAGTAAAAGGCGACCCCAACCCCGCACAGTGCTTTTGACGGAAATTCACATTCATACAAGTTAGGGTTAACGATAGCATCGGCGTCTGGCAATACGCTGCCAGGCAAGTGGTGATCGGTGACCAGCACCTGGATGCCTTTGGCTTTGGCCGCGGCAACACCAGAGATCGAAGACACTCCATTATCCACCGTCATGATTAATTCGGCCCCACGGGCATCGGCTTGCTCAACGACCTCAGGACTCAGGCCGTAGCCATCATCAAATCGGTTCGGTACTAAGTAATCAACGTTGTTACAGCCAAGCATTCGTAATGCCAACACCGACAGGGCGGAACTGGTTGCGCCATCGGCATCAAAATCACCGACCACAATGATACGTCGATTGTCAGCCAGGGCCTTCACCAGTAACTGTACCGCCGGCGCAATACCGTACAATTGCTCATAACTCAGCAATCCTTTCGCGCTGCGTTCTAACTCCGCTTCCGAGCGAATTCCCCGGCTGGCGTAAATGCGTTGTAACAGGGGGGGGACAGTATTGGAAAAACCGGATATCCCGGCTTGAGGTCGGCGCTTGATTTCAATCATATTAGCTAATTACTGGCATACTTTGGGGGGGCTGAATGGATAGCATTCTATCTCAATTCACGGCACAAGCCATGAAAAAAGCCCGCGACCTGATCCCGTCAGGTCGCGGGCATTAAATTTCTATATTGCGCGAATCTCGCTATCGAGCAAACTCAAAATCAGCTGCGGCTGTCTAGCATCTGGCGCAATCTGGCGGCTGGCTGATAACCTGGCAACATAGTGCCATCTTCCAATACCATCGCCGGTGTACCATTGACGCCCATTGCCACACCCAGCTGATAATGCTTACGAACAAGATCTTCGCGAAGCGTAATACCGCTTTCGTCAAAGTTCCCATTCTTCGCCTCGTCCATCGCTTTTGCGGGATCCTTCGCCCCCCAAACCGCACTCATCTGGCCAAAGTTGCCTGAACGCTCACCGCCACGAGGAAAAGCGAGGTAGCGAATGGTGATACCCGCATCATTATACGCTTGCATTTCATTGTGCAGTTTACGGCAATAACCGCAGCTGGTATCGGTAAAGACAGTCACCACATATTTCTCATTTTTGGCCGGGTAGATGATCATCTCATCTTCCATGCCCTGCAGTTTGTCTTTGTTGATTTTCGCCATCTTCTGCTCAGTCAGGTTCATTGGCTCTGCACCATCATTCTGATACAGATGACCGGCAAGGAAATAACTGCCATTGTCAGAAACATAGACAATACCGCGTTCAGTCACGACTTCATTCAGGCCTGAAACCGGAGACGGCGAAATAGAGCTTGGTGCTAAGCCAATCGCGCTCAATTTCATTTCAATTGCAGCATTGTCAGGCTTTGCCATTGCGGTAAAAGCGGTAAACGCAACAGCTGTAGCAAGTAACGTACGGCCAAAAAAGTGCATTCGACTATTTCCTTAAGCATTATTATGAGTTAGAGAGTAAGACCTGTAAGAGTTCGAAATACTTTCAAAGTTCACAGGAACTATGAATACCCAAGTAACCTTATATGTATTCGTCCTCTAACAGTAAAGCAATTTCACCTAAGCCATTGAAATTAAGCGCGGGGATGGTGAGTTTGATGAAGCTGTTTCAATCGCTCCGTCGCTACATGAGTATAGATCTGCGTCGTTGATAAATCACTGTGACCCAATAGCATCTGAACAACCCGTAGATCCGCCCCGTAATTTAACAAATGGGTCGCGAAGGCATGGCGCATCACATGAGGTGAAAGCTTATCACTATCAATGCCTGCCAGTACGGCATAGTGCTTAATACGATACCAGAATGTCTGCCGGGTCATTTGTCTTGCCCGCTTACTGGGAAATAAGACATCGGAGCTTTTTTCACCGAGCAACTGAGGCCGGCCGCTGGTCAGAAATTGTTCAATCCAGTCAACCGCATTTTCGCCCATCGGTACCAGCCGCTCTTTATCGCCTTTACCCGTCACCCGCACAACGCCCTGGCGTAAACTGATGCTCTCCATCGTCAGGCTCACTAATTCAGTCACCCGCAGCCCTGTGGCATAGAGCAGCTCGAGCATCGCTTTGTCGCGTAATTCTACCGGATCGTTAGGATCGGGGGCATCCAGCAAGGCATCCACCTGCTCTTCACTGAGATCTTTCGGTAAACGCTTGGGAAGCTTTGGGCTTACCATCATTGCACTCGGATCATCATCACGCAGCTTCTCGCGATATAAATACTGAAACAGGCGGCGAATGGCAGACACCATACGGGCACGGGATGTCTGCATATAATCAGCATCAAACAGCCATTGCTGGTAGCGCTGCAAATCATCGACAGAAACAGCAACCAAACTCAGACGCTGGTTTTCCATCCACTTGTACAGCTTCATTAAATCATTACGGTAGGATGTCAACGTGTTTTCCGACAAGCCACGTTCCATCCACATCGCATCAAGAAAGCGCTCAATGATAATTTCGTCGTTTTCCACAACAGCCTCTAAACCACTCAAAAAACATATGGATATAAATACAGTACTTTAGCCATGGTAGTCTATTTGAGATAAAAAGTAACTTGTCATGTTACGGTCAGAGACGCTAAATGGAGATAAAATATAGTGTCCGGATGCGAAGCTAGGTAAACTCTCTGCCATCGCAAAAACCAACTGGATTATCAGCATGAAAATTGGCCTCTTCTACGGCTCGACCACCTGTTATACCGAAATGGCGGCAGAGAAAATCCGCGACTGTATCGGGGACGAGCTGATTGAACTGCATAACATCAAAGAAGCGGATATTAGCGACATGAATCGCTTTGACATGCTGATCCTTGGCATTTCAACGTGGGACTTTGGTGAGTTGCAAGAAGACTGGGAAGCGGTATGGACTCAGCTTGACGGTCTGCACCTGGCGGGCAAAACCGTTGCGTTTTTCGGCCTCGGCGATCAAGAAGGCTATACCGAATGGTTCCAGGATGCGATGGGCATACTGCACGACAAATTGCTGCCAGCCGGTATTAACGTTGTCGGTTACTGGCCAAATAATGATAGCTACCAATTTGAAGCATCGAAAGCGTTAACAGAAGATAAGCAGTTCTTTGTTGGCCTGGCCCTTGATGAAGACAGCCAGTATGAAATGAGCGATGAACGCATTACTCAATGGTGTGAACAAATTTTGATTGAGTACAGCGACTCGCTATAACCCTCCAGACAACCAATCCAAACAAAAACGGGATGCCCATGGCATCCCGTTTTTTTGTTTGGCGAAGAATGAATTAAGCCGTCTGACGCTCTGCTTGAATGGCTTTGCCACCCACAAAGCGAGTGATTACCAGCGCAATCGTGGTTGGAAGCAACCATGCCATGCCGTAATCAAATAACGGAATAATTTTGAATGCTGTGACATCAAAGCCAGACACTTTAGCCGCATCAATCATACTGAAGGACAAGGCCACCAACATTACCACTCGGTATGACAACACCGGATTAGGTAACCAACGACGAATGAAAGTCAGAATAACCAAAGCCATTGCAATCGGATACAGGGCAAACAACGCAGGCAATGAAATCTTGATCAGCTGGTTCAGACCAACATTGGCCACGACGCAGCAAATCACAGCCAGTACCGTTACCCACTTCTCGTATGACCAGCTTGTCAGCGTCGAAAAGTACTCAGAACACGCACTTATCAGGCCAACAACTGTTGTCAAACAAGCCAGCAGAACGATTAATGACAAAATCATCTGTCCGGCCGGGCCAAACAGTGCAGCAACATAAATCGCTAGGATGTCCCCCCCATTCGAAGCATTCGCAGCGATTTCAACACTGGTAGCACCAAGATAGAACAGTGATACATAAACAAAAGCCAGCCCCGCAGCAGCAATCAAGCCCGCGCTGATAAGGTATTTACGTGTCGCGGCTTCGTCTGTCACACCTTTGCTGCGAACGGCATCAACAATAACCATGCCAAACAGCAATGCTGCGACGGCATCTAGTGTGTTATAGCCTTCAACGAAGCCTTTAATAAATGGCATTTCAACGTAATCGCCTTTTGCCGCTTCAATAGCATCTTGCGGGTTAATCACGACGGCCACTGCCAATGCAACAAGTGCAATAAACAAAATAGGTGTCAGGAACTTACCCACCAGATCAACCAGGTTGCCACGAGAGCGAGAAAGGAACAGCGAAATAGCGAAAAAGACAATAGAGAAAATAGTTAGGCTAAGCTGTCCGGCATCTGCAATAAACGGTTTCACACCCATCTCGTAAGCTACAAGACCAGCACGAGGTGCGGCAAATGCCGGACCAATCACGATGAAAATCAATACCGCCAGCAGCGTTGCCGCCTTTGAAGGTAAATCTTGAGTCAGCCCTTTCCAACCACCAGCCACTGCCACAGCAATGATGGCAATAAGCGGTAAGCTCACACCTGTTGAAAGGAAGCCAAGCATCGCAGGTAATAAATGATCCCCTGCTTGTTGACCCGCCTGAGGAGGGAATATGATGTTACCCGCTCCTAAAAAGAATGCGAAGGTCATAAAACCTAACGCCAAAACATCTGTTACTTTGAGTGTTTTATTCAAACTGCACCTTCCCACTCGTTATCTGATTATATGATGTGTATGCATTTTTATAGTCTTACGCCACACGATATTTGTTTCTTAATGTGACATTTATCGCAGCATAATGAAGAAAAAGAGAACAATTAGCAACCTTACAGCAAAAAACACCACATTCTTTGGCGTAGCACCTTAAAAACCAGTAGATCGAACCAATATGAAGCTCGCAATCAGAACTAAAACCCAGCATTATTGGCTAATGTAAAAGATAAGAAATAGCATTTATCCCTATTTAACAACAATTCAACAAATTTAAATGTTCATTTCTTTTTTGGCTGCCAGTATTAGCTGTCGCTATAATGCTCCTTTATACCCAAGCCACCTCAAAATGCCGTGCTCAGAGAGAACACCGCACACCAAGATGGTTTGGGGATATCAGGAGGTCTAATGGCAAAAGGTTTTACTTTTAAACAGTTTCACGTCGATGACGACGGCTGCGGCATGCCGGTGAGTACTGACGGCGTACTACTGGGGGCATGGGCCGAACTGCCTCGGCAGGGGCAGATCGTAGATATTGGCACGGGCAGCGGCTTGCTTGCATTAATGGCAGCCCAGCGTACCGCGGCACTGCCCTGCACCATTTCTGCTATCGAGCTAGATATCGCTGCCGCAAAAGCGGCCAGGCACAACTTCGCCGCTTCCCCCTGGCCTGCCCGCTTACACTGCATACAGCAGGATATTGTACATTGGATGGCCACTCAGCCAGCGCACAGTGTCGATGCGATTATCTGTAATCCCCCTTACTTTAATTCGGGGCTGCAGGCAGACTGCGAGGCCCGTGCTACAGCACGACATACCGATAACCTGAGCCATGACGTCCTGCTCACTACCATCCAGCACCTGCTAACCACCGAGGGAGCAGCAAGTCTCATTTTGCCGGAGTATGAAGGGCGTCAGCTGCTACAGTCAGTAGCAGCATATGGCTTACACTGCCAGCGTTTGTGTGCCGTCAAAAGTACCGAGAAGAAACCGGCCAGCCGACTGCTGATCGCACTATCACCAGTAAGATGCGCTCGGACAATCGCAGACGAAACCTATCAGGAAGAACAACTTTGCATTCATGACCGCGGCCAGTACTCCTCTGATTTCATTGCCCTTACCCGTGACTTTTATCTGAAGCTATAGGCCACGGACAGAGCAAGTTATAAATAAAGAGATCATCAAAAATGGCAATGAGATGAATTGTTCCTAAAGTTTTTATGCTTTAATCGGTGATACTTGCGGCAATTATCTCTATAATGCCGCCCCTTATATGAATACCACTAATGATCGATCCACTATCCTGCACCGGAAAAGAGGTGGCGATTGTTATTGGAATTGGTCTTGTCCGAGGAGAGATGACTGGTGAAAGACTTTTCCGAATTAGAGTTAGATAGCGCACTATTACACGCGATTGAAGAAATCGGTTATACCCGCCCGACAGAAGTTCAGGCGCAGGCTATCCCTCACGCCCTGGACGGTAGAGATGTATTGGCTTCCGCTCCAACAGGTACCGGAAAAACCGCCGCATTTCTTCTGCCGATGATCCAGCACTTACTTGATTTCCCACGTAAGAAGCCAGGTCCTGCACGTGTATTAATTCTGACCCCAACACGTGAACTTGCGATTCAGGTGGCAGATCACGCTCGTGCCCTGGCGAAACACACCAAGCTGAATATTTTCACCATCACCGGTGGCATTTCGTACGACGATCACGCAGAACTTCTGGGTAAAACCCAGGATCTTGTTGTAGCAACCCCCGGTCGTCTCATGGAATACATCGAGAGTGAGCGCTTTGATTGCCGTGCCATCGAATGCTTAATCTTAGATGAAGCTGACCGCATGCTGGACATGGGCTTCACGAAGATTGTTGAGCGTATCAACCATGAGTGTCGCTGGCGTCGCCAGAGCCTTCTGTTTTCTGCCACGCTGGAAGGTAAGGGTGTTCGTGAGTTCTCTGAAACGATTCTGACTGAGCCTGTAGAAATTGACTCTGAGCCTTCACGTCGCGAGCGCAAGAAGATTCATCAGTTATACCTGCGTTGTGATGACATGGGCCACAAACTGGCATTGCTTGAGAACATTCTGAAGCACCAGGCCGAACGCAGTATTGTGTTCATCAAAACGCGTGAGCGTCTTGGCGAGTTGCGCGATCAGCTTGCCGCAATGAACATCAAATGCAGCTGGATCCAAGGGGAGATGGCGCAGCTGTCACGTAACAACGCGATTGCTCGTTTCCGTGATGGTGAAGTGAACGTCTTACTGGCAACAGATGTTGCAGCCCGTGGTATCGATTTGCCTGATATTAGCCATGTTATTAACTTCGACATGCCTCGTACTTCTGATGTGTATTTGCACCGTATTGGTCGTACGGCACGTGCCGGTAAAAAAGGCACCGCGATCTCTTTGATTGAGGCACATGATCAAGCCATGATCGAACGTGTGGGCCGTTACATGAAAGAAGAAGTGCCTGAGCGTTTTATCAATGGCTTGCGACCTGTAAGCAAGAAAACGAAAACAGTGAAAAAGAAAAAAGTTAAAGTCGATAAAAAGCTTAAAGCCGCGAAGCAAAAGAAAGCGGCGAAAAAGCAAAAAAAAGCCTCACAGCCAAAGACTGATAGCAAAAAAGAAGCGTAATCCTTCGGTTACCGCTTCTAAAAGCACGAGATCCAAAAAGGCAGGGTGAATACCCTGCCTTTCTTTTACCAATCAGTCCTTTATTGCCTGCTCACGCTTTATTTCATTGGCTCTTCGCGCTTAAACACCAATTCTTTATCAGTCGACTCCGCAGCAACAAAGTAATAGCCAGCCACATCAAACTGCTTAAGCTCATCGACTGATTTGATACGGTTATCAATGATATAACGAGCCATCATGCCACGAGCTTTCTTGGCATAGAAACTAATAACCTTATAGTTACCATTCTTGCAGTCTTTGAATACCGGAGTGATTAGCTGTGCATCCAATTTTTTGATTTTTACCGCTTTAAAGTATTCGTTCGATGCCAGGTTGATCAGAATATTATCGCCTTGCTCTGCCAATGCAGCATTGAGTTTATCGGTAATAATATCGCCCCAGAATTGGTACAAATTAGTACCACGGGCATTGGCCAGCTTGGTCCCCATTTCTAAACGGTATGGCTGCATTAAATCCAGAGGCCGCAATAACCCATAAAGGCCCGAGAGCATCCGCAGGTGCTGCTGGGCATAAGCATAATCATCTTCATTCATGGTCTGCGCATCAAGACCGGTATAGACATCACCTTTGAACGCCAAAATAGCCTGGCGGGCATTATCCATCGTAAACTCCGGCTGCCACTCAGCAAAACGAGCGGCGTTCAGGCCGGCAATTTTATCACTCACTTTCATCAAGCTTGCAATGTCCACGGGTGTCAGCTTACGACACACATCAATGAGCTCTGCTGAGTGATCCGTCAGTTCAGGCAGGGTATAAGTTTGGGTCGCCAGAGACGATTCATAGTCAAGTGTCTTGGCAGGAGAGACCACAATTAACATAAGGCTTTGTTCCTTAACGGATGATAATCCCGATTGGTGTAATATGAGATTATCATCATCGATAAAAAAAGCCACGCATTGACGCGTGACTTTAGGTATTGTTCCAATAAGCTTAACCTATCACCGATTGTCCTGATCCCAGATCCCTTCTTCCAGCTGGGCATGCAGCTCAGGGTAATCTTTACTGTTAAATGTCGGCACCTTTCCTTGCGCTAGCTGTTTATTGTAATCCTTCGCCAGCTTAACCGCCGTTCCGGACAACAGTACTATCGCTATCAGGTTAATGATTGCCATCACTCCCATCGACACGTCCGCCATCGCCCACACGGTTGGCAGATCGGCTACCGCACCGAACATCACCATAGCCAGTACAACCAGGCGGAAAATAGTCAGACCCGCTTTATGATTATGCTCTAAGAAGATCAGGTTGGTTTCGGCATACGAATAATTAGCCACCAGAGAGGTAAACGCAAAAAAGAAAATAGCCACCGCGATAAAGATTGCCCCCCAACCGCCTACTTGGGCACTTAACGCACGTTGAGTGAGTTCTATACCGGTAATTTCACCATGCGGAACATACTCGCCAGACATCAGGATAATCGCGACGGTCGCCGAACAGATCACAATCGTGTCCATAAAAACACCCAGCATCTGAACATAGCCTTGCGAAGCCGGATGCGGCGGATACGGCGTTGCAGATGCCGCAGCATTCGGTGCAGACCCCATACCCGCTTCATTTGAGAACAATCCACGCTTCAGGCCGTTGATCATCCCCTGAGCAATGCTATAACCCAGTGCGCCTGACGCCGCCTCTTCCAGGCCAAACGCACTGCGGAAAATCAGCGACAGTACCTCCGGCAACTTCTCGATATTGCTGAACATAATAAACAGCGCCAATACCAGGTAACATAACGCCATCGCCGGAACTAAAATTTCAGCCGTCCGCGCAATGGTGCGCAGACCACCAAAAATAATCGCGCCCGTCATCACGACCAGAACCACGCCCATATACGTCGGGTTCCAGCCAAAGGCGACATTCATCGCCAGAGTAATGGAATTGGCTTGTACCGAGTTAAATACCAGACCAAATGCAATAATGAGACAAATCGAAAAAACGATCCCCATCCAGCGCATACCGAGGCCTTTTTCCATGTAATAAGCAGGCCCTCCGCGGTAGTTACCGTCATCGTCACGGGTTTTATACAGCTGGGCAAGGGCACTCTCGGCAAATGCCGTGGCCATGCCCAGCATTGCGATCAGCCACATCCAGAATATAGCTCCTGGACCACCTAAAGTAAGCGCCACGGCCACACCAGCCATGTTTCCCGTTCCGACCCGAGCCGCCAGACTGGTACAAAGTGCCTGAAAAGAGGAGATACCCGCCTTATCTGATCTGCGGCTGTTTTTCATCACTTTGAACATATGACCAAAATGCCTGAACTGGATAAACCCCAGGCGATAGGTAAAGAAAATGCCCACACCAACCAAGAGGTAAATGAGTACTGAGCCCCACAACAGATCGTTAAAAAAATTAATCTGGCTTGCCACAGCAACCCCCCCTCTTAAAAATCGTCAACAAGCTGCATCTCCTCGGTCATTTCACGAGCCAGATACAATAAAATGAGTAGTCGCTGTTCTTATGATGCAGTGAAGAAATGTGTGTTCTGTAGCACGAAACAAATGGCACAAGAAAATATGAATTTAAGTTGATAATAGCAATATTTGAAGTGAACATAATAACTTAACTGTATGCCTTTCTTGTAATTTATTCCTCATTCCGTTTTAGAGCCTAACCCAACAGTTGATAAGAAGCACTCTAAACACTTCTTTATACAAAATACTGATTGTGCTTACTTTTTGAGCGGAAAGGTTGTTTGTGTGATTATTGGCACATAAATAATTCATTAAAAAGTAACATTTGTGAAACACCTCAATATTATTTTAAACCCCGATATGATATTTAGTTAATCCCAATATGTAAGAAAGAGGTGCTTTATGGATAGCTATGCATTCGATGACATTCTTGCAACAGAACGCCCGATACGTCGCTCTCGGAACAAGCCAGAAAAACGTAAATGGCGTGAAATTGAAGCTTTAAAGGACAAGCAAAGACTGCGCAAAGAATTAGAAGATATTGATCTGTTCAGAGAGTATTCAGACGAAATGGCTGAATGTTAATTTCAGGCCAATCGAATCACTTAACGTATTGTTATTTGATCCGATTGGTACTCAAAGCGCCAGATAATTAATCTGTTGGCCATTGGCGCTTTTTCTTTCTATCGCGATTCAGATCAAGAGGCGCTTCGACAGTTTCAGATAGCGGTCCGCAACCTGATCCCCAAACAGTGGATCGGAATACTCCCCTTGATATTCAGCCGATACCGCGACCCAGTCCTTAGCAGTAAAATGGCGACGAATAAGAGGAAAGACCTGCTTTTCTTCGAACTCAAGGTGGGCTTTCTGGCGGGTGACAAAAGTATTCAGCTTTTCCGCAAACACATCTAATGGGATCACCGCATCCATCAGAATCATATCGACCGTCTCGGAAAACTCACTGGTCAGTTGCGCCAGCTCCTGATGCTCCAGCTCCAGACTTTTCATATCGTCATTCTTGTCATAATGCGACTGATAATAGTGATACAAGATATCTTCTTTAGGATGGTGGCAGCATTGAGCATAATTGTGCAGGTAGTCAACAATATCCTTGATCAAACTGTAGTCAACCGACTGACCATTTTTAATGCTTGCTAACTTCTGCTGCAGCACTTTCAGCAAGCGATTAATATAACCGTGTTCTGTATGAATAATTTCCAAAATCATAGTTCACTCCCAGGCAACATTTCCCTAATCGTTACCTTTTAAGTGTATGCCATAGCCGGAGAAAGCATATTGATCGTAGTTGCAAATTGTTCAATTAGCGAACAAACGTCAATGACACCAGTACTCAGGGTTGCCAGTTAATCTCCGGTTTATTCATCTGCTTTAGCAACAGGTTCGTCTGAGAAAAATGCTGGCAGCCGAAGAACCCCCGATAAGCAGACAATGGCGATGGGTGCGCTGACTTCAGTACATGATGCTTTTCATCATCTATTCTTCTGCCTTTTTTCTGTGCATGGGCGCCCCATAACAAAAACACCACGCCTTCCAGGTGGCGATCCAGCGTATCAATAATGCGGTCAGTAAAGGTTTCCCAGCCAATTTTGGCGTGTGAATGTGCTTGTCCGCGTTCCACCGTCAACACTGTATTAAGCAGTAATACGCCTTGGCCGGCCCAGCCTTGCAAACAGCCATGATTCGGGATTTCAAAGCCCGGAATATCAGTCGCCAGCTCCTTATACATATTAGCCAGTGAGGGGGGAATTTTAACCCCGGGCAATACCGAAAAACTCAAGCCGTGAGCCTGATCGGGACCGTGATAAGGGTCTTGCCCTAAAATAACGACTTTAACCTGATTAAAGGGGGTGGAGTCAAAAGCATTGAAGACATCTTGTTCTGCAGGGTAAATGACTTTTCCCTCGGCGCGCTCGGTCGCTACAAACTGTTCTATGTACTGGAAATAAGATTGCTGTTTTTCCTGCTCAATGATCTCATGCCAAGTGAGTGAATGGTCCATTACATGCTCCTGATACTTTTAAGCCCTATATTCTACCTGCATCAAGCCTGAAGATCAGGAGCAAACCACCATTAGATCTCAGCATTCACGAATGAGCGTAACGTCATAATTTCTTGCTGCCAGAGATCCGGGTTAATGGTTTCCAGCACCAAGGGAATATTGTCAAATCGGCTATCGCGCATCAGGTAGCGGAAGCAATCCCAGCCAATCTCACCTTCACCTAAGCTGTGGTGGCGATCGAGATGGCTGCCCAGGCCACCTTTCGAATCATTTAAATGCATGCCGCGTAAATAATTCATTCCGACGACCTGATCGAACTCTGCAAAAGTTGCCTCTGTCGCCGCTTCGGTACGCAAATCATAACCGGCGGCAAAAGTATGGCAGGTGTCGATACAGATGCCGACCCGGCTCTTATCATCAACTTGCGCAATAATTTCAGCCAGATGCTCAAAACGCCAGCCTAAATTGGACCCCTGACCAGCAGTATTCTCAATAACCGCGACGACACCAGGCACCTGTTGATGGGCAAGATTAATCGACTCCGCTATTAACGACAGGCAATCGTGCTGTGAAATTTTCTTCAAATGGCTGCCCGGATGGAAATTCAACAGGGTTAAACCAAGCTGATTACAGCGCTGCATTTCATCGATAAAGGCTGCGCGAGACTTCTCCAGCTTATCCGTTTCAGGTGCCCCCAGATTGATCAGGTAAGAATCGTGAGGCAAAATGGCATCGGCACTGAAGCCATATTGCTGGCAACGCGCTTTGAATGCCTTAATCACATCTTGCTCAAGAGGTTTAGCAGCCCACTGTCTTTGGTTCTTGGTAAACAATGCAAATGCATTCGCTCCGATCTTGGCCGCATTTTCCGGCGCATTAAACACCCCACCAGCTGCAGACACATGAGCACCGATTAACTTCATTTTTCACCTCTTAATTGTGTTATGTTTCCACGATAGTTACGACAAGATGATCAGACACAGACCATATTCCTTCGCTAAAAAAATGAAAATCGCCCTCTTTTTGTTGTAATTTTACTACAATCCAACTATTAAAATATTTTTTAAAGAATAAAATATTCTCATTAATACTTAAAAAATAAGGTTATGTTGATTTAGCTCAAAAAAACAGCCCTATCAAAATTAAGGTTTATAGTTGTTTCTTGATCTAAGTCAATACCAGCCCACCAGTTTCGGGGTATATAATACGCAACTCAACAAGAAATTGAAAAATCTAACAACATCCTTCGAAGGAGTAAGTCATGATCACCGGTATTCAAATTACGAAAACAGCAAACAACGAACTACTGAACTCTATCTGGTTATTGGATAGCGAAACAAACCAGGCTCGCTGCGTATGTGCACAATCTGGCTACGAAGAAGATCAAGTTGTAGCCACCGCAGAACTTGGTGAGATTGAGTACCGCGAACTGGCTATCGAAGCGCCGGCTAAAATCGAAGGCGGTCAGCATTTGAACGTTAACGTCCTTAAGCGTGAAACACTAGAAGATGCCGCTAAACACCCAGAGAAGTATCCTCAGCTAACTATCCGCGTCTCAGGTTACGCAGTACGTTTCAACTCGCTAACGCCTGACCAACAGCGCGACGTTATTGCACGTACATTTACTAAAAGCCTGTGATCTCATAGCGCGCAGCTTCTGTAAACCAAGAGACAAAAAAGGGAGCCGACTGGCTCCCTTTTCGATCACTATGGTGCGCACATCCGGCCTAGGTTAATCCTGTACGCTTTGCAACACAGCTTTCAACTGGTCAAAGTCATTGTCACGCTCTAGTGACAGCAGCTCCATTGCACCATGCTTGGCTAATGGTGCCGGCAGATCAACATCGATGCCAAGGATCTCATCAACGACTTCTTTGAACTTCGCCGGGTGCGCGGTACACAGGAACAAACCGGTTTCACCGTCTTGTAGTTGTTCATTAAGCACCCGATAGGCTATCGCACCATGCGGTTCACACAGATAACCTTCCGTGTGCATCTGACGTAACGTTTCTGCCGTTTGCTCATCGGTAACCGCGCCATATCCAAGCTCATTCAGTCCCCAACCTTTAAGCTGACACAACTCTTCGATACGTGGCCAGTTATTTGGCTGGCTGACATCCATTGCATTAGAAATAGTCGGAATCGTTGGGGTTGGTGTCCACTCGCCGGTTTTCAGATAACGAGGCACCGTATCGTTGACGTTCGTTGCGGCAATAAAACGCTTAACCGGTAAGCCGAGTGATTTCGCTAATAAACCTGCCGTCAGATTACCAAAGTTACCACTTGGTACCGAAATCACCAGATTATCACGCTGTGCTTTTGGCAGCTGAGAAACCGCTTCAAAATAGTAGCATATCTGCGCCATCAACCGGCTGATATTGATTGAGTTGGCCGAGTTAAGACCGACTTCCTGGCGCAACTCTGCATCATCAAATGCGTTTTTAACCAGGGCCTGACAGTCATCAAACGTGCCATTAACGGCAACGGTATGGATATTACCGCCAAGGGTGCAGAACAATTTTTCCTGCAGCGGGCTGATTTTGCCTTTCGGATACAGGATCACGACCTTGATATTGTCCATACCATAGAAGGCATGAGCAACCGCGGCACCGGTATCACCGGATGTGGCGGTTAAAATGGTCACTTTACCGTCGCCATCTGACACGGCAGCCAGCGACTGGGCCATAAAGCGGCCGCCAAAGTCTTTAAACGCCAGCGTCGGGCCATGGAACAATTCCAGGGCATAAACACCGTCTTTAATCTTTGCAATCGGGGCCGGGAATTGAAAGGCGTTACTGACCATCTGGCTGACGGTCTCAGAAGCAAGCTCATCACCAATAAAGGCAGAGAGAATTTTACTGCTGCGGCTAACAAAATCCATCTCTAACAGGGCGTCAATATCGCCCAGTTCAGGTAGTTCTGATGGGAAAAACAGGCCTTGGTTGCGACCCAAGCCCTGACGCACAGCCTGACCAAATGAAACCTGCTCTTGAGGTTCTTTTAAGTTATACAACTTCATAGTTTATAGCTCACTTCCTGTTACTTTTGAGCCCTGGCTGTCAAGGCGACAGACATGGACAAATCCTTCATCGTTCTGAACATAATTCTCTTCGAGCCAACGTGCAATACGTTTTGCAACTTCGAGGTCATTACAGACACTAAACATCGTCGGCCCAGAGCCAGAGATCCCACTGGCCAGTGCGCCAGCTTCCAGCGCATATTGCCTTGCATTGGAAAAACCCGGTAATAATCTTTCGCGATAGGGTTCTGCAACCACATCTTTAATCATTTTTGCTGCAAGCTCCGGCTGCTGTGAATAACACGCATGAATAAAGCCGCCAAGGTAGCGACCATGTGCAATAACATCCTGACGGCGATATTGAGCCGGCAGAATGGCACGCGCCTCTGCGGTTGGTACTTTAATCCCCGGATACGCCATGACCCAGTACCAGTCATCAAAACACGGTACCGACTGGCTGATGATCCCCAGCTCTTCAACCATAAACTGCAGGCCGCCCAAATAACAAGGGGCGACATTATCATAGTGCAGACTGCCAGAAATCAGCGCCTCCATTTCGCCCATTAAGGCCAGTAATTCAACCTCATTGAGCGGCAAGTCATGAAAACGGTTGAGTGCATCGAGGGCCGCAACAACCGAGCAGGCACTAGAGCCGAGCCCAGAACCAATCGGCATGTTCTTTTCCAGCGTCATGGCAACGGGTTTTAGCGCCAGGCCCTTTTTATCCAGCTCGCGGGCAAACACACGCCAGCATTGATATACAATATTATCTTCCTGCTCGGGCGGTAATTTGGCAACAAATTCACCCACACAATCGAGGGTAAACGGTTGTTCGCCGTCAGCCACTCTCACCCGATCCCCCAGCAGGGTGCCGTCAATTGGTGAAACTGCTGCGCCTAAGACATCGAACCCGACACTGACATTGCCAATCGACGCTGGCGCATAAACTACAACACTCATCTTATACTCCTAGCTTCCAGCCTAATGTACGCATCAAATCCGCAAACACACCGGCGGCGGTAACTTCAGTACCGGCACCATAACCACGTAGCACCAGTGGGATCGGCTGATAATAACGGCTATAAAACGCCAGCGCATTTTCACCGTCTTTGATCTTGAACATCGGGTCGTCAGGATCGACCGCCGCAATTTTCACCGAACATTGGCCATGATCAATTTCACCGACATAACGCAGCACTTTATCTTCTTTGGTAGCTTTTTCTGATAACTGTTTAAAGTACTCATCGGCTTCAGGCAACCGCGCCATAAAATCTTCAACCGAACCATCAGAGTCAAAACCAGGCGGCAGGGCTTGCTCCACCACAACGTCATCAAGTTCCAGTGCCATTCCGGCTTCACGGGCGAGGATCAGCAGCTTGCGCGCGACATCCATACCGGACAGATCATCGCGGGGATCGGGTTCGGTAAAGCTATTGCTTCGGGCAACCGTCGTTGCTTCGCTGAAGCTCATACCTTCGTCGAGTTTACCGAAAATATAAGAGAGTGACCCCGATAGAATGCCGGAGAAACGTTCTAGCTGATCACCCGCAGCCATCAGGTTTTGCAGGTTCTCAATGACCGGCAAACCGGCACCGACTGTCGTGTCGTACATAAACTTACGCCGTTTAGAACGTGCCGCCTGACGCAATTGGTGGTAATACATCATGCTCGCAGTATTGGCTTTCTTATTTGGAGTAATGACATGGAAGCCCGCAGCCAGAAAATCGACGTATTGCTCGGCGATACCTTGATCCGATGTGCAATCAATAATGACCGGGTTAATGATGTGGTGACGCTTTACTAACTGGATCATCCTCGCCAGACTCAGTGGCTCATGGGCCGACCCCATCTGATCTCGCCAGTTATCAAGAGGCAAACCGTTACTATCAAGCAGCAGCCCCTTGCTGTTCGCCATCCCACAGACGCGGATAACAATCCCACTTTGGGCTAATTTCGCCTGCTGACGGTGGATCTGCTCAACCAGCTCGCCCCCGACACCACCGACACCAATGACAAAAACATCCAGAAAGTGTTGACTGTTAAACAAATTCTCATGACATGCTTTGACCGATTCAGACACTTTATCCGCCGGGATCACGGCCGAAATCGCACGCTCTGAAGATCCCTGGGCTATCGCAATAACATTGACGTCGACTTCAGCCAGCGACGTGAAGAACTGTGATGCCACACCACGAGATGTCCGCATGCCATCGCCAACCAGAGTAACGATAGCGGAGTCATCAAGAAACTCAACTGGCTCCAGCAGGCCTTCTTTCAGCTCAAGTTCAAAGCAGTTCTGTAACGTCTCCTGAGCTGCGGCTTTATCCGCACTCTCAATGCAGAAGCTAATGCTGTACTCCGATGAGGACTGAGTGATCAATACAATAGAGATTCCTGACGCTGACATCGCGCTAAACACGCGCGCCGCCATGCCAACCATCCCTTTCATACCCGGGCCTGAGACATTCACCATCGTCAGGTTTTTCAGGGTCGTAATGCCCTTGATAGCCAGCTTGTCTTCGCCGGTATCCTGACCGATCAGGGTTCCGGCACCTTGAGGGTTAAAGCTGTTCTTAATCAAGCAGGGAATATGGAACTGGGCAATCGGGGCGATCGTTTTAGGGTGCAGTACAGAGGCCCCGAAATAAGACAACTCCATCGCTTCCTGATAGCTCAGGGATTTCAGCAGGCGAGCATCGGGAACGATACGCGGATCACAGCTGTAAACACCATCAACATCCGTCCAGATCTCGCAGCACTCAGCACGTAAGCAAGCCGCTAATACCGCAGCGGAATAATCGGAACCGTTACGGCCTAACGTCACCAGCTCACCTTTGCTGTTGCCTGCGGTAAAGCCCGGCATGATATTAACGTGGCCTTGTGGGAGGGGATTTCGTTTGAAATTTTCAGTGGAAACTTCAATATCGACATGCGCTTCAAGGTAATCACCATGAGCCAGCAGGTATTCAACCGGATCAATCAGGCTTGCGGCCAGCCCTTTGGCTTCGAGCAGCGCTTTCATCGCGACAATCGACAGGCGCTCGCCTTTGCTGATCACTTTGGCATAAACATTATCAGGACACAGGCCTAATAACTTCATGCCATGCACATATTGTTTCAGCTGTCCCAGCGAACTGGCCAGCTTGGCATCTAGCAGGGCTTTATCGAATTTAGGCTCCAAAACCAATAAGCCTTCAAACAGCGAAGTAAATACCGCTTCAAGATCGGCCAGTTGAAGCTCCGCATCGCCGGTATTTATTGTACTGTTGACCACTGACACCAATTTATTCGTCACTTTGCCCGGCGCCGACAGCACCACAGACACATCCCCTTGCTGGACATTATTGGCGATGATATCTGCTGCCCTTAAAAATCGTTCAGCATCAGCCAACGATGAACCACCAAACTTAAATACTCGCATTCCCTACTCCCAAGTTCCTAATTTATTGGCTACCACATTGTATAGGTAGCAAAAATAAACAATTTCATTCAATTCCGTGAAGTTAAAAAAAAGCCCGCACTATGTGAAGTGCGGGCTTTTTCATATAAATCGTATACGCATCAGCCCGCCCCAGCACTCATTGTGCCGGTAATAATAATGGTGGTGGTTGCGCTGATTACGTTAAACATGTGTGCTGTCGATTTACTCAAAATTCTGTATTACTTTACATTTACCGGAACCGGGATTCAGAGTCAACCACGTTTTATCGCTTAACCGATAAAATCACCGCCCCTTGGCCCGCAGAGTATCCCTACGCGACCTCTGAAACGAGCATCCTGGGGCTAGGTGGGAATACAATCATATTATTCGGAAAAAGTATAAAAAATAACCATCACTTATTGCAGTTAACCTCTCCACGTTGCATAGTGAATAGTAATGACATAAAAAATCAATTCGGAGGGACACCCGAATGGCTGCAGCAATGGAACAGCTTGTCGCCCATACTATCTTGCAAGGCTTTGATGCCATGTATGGCCGATTCCTTGATGTGACGGCTGGTGCCCAGGAACGATTTGAACATCAGGACTGGTCAGCGGTGCATCTGGCACTCAAAAAGCGGATCAGCTTTTATGACCACCATGTCGGCTTAGTCACCAGCCAGATCCAGATTATGCTGGGTAAACGTCATGCTAACCGCTCTTTTTTAATGGCCGTTAAATCTGCTTATGAAGATCTGCTGCTCGATTACCCCCGCTATGAAATCGCCGAAAGTTTTTTTAACTCGGTCTATTGCCGAATTTTCGAACACCGCAATATCAATCGTGACAAGCTGTTTGTCCATAGTTCACAAGAAAATCGTATTCCGACCTATCCGACTCAGCTAACACGCCGCTATACCGCCCACTCCGGGCTCTCGGCATTATTTGAACGCGTACTCGACGACACTCCTTTTACCTTGGACTGGGAAGATAAGAGTCGAGATATCACATTAATCATTGACCACTTACAACACGAATTCGGAGAAGCCCTCAACCAGGACACTTCCCTCGAACTGATCCGGGAACCTTTTTACCGTAATAAAGCCGCTTACTTAATCGGATCCATCACACTCCGCCACAATAACCAGGAGAAGACCGTTCCTTTGGTATTACCGGTACTGAGCAACAGCAACAAGCAGCTCTATATCGATGCCTGTATCTGCCACGTCAACGATGTCAGTATTATCTTTGGCTTTGCCCGCTCGTACTTCATGGTTTACGCCCCAGCCCCGGCGGCACTGGTATGCTTTCTATCGCATATCATTCCGAACAAAACCACCGCCGAGCTGTATACCGCAATTGGTTGTCAGAAACACGGAAAAACCGAGCTATACCGGGAATTTTTAGATCATCTGGAACATTCTGACGATAAGTTTATTCCAGCTCCGGGAATTAAAGGGATGGTGATGGCGGTATTTACCCTGCCCTCTTATGGTTTTGTCTTCAAAATCATCAAAGATAAGTTCGCCCCACAAAAAGCCATCAGCCATGCCACGGTCAAAGAGAAATATAAGCTGGTTAAGGAACACGATCGGGTCGGGCGCATGGCTGATACCCAGGAATATCGCAACTTCACCTTTGAACGCCATCGCTTCAGCGACGAATTACTGGCTGAACTGCTCGAGGTGGCCCCCTCGATAGTTAAAGTGACCAAGGACAGGGTCATTATCAAGCATCTCTATATGGAACGAAGGATGATCCCGTTCAATATTTATGTTGAACAGGCTAACGATGATGATCTTCGTCATGCGGTCGATGAATATGGCAAAGCAATTAAACAATTGGCTGCGGCCAATATTTTTCCCGGGGATATGCTATTTAAGAACTTCGGGGTTACCCGTCATAAGCGAGTGGTCTTTTACGACTATGATGAAATCAGCTACATGACAGAAATGAACTTCCGCAAGATCCCACCGCCTCGTTATCCAGAAGATGAGATGGCCGCAGAGCCCTGGTACAGCGTGGGGATCAACGACGTCTTCCCTGAAGAGTTTCGTACCTTTCTGCTGATCAACCCAAAAGTCCGCGCACTGTTTAATGAGTTGCACAGTGACTTATTTGAGGCTAAATACTGGCAGCAACTCCAGCAAAATATCACGCACGGCCAGTATGAAGATGTCTATCCCTATAAAAAGGAACATCGACTGCGAAAATAATGCATTACAGCCGATCTTCGTGGCAGCTAACACACCGTGTCAGGCTGAAAAAAACCGTCGACTTTATAACAAAGCCGGATTTTATGCAGAAAGTCTCATTATGTCTCTCATTGCATTTTAATAATTAGAATTGTGCCCTAATATGAATAAGCATAAGCATAAGCATAAGCATAAGCAAAATTAAGAACAGGGATGGTGACGTAATGAAAAAATTGCTGCTCACATTAGCCCTGCTGGTCGTGGCTTTACCAACAACAGCAGCAGAAAAGGGACTTTTCAGCTTAATCGGTGATAATACTCCCTCTGGGTGGTTCATATCTTCACATTCACGAGCGGCAGATCAATTCGATCTGTGGCAAATTGATAGTGGCTATGCCTATTCGCTCAACAATAATCTCGAGCTTTATCTCAGTACCCGCCTCTCTTCTGGTAATGATCTTATCTCTGCAGGCCGTGGGGTTTTATCGGGGGTAAAATATCAAGTCACACCAAAAGTGAGCCTGAAAAGTGCTATCACGTCCGAAACCGTTGATCGAGATACCATACTCGGCGTTGAATTGAGCAGTCAGTATAAAATGACGGAGAAGGTTAACCTGCATGCAACCGTTGATTACGAAGCCTTAGAGCAAATTTACCTGCTTGGAATTGGCTATCGCTTCTGATTCCGAATAAGACGGCACAGGATCGATGGATGCGCCGTCACCATTATTTACAGCACTGCCAAGTTCAGAGGGTGACGGCTTAGCAAGATACCGTTAAGATCTGCGTAGACGTAATCGCCGGGATAAATCATGGTGTGCCCTACAATCAACGTCATATTCTTATCACCGCTCTGACGTTTTACCGTTTTAAACGGGCAGACGCCCAGTGCTTTAACCCCAAGATCGAGCGTGGCCAGAGTTCCAACATCACGAGCCGCACCATTAATAATGATCCCCTGCCAGCCATTTTCAACGGCCAGTAAAGCCAGCTGATCACCCAATAACGCCCGATTACATGAACCATGACCGTCAATAAACAGTACTTTTCCTCTGCCATCTTGCGACACAATTTCCCGGACTAAACTGTTATCTTCAAAACAGCGGAGGGTAACGACTTCGCCATAGAATATTTTTTTTCCGCCATAATTGTGAAAGGTAAGAGGCAGCCAGCTAACATCCTGTTCATAGTGATCACACAAGTCAGGTAATAGATCTTTCATCTCACTTACTCCTTTGTTGATCTTCCCAAAGTTACGGGTTCCAATCCCGCGAAGAATCTCGAATTCTACTTTCCAGCACAAATAGCTTTCACATAGCACGCCGTAAATAGAGATTATTCCATTAAGTGTAGAAAAAGGCTGAAAATTTACCTAGTCTTTGTTTTTTAAACCCCTTAATTAACACTGGCACCAAATATAACTGATTGTCCTCAACCCAGTAGATGGCATTTTGTTGCCATTTTTTTGCTAACTGATATGCCTGCTCGGCCCTTATATCGACGATATAACCCGCCTCCTCCCAATCCCCATCCGACGCGCAACAGCGCACAGGAAAATATGACCCAGTTAACATTGCCAACTCTTTTTCTAATATTTTATTACGCTTTTGATTGTCCAATCTATTAAGAACAATGCTTCTGGGATTAAATGCTGTTAGAATTGCAAAAGAATGGTAAACAGGGTGTTGCCTAGCTTTGAATGAAATGGTTTGATAGCTTCGCCACAGCAAGGTATTTTTACACATCGCAGATTCTGCCGGTTAATGATGTCTTAAGTTGTCGCGTATGTTAATCAACCTGATTGACCGCAATACATCTTCACCCAACTTGATGTAAATCAAGAAACATCCAGAAAGCGTTATTGAAACAAATCGCTATATTGTTAGCGAGCTGTTAAGTGCTTACAATCGTCGCCATCCCAGGGAGATTGTAGCCAATACCCGTAGAATATCGGGCCTTTCAGTCTTGTGATGACACAAAACCACACTGAATTTATGGATGGCATACCAAACAGGCTGCTTTACAGCGTAAATGAAAGTATTTTGTCTAATACTTTGCCTGTATGTGAATTTTTTTTATAGAATTTAACTATTCTATTTTTGACCAGTTTTAGTTTTTTGAAATTAGGTACTGCCAATGCAAACCCCTCACATTCTAATTGTAGAAGACGAGCACGTAACACGTAACACCCTTAAAAGTATTTTTGAGGCTGAAGGTTACACGGTATTCGAAGCCAACGATGGCGCTGAAATGCACCAGATGCTTTCAGAGCACCATGTTCACCTGGTGATCATGGACATCAATCTTCCAGGTAAAAATGGCCTATTACTCGCGCGCGAACTGCGTGAACAAGGTGATATGGCATTAATGTTCCTGACGGGGCGTGATAATGAAGTTGATAAGATCCTGGGTCTTGAAATTGGTGCCGATGATTACATCACCAAGCCATTCAATCCTCGTGAGCTGACCATTCGTGCGCGTAACCTGTTGACTCGTGCCATGAATCAAGGCCTGCCAACTGAAGACAAGAAACTGGTAGAGCGATACGAGTTCAATGATTGGTCGCTGGAAATTAACAGCCGCTCTCTAGTCAGTCCGAATGGTGATCAGTTCAAACTACCACGTTCTGAGTTCCGTGCCCTGCTTCACTTCTGTGAAAACCCGGGTAAGATCCAGACTCGTGCTGATCTGTTGAAGAAAATGACAGGCCGTGAGCTCAAACCTCATGACCGGACAGTTGACGTAACAATCCGTCGTATCCGTAAGCACTTCGAATCCGTCGCTGATACTCCTGAAATCATTGCTACGATTCACGGTGAAGGCTATCGTTTCTGCGGTGATCTCGGCGAAGAATAATTGGCATTGCTGCCGTGGTAAGATTCTTACCCGTCTGCAGCAACCAGTTAGATAGAAAAAAGGCTCCCGTGGGAGCCTTTTTTAATGCGGTAAATAATCAGGCTGTCGCGGCGAACCTGTAGCCTATGCTTACTTCTGCTGAGCAAGCCACTCCTTCAAGACCTGAATATCATTCAGATAACCATTTTTGATCTCATCAACCCAATCATTAATGTTCTCCCACCATGCCGGGAGCTCTGGCGACTGAGCTTTCTGGGCGACCTGCTGGATATGCTTCAAGCCTATCGAACCTGCCGCCCCTTTAATTTTATGAGCTTCAAATTTGATCCCGTCTTTATCTTTAGCGGTCATATTAGAATCTAAGATCGTAATGTACTCCGGCATCATTTTTTCAAACATCGCGATACTGTCATACACCGGCTTTGCGCCAACAATATCGATATACGAGGTGAGCATTTCCAAATCAAGCAGCTGGTTAATCATCTCATTACTCGGGCTGCCCGGCGCATCGTCATACGCAATTTCATCCGGTTCCTCAAGAGGGCAGGTCAGTACCAGACGTTGGATCACATCGGTGATCGCTTTAACGCTTAATGGCTTACTCAGAGCCTCATCCATGCCTTTATCAAGGTATTCGGCTTTGTCACTAATGACGTTAGCCGTTAATGCCACCAGAGCTGGCAAATGATCATACTTTTCACGCAGTGCCTGAGCAATGTCAAAACCGGTCATATCCGGTAACTGGATATCGAGCAGCACCAAGTCAAAGATGTCAGGATCAAACAGCCGCAGAGCCTCATCACCACGCATTGCAACCGTGACGTCATGGCCCAGGCTTTCAAGCAATGCCTTGGCCACGGTAATATTCAACTCAATGTCTTCAACCATTAAGATATTTAAGCTGACTTGCGGAAGCACTGGCATCGCTTCTTCTTCAACAGCGCTTTCCACCAGCGGCACACGAATGGTGACGGTAAATGTACTGCCTTCACCCACATCTGAGGTTACTGTAATATCGCCCCCCATCAGCTGCACCAGCTGACGCGATAC
The DNA here is from genome assembly GCF_033720175.1 of Photobacterium sp. Lineage (GTDB taxonomy): Bacteria > Pseudomonadota > Gammaproteobacteria > Enterobacterales > Vibrionaceae > Photobacterium. The sequence goes on from NZ_JAWWDA010000011.1 coordinate 104,342, forward strand.
CGCCAGGCCGATTCCGGTGCCCACCGCATGGAGGTTATCGTCACCCTCTTTGACCTGATAATACATCGCGAAAATTTTATCCAGCTCTGATGCCGGAATACCGATGCCGCTATCTTCTACCTCAAAGATGATCTCCGCCTCGTTATCGTGGAGCTCGCTACTGATCGACAGCACCACTCCCCCTTCTTTGGTGAATTTGGTGGCATTACCGATCAGGTTCCACAACACCTGGCGTAGGCGGGTACTGTCGACTTCAATGCATGCAGGCAATTCCGTTAGCCGCTCTAAATCAAAACGCAGCCCTTTCTGCTCTGCCATTAAACTGGAAATATTTTCCATATCGGCAACAAATTCATGAAAGTCCAAGGGCTTAGGCAACAACTCCAAACGACGGCGATCCGACTTATCCATATCGATAATATCGTTAAAAATATTACCTAAGGTGATAGCACTGACATGAACGGTTCGCATGTAGCCGCGCTGCTCGTCATCCAGCTTGGTGTCCAGCAACATACGGCTTAAACCGACAATACCATTTAACGGCGTACGTAATTCATGGCTAATGGTTGAAATGAAGGCAGTCTTATCGCGACTGGCTTTTTCCTGCGCGTCCTGATACTGCTTACGCTCGGTAATATCGCGGCCAAATCCCATCAATCCCAACCGGCGTCCGTCACGGCTGTAAAACGGGACTTTACGTAATTCAAATATCGCTTTTCCGCCGTCAGGATATTCCAGCCACTGCTCATAAGTGAGAGAAACATTTTGCTTAAACACCTGCTGATCGGTTTCAGCGATTTTGGTGGCAACTTCTTGGCTGTAGACATCCCACGGGGTCAAACCCACCAACTGTTTTTCTGTTTTACCCGTCAGCTCTTCCATCGCCCGGTTACAACCGGAAAATTCGCCTTTTTCATTGCGGTAATAGATCAGATCCGGTGAAGCATCGAGGAATGACTTGACCAGTGCGCTCTGCTCTGCCAACTCAAGCTGAGCATTTTCACGCTGGTATACCTCATTTTCTAAATCTTGCATCGCGAGCTGGCGGGCTTCTTCCGCTTTCTCTCGTTCTTCAATTTCCTGATTCAGCTGCGTGATATTGCTCTGTAGCTGTTTATGCAGCTGCATATCACGCGAGCGCATCTCTTCCAGCTTGGTCACAAGTTTAGACAGGCGCTGGCGGGAGTCTTCTAACTGATCGACCACCACTGATAAGAAGTAAACAGCCCATGGTGTGATCAACAGACCGAAAAATACCGATCGGACAATATCAATGTCAAGCACTTCCCCCTGAAGCACTAAGGTCACACTGACCTGAACCACCACAGCAAGTGCCACCAAGGCCAGCGCCAGCAACATACTGAACCGTACAATGCCTAACTTGACCAGCAAGTCGACATAAAACTGAGCCAATACTTTGATTTGTTTCATTATTCAACCCGTAACCCAAAAGTGCTTCATTCGATAATATCGTGCGCAGTGACCGATCCAAAGGACAAGCCCCACAGTTATACTCTAATGTTGTTATTCCTGCCCAAAAAAGCCTGCATGCGCAGGCTTTAAATCACATGTCGACATCCCCTTCGGGATAGTTGTCCCGCTTAACATTACATTGCGTTGGTATACTTACTGTCACGGTTCCATTTGTCGTTCTCAGACAGCGACATGGTACAGTTTCGCCCTGCAGCTTTCGCTTTATACATCGCAACATCAGCCATTTCGACCAGCTCGCCATAGTCCTGTGACGGCTGCGGAATAAGCGTTGCCACTCCAAGGCTAACCGTCAGTTTCGTGCCCACATCCGAATAGTGATGAATAATACCCTTGGCTGCCAGTTGCCGGTGAATATTTTCGGCCACGACTTCGCCGCCGGTTAAATCCGTATTTGGCAGCAGGAAAGCAAACTCTTCCCCGCCGTAACGGGCGACCTCGTCAGTTTCACGATGGATGACACTCCGCAGCACTTTTGCCACTTCCCGCAGGGCAAAATCACCTTGCTGATGGCCATAGTTATCATTAAAAGCTTTAAAATAGTCGATATCGCATAAAATCAACGTCAGCGACTTTTGCTCACGGACATGATCATGCCACATTCGGCGCAACAGCTCATCAAAACTACGTCGGTTGGCAACTTTTGTCAGGCTGTCAACAAAGCTGAGCTCCTGGAGTTCCATGATCGCATCAGCTAGTTGTTGCTCCGCCATTTTACGCTCCGTGACATCGCGAGCCATGATCAAGACCCCCACCGAACCATCCGTCGGATCACAATAGGGAGACTTGGCGACCTCGTACCAAATCGGTGTACCGTCTTCTAAGATAACGTAATCTTCGGTTTTACTGGTGACGCCTTTTTCCATCACCTCGCGATCGATACCTTCAAATATTTCCCATTTGTCAGGTTCAAGCACATCAGAAGCCACTTTGCCCAGCAACTCTTCCTGGGTATAACCGAGCGATTGAGCAAACGGTTCGTTACAACCGACATAGACCCAGTGCTCGTTAAACAGACCAATAGGATCCTGGCTCGCACTTAAGATCGTGTCCAATAGGTTATTTCGCTGGGCAAGTGCTTGCTCTGTGACTTCCCGTTTCTCAATTTCCAGTTTCAGACTTTCCTGCATCTCATGCCAGTCGGTCACATCATGGCTGATACTCAAGGTACCGATGGTTTCGCCGAGATCATCAATAAGTAACGTCTTATTCGTTTCCAGTAGCCGACTTGAACCATCTGGCGAGGTCGTCCAGGTATGGGTTGAGTTATTGTCGGATAATGACGCTTCGGCTGATGATGACATTTCATCACCGTCAATCATGCCTTCATTAACGCGCCCGCGCCAGAATCGGTCAAACGCTTTATTAGTTCCGAGAATATTGCCCGCATTATCCTGGAAGTAGACTAACTCCGACAGCGAGTTAAGTACGCTCTGGAAGACCCGCTGCTCTTGCTCAAGCTGGGTCTGGGTTGACGGTTGATCTTGGGGCTTGAACAAAAACAGCATCCAGGCAGACTGCCATTTATAGCGAACCTGCTGACCTGAAACCTGTAACTTCAATGCCATCCGATCCGATAACTGCAATACCTCACTTGTGCCCCGCCCCCTTTTACCATGGCTATAAGGACGTAACACATCGCAGATCATCTGGGGGTCGATATCATCCGGATAAAAATAGCTGCTGCCGACTTTACGTGCACCGGTCAGCTCCCTGCAGGTTTTATTGGCATATAACAGCGCGCCGTCTTTACTTCTGACGATCACTACCGCCACGGGCATATTCGTCAGAGTGGCATACATTTTTTTAAATGAAGAGGCTTCAATATTATGCAAGACGAGTACAAGCACCGCGCTACCCAGAAAAAGCAGCAGGACCGTCAGGGTAAAAACAAGGATCGGACTGGCCATCTCCGCAGCGGACAAAGCAGCCCAGCCCGAAAAAGGGCTGAGCAATAAGGATAAAATGATCAAACTACGACTCAAAAGCATCGCGCATTCCCGGACAGTAATAACAACTCACCTGATCATACCAACAGGCATATACAACCAATCTAAAACAACCAAGAATATAACAAGCTGTTATTAATCAGTTAATTGATGGCACCAGGCTAATCTAACATAATTGCAATTACTCAGTATGTTTATGCCACTATTTTATTAAAAAGCAAAGAGAAGGCATACCGGACGGGAAGACCGCGATGAGATAAGCATTACACCTGTCGCGGTTTTTTAGGGGTGACAGGCTGATACACGAAAGGCTGGTTCAAAGCCGTCCCCTGCGCGCCGAGCTGGTCCAGGTTGCGACCAATATCAGTCATCGCTAACCAGCGGTTTTCACACCACGTAGGGGCGAGCAATGTGGGGCGGCGTGCGCTGGCTGATACACGATGATAAACCACATCAGGGGGAGTCAGACGGATCATGTCAGAAGCAATGTCGACATATTTTTCAAGGCTGAGCGCTTCAAGGCGCCCGGCTTTCCAGGCTTGTCCCATTTTACTGCCTTCCACAATATGCAACGGATGAAGCTTAATGCCATCAACACCAACGGCTATTGTGCGCCTGATGGTCTCGAGATTATCATCTTTCGTATCGCCCGGCAGCCCGACAATTAAATGGGTACACACTTTGATCCCCATTGCACGAGCACGCTTTGTGACTTGCTCATAACAAGCAAAATCATGCCCGCGATTAATCCGTTTTAAGGTTTTATCGTTGGCGGTTTGCAATCCAAGCTCAAGCCAGATTTCATACCCTTGCTGACAGTACCCCGCCAATAACGCTAATACCGCATCGGGCACACAATCGGGACGGGTTCCCACACACAGACCAACAATATCTGCAGCTTGTAATGCCTCTTCATACATGTTTTTCAGCAGCTGAACTTCAGCATAGGTATTGGTATAGGCCTGGAAATAAGCCAGATAACGCTTCGCCCTGTCCGTTTGAGCGGCACGTTGAGCAAGTTGCTGGCGAATAGGTAAATACTGGGCCTGTTCGTCCGCAAAAGAAGCCACATTACAAAAAGTACAACCGCCCCGTCCGATCGTGCCATCGCGATTTGGACAACTAAAGCCGCCATGCAGGGTCAATTTATGCACCTTCTCCCCGTAGCGACGCTGGAGGTCTTGTCCAAATGTATTGACTAATTCGTGCAGCTGCATCATTTCACCTACGTTTTTATCTCTGTATGCATTGTCGCCAGTAGCCCATAAGGAGCATGCGATAATAACCTGCAACCACTGTGCAGGGGCATTTTAAAGTCGCGCAGAGTAACATCACAGCCGCCACTGAATGTTGTGCCAAAGCAAGAAAAAACGTATATCTGATACCACCAATGTAATGCCTTTTTATTGTTGATAAAAAACTACAGATATTATTCTTCAACCCCACGATAAAACATAAAAAAAATAAGGGTTAGTGTGCACTCAGGCCGGACAGTATTCATAGTAATAACCATTATCGAATATCCAGTCATATTGAAACGGTTTAAATGCAGATGGCGGTGATTTAATGCTGTTCTGGTGCTAATTTTTGTTGGTAATTAATGTATCAAAAATGTAGGATAGTTACACTTGTGTGCAAAATATGAACAACAAATGTGACTAAATCTACTCTTAAAATAGTGATTTATGCCACCCTTTTGGCAAAACTGCAGTGTTTTTGCATACCAGATCAAAAGCACTTCAGAATTTAGTTTGCTAATGAATAAGAACTTCATCCCATAGCAAACAGCATCTCATCAATGAGCCGGACAGACTGTCCGCTATAAAGCTCGATGAAGAGGTGACAATAATATTAGGGATAACCAAGCCTTTGGATAAGGGCTTGTTGAAAACTGGAAGGATGTATCTATGACAGATCAAGAGCTTAACGCCCAGGGACTCTATGTGCCTGAATTGGAACACGATGCCTGCGGTATCGGCTTTGTCGCCCACCTGAAAAACCGTAAATCTCACGAGATTGTAACTCAAGCCCTCGACATGCTCGCGCGTATGGAGCACCGCGGTGGCCAGGGTTGCGATCCATGCAGTGGTGACGGTGCCGGTATTCTTCTGCAAAAGCCCCATGAGTTTTTATTAGAAGAAACTGTAAAACAAGGCATTAAATTACCGTCATTTGATAAATACGGTGTCGGTGTTGTGCTATTCCCTAAAGACGAGCACAAACGCCAGCAATGTCGCGATATTTTAGAGCGTAATGCAAAACGCCTTGATCTTGAAGTGATTGGCTATCGCGTATTGCCAGTCGACAACTCAATGATCGGTGAAGATCCACTCAGCACTGAACCACAGTTTGAACACGTCTTTATTACCGGCGGTGCCAACTTAGACCCCGCCGTACTTGAACGAAAACTGTATGTACTGCGTAACTATACCGTTCGTGTTTGCCTCGAAAGCATTTCAAATATCGGCGATGATTTCTACATCAACTCATTGTCGTATAAAACCTTGGTCTATAAGGGGCAGTTGACTACTGAGCAAGTACCGCTGTATTTCTTAGACTTGCAAAACCCATCTATGGTTACCGCGCTGGCATTGGTGCATTCTCGTTTCTCGACCAACACCTTCCCAAGGTGGCGCCTGGCGCAACCATTCCGTTATATTGCCCACAACGGTGAAATCAATACTGTTCGCGGTAACCTGAACTGGATGAAAGCGCGTGAAGCGATCCTTGAATCTGACCTGTTCAGCCAGCAAGAAATCGACATGCTCCTTCCTATCTGCCAGGAAGGCAGTTCAGATTCATCTAACTTCGACATGGCGCTGGAGCTTCTGGTTCTGTCTGGCCGCAGCCTGCCCCATGCATTGATGATGCTGATCCCCGAAGCGTGGCAAGAAAACAAAAACATGGATCCAAAACGTCGTGCGTTCTATCAGTACCACGCTAACGTGATGGAACCTTGGGATGGCCCGGCGTCTGTCTGTTTCACCGATGGTGTTCAGGTCGGTGCAACACTTGACCGTAACGGTCTGCGCCCGTCACGTTATACCGTGACCAAAGATGACTTCCTGGTGATGGCGTCAGAAACAGGCGTGGTTAAAATCGAACCGGAAAACGTTCAGTTCCGTGGTCGTCTGCAACCTGGCCGTATCTTCGTTGCCGATCTGGAACAAGGTCGGATTATTTCCGATGACGAGGTAAAAGACAGCATTGCAACAGCACAGCCTTATGAGCAGTGGATTAAAGACAACCTGCTGACCCTCAAAGCGCTGCCTGAAGCTGATAACATGCACCACCAGCCAACACCAGAACGCCTTCTTCACCATCAACAAGCGTTTGGTATGAGTTCTGAAGAAGTGAACGAGATCATCGTTCCACTGGCAAAAACAGCTTACGAGCCTCTCGGGGCAATGGGGGCCGACTGGCCACTGGCGATTCTTTCGCACCAGTCACAACATCTGTCAAACTACTTCAAACAGCTATTTGCCCAGGTCACCAACCCGCCGATCGATCCGATCCGTGAGCGGATGGTGATGTCGCTGAACACCTACCTCGGTAAAGATCAGAACCTGCTGACAGAAACCCCCGAGCACTGCCAGAAAGTAGAGCTGGAATCACCGGTACTCTCAAACGCAGAGCTTGAAAAGCTGCGGGCTATCGATAAAGAGCACCTGCAGGCTAAAACGCTGGATATCGTATTCCGCGCCAATGGTGAGCAGGGCAAATTAGAACGCGCGCTAAAGCGTATTTGTCAGTACTCAGAAGATGCCGTGCTTGACGGCTACTCCATCATCATTCTGACGGACCGGGCAGTTAACTCAAACCATGCCGCGATCCCTGCGATGCTTGCGGTAGGCGCGGTGCATCACCACCTGATCCGCAAAGGCCTGCGAGCCAAGTGTGACATCATTGTTGAAACCGGCGACGCACGTGAAACGCACCACTTTGCCACCCTGGTCGGTTACGGTGCTAACGCGGTTAACCCGTACCTGGTAACAGAAACGCTGGTTGATTTGCAGAAAAAGCGCAAGCTAGACCCGGAGCTGCCAACAGACGAGTTATTCAATAACTACCGTAAAGGTGTGAATGGCGGCCTGCTTAAGATCTTCTCGAAGATGGGTATTTCAACCCTGCAGTCATACCACGGTGCGCAAATCTTTGAAGCGCTGGGGATCAGCAAAGCCGTTGTTGATAAATACTTCACCGGTACCGTGTCCCGGATTCAGGGGCTGACCATCGATGACATTGCCCAGGAAGTCCTAATTCGTCACCGTGTCGGTTACCCGACGCGCGAGATCCCAGTCCAAATGCTGGATGTGGGCGGCGTCTACCAGTGGAAACAGCGTGGTGAAAAACACCTGTTCAACCCTGAAACGATTTCACTGCTGCAGCAATCCACCCGCGGCAAGGATTACAGCCAGTTTAAAGAATATTGCCATGCGGTTGATTCTCAGGGTGACCACGCGGCAACCCTGCGTAGCCAGCTTGAGTTCATTAAAAATCCGGCAGGTTCTATTCCGCTGGCGGAAGTCGAGCCCATTGAAAGCATCCTGAAGCGTTTCGCAACAGGTGCAATGAGCTTTGGCTCTATTTCGTACGAAGCACACTCAACACTGGCCGTTGCCATGAACCGCATCGGTGCGAAATCTAACTCAGGTGAAGGCGGTGAAGATCCGGATCGCTTCGAGAAGAAAGACAACGGTGACTGGGAACGCTCTGCGATCAAGCAGGTCGCTTCAGGTCGATTTGGTGTCACCTCTTACTACCTGACTAATTCTGACGAAATTCAGATCAAGATGGCGCAGGGCGCGAAGCCTGGTGAAGGGGGTCAGCTACCGGGTGATAAAGTCGATGACTGGATCGGCGCTACCCGTCACTCCACCCCTGGAGTCGGCCTGATTTCACCACCGCCACACCACGATATTTATTCAATCGAAGATTTGGCTCAGCTGATCTTCGATTTGAAGAATGCTAACCGCAAGGGGCGCGTAAACGTCAAGCTGGTATCAGAAGCCGGTGTCGGTACGATTGCCTCGGGTGTCGCGAAAGCCAAAGCTGACGTGGTACTGATTGCCGGTTTTGATGGCGGTACCGGCGCCTCGCCAATCTCATCAATTCGCCACACCGGTTTACCTTGGGAACTGGGTCTGGCTGAAACCCACCAGACCCTGCTGAAAAACGGCCTGCGCAACCGTATCGTTGTCCAGTCAGACGGTCAGATGAAAACACCGCGCGACCTTGCAGTAGCCACACTGCTGGGGGCTGAAGAGTGGGGTGTCGCAACCGCTGCATTGGTTGTTGAAGGCTGTATCATGATGCGTAAGTGTCATAAGAATACCTGTCCTGTCGGTATCGCGACCCAAAACAAAACACTACGCGAGCGCTTTGATGGTCGCGTAGATGATGTGGTTACCTTCTTCCAGTACATGGCCGAAGGTCTGCGTGAAGTGATGGCAGAGCTAGGCTTCCGCACTATCGAAGAGATGGTGGGCCAATCCCACAAACTGAAAATCCGTGATGATATCAGTCACTGGAAATACAAGAACCTTGATCTCAGCCCTGTGCTATTTAACGAACCGGCACGTGAAGACGACGGGATCTACAATCAGCGCCAGCAAGAACATAACTTAGAAAATGTCCTTGACCGTAAACTGATTAAAGCTGCAGCACCTGCACTTTACGAAGGCAAGCAAGTCGACGTTGAATTTGACATCATCAATACCGACCGCAGTACCGGTACCATGCTGTCGAACGAGATTTCAAAAATCTATAAAGACCAGGGGTTACCACAACCCATGAACGTCAAGTTCAATGGTTCAGCAGGCCAGAGCTTCGGTGCCTTCCTCGCGAAAGGCGTGAACTTCGAAGTCGAAGGCGATGCCAACGATTACTGGGGTAAAGGCCTCTCTGGTGGAACACTGGTACTTTATCCGAACGCCAAATCCGACATTATCCCGGAAGATAACATCGTTGTGGGTAACGTCTGCTTCTACGGTGCGACCTCGGGAGAGTCTTACATCCGCGGCCTAGCTGGCGAGCGATTCTGTGTCCGAAACTCCGGCGCGAGAGTCGTGGTGGAAGGTGTGGGTGATCACGGCTGTGAATACATGACCGGCGGTGTGGCCGTTATCCTGGGCCAGACAGGGCGTAACTTCGCAGCCGGTATGAGTGGCGGTGTAGCGTATGTTTGGGACCAATTTGAAGATTTCGAAACCAAGCTGAATCCAGAGCTTGTTGATCTTGACCCGATTGAACAAGAAGATCAGGACTTGCTCAAAGAGATGCTTACCAAGCATATTGAGCTGACGGGCAGTACAGTGGCTGAAACTTTCCTTTCCAACTTTGAAGTAAACCTTCAAAAAATGGTGAAAGTGATGCCAAGGGATTACAAAGCTGTACTGCAGCAGCGTAAAGCTGATGCAGAAAACAAGGAAGAGTTGGAGGCCGTAAATGGGTAAGCCTACAGGATTTTTAGAAGTTGGCCGTGAACTGCCACAGAAGTTAGATCCAAGCGTTCGAATTCAAGACAATAAAGAGTTTGTCTTAAATAAGGAGTTTGGCGCTAAGATCAACAAACAGGCATCACGTTGTATGGATTGCGGTGTGCCTTTCTGTCATAACTCATGCCCGATTGGCAACATCATTCCCGAGTTCAATGATGCGGTTTATCGTGACAGCTGGGAAGAAGCGTGGAACATTTTAAGTTCTACCAATAACTTCCCTGAGTTTACCGGTCGTGTATGCCCGGCCCCTTGTGAGAGTGGCTGTGTATTGGGGATTAACCAAGACCCGATCACTATCTGTAATATCGAAAAAACAATCGTCGAGACGGCATATCGCGAAGGATACGCTAAACCGAAAACACCACGTTCTCGTACCGGTAAAACCATAGCGATTATCGGTTCAGGCCCGGCGGGTTTATCCGCAGCCGAACAGCTGAACAGTGCCGGTCACTGCGTCACAGTGTTTGAACGCGATGAAAAAGTCGGCGGTCTGCTGCGTTTTGGTATTCCGGATTTCAAACTGGGCATGGATATCATTGACCGTAAAATCGACTTAATGGCCGAAGCGGGAATTAAGTTCGAGGTTAACGCCCATATCGGTGTTGAGATTAATGCACAGCAGCTTCGGCAGGATTTTGATGTTGTCCTGCTAACGGGCGGCTCAACCGTACCACGTAACCTGCCAATTCCCGGCCGTGAGCTTAAGGGCGTTCATTATGCAATGGAATTCCTTGCGCAAAATAACCGCCGTGCCAACGACATGGATCTTAAGGGTGAAGAAATTCACGCTACAGGCAAGCATGTTGTGGTTATCGGCGGCGGTGATACCGGCTCGGACTGTGTCGGAACCTCTAACCGTCACGGCGCGGTCAGTGTTACTCAGGTGGAGATCATGCCGATCCCGCCAGAGAAGCGTCCAGCTCACCAACCCTGGCCGTCTTACCCGATGATAATGAAAACATCCACGTCACATGAAGAAGGCTGTGAGCGTCATTGGAATATTCTGACTAAAGAGTTCATCGGTGATGAGGCGGGTAACGTGAAAGCCCTGCGTATTGCAGATATTCAGTGGCAGGAAGCGAAACCCGGCGAGCGTCCGGGCTTTGATGAAGTCGCCGGCTCTGAGCGCATCATTCCCTGTGACATGGCATTTCTGGCGATGGGTTTCTTACATCCGGAACCTACCGGTGTCTTGGCCCAGCTGGACATCAAACTGGATGAACGTGGCAATGTAGCAACAACCGGCTTTGCCACCAGCCAGAAAGGTGTCTTTGCCGCGGGTGATATGCGTACCGGCCAGTCTCTGGTCGTTCGTTGTATCAATGAAGGCCGCGAATGTGCCCGTGAAATCGATGACTTCCTGATGGGTAATACCAACCTGGAAGCGAAAGCGTATTCACTGATGCAATCACGAGCCTGATCAGGCATCTGATTGTACTTTATATAAAAGCCAGCTCTTGTGAGCTGGCTTTTTTGTATACCAAACCGATAACTTGAGCGAGTTAAGTCATCCTTCCCCCAGCGTCACACTCCGCCTTCTTCCGCTGTGAAAAATATAAAATGACAGACTCAACCCAATTTAGTCCATCAAAAAACAATGCCTAATAAGAAAAATCTGCTGTAATTACTGAAACAAAGACTGGATGTAATGGCTATTTGATCTTTTTGTAAATAGCCGTTAACTTGAAAGTTGCTGGAAGCAGAAATGGCGATCAGGGAGGTTGTCATCATTATGCAGTAACCCAGCCCGGCCGAGCTGGGCGGAAGCAAGGGAGAGTTGCAATGACACTGTATGACCCAACGCTGGAAAAAGATAACTGTGGCTTTGGTCTAATCGCCCATATTGGGGGGGAAACCAGCCACAAACTGGTTCGTACCGCGATATCGGCATTGGATCGTATGACCCACCGAGGTGGTATTGCGGCAGATGGCAAAACCGGTGACGGCTGCGGTCTGTTAATGAAAAAACCCGAATGTTTTTATCGTATTGTTGCAGAAGAAAAAGGCTGGAAACTCGCACGTGAATTTGCCATCGGCATGCTATTTCTCAGCCAGGACCCCGTCAGGGCCGAACAAGCCCGTACGATTATCAACGAAGAACTCGCCAAAGAAACCTTAGCCATTATTGGCTGGCGTGAAGTGCCAATCAACCCGCAGGTATTAGGCCCCATTGCCACAGAATCTTTACCTGATATTGAGCAGGTATTCATTAATGCACCTGCGGGCTGGAAGCCACGAGATGTCGATCGCCGCCTGTATATTGCCAGGCGTCGCATTGAAAAACGCATGACTGACGATCCTGATTTCTACATCTGCAGCCTGTCAACGCAAGTCACTGTCTACAAAGGCTTATGCATGCCAGCTGACTTGCCGAAATTCTATACCGATCTCGCGGACTTACGATTGGAGTCATCCATCTGTCTGTTTCACCAGCGCTTCTCGACCAATACCCAGCCCCGCTGGCCGCTGGCTCAGCCATTTCGTTACTTAGCCCATAACGGTGAGATCAATACCATTGCCGGTAATCGCCAGTGGGCACGTGCACGCGCGTACAAGTTTGCTTCCCCCTTGCTGCCGGATCTGCAGACTGCCACGCCGTTTGTCAACGAGACCGGCTCGGATTCTTCCAGCCTCGATAACATGCTGGAGCTATTTCTGGCCGGTGGTCTCGATCTGTTCCGGGCGATGCGCATGCTGGTTCCGCCAGCATGGCAGAACCACCCGGATATGGAACCCGAACTGCGCGCATTCTATGACTTTAACTCCATGCATATGGAGCCGTGGGATGGCCCGGCCGGTATCGTGATGTCAGATGGCCGCTATGCCGCCTGTAACCTTGACCGTAACGGCCTGCGCCCAGCCCGCTACGTGATCACCAAAGACAAGCTGATCACCCTCGCCTCTGAAGTGGGGATCTGGGATTACGCCCCCGATGAAGTGGCAGAGAAAGGCCGTGTCGGACCGGGGGAGCTGCTGGTTATAGATACTAAGTTTGGCAAGATCTGGCATTCCAATGACATCGATAACGAGCTGATGAGCCGCCATCCATACAAGGAATGGATGGACAGCCACGTCAAACGCCTGATCCCATTCAAAGATCTGGGTGACGATCAGGTCGGCAGCCGCTCTTTCGATGATAATGAACTCAATACCTACCAGAAACTCTTCGGCGTTAACCGTGAAGAGCTTGATCAGGTCTTGCGGGTTGTGGGTGAAAATGGCCAGGAGCCGACAGGATCGATGGGGGATGACGCCCCGATGGCCGTGCTGTCTTCGAAAGAGCGCGCCGTCACCGATTACTTCCGCCAGATGTTTGCTCAGGTCACCAACCCGCCCATCGACCCGCTCCGTGAAAAACACGTGATGTCGCTGGCAACCTGTATCGGCCGTGAAATGAACGTGTTCAGTGAAACCGATGGCCATGCCTATCGGGTGGCCTTCAACTCCCCTGTACTGCTGTACTCCGATCTGGTTCAGCTGCTCGAACTTGATAGCCAGTACTATCGCAACAGCATCATTGATATCAACTATGATCCGAGCGAGAAAAACCTTAAGCAAGCCATTAATGATCTGTGTGATCAGGCTGAACGCCTGGTGCGCAGTGGCACCGTGCTGATCGTGCTGTCTGACCGCGGCATTGACCAGAACAAGCTGCCGATCCCGGCGGCGATGGCGGTGGGTGCAGTGCAAAACCGCTTAGTGACAACCAATCTACGGTGCGATGCCAACATGATCGTTGAAACGGCCACCGCTCGCGATCCGCACCAGTTTGCGGTACTCATCGGCTTTGGTGCCACTGCGGTTTACCCCTATTTAGCGTATGAGTCGCTGGGAAAACTCATCGACAGCGGTGCGATAACCAAACCCTACCGTGAAATAATGATGAACTTCCGCAACGGCATGAACAAAGGCCTGTATAAAATCATGTCGAAAATGGGGATTTCCACCGTCGCCTCTTACCGTTGCTCCCAGCTGTTTGAAGCGGTTGGACTGCACCAGGAAGTCATTGAACTGTGCTTTAAAGGGGTCTCAAGCCGCATATCCGGTGCCAGCTTCGAAGACTTCCAGCAGGATCTGTTTAACCTGTCGCGCCGGGCCTGGCTGAAACGCAAACCGATTGAACAGGGGGGACTGCTGAAATATGTTCATGGCGGGGAGTTCCACGCCTATAACCCCGACGTCGTCAGTACCCTGCAGAAGGCAGTGAAAACCGGTGATTACCAGGATTACCTTGCATTTGCCACTATCGTCAACGAGAGACCGGTCTCTGCGATTCGTGATCTGCTGAAACTCAAAAAGCCAGAAAACCCGATCGAAGTGGAACAGGTTGAGGCCGCCACGGAGCTATATAAACGCTTTGACTCTGCGGCGATGTCAATTGGCGCCCTCAGCCCCGAGGCCCACGAGGCTCTGGCAATCGCCATGAACCGCTTAGGCGGCAGCTCGAATTCGGGAGAAGGTGGCGAAGATCCGAGTCGCTTTGGTAATGAGCGCAACTCTCGTATCAAACAGGTGGCATCGGGTCGTTTTGGTGTAACGCCCCACTATCTCGTCAATGCAGACGTTATTCAGATCAAAGTTGCTCAAGGCGCGAAACCCGGCGAAGGTGGCCAGCTGCCTGGTCACAAAGTCACGACGGAAATCGCTAAACTGCGTTTTGCCGTACCGGGGGTCACTCTGATCTCCCCCCCTCCGCATCACGATATTTACTCTATCGAGGATCTGGCCCAGCTGATCTTCGACTTAAAACAGGTCAACCCAAAGGCCATGGTATCGGTCAAACTGGTTTCTGAACCCGGCGTGGGCACTATCGCGACGGGTGTGGCTAAAGCCTATGCCGATCTGATCACCATCTCTGGTTACGACGGCGGTACCGGTGCCAGTCCGTTAAGCTCGGTGAAATATGCCGGCAGTCCATGGGAACTCGGTTTAGCCGAAACCCAGCAAGCACTGGTCGCTAACGGGTTACGCCATAAAATTCGCCTGCAAGTTGATGGTGGCCTGAAAACCGGCCTCGATGTGGTCAAAGCCGCCATTCTGGGGGCGGAGAGTTTCGGCTTTGGAACGGCGCCTATGGTGGCTCTGGGCTGTAAATACCTCCGTATCTGCCACCTCAATAACTGCGCCACCGGGGTCGCCACCCAGGATGAGACGCTGCGCCGTGACTTCTTTAAAGGTCTGCCGGAGCAGGTAATGAATTACTTTATTGGTTTAGGCCGGGAAGTGCGTGAATTGCTGGCCAGCCTGGGGGTAGAAAAGCTGACGGATCTGATCGGCCGCACCGATCTGCTTGCCGTGTTCGAAGGCGTTACCGCCAAACAAAACAAGCTGGATCTGAGTGGCCTGCTGCATGCCCCAACCCCCGTCGAAGGTAAGACCCTGTATTGCAGCGAGTCAAACACCCCGTTTGATCCCGCGGTATTAAGCAATACCCTGCTCAAAGAAGCATTACCGGCGATTGAACGTCGCCGCGGGGCGGATCTGTTCCATAATATCCGCAATACCGACCGCTCGATTGGTGCCCGTCTGTCAGGTGAAATTGCCCTGCGTTATGGCAATCAGGGAATGGCCTCTCAGCCAATCAACCTGCACCTGACCGGAACTGCGGGCCAATCATTCGGCGTCTGGAATGCCGGCGGACTGAACCTGTATCTGACCGGTGATGCCAACGACTACGTCGGCAAAGGCATGACGGGCGGTAAGATCGTCATCAGGCCGCCGATGGGTTCCGCATTTAAGTCTCATGAAGCGACGATTATCGGCAACACCTGCCTGTATGGCGCGACCGGTGGCAAATTGTTTGCCGCAGGTACCGCCGGCGAACGGTTCGGGGTACGGAACTCCGGCACGATAGCGATCGTAGAAGGGGCTGGCGACAACGCCTGTGAATACATGACCGGTGGGATCGTCGCGATTCTAGGAAAGACCGGAGTTAACTTCGGCGCCGGGATGACAGGAGGGTTTGCCTATATCCTCGATGAAGACGGCGATTTCGCAGGCCGGGTAAACCCGGAGCTGATTGACGCCCTGCCGCTGGATAATCTGAAAATTCATCAGGAACACCTGCGCGGACTGATAGATCGTCATCTGGAAGAAACCGGTTCAGGCCGGGCTCAGAAAATTCTGGCCGATTTCGATCTGTGGATCCCTAAGTTCTATCTGGCGAAGCCAAAGTCTGCCGATGTCAATACCCTGTTAGGTCATCAAAGCCGTTCAGCTGCTGAGCTGCGCGTTCAAGCACAATAAGGAAGGGAAACCGAATGAGCCAGAACGTTTACCAATTTATTGATGTCGAGCGCGTTGATCCGCCGAAAAAGCCGCTCAACATTCGTAAAATTGAGTTTGTCGAAATCTACGAACCTTTTACACCGCAACAAGCCAGTGCTCAGGCTGATCGTTGTCTTGATTGTGGTAACCCGTATTGCGAATGGAAGTGTCCGGTACATAATTATATCCCGCAATGGTTAAGCCTGGCCAATGAGGGGCGGATCCTCGAAGCGGTTGAGCTGGCACACCAGACTAACACCCTGCCAGAAGTGTGTGGCCGGGTATGCCCGCAAGATCGGTTGTGTGAAGGCTCCTGTACCCTGAATGATGACTTTGGCGCGGTCGCTATCGGCAATATCGAAAAATACATCACCGATAAAGCCTTTGAAATGGGCTGGAAGCCGGACATGTCCCATGTTGAGTGGGTCGACAAAAAAGTCGCGATTATCGGCGCCGGTCCGGCCGGTTTGTCGTGTGCCGATATTCTGGTTCGCAACGGCGTAAAACCGGTGGTCTTTGATCGCTACCCGGAAATTGGTGGCTTACTGACGTTTGGGATCCCATCATTCAAGCTGGAAAAGAGTGTACTGGTCAATCGCCGCAGGGTCTTTACCGAGATGGGGGTTGATTTCCGCCTCAATACCGAAATCGGCAAAGACATCCAGATGAAACAACTGCTCAGTGAGTATGATGCGGTTTTCCTTGGGGTCGGTACGTATAAAAACATGCGGGCAGGTCTGGAAAATGAAAACGCCCAGGGTGTTTACGACGCGCTGCCATTCTTAGTTTCCAATGCCTACCGGGTGATGGGACTGAAAAGTGATGGTGGCTATCTCGACATGAAAGGCAAACGTGTGGTGGTGCTCGGAGGAGGCGATACGGCGATGGACTGCGTGCGGACCTCAATTCGCCAGAACGCGAAAGAAGTGGTCTGCGCTTATCGTCGTGATGCTGCTAATATGCCGGGCTCCAAGCGTGAATTTAAAAATGCCCGTGAGGAAGGGGTTAAGTTCATGTTTAACCTGCAGCCTCTGAGTATCCACATCAATGACGAAGGACAGGTGACCGGTGTTAACGTCGTCAATACAGAGCTGGGGGCGCCAGATGAAGCGGGCCGTCGTCACCCCGAGCTTGTCGAAGGCAGCGAACACGTACTGGAGGCAGATGTCGTTATTATGGCCTTTGGTTTCCAACCGCATGCCATGCCTTGGCTGGAAAACTATCATGTCGAGCTGGATCAGAATGGCCGGATCAAAGCCCCGGAAGAATCTCGCTACCAATTCCAGACATCCAACGAGAAGATTTTCGCCGGGGGGGATGCCGTACGTGGCTCTGATTTAGTCGTCACAGCCATTAACGAAGGGCGTTTAGCAGCACAGGGGATCCTTGACTATCTCGACGTCTGACCCATGAGTTAAGAAGCAAAGCGGTTCTCCACACGTTGCCCAAAATAACGAGAGTGCTACCCCGGCCTCTCGTTTTTTGTTGCTTCAACCTTCCCCGCTCCATGTTACAATTATTCCTTTTCTCGTTGCGGCCCGCGCAACAAGTATTGACCAACAAGAGAACAGATTGATGAAAATCGGCATTATTGGCGCGATGGAGCAAGAAGTTGCCATCCTGAAAGAGCAACTGACTCACTGCGAAACCCACAAAAAAGCAGGTTGTACCTTTTACACCGGTATCCTGAACGGCGCTGATGTTGTCTTGTTGCAATCCGGCATCGGTAAAGTTGCTGCGGCCATTGGAACAGCCGTTTTACTGGAAATTTTCCAGCCAGATGTCGTACTTAATACGGGTTCTGCCGGTGGTTTTGCCCCAAGCCTGAATCTGGGGGATGTGGTTATTTCAACGGAAGTACGTTACCACGATGCTGACGTGACGGCATTTGGTTACGAAATAGGTCAGATGGCACAGCAACCGGCTGCGTTTACAGCAGACGAAAAACTGATGAATTACGCAGAACAGGCACTGGCTGCGATGGATGGCATGCACGCGGTTCGCGGCCTGATCTGTACCGGCGATGCATTTGTCTGCAGCGCTGAAAAGCAGAACTTTATTCGCCAGAACTTCCCGACGGTTATCGCCGTAGAAATGGAAGCCGCGGCTATTGCTCAGGCTTGTCACCAGTTTGAGGTTCCTTTTGTGGTGGTTCGTGCCATCTCTGATGTGGCTGATAAGGAATCACCGATGAGCTTTGAAGAGTTCCTGCCACTCGCGGCAAAGAGTTCGTCAATCATGGTCGCGAAAATGGTTGAGCTATTGAATCAGTAATGACTGATACCCTGGCGCTCTTGCTCAATAACAGCTCCCTGCTTGCACTGTGGGGAGCGTTAGTCATTCATTGGTTTGTACCCATTCCCACTGCGCTTCATCCTCTGCAGATCTGGCAACGTTTAGCGATTGTACTTGCAGATAGGGTAAACAATCCCAGAGATAATCGCCGGCAACGTTTACTTTCAGGCTTGCTGGCCTGGGGGCTGATGTGGGTCACGGTGCTGATCTTACTCATTGCGCTGCACCAGCTGGTATGGATAGAAACCCTGTTTCAGTTAACTCTGCTATGGATGGCACTTGATTGGAAATACACCGCCAGGTTCAGTAAACACTTTATCAGCGCTTACGCCAAAGAAGACAAAAACCGCTGTCGCCAGTTACTGGCCTGCTCCCTCAATCGAAATACCCGTAACCTGTCATTGCTTGGGCTGGGTAAAGCTGGCGCTGAAACCCAGTTACTCAGTTACGGTCGCCTAGTTGCCGGGGTTCTGTTCTGGTATGCGCTGGCCGGAGGGATCGGGGCGCTCTTATATCGTTTAGCCGTCAGTCTGGCTCGCTCATGGTCACCAAGCCGACATCAATATGATGTCTTTGGCCTTCCCGCAGTACGCATTCTGGCGCTATTGGATATTGTCCCACTGCGAATTTTAGCCTTGCTGATCAGTCTCGGTCGTAATGGTAAAGCGGCATTACAAGGCCTGATTAAACAAGGGGAAGACTGGCTGTTGCCCGGCCCCGGCTGGTTACTGATAGCAACCGGTCATAAATTATCGTTATCACTCGGTGGTCCCGTCATCTATGATGATAGAAAAAGGGAACGCCCCCGGATCGGTGGGAAAATAGCTCCGGCTGCATTTCATTTGGCTCAAATACAACAGATAATCACCAGTCGACTGCTTGTCTGGGTGATTATTCAAAGTGCCCTCATTTTCATCTTGGAAGGAGAAATATAAGTGCGCCCGGCCTGTCTCTGTTTACTCTTTTTTTCGGCCATCAGTGCAGCCAACCCTGCAGTTGAGCGAGTCATAAGCCTGTCTCCCCACACAACGGAGCTGGCCTATGCCGCGGGCCTCGGTGATCAATTAATCGCCGCCAGTGATTACAGTGATTATCCCGAAGCCGCAACCAAACTGGAACGGGTGGCTAACTACCGCGGTGTTAAACTCGAACGGATAGTCGCCCTGAAACCGGACCTGATCCTAGCCTGGGAAGGGGGGAATCCACCGCGGGAAATGGCGAAGCTAGAACAATTAGGTCTCAATGTTTATTATTCAAATCCCACTCAACTGGAAGATATTCCTAATACGATTGAGGCACTTGGACAATATTCACCCAACCCCGAATACGCAACAGAAACCGCAAATCAGTTCCGCCAGCAATTAGCCGACCTTCAGCGTCAGCACCAGGATCTTCGCCCAGTTCGTTTTTTCTATCAGCTGAGCGCTTCACCGATCATTACCGTAGCCAATGGGGGCTGGCCGACACAGGTATTTACCGTTTGCGGCGGACAGAATATCTTCGCTGACAGCCTTGCGAGCTACCCCCAGGTTTCTGAAGAGCAGGTGGTTACTCGCCAACCCGAGGTGATCTTTGGCACTCCCCACTCTGGCACTGATACCCGTGTCTGGAATAAGTGGCAAGGCAAATTGCCCGCGGTGGATAACCAACATATTTTCACCTTGCAGGCTGATTGGTTAAACCGTCCGACCCCACGTACTATCAAAGCCGTCCAGCAGGTTTGCCAGTTACTGGATAGCGTAAGAAAAGACGACCTGTAACAGCAGCTCACCATGATTCAACGTGAGGTGGATCACAAAGCGATGTCAGCAAGTTGAGCCGGTTTCATTTCCTCGTACAATCTCAGCCGGCTTCTCTCGCTATCTTCTCCAATAGGTACAAACATGCTTATCTATATTCTCGATATGTTCGGCACTGCCGTTTTCGCTGCATCGGGTGTGTTACTGGCGGGCCGTTTACGAATGGACCCTTTTGGTGTGGTTGTACTGGCCAGTGTAACGGCTATTGGCGGTGGTACGATCCGTGATATGGCTCTGGGGGCAACCCCGGTCTTCTGGATCACTGATACCAACTACCTGTGGGTTATTTTCGTCACTTGCTTTCTGGCGATGCTGGCCGTTCGCCGTCCTAAACGCATGCCGTGGTACTTTCTGCCGGTTGCCGATGCCATCGGCCTGGCGGTGTTTGTTGCCATCGGGGTGGAAAAGACCCTGCGTTTTGGTGCCTCGCCTATGGTCGCGGTGATTATGGGGGTTATTACGGGCTGTGGCGGTGGCGTGATCCGTGACGTTCTGGCCAGAGAGATCCCCATGGTATTGCGTACCGAAGTCTATGCAACAGCCTGTATTCTTGGCGGTATCATTCATACTGTCGGCTTGTATTTCGACGTTGATCCTGCGGTTGCGACTCTGGCAGGGATCATAACCACCCTAACAATTCGCCTTGCGGCAATCCGCTGGCATCTATCGTTACCGACGTTAGCCCTGCGGGGTTAAACTCAATAAACATCCAAAAAAGGCGCTTTAAGCGCCTTTTTTCTGCCAACAAGTCATACCCGGAAGTATTACTTCAATGTAACACGTGCAAACTTACGCTTACCCACCTGATAGATCGCAGCTCCCGCGGCAGGTATCAGCTTAGTATCTTCGATTTTATCACCGTCGATTTTAGCCGCACCTTGGCGGATCATACGCATAGCATCAGAGGTTGAGTTAACCAAACCCGCATCTTTCAGCAAGTTACCAATCGCGATACCGGCTTCAAATTCAAATTCTGGCATCTCATCTGGCATTGCGCCTTTCTGGAAGCGATTGATGAATTCCTGCTCAGCCGCATCAGCATCCGCTTCAGAATGGAAGCGGGCAATGATTTCTTTGGCAAGGCGGATTTTGATATCGCGCGGGTTCTGACCGTTTGCCATATCAACTTTGAACTGCTCGATTTCTTCGATCGGACGGAAAGAAAGCAGCTCATAGTAGTTCCACATCAGATCATCAGAGATCGACATGATCTTGCCGAACATCTCGCTTGGCACATCCGCAATACCAATATAGTTATTGGCTGATTTGGACATCTTCTTCTCGCCATCCAGGCCAACAAGAAGAGGCAGGGTCAGGACAACCTGAGGCTTCTGACCATGTGCTCTCTGCAATTCACGGCCCATCAGCAGGTTGAATTTCTGATCGGTACCGCCAAGCTCAACGTCGGTTTCCATGGCGACCGAATCGTACCCCTGCAGCAGCGGATACATGAACTCGTGGATCGCAATCGGACGACCTTCGTTATAACGCTTTTTAAAATCGTCACGCTCAAGCATACGAGCAACCGTCTGGTTGGCTGCAAGGCGGATTAAACCCTCAGCACCCAGATCAGATAACCATGAAGAGTTAAACTCGATTTTGGTTTTAGCCGGATCAAGAATTTTGAAAACCTGTTCTTTATAGGTTTCAGCATTCGCCAGCACATCTTCGCGCGTTAACGGCGGACGTGTCGTATTCTTACCCGTAGGATCGCCAACCATACCGGTAAAGTCACCGATAAGGAAAGTGACATCATGGCCGAGTTCCTGGAAAGTACGCAGCTTGTTAAGAATGACGGTGTGACCTAAGTGAATATCAGGAGCGGTTGGATCGGCCCCTAATTTAATCCGTAAAGGACGGTTTTCTTTTAATTTGGCAATCAGCTCTTCTTCTGGAATCAGCTCATCAACACCACGCTTAATTTCAGCTAAAGCTTGTTCAATGCTGGCCATTCTTGTTCGCTCCCACAGAATTGGCAAAAAAGTAATAATCAACCATCTTACTTGAATAGAGATGTTTTTTGAAACCAGTTAGACTAAGGGTTGTCTTATTTTTTCCTTTTGCGCTTAAATTACTTTGCCAATGTCAGTATCGAAACTTGCCCGACTGCCCAGGATGCATCAAATCCTCATCACTTTCCTCAGTGCCTTTGTGGTACTGCTGCTCCTTATTCCGGGTCCTGAAAAAGTCGCCCAGACGGAACGTAAGTTCGAAATTGGTAAAGCCTACTCGCTTGATCTCAGCCTTGAATCCCATCAGCTTAAACCCGCAATAGAAGACGAAGAGCCGCACTATCCGAGTTTAAGATGGGAAAACCATCAAGTGCAGTCCGGCGAAAGTCTGGCAGTGGTATTTGATAAAGTCGGATTAAGCCCGGGAACCCTGTACCGTTTAATCAATGCCGATGACGGCACCAAAAGCCTGACGTCATTACGTCCGGGGGATACCCTGAAATTTGGTTTTGATGATAATAATGACCTGATTCAGCTGATCCAACCGAAAAATGCCACTCAGACCCTCGTTATCACTAGGGCTGGGGACACCTTCCATTCGAAGGAAGAAAACAAAATTATCGACACCCAATTCAACTTTGCCCAGGCGACAATCACGTCGAGCTTCTGGCATGCTGCAGACAAAGCCGGTTTAACCGCCAACCAAATCATGGAGATTGCAGGTATCTTTGGCTGGGATATCGACTTTGCCCTCGATATCCGAGAAGGTGACAGTTTCTCGGTGCTATTTGAAGAGCACTTTGTCGAGGGCGACCCTATTGGCCGTGGCAATATTCTGGCAGCCACTTTTACAAACCTGGGGCAAACCTTTACTGCAGTCCGTAGCGAAGAAGGCAAGTATTACGACCAAAATGGCAATGCCATGCGTAAGGCCTTCCTTCGTTCACCGATTAATTTCCGTTATGTGAGCTCAAACTTCAATCCACGCCGCCTGCACCCTGTAACAGGTCGGGTAAAAGCCCACCGAGGCACCGATTATGCAGCTCCTGTGGGTACCCCGATCTGGGCTGCAGGTGATGGCGTGGTATTGAAATCGGGGTATAACCAGTTCAATGGTAACTATGTCTTTATTCGCCATAGCTCTACTTACATCACTAAATACCTGCACATGACGAAGCGAAAAGTGAAAACCGGAGAGCGGGTTAAACAAGGACAGGTGGTGGGGACATTAGGTGGAACCGGCCGCGTTACCGGCCCTCACCTGCACTATGAGTTTTTGGTCAACGGCGTTCACAAGAATCCCCGTACAGTGAAATTACCACAAGCAGAGTCACTGAGAGGCAAAAAGAAGAGCGCTTTCCAGCAGCATGCCAGTAAGCGGTTAAGCCAGCTGACGCAATTTAGCCACCTGCTGGCTGAAAACAGCCCGTTAATTGCCTACCGGGGCTAGCGTGCCCGGGTTAGCAAAGCCGGACAATAAAAAAGCCGCCACATAGTGACGGCTTTTCTTTTACCGATGCGATACTTAATCGCAGCTATTCCGGTAACTTTTTATACGCTGAATGATGCTCCGCAACCACACGTCGTTGTTGCATTAGGATTATTCACGAAGAAACGAGAACCTTCCAACCCTTCGGTATAATCAACAATCCCACCCATCAGGTACTGTAGGCTCATGGGATCAACCACCAGAGTCACCCCGCTGTTCTCGATCGTCATATCGCCGTCATTCACTTTTTCATCAAAAGTAAAGCCATACTGGAAACCACTGCAACCACCACCGGTGATATAAACGCGAAGTTTCAGGTCCGGGTTTTCTTCCTCGGCAATTAGCGCTTTCACTTTATTCGCAGCAACATCAGAAAACGTCAGTGGCAAATTGGCATCGCTCATTAAAACCTCTCAAACACATGCGGTAATTAATGTGATTATCTAATACCTGACTATCTCGTTCAAGTATTCACCACATCAGATCGGTTATCTTGCCGTAATTTTTCTTTCTTTATAGTGCGAATCAGCAATTGTGAATAAATTGGCTGACCGCCAAGCACCTGTGCCAGCATAGTGGCACCCAGGGTCGTGATAATCAATGGTAAGATCAGATCATAATTATTGGTCATCTCAATAACCAGCAAAATACCGGTGATCGGCGCCCGTACTGTTGCAGCAAATAATGCTCCCATTCCGGCAATCGCAAACATCCCCGGCTCCAGTCCTAAGTCAGGAAACATCAGCTGAGCGACCGAACCGAAAAAAGTGCCAAACAAGGTGCCCAACGCCAGCATCGGAGCAAAAATACCGCCGGGCGCTCCCGAACCAAAGCACAATAAGGTCGTTGCTACCCGGGCTAAGAATAGGATCAACAACAGATTGATACTGTAGTCACCATTGGTCGCATTCGGAATAATGGCAATCCCGCCCCCCGTCAATTCTGGCAGATACAGCAATATCAGACCAAAGCAACCGCCCAGCAAGGTTCCGGTGATCAGATAGCGCTTGCGATCATTGCGGTGAATGCGAACAAACAGATCTTGTGACAATGTGATCAGGCGATTGAAAATCACCCCGAACACCCCAAAAAACATCCCCAGCAATAAAAATAACCACAGCGCTTTCAGCATGGGGGCGTCATATTGCGGCATCGTGATCACCGCATGCTGACCCTTGATACTGCGGAAAACAATATTCGCAACAATGGCTGAAATAATGACACATTTAATGGAGATCAAGCTGTAACGAAACTGTGGACGCATTTCCTCTACCACAAACATAATGCCAGCCAGCGGGGCATTAAAAGCTGCGGCTAAACCACCTGCAGCACCAGAGGCCAGCAAAGCATGACGGCCTTCCTTATCTTTCAAACGGAAGATATCAGACACCATACGGCCAAGGTTTCCGCCCATCTGGACCGTCGGGCCTTCACGCCCCAATACCATGCCGGAGCCCAACGCCCCGAGACCACCGATAAATTTTACCGGTATGACCCGCCACCAGCGAACCGGACGCATATCATCCATCGCCCCTTCGATTTCAGGGATCCCCGATCCTGCGGCTTCCGGAGCAAAACGGTGAACCAAAAAATAGCCTACCAGTGCCAGCGCGGCACTGATCATAAACGCCACAAGCCACAAGGGAAAAACACTGCTGATCACATCACGCAGCCACGTAGTACGCTGCTCCGAAACCCAATGCACCCCGATCTCGAACAAAGTCGCAAGCAATCCGGCCAGCAGGCCTACCAACGCGGAAAGAAAAAGAACAGAAACAGGAGTTTTATCGCGAGAAAGAAATCGCCGAACCAGTCCACTAGGTTGCAGGCGCTCAGGCGCAGGAATGCCGCGGGTGTTATCAGTCATTAGTCAGCCGTATCTTAGAATAGATTGCTCCGGCAGGAGCAGACAGGAAGGACGAAAATCGTCTGCAGTAAGATTAGCCGACTGCGGCATTTTTTTACACCGCCAATCTTGAAAACTAGCTTTCCATCTGTGACCGAGATAACGAAAATCAAACTCGCCAAGATCCCGATATATTAGGTACAATCGCCGGATAAACTAGAAAATAGGACATCACAATGAGCAAATCAGCTGATTTATTTGCTAAAGCACAAAAAACGATCCCAGGTGGTGTTAACTCACCAGTTCGCGCCTTTGCCGGTGTTGGCGGCAGTCCGCTGTTCATCGAGCGAGCTGACGGCGCATATATTTTTGATGCTGATGGTAAAGCGTATATCGACTACGTAGGCTCTTGGGGTCCGATGATTCTGGGTCATAACCATGTCGCTGTCCGTGATGCTGTCATTCACGCCGCACAGCAAGGCTTAAGTTTTGGTGCGCCGACCGAAATGGAAATCACCATGGCTGAGCTGGTTTCCAAGCTTGTGCCTTCCATGGAGCAAGTCCGTATGGTGAGCTCAGGGACGGAAGCGACCATGAGTGCTATCCGCCTGGCTCGCGGCTATACCCACCGTGACAAGATCATCAAATTTGAAGGCTGCTACCACGGCCACGCCGACTGCCTGCTGGTGAAAGCCGGTTCTGGCGCCCTCACGCTGGGCCAGCCAAGCTCTCCGGGCGTACCGGCTGACTTTGCTAAACATACACTGACCTGCACCTTTAACGATCTTGACTCTGTACGTGAAGCGTTTGCCGAACACCCTGAGCAAATCGCGTGTATTATCGTGGAACCTGTCGCTGGCAACATGAACTGCATTCCACCCGTTCCGGGCTTCCTTGAAGGCCTGCGTGAAATTTGCGATCAGTTTGGCGCCCTCTTGATCCTTGATGAGGTGATGACAGGCTTCCGTGTATCTGAAGGCGGTGCTCAGGGCTATTACAACATTAAGCCGGATCTGACGACACTCGGTAAAATCATCGGTGGCGGCATGCCGGTCGGTGCATTTGGTGGCCGTAAAGACGTCATGCAGTATATTGCCCCAACCGGACCGGTTTATCAGGCCGGTACCTTATCGGGCAATCCGGTTGCCATGGCCGCAGGCCATGCCTGCCTGACGGTGTTAACCCAAGAAGGCAACGAAAAACGTCTGGCGAATACCACTAAACGTCTGGCCGAAGGCTTTAAAGCGCTGGCTGACAAGTATGGTATTCCGCTGGCCATCAATCAGGTTGGCGGCATGTTCGGCTTCTTCTTTACCGAGCAAGAGCAAGTCACCAGCTATGCTGATGTGACCCGATGCGACATAGAACGCTTCAAGCGTTTCTTTAACCTGATGCTGAGCAATGGTGTCTACCTCGCACCATCAGCCTATGAAGCCTGCTTTACCTCGCTGGCCCATGGCGAAAAAGAAATTGAAGCGACACTCGGGGCCGCAGAGGTGGCTTTTGCTACTCTGGCAAAAGAAGCACAAGCTTAAGTCGTTCCTTTGACAGCTACCCGCAATAACTAACAACGCCACTCACAGAGTGGCGTTGTTATATCGTCATCTCTAAGACGGCCCCGTATCAGCTTTCTGCACCCGCTATTTACTGCCAGAAGTAGATAACAAGCAGACACACCCCGAACACCACCAGACCCGCTAATGGTAACTTGCGTTTTTTCTTGGTGTCGCCACCGCAATTACAGCACCCCATTACACCCTACCGTTTAAGTTTTTGATTAAAAATGCTATTAACAGCGTATTCACATTGCTACCGATGAGGAATAGGGCGATTATAACGATCTCTGTGGTGTTACTTATCGAAGGACAACAAAGTGCCAAAACCGTTTAAAATAGAATCTAGCCACTGGCTGCTGATGGCTGCTCTGGCGCTTGCCGCCTATGCCAGCTACCGACTGGTAGAGCCCTATCTAGGCCCGATTGTGATGGCGTTTATTATCTCTTTGCTCTATTACCCGCTGCATACCAGAATAGAAGGCAGGATGGCCAAGAAGCCAAACAGTGCCGCAATGCTTTCCTGCACCCTGCTGACCTTTATCATTGTGATCCCGGTACTGATCGTATTCTCCTCCATTGTACATCAGGGCACCACCTTCTCAAAAGAAAGCTATACCTGGTTATCCGAAGGGGGCGCCAAAGAACTGCTCGCCCACCCCTATGCCCAAAAAGCACTTTTATTAATCAACAAATGGTCACCGTTTGAAGGCATTGATGCCCAGGCGATCCTTCAGAAAATTGCCTTATCGGCATCTAAATTCGGTTCACAACTGCTCAATGTCAGCGCAAAGATCCTGGGGGATGCCACCAACTTTGTGATCAGTTTTATGCTGATGCTTTTTGTGCTGTTTTTCTTATTACGTGATCACGACAAGATGGTTAAGGCCTTACGCCACATTCTGCCGCTGTCCCGCAGCCAGGAAAACGCTCTGTTGACCGAAGTTGAACAAGTGGCAAAATCAGCCGTGCTAGGATCTTTCCTAACTGCACTAGCCCAAGGCTTTGCCGGTGGTTTTGCCATGTGGCTGGCAGGTTTCCCGGGGTTATTCTGGGGGTCGATGATGGCCTTCGCCTCCTTCATTCCGGTATTTGGCACCGCGTTGATCTGGCTTCCCGCCGCTATTTACCTGCTGCTGATCAATCAATGGGAATGGGCACTGTTCCTCTGTGGCTGGGGGATCATCGTCGTGGGCTCCATCGACAATATTTTACGGCCGTTATTAATGCAGGGGAACTCAGGAATGAATACCTTGCTGATCTTTTTCTCGATCTTAGGCGGCCTGCACTTATTCGGCTTGATTGGTTTAATTTACGGCCCGATTATTTTCTCCGTCACCATTGTGCTATTCAAACTTTATGAGCTTGAATTTAAAGAGTTTCTTGACGCGCAAGATCAGAGTTGATTGCCGCAGGTTAAGGGGGCCCCTTGTGTAACGCGGGTATCACTCCAATTCGCCCGGCTTGGCCAGCCGAATTCACTTATCGCGCCGCACTCTTCGTGTGGCGCCTATCCGCTTTCCATACCCCGTGTTTTATGGAACAATTCGCGCCCTTAACCTAGTTATGTTTTATCGAGGCCATCTATGTCTTACACCGCCGCGAGCCAGGTCGTTGCCCGCCAGTTAGCGTTTTTTGAAGATCGAAAGGTACTTGTCGTCGGCGAGTTAAGCGATGCATTTCCGCTTGAAATGACCAATGTCGCCAAGTCTGTTGCGATCTTTACCACTAACTATGGCTACTACCGATCAATGAGCCATCACGCTCAGCTCGAATGTCACTTCGGCGCTCAGCTGGAGGCTTCGTTAGACATCGATATGGTCTTAATTTACTGGCCGAAAGCAAAAGCTGAAGCTGACTATCTTCTGTCGATGGTACTGGCTAAGTTCGGCCCGAACACTGAAGTCTGCATCGTCGGCGAGAACCGCTGCGGGGTTCGAAGCGCAGAAAAGATGTTTCAGTCATATGGCCCGTTAACCAAGTATGATACTGCTCGTCGTTGTAGCTTTTACTGGGGACGCTGTGATAACGAGGTACAGCCATTTGACATCAGCCAATGGTTCCGCAGCTATCCCATTAACGTTGCAGGTGTCGAATTAACCGTTCGTTCGCTTCCCGGTGTATTCAGCCACGGTGAGTTAGATAAAGGCTCAGAACTGTTATTAAATACGTTACCACCACTACGCGGAAGAGTGCTTGATTTCGGCTGCGGGGCCGGGGTGATCGGCGCAGTGATGAAAGCGAAAAATCCGCGTATCGAGTTAGAGCTGTGTGACATCAGTGCGCTGGCTCTCGCCTCCGCCAGAGAGACGTTTGAGGTCAACAACCTTACGGCAACCTTTACCGCAACAGACGTTTATTCCGCACTCGAAGGACGGTATAACTATTTAATCAGCAACCCCCCGTTTCACGCGGGTTTAAAAACCTTCTACCGTGCCACCGAAGATTTTATCGCTCAAGCGCCAGACCACCTGCTTGAGCGGGGTAAACTTATTGTTGTTGCCAACAGCTTTCTGCGCTATCCGCCACTGATTGAACAGAGCCTGGGACAATGCGAGATCAGCGCCAAAACCAATAAATTCAATATCTATTCCGCCACAAAATAACTACCACGACGGCAGGCTGCCTCCCCCCAGCCTGCCCATTATCGGTCTTTTTTTCCCCATTTCTCCGTCAACAGTGTCAATTCTGTGTATCAGTACACGCTTCCCTTCCAACTTACTTGATTGCAAAAATAAACTCCGTATAAGAGTCATACGCGGCAGATAAAATTAACAATACGCACAAAACGTCAAAATCCATCCATCACCATGGCCTAGGCATGGTTGACATTAGATGGCTGACTTCACTCGAATTCAATTACGTAAAATTCAGGCATAGGAATGCAGAATACCAAACGATTCAAGCGCCTCCAGCATACTTTAATGCTGGCTTTTTTAGTGCTCAGCATAACTCCGCTGACGCTATCCGCTTTCTTTTTCCTCAATTCTCACTCTAACGATCTGGCCGAGCAGAGCACCAATCATCTTGCGTCGCTGCTCGATAACAAGCAAAAACAACTCAACAGTTTTTTTGCGGCAAAGGAATCAGAAGTGCAGAGTTTTGCCCGCTCTGAACTGTCAAATGCCAGTGGCGGCCGTTTTTATGGTCTGGTGGGAGCCTTTCATCAGTTAGGTGATATCGCAGCACTCACAAAAAGCACCAGCAACAGTCGCTATTTTACCGAAACCCTCACGGAAAAATCGACCGACAGCCTCACCAATTATGTTGGTCACGAACGTTACCGGCTAATGTATAAACGTTACAATCGGGTTTATCAGGAATACCTGAAGCGCTCCGACTTCAGTGATATTATGCTGGTTGATATCAACGGAAATATTGTGTACTCCGTTTATAACCACGATAAGTTCGGCCTTAATCTGCTCTCGGATCCCCCCGCTTTCGATGCCTTAACCCAGACCTTTGCCGCCATTGCTGAAAAGACCAAAAAACATCAGGCTGAGCCGGATCAGGTGCCCGTCGTATTTACCGATTTCAGCCAGCATCCTAATGGCACAGAAACCACCGCGTGGTTTGCCGCTCCAATCATTCAGCAAGGTTATTTACACAGTTACGTATTTTTTGAACTAAGTAATCAGGCGATCAGCGAACTGATTAATGATCGCGACAGTAACAATAACTTCGCCCAGACCCTATTAGTCGGCTCGGATCATCAACTGCGGATCCCGCCCGGTCAAAACCTACCGGGAAAGCTAAGCAGCCAAAGTATAGAAGCCGCGCTGGCAGGCAAGTCCGGAGTGGGTCGTTTTACCAATTTCAATCACGTCCCTGTCCTCAGTGCTTTTTCACCGGTAAATGTTCTGGGTTACCCCTGGGCCTTAGTGATTGAACTCCCGGAAGAAGAAGCTTTTGCGCGAATTCGCCAGCTGGAAAAAATCTTTATCGCAGCCATGCTGACCGCCATCGTATTGGTGATTATCATTTCGCACTGGCTGTCGAATTCTATCACCGCCCCCTTATTACGCCTGACCTGGGCTACGGAGCGGGTATCGGCCGGTGACTTAGAGCAAAAGATTGAAAGCACCGAACGCCGTGATGAAATCGGCCGACTGGCGGTGAGTTTTGCCCGAATGCAACGATCTGTCAGGGAGAAGATCGCCCTGATCCGTGAGCAAAATAACGAACTGGAACAGAACCTGACCGTTATTCAGCAACAAAATGAAGACCTCCAGATCGCCGATAAGCTGAAGGATGAATTTCTGGCCACCACATCACATGAATTACGCACCCCGCTTCATGGCATGGTCGGCATTGCCGAGTCGCTGTTGGCTGGGGTTAACGGCCCGGTACAAATAGCACAACGCCGTCAGTTGGAAATGCTGATCAATAGCGGACAACGCCTGACTGATCTGGTTGATGATCTGCTTGATTACCACAAAATGCGCTACGGCGATCTGGATATCGAGAAGCATCCCGTCGATCTGGCATCCGCTATCCGGTTAGTCCTGGAGTTATCAACCCATCTGCTGGACAGTAAGCCAATCCGTATTATCAATCAGATCCCCGATGATCTTCCTCCCGTTATGGCCAATGAACAGCGCTTGGAACAGGTGCTGTACAACTTGGTCGGCAATGCCATCAAATACACATCGGAAGGAAAGATCGTCCTTTCGGCAACCGTGCTGGAAAATCAAATTCGTATTCAAGTTGTCGACACCGGTCAGGGGATCCCGGCTGAGCAGCTGGAACATATTTTCGAACCGCTCATTCAGGCGAATACCTGCTCCTCAAACTATCGTCAGGGGGCCGGGCTCGGACTGTCAATCAGCCGTCAGCTCATTGAGCTGATGGGCGGCAGACTCTATGTCAGCAGCCAGCCAATGGTTGGAGCGACATTTAGCTTTACGCTAAATCTGGCCTCAAAAGATGAGATTGCCAGTAACAAGCCGACTCTGCGCAATAGCCACTTTCAGGTCTCTTCGATCAATACCACCAGCTGTGAAACGGAGAGTCTGCCGGAAAATCCTGATGGCGAGCTGCTGCTTATCGTCGATGACGAACCCGTGAACCTGCAAGTGCTCAATAACTTCTTACGCCTCGAAGGCTATCGGGTCCTCACGGCAGAAAACGGGCCTCAGGCACTTAAATTGCTGGAACAACACCAACCCGCACTGATGCTGCTTGATGTCATGATGCCGGAAATGAGTGGCTATGAGGTTTGTCTGACCTTACGCAAACAGCATTCACGACTGGCGCTGCCTGTGATCATGCTGTCGGCATTGGGTCAGGTACAAGATCGGATCAAAGGATTTGAATGCGGCGCAAATGATTACCTGATGAAACCATTCAACAAAGAAGAGTTGATCGCCCGTATCGGCGCCCATATTCAGGCTGGCCAGACAGAGATGCAGCGCCAGGAGAATCAGGCCCTGCAACAGGAAATCCAACGCCGGGAACTCATCGAGGAGGGCTTATTAGAAACCCAGAGCCGACTGCTCGGGCTGATGGAGTCGACCAATGAAGCAATCCTGTGCGTCCAGAATGAAGGCCGGATCCGCTACGCCAATAATGCAGCGGGAAAGCTGTTTAAACGCGCGCCCGAGCAGCTGGAACGACACAATATCGATGATCTTCTGCTTACCCATTTACCTGATGATATCAGTAACAGTCACCACTTTAATGGCAGCCTGACCTATCGGATAGGTGATGAACTGAAGCCACTAGAGACAAATGTGATCAATTTGCCGGAGGAATCGGGGCTTAAACGGATGTTCGTCTTTGATATTGAAGGGCCTTCCGTACAGCATCGAATCAACATGTTAGAAAGTGCGGTTGAGGTACTGTCAGGTTTTGCATTCGATGGTGATAAAGATAACCTCCAGCAACTACGAGAGCTCGGAGGAGAATTCACTCGACTTGCCGATAGGCTGGGTGACAATGGAAAAAATAAGAGCGACATGGTTCGGCAACTGCTGGTCGATGTCATGAAAGCAACACTACAATATTGGGAATCATCGGCCCAGAAGACTAAATTTGAACTGGCCGAGGAAAGTGGTTTATGGCGGGTCTATTTAGATCGCAGTACCCTGCAAACACGTACACTCGATAAGTATCTTCATCTCGAAACGCTTCCGAAAACGCCTCGCTGGCGCACTGTTATCAATACTATCGACTTTGTGTTGGCGCGTTGTAATGAACCATCACCTGAACGTCATGATGTCAAAGCAATGCGGGACAAGCTGCAGCATATCATCAGTTAAACTTCCCAATCGACTTAAAAATAAGACCGATATAACAAAGCCCGCTGATGCGGGCTTTTCTTTATTTGTTGTTTCCGTCCCCTGGTTCTTGCGGCTAAACCCGGAGTAAAAACCGTAAATTCAATCATGAAAAAAAATAGATTTAGCAATAAAAAAAGGGCGGGAGATCGCTATCACACACTCAGAATTACCATTTTTGTTGGTGAAAAATCGTTCACAACACGACCATAAAAAAGATATTTCAGTTTATGAGAAGCAACTCACAACAAACGGCGGGGTGAAATTTCACGGCAGGAATTAACTCCACCATGCCTACTGCGTTACATCACAATATAAAAACACAACACGTAACACACTGAAAATAAAATAAATAACCAATAGTAAGCACTAACACACCACGTGAAACGCGGTTTCTAATCTGTGAGGGTGAACTCAAAATCATAGCTGACGTAAGTTATCAATTAGGATGAAATTAACGTTTTTGACAGTAAGCCCGCCTCTTTTAACGTTTTTAACGGGCGACCACATTGACGATTTTGGCTATTCAGAGTTTCCTAGTGGCACTGAGAGCCTGCAAGGCCATTCAATAGAAGAGTATTTTCATTCTATCGAAGCAGGTTCAAGGACTACCCCTCGGGGTACTCATTTTCCATAAGTGAAACGAAAAGCACAGAGTAAGGAACAGCTATGCTTGCCAATATTAAGAAAACTAAGTTAGCGCTTGCGGTTTTTGCCGCTGCAACCTCAGCATTAACGGCACCGATTGCCGCCGCTGCTGAGCGAACTGAACTGACTATGGTTCCAAAGTTTTACCCTACATTTGTACGTAACTTTAACCCGTTTCTCCAAACTCAATTAGATACCGTTCAAGACTTTATCTATGAACCTTTAGTCGTATTCAACGAATTGAAAGGCAACGAGCCGGTAATGCGTTTGGCAAAAGACTATTACATGTCTGACGACCTAATGCAGGTGACTTTCGTCATCCGTGACGGAGTGAAATGGTCTGACGGAAAAGCGTATACAGCAGAAGACGTTGCATTTACGTATGACATGCTGAAAAAACACCCTGAACTTGACCGTACAGGTATCAACCAACGCCTGAAATCAGTGATCGCTTCTGGTGATAAAGTTACTTTCAACCTGACTGAAGCAAACTCAAATGTTCCATACCTGATCAATAAGGTATCCGTTGTTCCTAAGCACATCTGGAGCAAGGTAGAAGATCCTACACGCTTTACCAATGAGAACCCGGTTGGTACCGGTCCATTCACTGAAATCGAAACATTCACCCCGCAGCTATACACTCAATGCCGTAACCCACAATACTGGGATAACAGCAACCTGGATGTTGACTGTCTGCGTCTGCCGCAAGTTGCAGGTAACGATCAGTTCCTGGGCCAGGTACTGAGCGGTCAATTCGACTGGACGTACTCGTTCATCCCGGATGTTGACAGCACATACGCAGCAGCCAGCCCAGATAATAAATACTGGTATCCTGCAGGTGGTAGCCAGGCATTCATGTTCAACTACCAGTCGCCGAAAGCGGGTAACAATGAAGCGATCAATAACATCGATTTCCGTCGCGCCTTCTCTATGGCCATCGACCGTGAAACGATCATTGATATTGCTTTCTACGGCGGCGGTGTGGTGAATGATTACGCCTCAGGTCTAGGTCAGGCATTTGAGTCATGGTCTGATAAAGCCGTTCATGAAAAATACAAGCCGTTCATGACCTACAATGTAGACAACGCCAAAGCATTGCTGAAAAAAGCGGGCTTTAAAGATCTTGATGGCGATGGCTTTGTTGAAACCCCAACAGGTAAAAAGCTTGAGCTGGCAATTCAATCACCAAGTGGTTGGACTGACTTCAACAACACCGTACAGCTAGGTGTTGAAATGCTTGAAGAAGTCGGGATTAAAGCGAAATCAAGTACCCCTGATTTCTCGGTTTACAGCCAGGCAATGCTTGATGCTCAGTACGATGTTGCTTACACCAACTACTTCCACGGTGCAGATCCGTACACTTACTGGGACAGTGCTTACCACTCACGCTTCCAGGCAAATGATGGTATGCCTCGCTTTGCGCTTCACTACTGGAAGAATGCTGAGCTAGACAAATTACTTGAGGGTTTCTACCAAACCGCAGATCGTGGCGAGCAAGTTAAGATGGCTCACAAGATCCAGAAAATCATTGCAGAAAACCAAGTAACAGTACCTGTCATGTCAGGAGCTTACACTTCTCAGTACAACACCTCGCGCTTTACTGGCTGGTGGAACGAGAAGAACCCGAAAGGCCGTCCAATGCCTATCACCAACACCCAAGAACGTCTGCTACAAGTACTTGATCTAAAGCCTAAAGTATAATTTAGGTATTAACTTGCGGTGCGCACATTGCGCACCGCCTCTTCCCCCTTCGATTGAAATTTATGGCGCTTTGCGTCAGGGGGATTTCTGTCCTGAATCTAGCAAAATACATCAATGCTGGATGATTAAGGTGTGAGTTATGGGATTCTTTATACGACGGCTGTCTTTTTATCTGATAGCGCTTTTATTTGCGATTACGCTGAACTTTATTTTACCGCGAGCGATGCCGGGAGATCCGGTGACCATGATGTTCGCCAACGCAGCTGTGCAGGTAACGCCTGAGCGTATCGCTGCAATGAAACAATTATTGGGGTTTGTCGGTGGCCCAATCCACGAAGAATACTTTATCTACCTTAAAGGGATTCTTTCTTGGGATCTGGGTATCTCGATTCAAACCTTCCCGCAGACCGTTAATGAAATCATGGCCCGTGCGGTTGGTTGGTCAATGTTCCTGGCGGGTACCGCCGTTATTCTGGCCTTCTGTTTAGGCTCGACCCTCGGTATTTTTGCAGCCTGGAAACGCGGCAGTAAATACGATGCATTCATTTCACCTGGGATGATGGTCATTCAGGCCGTACCTCCCGTGGTCGTTGCCATGCTGGTGCTATACACCTTCGCGATCGGCCTTCGCTGGTTCCCATCAACCTATGCGTATACCGCAGGCACCACACCTGACTGGACCAGCTGGGAATTCATTAAAGATGTTCTCTACCACGCGGTGTTACCTCTGTTTTGTGCCACCATCATCCAGATTGGCGGCTTCTTGATCAACATGCGTAATAACATGATCAACCTGCTGAACGAAGACTATATCACGATGGCAAAGGGCAAGGGGTTAAGTGAAAACCGCGTGGTATTCAACTACGCGGCACGTAACGCCATGCTACCCAGTGTGACGGCACTATCGATGGCGCTGGGGATGGCTATCGGGGGGCAGCTCATTATCGAGATGATCTTCAACTACCCGGGCCTCGGCACCGTTCTTCTTAACGCGATTAATGCGCGTGACTATCAGGTTCTGCAAGGTCAGCTGCTTATCATGACCCTGTTTATGCTGTTCTTTAACTTCATGGCTGACATCCTCATCGTGGCACTTGACCCTCGCCTACGTAAAGGAGGCAAATAATTATGAAAGGCTTAATTAAGTTACTTTCCAGTAACCATAAGGCCCTTGCCGGCTTAATCATTATCACGCTGTTTATTTTGGCCGCGGTTTTTGCCCCGTTCATTACTGAACATGTGCCTAACAAGAAAACGGGTAACCCGCACGAATACCCTGCGTTTGTTGTTAAGGCTGCCCAAAATAACCCCGATGGCTGGATTGCTGAAAACCTCGCCGACAGCAGCCGTACCCTGCGGATGTCGAAAAATGCCGAACACGTACTCGGCACCACCCGAATGGGACGCGATGTCTGGTCTCAAGTTGTGTATGGCGCACGCACCTCTCTCGCTGTTGGCTTCGGCGCCGGCTTGATGGTCTGTTTTCTCGCAACCTTAGTGGGTGTTTCTGCCGGTTACTTTGGTGGCCGGGTTGACGATATTCTTTCTGCTGCCATGAACATCATGCTGGTGATCCCACAGCTGCCCTTATTATTTGTTCTCGCGGCCTTCATTGGTGAGGCGGGGCCTGTAACGATAACCCTGGTTATCGGGATAACGGCCTGGGCATGGGGCGCCAGGGTTGTCCGCGCCCAGACATTGTCAATCAGAGAAAAAGAGTTCATCAAAGCCGCTGAGGTATTAGGTGAATCGTCTTGGCGCATTATCTTTGTTGAAATCCTGCCAAACCTGATTTCAATCGTCGGTGCCAGCTTCATCGGCTCGGTCATGCTGGCGATTATGACCGAGGCAACATTGTCATACCTTGGCCTTGGCGACCCGGGAACGATCAGCTGGGGCAACATGCTGTACAACGTTCAAACATCCTCTTCGATGCTGGTCGGCGCATGGTGGGAGCTGTTAGTTCCGTGTATCGCGCTTACTCTGGTTGCAATCGGCCTGGCACTGCTCAACTTTGCGGTGGATGAAATAGCTAACCCACAGCTTCGTTCACACAAAGGGATGCGCCGTTGGAAAAATATGGAAGCACAAAATAAAGAAGCCCAAAAAGCGACATTAGAAACGGCTCAGCCAGCCCTTCAGGGAGGAGAAAAGTAATGACCAATCCACAAATCTCCATTCGCAACCTTTGTGTTGACTACATCACAGATGCTGGCGATGTACGTGCGGTAAACAATGTCAGCTTTGATATCGGTAAAGGCGAAATATTCGGTCTGGCTGGTGAGTCTGGCTGTGGTAAGTCAACCGTGGCAATGGCATTAATGCGTCTGCATAAGCCGCCCGCTTTTATCTCTGGTGGCGAAGTGATCTTTGACGGTCATGGCGATATTCTTAAGCTCAGCGAGGCCAATATGACGGCCTTTCGCTGGAGCCAGATCTCCATGGTATTTCAGAGTGCAATGAATGCACTCAACCCGGTACTGACACTCGAAGATCAATTTTGTGACGTCATTATGCGCCACACCAATATGAATCGTAAGCAGGCTATTCGCCGTGCTGAAGGGCTATTGGAAATCGTCGACATTCACCCCACTCGTCTGCGGGACTATCCGCACCAGTTCTCGGGGGGAATGCGCCAGCGCCTGGTGATAGCGATTGCACTGGCACTGAATCCGAAAATGATCATCATGGATGAACCCACAACCGCCCTTGATGTGGTGGTTCAGCGTGAAATTCTGCAAAAAATCTATGCCCTGAAAGAGGAGTTCGGCTTCTCGATCCTGTTCATTACCCATGATCTCTCGTTGATGGTCGAGTTTTCCGATCGCATTGGCATCATGTATTCAGGTGAACTCATCGAAGTTGCGCCATCAAAACAAATTCTGGAACAGCCTTTCCACCCTTATACCGAAGGGCTGGGAAGTTCATTTCCACCACTGACCGGACCGAAAACCCGCCTCACCGGCATTCCTGGCAATCCATTGAATTTGCTTGAAATACCTCAAGGCTGCCGTTTTCAGGCACGCTGTAACAAAGCCCATGACGCCTGTTTCAGCACTGCCACTCAATTACGCCAACTTGAACCAGGTCGTTTATCAAACTGCCACCTATTCAATAAAAGCAGTTAATAAAAAATAGGAAGTAATTAGGAGGCATTATGAATAAACCTGTCGGAAAGCCCATTATTGAAGGTAAAAATCTGATTAAAGATTTTGCGGTCAATAGTAATTCGTTAAAGAAATCCAAGATGCGTGCAATCAATGACGTGTCATTCAAAATGTACAAAAGCCGCGGCCTGGCCGTGGTGGGCGAGTCGGGATCGGGAAAATCAACCACCGCTAAAATGATTGCCAAAATGTATCCGCCAACCGGGGGGCACATTGAGTACTTCGGACGAGACATTGCCGATATCACCAACCGACGCGATTTAATGCAGTACCGTCAGGGCGTCCAGATGGTATGGCAAGACCCGTTTGGTTCACTGAACCCGACCCATACTATTTTTCACCATATCGCCCGCCCGCTGCTGATCCACAACAAAGTCAGTAAAGGCAATAACAAAGAGCTTGAAGAAAAGATCTACAGCCTGCTTGACCAGGTCGGACTGAACCCACCGAAAGAGACGGCGGCTAAATTCCCTCACCAGCTATCGGGAGGCCAGCGTCAGCGTGTCAATCTGGCCCGCAACATTGCGGTGGGCGCTGAAGTGGTACTGGCTGACGAACCGACGTCGATGCTTGATGTTTCCATCCGTGCCGGGGTACTGAATCTGATGGAGGAGATGAAGTTTGAACGTGAGATGGCGCTACTTTATATCACCCACGATATCGCAACGGCACGTTATATCGCCGAAGATCTGGCGGTAATGTATGTCGGCCACATGGTCGAATGGGGAGATACCGAGGAGATCATTCATGATCCCCAGCATCCTTACACCCAGCTACTGGTTTCTGCGGTGCCCGATCCCAGCAAGTCTATCCATGAAAAACTCAAGGGCAACAAGGGTGAAATCCCGCTCTGGACACCGGCAAGCCTTGGCTGCCCGTTTGCGGGACGCTGTACTCACGCCACAGCACGATGCCGGGAAGAATTGCCAGGAGTGACTCAGCTTTCTGAGAACCACTTCGTACGTTGTTACTTATTCGAAAGCTAATCGATATTTATTAAGAGTGTTATGTAGCTGCTAATACGGCAGCTACATATTGGAGGATACATGCAGCTGTTAACGAACCATCTTGGATATGAGCGTCTTGGGGCCAAACAAGCCATTGTTTTGGCCCAGCCTGATCTTGCGGTAACGACGGCACAGATCATCCGCTGTGATGACGGGCAGTCCATTATGCAGCTGCCTCTTAATGCCTGTGGTCCGGTCGCACAATGGCACTCGGGGTATACCTACTCGATCGATTTCACCCCGCTGGATCAATGCGGCGAATACCGTATTCAGCTCGGCGATACCCAATCGGTACCGTTTTGTATTGCCGAGGGGCTGTTAATGCGGCGTACCTTTAGTGATCTCTTGCATTACTTTAAGTCGCAGCGTTGCTCTGGGAGCTATGAACACGCCGATCAGCACATCCGTCTCTTCGGTAGTGATGAAACAGCAGATGTGCGTGGCGGCTGGTATGACGCGTCCGGCGATGTCAGTAAGTACCTCAGTCACCTATCAAACGGTAACTATTTAAATCCTCAACAAACCCCGATGGTGGTTTGGAACATGCTTAAAGCTTATGAGGTGCTCGAAGACGAAGAAAATATTGCTGATTTTACCCGCCAGCGCCTTATGGAAGAGGCACTTCATGGCGCGGATTTTTTACTGCGGATGCAAAACCCGCAGGGTTATTTTTATATGACGGTGTTCGACAAGTGGAGTAAGTCCACGGGGCAACGGGAGATTTGTTCGTATTCAACTCAGGACGGTATCAAGTCTGATGCTTATCAGGCCGGTTTCCGCCAGGGTGGCGGAGTGTCAATTGCAGCCCTCGCAGCCGCGGCGC
This sequence comes from Photobacterium sp., assembly GCF_033720175.1. Lineage (GTDB taxonomy): Bacteria > Pseudomonadota > Gammaproteobacteria > Enterobacterales > Vibrionaceae > Photobacterium. The sequence goes on from NZ_JAWWDA010000011.1 coordinate 145,107, forward strand.
GTTTGCCTCAGTTCGCCTCGACGTCGCGTCTGAATACGGGAACCATTCAAGCAGACGCTTATCTTCAGGCTGCAGAAAAAGGCTATTGGCATCTGCAGGAGATGAACAAGCACTACCTCGATAATGGTCAGGAGAACATCATCGACGAGTACTGTGCACTTCTCGCCACGGTTGAGCTCTATCGAACAACGCAACAAGAACGCTACTTGGAGCAAGCTCGTCATTGGGCGCAACGCTTAGTTGCACGTCAGGTCTCCGATCACCAAATAGCGCATTACTGGTCTGCCAATGATGATGGCAGCCGTCCTTACTTTCATGCTGCAGAAGCAGGGTTACCCGCGATTGCATTAATGCAATATTTAGCCATTGAGCATGATGTCATTAGAAATGAAAAAACTTACCAAATACTGCTCAATGCCTTGGATTTTGAATTAAATATCACAACAGAAGTTAACAACCCGTTTGGCTACCCGCGCCAGTATGTCAAAGCGGTGGATGATGATAAGCAGACGGCTTTTTTCATGCCTCACAACAATGAGACCGGTTATTGGTGGCAAGGTGAAAATGCCCGTATTGCCTCGCTGGCCGCAATGGCTTATATGGCACAAAACATCGTTGATGATACCGCAGTCAAAACGAAGCTCATGACCTATGGTCAGCGCCTTACCGATTGGATTGTAGGATTAAATCCGTTTGATATGTGCATGGTCGATGGCCATGGCCGCAATAACCCGGATTACCTGCCCGAACTCGGCTTTAGCAATGCGAAAGGCGGGGTGTGCAACGGGATCACTGCCGGTTTTGAGAACGAGCAAGACATTGCGTTTAAACCGGAGAAACAGCAAGACGACATGTTACAGAACTGGCGCTGGGGCGAGCAATGGATCCCTCATGGCGGTTGGTACTTATTAGCAATAACTTTGCAATTTAAGGAGCGTTATCATGGCTAGTCAAATTAAATATTATGTGGGCGTCGACGGTGGGGGAACCTCCTGCCGAGCTCGGATCTGCGATCTTGACGGTGAACTTCTTGGCGAGGCCAAAACAGGCAGTGCCAATATCTTATTAGGAGGCCAAGTTGCAATGGCATCAATCCTAGATGCCATTGCAACAGCGGCAGATCTGGCCGGGCTAACCCCTGATGATTTCAGTGCGATGTCAGTCGGCCTTGCTTTAGCCGGTGCCGAGCAGAAGGATGCCTGGTACTCCTTTATGGCACTCTCCCACCCTTATGCCTCAATGACATTAAATACTGATGCGTATGGCGCTTGCCTCGGGGCATGGCGTGGTGAAGACGGTGCCATTCTTATCGCCGGTACAGGCTCTTGCGGCATCTTGATCAAAGATAACCAGCAGCAGGTGGTCGGTGGGCGCGAGTTCCCGATATCCGATCACGGCGGCGGGGCCGTGATGGGGCTGCGCCTGATCCAGCAGGTGCTGTTAAGTGTCGATGAGATAGTACCGCATACTCTGCTCGCTCAACATGTTATGGCGCACTTCGAACACGATGTCGACGCCGTTGTCAGTTGGTCAAAGACAGCCCGCCCTTGTGACTACGGCCAATTCTCACCGGCTATTTTCGCTCATGCGGCCGAAGGCGATAGCTTGGCTATCGACTTACTGCAACAAACCGCCGCCGACGTGGAAATGTTGCTGACCGCACTGATAAAGCGCGGTGCCGATCAGGTGTGCTTAATGGGCAGTATTGGGGAGCGAATTCAACCCTGGCTCGTACCGCCGTTACAAAATCGTCTTGCCCAGCCTCAGGGTGATGCGATGGATGGTGCTATCGCAATGGCAAAAGGTTGTCACAACCTGTATCCACTTTAAGGAGACATAATGAGCTACCGCGTCGATTTCACCGTGATAAGCAAAGCAGAGCATGAGTCTCGCTGTGCGCTAACGCTTCATAACCTCAGTGATCAGCCGGTGAAAAACTGGTCACTGCACTTTGTTATTAATCGCTGGATTGAGCCGACGTCGGTGTTAAGTGGCCAGGTTAAACAGCTGGGGAGCTATTGCGTTATAACGTCAGAAGCGCTCCCTCTGCTCGCCTCAAATTCACATTTCTATACTGAATTTACCATGGCTACGGCTCCCTTCACCTTGCATGATGACGGGATCCCTGAGGCTTTTCTGGTCGCCAACACCACCGAGGGCTTTATTCAACCACTCCCGGTTGAAGTCACCTGTATCGACTTGGGTCAGCCGGCAATAGAGCGATTTACGACCCAGCTCCCTCCCGAAAAGGCATTGAATATCATACCTCTGCCAACATCGGTAACGCCAATTCGTGGCCGGTTTACGTTCACTCAATCGACTGCGATAGCCTCACCCAATACGTTAGCATCAGGTCCGGCCCGGTGGCTGCAAGAGGAGTTGACTGAATTACTCCATGAGGATTTCCCGGTCCATCGGGATGGCAATATCCATTATCAGGCTCACCCTGAAATGGCAGAAGGCGCATACCGCTTACTTATCGAGCAGGATAACATCTGGCTCCAGGCCAGCTCCAAATCCGGCTTTACCCATGCAACATCGAGCCTGCTGCAGCTGTTACCCGCCAATCCTGAGCATCATACCGTTGCCGCTTATAGCATTCCAATGGTTGATATCCAAGATCAGCCACACTACCCCTATCGCGGCATGATGTTAGATTGCGCACGCCACTTTCACTCGATCAAGCGCCTTAAACACCTCATCGATCAATTAGCCCGTTATAAATTCAACACCTTCCATTGGCATCTTACCGATGACGAAGGGTGGCGAATTGAGATTGAGGCTTATCCCGAACTGACTCGTATCGGCGCATGGCGTGGCCCGAATGAAGTATTGCTCCCCCAATTTTCCACCATCAACCGGCGCTATGGGGGCTACTACAGCAAACAGGATGCAAGGGATCTTATTGACTATGCCAGTGATCGGGGCATAACCATTATTCCTGAAATCGACATTCCCGGGCATTGCCGTGCTGCGATCAAATCGTTGCCGGATCTACTGGTTGATCCTGACGATAAATCTCAATATCGCAGTATTCAGAACTATCCGGATAATGTGCTATCCCCGGCACTTAAAGGCACCTACACCTTTATCTCAAATGTACTCACTGAAATCAGTGAATTATTTCCTGCCCCCTTTGTGCACATTGGTGGCGATGAAGTGCCTGCCGGTGTCTGGACCGATAGCCAAGCTTGCCAGACTTTAATGGCACAACACGGCTATCAAGATCCCAAGGAACTGCAGGGGCATCTGTTACGTTTTGCTGAAGAAGTACTACAAGCGAAAGGCAAGCAGATGATGGGCTGGGAGGAAGCCACCGATGGTGACAAGGTCAGCAAGCAAACAACCATTTTCTCATGGCGCAGTGAAAAAGCAGGCCTTGACTGTGCACAACAAGGTTATGACGTCGTCATGCAACCGGCACAATTTACCTATCTCGACTTAGCACAAGGCTATTCTGCCGATGAACCGGGTGTCGACTGGGCCGGAAAATTGCCTCTTGATAATGTGTATCAGTATCGCCCATTCGCCGAACTCGCCCCGGATGATCCGGCTCACCAACGCATTATCGGTATTCAAACGGCACTGTGGTGTGAGCTCGTCAATAATCAAAGCCGCTTTGAATACATGATTTATCCACGCTTATTAGCTATTTCAGAGCTCTGCTGGAGCGCCCCTCACCAGCGTAACTGGGATGACTTTAAAGCGCGTTTGAATGGTCAACTCAAATACTTAGACAAAGCGGGCATCAATTACCGCCACTGCGAATAGCAACTACAGATAGTTAATATTTAAAAAGGATTGGAAGCAATGAAATACGGTTATTTTGATAACGATAATAGAGAATACGTAATCACTCGTCCTGATGTCCCGGCTCCCTGGACCAACTACCTGGGTACTGAAAAGTTCTGTACCGTCATATCACATAATGCGGGTGGTTACTCCTTTTACAATTCACCTGAATATAATCGCGTAACAAAATTTCGCGCGAATGGATCTTTTGATCGCCCGGGCCACTACGTGTACCTTCGTGATGACGAAACAGGAGATTACTGGTCCATTTCCTGGCAGCCCGTCGCAAAAAGTCTTGATGAGGCCAGCTATGAAGTCCGCCATGGCCTTTCTTACTCGAAATTCAAATGTGAATACAACGGCATTACCGCATCAAAAACCTTATTCGTACCTAAAGGTGAAGATGCCGAAGTCTGGGATGTTGTCATCAAGAATGAGACCGACAAGCCTCGCACCATCAGCGCATTCTCATTTGTAGAGTTTTCCTTCAGCCATATTCAATCTGATAATCAAAACCATCAGATGAGCCTGTACTCTGCGGGTACATCGTATGAAGAGGGAGTCATTGAATACGATCTTTATTACAACACCAATGAATTTGAAGGTTTCTACTACCTTGCATCTACCTTTGACCCTGATAGCTATGACGGCCAGCGTGATTCCTTCCTCGGTCTCTACCGCGATGAGTCTAACCCTATCGCGGTTGAACAAGGCAAATGCTCGAATACCGCGCAAACCTGCTACAACCATTGCGGCTCACTGCACAAGCAATTTGTTATTCAGCCCGGCGAAGAGGTTCGTTTTGTTTATATCCTGGGTTTAGGTAAAGGTAACGGCGCAAAACTACGCGCTAAATATCAAGACCTTGCTAACGTTGATGCCGCTTTCGCAGATATCAAATCTCACTGGGATGAGCGTTGTGCTAAATTCCAGGTGACATCGCCAAACGAAGGTCTGGACACCATGCTCAATACCTGGACCCTGTACCAGGCCGAAACATGTGTTGTCTGGTCTCGCTTTGCCTCCTTTATCGAAGTCGGCGGCCGTACCGGGCTTGGCTATCGCGATACCGCACAAGACGCAATGGCAGTGCCTCATTCCAACCCAGAAATGACTCGCAAGCGCCTTGTCGATCTGCTTCGCGGTCAAGTTAAAGCCGGTTATGGCCTTCACCTCTTCGATCCCGATTGGTTTGATCCGGAAAAAGCCAATGTAGAACCATCGAAATCGCCGACCGTTGTCCCAACGCCAAGTGATGAAGATAAGATCCACGGTATCGAAGATACCTGCTCTGATGACCATTTATGGCTTGTCCCAACGATCTGCCGCTATGTCATGGAAACCGGCGAAACCCGTTTCTTTGACGAAGTGATCCCATTTGCCGATGGCGGTGAAGCCACGGTTTATGAACACATGAAAGCGGCGCTGAATTTCACGGCCGAACAGGTTGGCCGTACAGGTATCGCGAAAGGCTTGCGCGCAGACTGGAACGATTGCTTGAACCTCGGTGGTGGCGAATCATCAATGGTTGCATTCCTTCATTACTGGGCAATTCAAGAGTTTGTTGATCTCGCTAAATTCCTAGGAAAAGACGAAGACGCTGCGCGTTATGAAGACATGGCCGGCGGTGTCCAACACGCCTGTGAAGCGCACCTTTGGGATGAAGATGGCGGCTGGTATATCCGTGGCATTACCAAGAATGGCGAGAAAGTCGGTACTAACGAACAGGTTGAAGGCAAGGTTCACTTGGAATCTAACACCTGGGCGGTTGTTTCCGGGGCCGTATCTCAAGAGCGCGGCGAAAAGGCGATGAACTCGGTTGATGAGTACCTGTACTCTGATTACGGCCTGCACCTGAACGCCCCTTCTTTCGCCACGCCTAACGACGACATTGGTTTCGTTACCCGTGTCTATCAAGGCGTGAAAGAAAATGGCGCGATTTTCTCCCATCCAAATCCATGGGCCTGGGTCGCGGAAGCTAAGCTGGGGCGCGGCGATCAGGCGATGAAATTCTACGATGCACTAAACCCATACAACCAGAACGACATGATTGAAAAACGGGTGGCAGAACCGTATTCCTATGTTCAGTTCATCATGGGACGTGATCACCAGGATCATGGCCGTGCTAACCACCCATGGCTAACCGGTTCATCTGGTTGGGCTTACATTGCTGCCACCAACTTTATTCTAGGGGTTCGCTTAAGCTTTGACGGCCTGATTGTCGACCCATGTATTCCAACCGCATGGCCAGGCTTTGACGTTACCCGTCAGTGGCGCGGAGCAACATATAACATCAAAGTTGAAAACCCGGATCATGTCAGCAAAGGCGTTGTTTCTATCACGCTAAATGGCGAACCCATTGAAGGAGCGATAACCCAGCAGGCTGAGGGTACGGTCAACACTGTTACGGTAGTAATGGGCTAATCCTCATAGTGAGGTAACGTTTGGGGATGGCTTTCATCCCCACTTTACATTTTTCGATTGAGAGAAATAGGAGTTCCACATGATCCAGTTTGGAACCGGTGGCTGGCGCGCCCTGATCGGCGAAGAATTTACCAAAGAAAATGTCAGATTAGTCGCACAGGCTCTTGCTAACATAATGCTCAAAGAACAGGTTACCGGTAACGGCTTTGTTATTGGCTATGATCGCCGCTTCTTATCGGATAAAGCGGCCGCCTGGTTTGCTGAAGTGCTCGCGGCGAATGAAATCAACGTTAGTTTTATCGACAAATATGTCCCGACCCCGATAGTAATGTTTCAATGCAAGGAAATTGGCGCAACGTACTCCGCTTGCATCACCGCTTCTCACAACCCTGCCGATTACAATGGCATCAAGATATTCATTGAAGGTGGCCGTGACGCAGATGAAATCATCACTCAAAAAATTGAACAGCAAATTACCGGGTTGACCGCAAGTGATGTAAAAAGTCTCGACTTTGAAGACGCCCTAAAATCGAAGATGATCACTAAGATTAATCCGATGAATGAGTTCGTCGACTCAATCATTAATTTTATTGATATAGAAGCGATCAAAAAAGCCAACCTAAGGGTACTGATCGATCCGATGTTTGGTGTTGCTAAGAATGCACTGCAAACCGTTCTAATTTCTGGCCGTTGTGATGTGGATGTGATCAATGATGGTCAGAACCCTTCATTTGGCGGCCTGATGCCATCACCGAATGCCGCGACACTGTACCGCTTAAAGCATTTAGTCGCCCATGAAGGGTATGACATCGGTATTGGTACCGATGGCGATGCTGACCGTTTAGGCATTATTGATGAAAAAGGACACTTCATTCACCCGAACGAAGTGTTATTGCTTCTCTATTATTACATGCTTGAATACAAAGGCTGGAAAGGCTCAGTGGTACGTAATATCGCGACAACCCATCTGCTTGATAAAGTCGCGGCAGCCTATCAAGAGAAGTGCTTTGAAGTCCCTGTCGGTTTTAAACATATTAGCTCGCAGATGGAAGCTGACGATTCACTCATCGGGGGAGAAAGCTCTGGCGGCTTAACTATTCGCGGTCATATCAAGGGCAAAGATGGTGTATTTGCTTCGAGCCTATTGGTTGAAATGATCAGTGTTACCGGAAAAAAATTGTCTGAAATGCTCGGTGAAATCTACGCAAAATACGGCTATGCCTACACCGCTGAAGGGGACTGTACCTTTAAAGCCTCTGAGCGTGAACGCCTATACGATAAAATCTACGTAGAAAAGGCCCTGCCCGAGTTTGAGTATGATGTCGAAAAAGTCAGCTATGCCGATGGGGCTAAGGTTTACTTTAAAAATGGCGGTTGGGCGCTGGCTCGATTCTCCGGTACAGAACCACTGCTGCGTCTGTTTGTCGAAATGAAAGATCAGCAGCAAGCCGAAGCCGTTTTGCAGCAAATGAAGGTGTTTCTGAAAGTGTAACCTCTCGCGCTCGCGCCTTACAGGCTGCGACAACGATATTCATTGTTGAATCCACTGTAACAAGCACTATCGCTGTTACATTTCGCCAACCTTCGTTTGAAGTTTTAGCGGCAAGGGTAGCCCCGCTACCCTTTTTTATTTAATACAAATGAGGATCACTCTTTCGATTAACAACCGTCAAGTTAATATCCATCCCACTGCAACATTGCGCGTCCTAACACCCAGCCAGTACATCGTCATAATTCACACAGAATTAAATATAGATATACATTGATAACAAGAACATAAAAATAGTCGCTCCAACAGACGGGACTGCTGTTCGCTTCACTATATCCATAGGATTATGTTTTGTGACTCCAGCGATGATGATGATCACTGCGGCAACCGGTGAACAAGCCCGCAGTAAGTTCCCCCCCATCCCCATCGGCAGCGTAACTGCGAGTGGACTGATGTCGGCGGCCATTGCAAGCGGAACCATGAGAGGAACCATGGCGTAAAATAGTGCTAACCCACTGCCACTCAAAATGGTAATTAACGCGGTGAACAATAGCAGAGTGAGCGGTAACGTAAAGCCTGAAGAATCAACACTTTGCATGTACGATTGAAGTTCAGAAATCAATCCAATCGACTTTAAGCCCACGACGAAGATTGACGCCGACACTAATAGCGCCACCACCGACATTGCATTGCCCATACCGATGAAAAAGCTATTAGTATTGTTCAGTGTCTCCTTAAAGTCACGAGTACGAATGAGTTCAAAAATAACTGCAATAAATAAGCTGGTAAATGCAGACAAACCAACACTGACTTGTACATCAGCAATGTCAAAAATATTGAGTGTATAGGTCGCAAATAGAATCACAATCGGTAGCAATGGCAGAATTGAATAGCAAATTTTATATAGGCTGCTACCGGTAACATGGTATTTCTCTTCAGATACCCCAGTGTCGGCAGTACTTTCACCTGACTCTGCTACACCTTTCGAGTCCATATAGCGCTGCCAAAATACATGCAGAATAGCCATGAAAATTAAGGTTGGAATAGAAACCAGCGCATGATATTCAAACACGTATTCAGACACTGTCAGACCTGCAAATTCGGCGGTATGAGCAAGTTCTTGCGTGATAGCGACGTTATCACCACCTAAAGGGGTAGGTACAACGGTCGCGGAAGTTGCAATCAACGCCGCCGCCGTTAGCGAGGACATTCCAGCTTGCCTTAATACAGGATATAATGTAGCCAATAATATAATAGCTAAATTTGATGCACTCGGTATGACCAAAGATAAAAAATTACCGATAAGAAATACGAACGGGATCAACTTATACGGTGTTTTAATTTTTGCCAGTGGTTTAGTCAACATATAGACCGTGACATCACTCGCTTTAATATGTTGCATATATTTCGCATAGCCGCCAAGAATCAGAATGATGATACCTGCACGAGAAAGTGTCGAAACGAACTGCTCTGGGATCACCATAATAGGATCGAGCAAAAATGCACCGGTTGATTCAAACCCTTTAAACTGGATTGTATTTCCTATTCCTAATGCAAGATACATTAATCCCATGCCAGCGAATAGTAAGGTGAATTTAATATCCATGTTTTTTAACAACATGAATATCACGACACCGATTGCAATAATAGAAGAAAGACCTACTAATAAATTATCCATGATTTTTCTATTTATTTAATTAATTAATGTTAATGGCGTCGATCGAACTCAGCATCCACTCTTTGAACTTGTCTGGATCAATATCAAGACAAACAGTACAGTTTTCTTTTTGTGCCAGGCGATTATTAAGATCCACGACCGTAGCCCCACGCGTATAAGTCCCTATCAATTCGATCGCGACAAAAGAGTCTTGAACCTGAAACATATCAGGTCTGAGCAAGTATGCTACAGCAGTGGCATCATACATTTTCAAACCTTTATTAAATGATCCCCCACGATACTTTTTAAATAAGTGATAGAACATATCACCGACAACATTCATCTCTTTAATTTTTTGACTATCTTCAGGAAGGATGAGCGCTTTCAAACCAATTTCAAGACCCACCATAGTGATTTTAAGTCCGCTCTTGAACAATATATCAGCCGCTTCAGGATCCGTCGCAATATTAAATTCTGACATTACCCCTTTATTACCACGCGTATAGGCTCCCCCCATGATGACAACTTCTTCTATCTTGTCTAAACACTCAGGGTATGTACGGATCAACAGCGCAATATTAGTCAATGGTCCAATTGCGAGCAGAGTCATTTTCTGCTCAGCATTCATGATAGTTTTGTACATCTCTTCTACGGCATGTGATTGAGACAGTAGTGCATCATTAACCGCGGGGAAATCATAACCTTCAAGACCCGACGCACCATGGATCTCGGATGCATCAATAAACGGTTCGTTCAGAGGTCGTGACGCCCCTTTAGCGACAGTGACTTCCTTCTTATAGTGAGACAGAAGCTTTAAGGTATTTTTAGTGACTAAATCAACGGAAACATTACCTGCGACCGTCGTTATCAGCTTTACATCCAGCTCTTTACTAAACAATGCGATAGCGAGTGCAACCGCATCATCAATGCCAGGATCGGTATCAATAATAATTTGTTTTTTCATCATCTTATCACCTAATTAAAATTCAGAAGTTTTCATTTAAAAGCCTATTTTGAACCAAGTCGTAACTTGGCATGTTAGACGCACCTTTTCTTTCCACCGCCAGAGACGCAAATGCAGAAGCAAACTTAATCGCATAGTCCAATGAATATTTATTTGCTAAACAAGCCGCTAAGCTGCCATTGAAAGAGTCTCCAGCACCGCTGGTATCAACAACAACCGATTTAAATGAGGGATAATGTTTAAATTCTGTGCCATTGAACATAACCGCCCCTTTAGAGCCCAATGTAATAATCACAACCTCCACACCAAGTTGATGAATTATTTCAGCGGCTTTTTTTGCATCCTCTATAGATTGAATATGTATTCCCGACAATCCTTCCGCTTCAATTTCATTTGGCGTAATAACATCAACGCTTGTTAATATATCTTTAACCACTTCATTGTACGGTGCAGGGTTCAATATCACTGGTACATTGTTTTCTTTGGCTAAATTAATAGCTAACTTGGTAATGTCAAAGTTATTCTCTAACTGAGTAAGAAATACTTTAGATTTTTTTATTTTATCAAACGCAGCTACGACCTCACTTTTCTTTATATTTTCGTTAGCACCTAAGTTGATAGCAATAAAGTTATTATTCGTTCCTTTCGAAACGAAAACAATCGCATTTCCTGTAGGTTTTTCATTATCTTCTAATAATGTCAATGAATTCACATCTGTAACTGACAGGTAGTTTGATGCTTTTTTTCCCAAATCATCACAGCCAATCTTCGCCATTAAATGTACATTATTATTGACCTTGGCTGCAGCCGTTGCTTGATTTGCCCCTTTTCCTCCTGCGTAAAAATTAGTTGATATGGAACGTACTGTTTCTCCTACTTTCGGAAATTCACTTAACTCAGAAACAATATCAATATTAAATGAACCTAAAACAAAAACCATTTCGTCTTTAGGTGCTTTGTTTATAACTATATTATTATATTCACCCCCACCTTCTTTAACCATAATATTATTCAAACCTATATTCTTAAAACACCTATCATTATCAATACTTACAAAGGATGCCCCACCATAGAATGGCTCTGCAATTCCAGCATTAACTAAAGATGTTATATCTCTTCTAATTGTTCTTTCTGTTACATTAAATTTACAAGCTAACTTTCCAACATATACAAACTTATTAACCATAAGAATATTTTTAATTATACTTATTCTTTCATTCTTATTCATATACCTCACCCTTGCTTTATATAAAGTATCATGACAATGTTTATAAAACTAATGAGCAAATCATAATTAACACCCTGAACCGGACATGAAATGTCCGATTAAGATCACATCTCTTCAGGATTTTTTGATCGATATTCGAAGAATGTTTACTCTCTTTTTTTATCAGGGTTATTTCGAGTTTTCAGTTTCAATCATCTACCAAAAATCTTTACCAATAAACAGTAAAATATGTAGGGCTCTGTTCAGTAACTTAGTTGAGAGCCCAGTACCCAGCGACTCTCTCTGTAAAAGTAGCCTTTGATAGTGAATCATCACTCAATATGCGCCGCCACCCTAAGTACTTAGTAAGGTTTTTAGTCGCCACACCGCAGAGC
>NZ_JAWWDA010000012.1:0-155720 GCF_033720175.1 Photobacterium sp.
CTGAGCCACGCTCAAACACTTCCATCACAGTTTTGTTGTATCCTTCGATACGGCTCAAGGATTTTTACTGATTCTCTTGTTTCAACCGAAGTTGAAGCATAAATTGCCTGTGCCAATATCATTCCTCTGCAGGAATCATACTGTTCGGTCACTCAGTTCATTGATAAATCTTTCGACTTAACCTTTTCACGAGTGCCCACACAGATTGCATGGTCAAATTGTTAAAGAACATACTGACTAGGTTGCTGGCTAAGCGCCGTGCTCCGTGTCAGTGAGGCGGCATTATAGAGACATTGATCGTATTGGCAATAGGTATTTAGAAGAAAATTCAAATAAACTGCCCGTACGAACAAATAACAATCAACCTGATCAAAGGCGCTCATAAAAGATACGCCCTGGCTGTTTTTATCGATTGACCAAATCATTAATATGTATGACTCAATCAACCTCAACCTTGCTCTGAGTGTAATTGTGCCAATTCCAGCTCCTTCATTCGGAATTTTTGCAATTTACCTGTCACGGTCATCGGAAACGTATCAACAAATCGAATGTACTTGGGGATCTTGAAGTGCGTTATTTGCCCTTGGCAATATTCTCGGATGTCGTCTTCAGTAACCGTTTCACCGGCATGCAACTGGATCCAAGCCACCAGTTGTTCACCATAATACTCATCCGGAATACCAAAGACCGCAACCTGCTGGATCTTAGGGTGAGAAAATAAAAACTCTTCGATTTCTCTGGGGTAGATATTTTCACCGCCACGAATAATCATCTCTTTTATTCGCCCGGTAATTTTGACATAACCTTCATCATCCATTGTTCCCAGATCGCCGGAATGTAACCAACCATGCTCGTCTATTGCTTCTTTAGTACCTTTCGTATTGCCATAGTAACCTTGCATTAAGTGATATCCGCGGAAACAAATCTCACCAATCTCACCTAACGGCACGGTTTCTCCGCTTTGAATACTCACTACCTTCACTTCCTGATGGGGTAAGTTTTTACCGACCGTTTCTGTCCGTCGCTCAAGACTGTCATCACGCGAGGTTAAATGGGTTAGTGGCGATGCTTCGGTTTCACCATAACCAATCAGTATTTCACGGCAATGCATATCTTCCATTACCCGTACCATGAGAGGCGGCGGACAAGGCGCCCCTGCCATGATCCCGGTACGCAAGCTACTCATATCATAGCGGTCAAAATCAGCGTGTTCTAATTCGGCAATAAACATGGTCGGCACCCCATGTACCGCCGTGCATTTCTCACTATCAATAGCATGCAATACCGCCGTGGGCTCAAAGTGCTCAGAGGGAATAACAATGCAAGCTCCAACCGAAAAACATAACAGATTTGCCAGAACCATGCCGAAGCAATGATAAAAAGGCACCGGTACACATAACTTGTCCTGTTCGCTAAAGTGCATGGCTTTCGCGGAAAAATACGCATTGTTGAGAATGTTGTGATGACTCAATATCACAGCTTTCGGAAAGCCGGTAGTACCTGAAGTATATTGAATGTTGATCGGATCATCACGGTCCAGACTTTGAGTAATGCTGTCAAGGTCATTATCCGACGTCATTCGACCGCTAGCCAAAACCTCCGGCCAGATTTTAAACCCAGCTGCCGGACGCACAGTCTGTTGCGGGTTATCGGGATCAAAAACAATGACCGCACGCAGGTGCGGAAATGCCTTGCAATTTAACTGAGGCGATGGTGTTTTCAGCTCAGGAATAAGCTCCAGTAACATTGATAGGTAGTCACTATCGCGAAAGGTAGGGATCACAAACACCCCCTGCACTTCGGAGCATTGCAACGCGTAAGCCAATTCCTTTTTCCGATAAGCCGGATTGATGTTGACTAAGACCATGCCGAGACGGGCCGTTGCCATTTGCAACAGTAACCACTCAAGATTATCAGTAGACCAGACACCAATCCGATCGCCTTTGTGAAAACCGCAACCTACCAGGCCTTTAGCCAGCAAATCGATCTCGGCGGATAATGTTTTATACGTTAATCGCTGGTTTTGGGCTAATGATACGACGGCTTCCCGTTCAGGATACTGTTGTACGATATTGATAAAATGCTCAGGAATGGTATTACCGAGCAACGATTGGGTGCCACCACGATGAAAATAACTTTTTGGCGCCATTTTCATAATGTTTACCTCATGTCTGCATATGAAGGTTCAAAGAAAATGAGGGGCCGTCGAAAACAGCGAATAGCGACGGTAAGACATCGCTTTATCTAACCGTTTTTTGGCCAAGGCTATGGCAGCATCGCGAGGCAGCATCGATTGCTCATTGACCCGCTTGAGCACCTGCTCGGTATTGCGACGCACTTTTTCTTCGATTGCTTGAAAAGCTGCCGCCTGAGTTGCACCACGGTATTCCATTGCTGCGCAGATCACCCCGCCCGCATTGGCGATAAAATCAGGAATACATAACACGCCATGCTGATGGAGATATTTTTCAGCTTCTGCCGTACAAGGAATATTGGCGCCCTGCACCATGACCTTGGTGTTCATATGGTGAACATTACCTGTATGGATCACATCCGGCCTGGCAGCCGGGATCCACACATCACATTCAAGACCAACCAGATCTTCCCCCGTGATTTGGGTCGCGTCATTGTAGTCAGTAACAGATTTACCTTCGGTTTTCAGGGTTAACAGTTGCTCTACATCCAGGCCGTTTTGATTACAGATTGCGCCACGGGAATCAGACACCCCCACCAACAACGCCCCCTTATCAACAAGGAACCGACTCACATGCTTACCCACCGCGCCAAAACCCTGCACGACAAATCGCGATCCCTTCACCTTAAAGCCGCACTCTTTCGCTACAACATCAACAACTTGAGTTAATCCCCAGCCAGTCGCCCCCAGTTTGTCGAGGGGGATCCCCCCGAATACATGAGGTAGCCCGACCACCCGGCCAACTTCATCCCGAATCCAGGCCATGCACTCTTCGTCAACTCCCATATCCGGTGCGAAAATATAGGTCTCCTCATTACGTAATCCCTGGGCAAAAGCACGGATTAACTTTTCCTTATCCGCCTTAGGCATTTTGGGATCGGCACATATCACCGCTTTCCCTCCGCCATGAGGCAGTCCCGCAGCGGCATTTTTAAATGTCATAGCCCGAGCAAGCCTGACACACTCCTCCGTTGTGACATCTGGTGCCATACGAATACCACCAATAGACGGCCCCATCGCCACATTATCTACCACCAGCACCGCTTTTAAGTTCACTGAGGGTTCATGCAAATGAATGATTTTAAATGGTCCGAGTTCATCGGAATATTGAAATATCTCGTCCATATTATTTCTTCCGCCAATGACTATTTGTTGTATATAAACCATAGTCACTATTAGCCAAAAATGGCGAGAATAACTGGCACTCCATGGTGTTAAAGTGAAAAATCAGTCAAGCAAAGCCCTCAACATGCCTCTCACCCTAAAACAAAAGCCCGCTTAATCGCCCCGAATACGATAAAGCCTCAGCTTTGTGATAATCAACAACCAAACACCACAAAATCGTGCCGAAAATACACAGGTAATAGTAAAATCAAGATCCAATTTTTTGATGACTGATACGCCGCCCCCTATCTAATCCAAATGCATTATTATTGCTGCTTTTGGCAGATTACCCTGCGCACAGATTCTGCACTTGATGGACCATGGCAAACTTTTCGGAAATGATAACGGGGGGGGGCCTAAACTCGCTTTTCACTGTTTGATGACAAGAAGAAAAGCGAACCTAAGATTTTGATCATGCTAGAAACAACAAAGCCCCGACAAATAGTCGAGGCTTTATCATTTTATCTGGTGCCCGAGGACGGACTTGAACCGTCACGCTCGAAAGCAACGGATTTTGAATCCGTCGTGTATACCAATTTCACCACTCGGGCAGATGCGGCTCATTATACGTATACAAGATTGATGCGCAAGCATTTCTTTCACCGAAACCGTCTCTCGCTGAATTTTCAATCAAGGTGATAACTTATCGCTCACCCATATCCCGTTTTCATCGTTCAAGTCGCCACCGTATGTCGTTACCCTTACGTCAACGCTGCAACAAATGTCCTAGTAAACCAGTACGCGGACTAAATAACTCTTTCGCCTTTGCGGATCCGCAACTCTGGCTCAAAATGACGATTAACGCTAATGCTCTCTTGTTTTATTTGGTTTTTCAGCACTTCAACGGCGACGCGAGCCATATCGCTGATGGGAAAGTGCACCGCTGATACTGTTGGATAAAAACTTGCACAAAGATCGACACTATCAAAGCTAATGAGTGATATCTGCGTTGGTACTTCGATATTATGTTCATGGAAAAACTGTAAAGCCCCCCCTATCATCTCCTCATTACAAGAAAACAATGCCGTCATATCCGGATGATCTTGATAAAGTTTCTGTGCCGCAAGGTAGCCGCTTTCCCGTCCATAGTTACCTTCAATACTCAAGGTCGGTTCAATGGCCATATCTGCGTCTTTCAGTGCATTGATATACCCTTGGTAACGCTGTCTGCTATTGGTACGACTGAGTGGACCCGATATACACCCAATTTTTCTATGTCCTAATTTGATCAGATGACTGACGGCCATATGCCCGGCAAGTGTATGTTCAAACGTAATACATCGGGATTCCAAGCCTTCAACAAAACGATCTAACAAAACAAAAGGGGGCGGTTCCAGAGCCAGTTGTCGCAATTCATCATCACTAAGATAGCGACTGTTAAGCACATACCCATCACAACGAAGATCATGAAATCGGCAAATAGCTTCACGTTCACCGTCAGCACTGTGGCGTCCCTGTGCGGTAATCAGAAACTTCTTATGCAAATCAAGTTCAGACTGAACTTGATCCATCATTTCACCGAAAAAACCACCCGTGTAATTAGTGACCAACAAACCAATCATATTAGATGAAGCCGTTGCGAGAGAACGCGCTATAGCACTGGGACGGTAATTAAGCTCAGCCATTGCTTGTTCGACTTTTCTTTTGGTATCTGCTCTGAATTTACCTTCACCATTAATAATTCTTGATACTGTCGAACGGTTAACGCCAGCTAAAAGAGCAACGTCTTTGATTCTTGCCATAACCTTTGCGTCTTACTTATGATGATTAATTAAGAGGATTATAACAGCTACTTAGCCAGCCCTCGACGGCGTAATGTTGAATCAACACCATGGTTTGCCAGAAAGACGCTCAATCGTGAGTGGTCGCGTAGAGAACACCGTTGCATTATGTCGTTTGTGATATTTGATTTTTTAAACACCGTCACGTATTAGATAATATAGAGAAGTCGCAAACTTCAACACCTTGTCTTCCTAAGGCTTCTTGCAAGTTTTCATCCGTTAAAACAGCCAATTCTTTTGCTCGTATTACATTATAAGTACTCGCATCTAATAAAGGCTGATCAATGAAAGCAGGATGGCACATGACTTCTAATACATCACAGCGATTTTTATGCTTTTTTATAATCCCTAAGAGTTTATTGACACTAATATCATCACCATAAAACTCATTACTGAATATATATCGACAATTACTCGATGTGGCACCATATCCACCGCATTCTCTTAATGGCACTTTATAAAAATGAGCCAGCTCTTGTATTACAGGTAAAATCTGAGGATGAGTATGGGCATGGTGATGACTATCAATGTGACTTAAGCTTAGCCCTGAAGCAAGAAAATGCTCAACTTGCGCGGTGGCTTCATCAGCAATCTGCTGTTCAGAAAAATCCTTCCTCTGCCAAAAATTTTCTCTAACAAAAAATTGGCCACTGTCGCATGTCAAAGAGTGGGCAGCAGTGAGCGGTGCTCCTGCTGTAAATCGCAAATGCAAACCCAGTTTCAGTGACGTCGCAGAAGAGGCCAGATCTATGGCATGTTTATCAGCCGCCATGCCGACCATGAGAGTGGTTGAACGTACCACCCCTGACTGACTGGCAGCGACGATCCCCAAATTAACCCCCGGAGTCAAACCAAAATCATCCGCATTAAAAATCACATGCATAGCATCACCTAAACCTATCAAAAGCGGCTTCCTTGCCGTCCAGTATTTCCAATTCAATTCAAATTAGTTTTTATCCATTGAACTGCGGCAAGTAGTCACGGTTGATTCGCAATATGTCATCCAATATGGCTTTAGCTCGTTTAATATCGGGCACCAGAGGATTATTCGCCAACGCCATTAAGCCTTTGTCATAATCACCATGCACTGCAGCCTCAACCGTCAGCTGTTCGTATGCCTTGACCTGGTGAATCAAACCACTCACCTCTGGACTTAAGTGTCCGACAGCTAAAGGCCGTGCGCCCCAGCTACCGATGACAGCGCTACACTCAATCACTACATCGTCAGGCAAACTTGCAATGGTGCCGTTATTGCGCACATTCACCACATTAACCGTATTAAGGTTGTTGTAGATGGCATCAACCAAGTTGAGTGACGCATCCGAGTAATAGGCACCGCCGCGCTTCTCAAGTTGCTCAGGCTTCCGGTCAAGATTAGGATTCTGATAGAGATCAAACAGCTCACGTTCCGTTTCCATGACCTGTTCTGCTCGCGTTCCTTCGCTTTGTGAGGCTTCCTTTTCTTCTGCGAGCATGGCGTCAGTTTGATAAAAGTAGCGATGATATGGGCACGGAATTGCACCTAAGGCTTTCAAGAAAGCAGGATCCCACGGCTCTTCAAAGATATTTTTCATGCTGAAGTTTGCCCCATCTCCCACTTTTTCGAGCACTTCCGCTGTAATATCCTTGCCATCGAGCCAGACTCGATGAGCCCACACCAAATGATTCAATCCTGCACATTCCAAAGATAAATCATCCGGTGAGCAATTCATCATCTCAGCAATCATCATCTTCATTGAAACTGGCACATTACACAGACCAATGGCTTTAACCTTGGTGTATTTCTGTACCGCCTCTGTCACCAGGCCGGCCGGATTGGTAAAATTAAGCAGCCAAGCATTCGGTGCAAGCTCTTCAATATCTTTACAGATATCAAGGATCACCGGGATCGTACGAAGTGCTTTTGCAAAACCGCCAGGGCCTGTAGTCTCTTGGCCTATCACATCATACTTGAGTGGAATACGCTCATCATTGGCACGAGCCTGCAATCCGCCAACACGGAACTGAGTCATCACAAAATCAGCATCTTTTATCGCTGCGCGACGATCTAACGACGCCTTAATGGTAATGTCGGCGCCAACCTTTTCAACCATACGCCGTGCCAACGCTTCGATAATATCCAGCTTTTTCTGGCCCGGTTCGATATCAACAAAATGGATCTCTTTTACAGGCAAGCGGTCCAGTCTTTTCAATACACCTTCCACCAGCTCGGGAGTGTAGCTACTTCCTCCCCCGATAATGGCCAGTTTTAATGGTAATTTAGTCATAATCCAATCCTTTTACTGATTTCCTTTGTAATGCAGAGCAATCATTTCTGTTGCGAACTCATAGACACCAGTGGATGTCAGCAAGTGCTTTTGCGTATAAGCCATTTCCGGTGTCTTCTGCACCTTACCTTTTCATTATTCAGCTTCAATAAGCTGAATCCGGGTTATAGCAAAACGCTATAACCCGCTGATTATTTTTATGCTGTTGCGGAGGCAGGTGCCTCTTCAGATCCTTGTTCTTTGCGCGCCGATTTACCTTCTTCCTCTAACAGCTGCTTCTCAAACATTTTGAAGAAAGGCAGGTAGATAAATAAATCCATCACGAGTAATCCGATAACAAGTAAGACCGGAGACAGCGTCCAACCTGATCCCCAAGAAGCACCAAGAAGGGCTGGTGCAGTCCAGGCTGTCTGTGAGACGCCCATACCGACTAATCCTGTATGTACCGCGGTATAAGCAACAACTGCATTTAAAACAGGTGCAAAAACAAACGGGATAAACATGGTCGGGTTTAATACGAGTGGGCTACCGAAAATGACCGGTTCATTGATCTGAAAGAAACCGGGCACAATACTCATACGGCCAAGACTGCGCAGGTGAATCGAACGGCTGAACATCATCAGGATCACTAGCGCCAACGTTGCCCCCGAACCACCGATAAAGATATAGAAGTCCCAGAAAGGCTGAGTAAAGACATTGGGGATAGGCTCACCCGCTAAATACGCGGCCTGATTTGCTCCGATATTAGTTAAGAAAATAGGTGAAAGCAGACCAACTACGATGGCTGCGCCATGGATACCGGCAAACCACAACAGTTGACAC
Source organism: Photobacterium sp. (assembly GCF_033720175.1). GTDB lineage: Bacteria > Pseudomonadota > Gammaproteobacteria > Enterobacterales > Vibrionaceae > Photobacterium. The sequence continues at coordinate 8,229 of NZ_JAWWDA010000012.1, forward strand.
ACTAACAACGCACCAATGATGGCTGGCAATGTATTGGATGCGCTGACCAAAGGCCTGAACATCTCCAGCACCAAGTCTGGGATCAACATATCGTATTGAGCCTGTACAAAGAGACTCAAGGGGAAAATGGTCAGGAATACCACAACCACGGGAATGAGCATTTCAAAAGAACGGGCAATAGCTGGAGGCACTTGCTCAGGCAGCCTGATGGTAATATTGTACTTTTTCAAAATACGGATCAGCTCAACAGAAAAGAATGCACTGATAACGGCAGTAAAAATACCGGTGCCAGACATGTGCCCCATTGATAACGTATCATTTGTTGCCGGTGCCGATGCGACTAAAAAAGACATTAACGATAGCGAGGCACTGGTAATTCCATCCATTTTATAAGCACGCGCCAAGCTATATCCAATTCCCAGTGACACAAAGATGGCCATTAAGCCCATCGTCATTTGAAAGGGCATCATAATGTTGTCAAAGTTAGCCGACGCAAAATCAAGCCAAGCCCGACCGAAGGCATTTTCTGTATCTTCAGCAAATGGTGGAAAAGCTAACACCAAGGCAAAACTACCAACAATAATAAATGGCATCGCGATAATAAAACCATCACGCATTGCACGAACATGCTTCTGATTGCCAACTTTTACTGCGAGCGGTGCAATATTCCTTTCAACGATATTAATTATCGTGTCATAGAGCTTCATAGAACGAATCCTTTTATTTAATATAAAACATCACATTCACAAAATCATGTAGAGATAAACAATATTATTCACCGAAAGTATTAACCAAACAGACACTGGCTAATTAACCATTAACTCAACATCAAATAATTAACGGTAATTACCCCAACACTTACTATCACTATCATCGTTTATTTAGTCACAGCTTATAACGCCGTTAAAATAGTAACAAAACAAAAAATCAAAAAAGCGCAACCGGTTGTGCTTACCGTGAACAAGATCTCAAGTTAATAAGCAAACACTACAACACAGCTAACTTTAACGGTTTTGTGAATATAAAAACCCAAACTGACAGTTGCGTTAATAAGGCGAGCAGAACAACAAAGCCTCCCTGAATGTTTTCATCTTGACGTCATAACGCACATTATTGACATGGTAACAATGTACGTTTTCAGGCTTCTTGGCGGCCGGCAGCAAGCCAAATACTCACATTAAAAAAATAATGTTAAACTGCCCACTGGTACCGAGAAAAATCGGTGAACAAACACGGTCGCCACAGACCTTTCATTTATCGGGCTGGCAACTTACTTGGTGTAAAGATGAGCAAGAAAAAACAACAGGACGTTAAACTGGCAAAACAATACCCGGGCCTATTTCGCCGTCTGGGGGCTTGGGTCTACGACTCTCTGGTCGTAGCCGCTGTACTTATGCTTGCTGGTGGGGCTGCGATGGCCATTATGGTGGCCTTACTCCATTTCGGTATTATCGATCTGGGTGATTACGACGATGTCAGCGCGTACCTGAGTAAACACCCTGTTGCCGGGATCATTTATCCCGCTTATCTCGCAGCCGTCATGATTGGGTTCTATGCTTACTTCTGGTGTAAAGGTGGGCAGACACTCGGCATGCGGGCCTGGAAGCTGCGCATCCAAAATGCAGACGGCTCAAATATTCGTGTGACTCAGGCCTTCATCCGTATGGGCACGTCTGCCTTTGGGTTAGGTAATCTATTGGCTCCCTTTCACAGTCAAAAACAATCATTCCAGGACTTAATGGCCGAGAGTGAAATGATTGTCACCACCGTTAAATAATCGCGAGAATGCGGAACCGGTATAAAAAGAAGAAGGAGCCATCTGGCTCCTTCTTCTTTTTTATAACTTACGTCGCAGCAAATAAAACGTAATCACCAGGAAGACCATACTTGGCCCCAAGGCGCCAATAACAGGATGTAATCGATACACCAGACTCATCGGGCCAAACACTTCATTGGAAATATAGAACGCAAAACCAAAAATAACCCCAGACAGAACGCGTGCGCCCATTGTCACGGAACGCAACGGCCCGAAGACAAATGACAGAGCTAACAGCATCATGACCGCAATCGAGATCGGCTGCAGCATCTTGCGCCAGAATGCCAATTCATAACGAGAGGCATCTTGCTTTGACTCTTTCAGGTACGACACGTAATCATAAACGCCGGAAAGTGACAGCTCCTCAGGTTTTACCGTGACGACGGCTAACTTGTCAGGTGTTAATGAAGTTTTCCAGGCCAAGGTGTCATATTCGGTGTTGGTCTGCTTAACATCCGAAATAGCCGTGACCGTCACATCGGCAAGCTGCCAGCCTTGCTGCTTATCATAGGAGGCTGACTGTGAAAACACCATTTGGCTGAGCTGATCTTGTTCATCAAACTGCCAGATATTAACGGCATCTAGATGATTCTTCTCATGGACACGGCCAATATAAATAAAGTCGTTATCATCTTTTGCCCAAACCCCACGCTGAACTGACAGCATATTCCCCCCAGACGTCCACAAAGCACGAAGTTCGCGCGCTGATCTTTGTGCTTCTGGCGCCCCCCACTGACCTAGCGCCATGACGATAAGCATCAGAGGAACTGCAGTTTTCAGTACTGACAAGCCGATATCAAGTTTAGAGAAGCCTGCCGCCTGCATAACGACCAGCTCAGAGCTCGATGCCAGCGCGCCTAAGCCAATCAATGCTCCCAGCAATACCGCCATCGGGAAAAACATCTCGATGTCACGAGGCACACTCAGCAATACATACACGAGCGCTTTCCATAAATCGTAGGTTCCATCACCCACTTTTCGAAGCTGCTCAACATATTTGATGATGGCGGACAGCCCCACCAGCGTAGATAACGTTAAGGCAGTCGTCGCAATAATCGTTCGGCCAATGTACCAGTCTAAAATCTTAAACATTAACCGCGTCTCCGTAGTTTATCTCTCAGAACCCTCAATGGCATGGTATCCCAGGCATTTAAAGCAATCGCAACTAATAACATCACGCCATTGATTGCCCACAAACCAACAGATGAAGACAACCCGCCATCTTCGACCGAAGATTTAGCAGCGCTAATAGCCAGAAAGTATGCCAGGTATATTAATATCGCAGGGAACAGCTTAGCGAACCGCCCCTGGCGCGGGTTAACGGCCGATAACGGCACAACGACCATGGTCAGCAGAGGAATACACAAGAATAATGAGACACGCCATTGAAACTCCGCTTTCGCCGCCAGCTCTGGATGTTTGATGAGTTCGAGTGTCGGTAATGCATCCCAGTCACGATTTTTTGCGCGAACAGCACGCTGGCCGATCAGCGCTTGATACTCGTCAAATTCAGTTATGGAATAATCAAGCCGGGTCGGGAATCCTTCATAACGGGTGCCTTCTTTCAGATCCAGGACCTGACGACCATCGTTCAGCTCACTGACATAACCACGATCGGCCACCATCACACTCGGACGTAATGTGTCGCGAGCAATCGGCTGTGCCACAAAGACCTTATGCAACTTAGAGCCACTGTCTGTGATGTCATTGACAAAGACGACACCCCTGCCGTCAGGAGCGGTCTGAAACTGACCTTTCACTAACAACTCCAGGCCGGAGTCCGCTTCCACAGCCTCCATCACCCGCGTTTCCTGCTCGGCACTCCAGGGAGCCAGCCACAAGGAGTTGAAAGCGGCCACAGAGCCCGTAAGCATCGCTAGCCACAACGCCGCCTGGATCAGAAACTTATTGCCAATTCCCGTTGCATTCATGACGGTAATTTCACTTTCGCCATACAAACGGCCAAAAGTCAGCAAAATGCCAATATATAGGCTGAGGGGCAGCATCAACAATGTCATTGACGGCATATACAGCCCCATCAATGTCAAAATCAGATCACCGGGAATTGACCCCTCTGTTGCAGAGGCCAGAATACGAATAAATTTTTGACTAATAAATACAAGAAAAAGCACAAAAAGAACCGAAAATTGGCTTTTTAATGTCTCACGTGTCAAATACCGAACAATAATCACGCTTTATATACCCATAGAAAACTTGTTTTTTTACTGGAATCACTATAGTTTTTCGGTAAATCAGTTATTTTTTAATCTTTCGGCTAATTGTTAGCCTGCACTTAATCTTATACCGATAGAGCGGTCCAGCAAGTAAGTGCGGTATTATCTAACATTTAGCATTAATTGTCTTTAGTAGGATGTAGGAGTACGCATGGAGTTCAGTGTAAAAAGTGGCAGCCCCGAGAAACAGCGAAGTGCCTGTATTGTCGTCGGCGTCTTTGAACCACGTCGCCTTTCTCCAATAGCGGAACAACTTGATAAAATCAGTGATGGTTATATCAGCTCATTACTGCGTCGCGGCGACCTAGAAGGTAAGCCGGGCCAGATGCTGCTGCTTCACCATGTACCAAACGTATTATCTGAGCGTGTACTCTTGGTAGGGTGTGGTAAAGAGCGTGAACTTGATGAACGCCAATATAAGCAAATCATCAAGAAAACCATCAGTACATTAAATGAAACAGGTTCAATGGAAGCGGTATGCTTCCTGACCGAACTACATGTGAAAGGTCGCGATACTTACTGGAAAGTTCGCCAGGCAGTAGAAACAACCAAAGAAAGCCTGTACACCTTTAATCAATTTAAGAGCAACAAACCAGAAACCCGCCGTCCACTGCGCAAACTGGTCTTTAATGTGCCGACTCGCCGCGAGCTGTCTCTCGGCGAACGGGCTATTTCGCACGGTTTAGCTGTCGCTTCAGGTGTAAAAGCAAGTAAAGACTTGGGTAATATGCCACCTAACGTAGCCAACCCGGCCTACTTAGCTTCACAAGCACGCCGTCTGGCCGATGATTTTGATACTGTCTCCACCAAAATCATTGGTGAGCAAGAAATGAAAGAGCTGGGTATGACATCCTACCTGGCGGTGGGTCAGGGCTCGAAAAACGAAGCCATGATGTCCGTCATAAAATACACCGGAAACCCAGATTCAACAGCCAAGCCGATTGTCTTAGTCGGTAAAGGCCTGACATTCGATTCAGGTGGTATTTCAATCAAACCATCCGCTCAGATGGATGAAATGAAGTACGACATGTGCGGTGCGGCATCAGTCTTTGGCGCGATGAAGTCACTGGCGAAGCTGAACCTGCCAATCAATGTTGTCGGTATTCTGGCGGGCTGTGAAAACATGCCTGGCGGCAATGCATATCGTCCGGGCGACATTATCACCACGATGTCGGGCAAAACGGTAGAAGTACTGAATACCGATGCTGAAGGTCGTTTGGTGCTGTGTGATGCGCTAACTTACGTTGAGCGCTTTGAACCAGATTGCGTTATTGATGTTGCGACCCTGACCGGAGCCTGCGTTGTGGCGCTGGGTAACCACATCAGCGGCTTGCTAGGTAACCACAACCCGTTGGCTCATGAGCTGATCAATGCGTCGGAACAAGCCGGTGATCGTGCATGGCGCCTGCCAATGTCCGACGAGTACCAAGAACAACTCGAAAGCCCATTTGCTGACATGGCAAACCTGGGTAGCCCCGGTGCCGGTACCATTACTGCAGGCTGCTTCTTGTCCCGTTTCACTAAGAAATATAACTGGGCACACCTGGATATTGCAGGTACAGCGTGGATTGGCGGTAAAACCAAAGGTTCAACAGGACGCCCGGTTCCACTACTGGTCCAATTCCTGTTAAATCGTGCCGGCCTCGAAAACGTCGAATAAGACAGAATACCGACTCGCATCATGATCTGAGTGGGTATAACGGGGCCGAATGGCCCCCCTTTCTTTATTGAGATAAAACACCATGACTCATGCTACGTTTTATATAATTGATGACAAACACCTTGAAGCTGATAATAATTACCAGCTTCATTTTGCTTGTCACCAGGCAGCATTGAGTTACCAGCAAGGCAACAAAGTTTATCTGCTCGCTGAAAGTAAAAAACAGGCAGAACAGCTTGATGAGTATTTATGGCAACAGGAACCTGATGACTTCGTCCCTCACAATTTGATCGGTGAAGGGCCAAGGGGTGGTTCGCCTGTTGAAATTGGCTGGCCCGGTTTACGTCACAGCGGACGCCGTAGCTTGCTAATAAATTTGGCTCAAGATGCACCAAATTTTGCCGTAACCTTCCCACAAGTGATAGACTTCGTCCCTTGCGATGAAAAGCTCAAGCAGTTGGCTCGCGAACGCTATAAGGTATATCGCCTTGCTGGCATTCAATTGCAGACCGCCGCTGCCCCTGAGACGCCCTAATTCCCACATCGATCCTTCTAAGAGCGCTATGGAAAAGACATACAACCCACAATCAATTGAACAAGCGCTATATCAGCGCTGGGAAGAGGCTGGTTACTTCAAGCCTCACGGTGATACATCTAAAGATGCTTACAGCATTATGATCCCACCGCCAAACGTCACTGGTAGTTTGCACATGGGCCACGCGTTCCAGGATACCATTATGGATACCCTGATCCGCTGTGAGCGTATGAAAGGCAAAAACACCCTATGGCAAGTCGGTACTGACCACGCAGGTATCGCAACCCAGATGGTTGTGGAACGTAAGATTGCTGCCGAAGAAGGCAAGACTAAGCACGACTACGGCCGTGATGCGTTCATCGATAAGATCTGGGAGTGGAAAGCTGAATCTGGTGGCACCATCACCAAGCAGCTTCGCCGCCTGGGTGCATCGGTTGACTGGGATCGTGAACGATTCACAATGGATGACGGCCTGTCTAACGCAACCCAAGAAGTCTTCGTTCGTCTGTATGAAGAAGATCTTATCTACCGTGGTAAGCGCCTGGTTAACTGGGATCCGAAGCTACACACGGCGATCTCCGATCTGGAAGTTGAAAACAAAGATAAAAAAGGCTTCATGTGGCACTTCCGCTACCCGCTGGCGGATGGCGTACAGACTGCCGACGGCAAAGATTACATCGTTGTTGCCACCACGCGCCCGGAAACCATGCTGGGTGATACCGGTGTGGCCGTTAACCCTGAAGATCCGCGTTACAAAGATCTGATCGGTAAAGAAATCCTGCTTCCTATCGTTGATCGTCGTATCCCTATCGTGGGCGACGAACATGCCGACATGGAAAAAGGCACAGGTTGTGTGAAGATCACCCCTGCTCATGACTTTAACGATTACGAGGTTGGCAAACGTCATAGCCTGCCGATGATCAACATCCTGACTTTCAATGCTGACATCCGCGACAGCGCGGAAGTTTTCACCACCAACGGTGAAGTCAGTGATGTATACAGCACTGAGCTGCCAGAAAGATACCATGGCATGGAACGCTTTGCGGCACGTAAAGCGATCGTGGCAGAATTTGATAAGCTCGGCCTGCTAGAAGAAGTCAAAGATCACGACCTGACCGTCCCTTACGGTGACCGTGGTGGCGTGGTCATTGAACCAATGCTAACTGACCAATGGTACGTACGTACTGCACCACTGGCAGAGCCTGCGGTAAAAGCGGTTGAAAATGGCGATATCCAATTCGTACCGAAGCAATACGAAAATATGTACTTTGCTTGGATGCGCGATGTTCAAGACTGGTGTATTTCACGTCAGCTTTGGTGGGGTCACCGCATCCCGGCCTGGTATGACAACGATGGCAACGTCTATGTGGGCCGTACCGAAGAAGAAGTACGTGCAAACAACAACCTTGCACCTGTTGTCGTGTTGCGCCAGGACGACGATGTACTCGATACCTGGTTCTCTTCTGCACTGTGGACATTCGGCACCCAAGGCTGGCCGGAAAATACCGATGATCTGAAAACCTTCCACCCTTCAGATGTACTGGTTTCAGGTTTCGATATTATCTTCTTCTGGGTTGCCCGCATGATCATGATGACCATGCACTTTATTAAAGATGAAGATGGCAAGCCACAGGTTCCGTTCAAAACCGTTTATATGACAGGCCTTATCCGCGATGAAAATGGCGATAAGATGTCGAAGTCTAAAGGTAACGTACTTGATCCGATCGATATGATCGACGGTATTGGCCTTGAAGAATTGGTTGAAAAGCGTTGTGGCAACATGATGCAGCCAAAACTGGCCGCAAAGATCGAGAAGAACACCCGCAAGACATTTGAAAACGGTATTGAACCGTACGGCACCGATGCACTGCGTTTCACCCTGGCAGCAATGGCATCAACCGGTCGCGATATCAACTGGGATATGAAGCGTCTGGAAGGTTACCGTAACTTCTGTAACAAGTTGTGGAACGCAAGCCGTTATGTACTGATGAATACCGAAGATCAAGACTGCGGTATGGCTGAGGGTGCTGAGCTTGAGTACTCGCTGGCTGACAAGTGGATCGAGTCTCAGTTTGAATTAGCGGCAAAAGACTTCAATACCCATATCGAAAACTACCGTTTAGATATGGCGGCGAATACCCTGTACGAATTCATCTGGAACCAATTCTGTGACTGGTACCTGGAGCTGACTAAACCGGTTCTTTGGAAAGGCTCTGAAGCACAGCAACGTGCGACTCGCCGGACCCTAATCACAGTGCTAGAGAAAACTCTGCGTCTTGCCCATCCGGTGCTTCCATACATCACTGAATCTATCTGGCAGAGCGTGAAGCCGCTGGTCGACGGTGTTGAGGGTGAAACCATCATGACTCAGGCACTGCCTCAGTTTAACGAAGAAAACTTCGATGCTGACGTAGTCGCTGATATTGAGTGGGTGAAAGCGTTCATCACCAGCATCCGAAATCTGCGCGCCGAGTACGACATTGCGCCGAGTAAAGGTCTGGATGTCATGCTGAAAGTCGCTGACGAGAAAGATGCCGCGCGCATTGCAGCAAATGAAACTGTCTTAGCTGCTCTGGCGAAACTGGACAGCATCAAAGTCTTGGCCGACGGCGAAGAGACTCCTGCTTGTGCAACATCATTGGTGGGTAAATCTACCCTGATGATCCCGATGGCGGGTCTGATCGACAAAGATGAAGAGCTAGCACGTCTAGATAAAGAATCGGCGAAGATCCAAGGCGAAATCAAGCGTATCGAAGGCAAGCTAGGTAATGCCGGTTTTGTTGCGAAAGCACCAGAAGCCGTTGTTGCCAAAGAGCGCGAGAAGCTTGACGGCTACAAAGAAACGCTGGTTAAGCTGGAAGAGCAGAAAGCGACTATCGCTGCGCTGTAAATGCCAGTAGTAACAAGTTTCTAGTTTCTAGTTTCTAGAACATCAGGAGGGCTGACGAAAAATCGTCAGCCCTTTTTAATATCCGACCCAGCTGACCTTTTCATACTCATCTTTTCGAGATCCCTCTTCTCCCCCCACTTCAATTGCTTTTACCTATTAAAACGATAATCACAACCGACTTTTGTTAGTGATAATTATTCGCAATAATAACGCTATTGAGAGAGAGGAAAACATTATGAAAAAAACAATCAGTTTTGCTGCTATTCACTTTTCCGTTGCGTTTACGGTTGCTTACTTACTAACCGGCGACATTCTTATCGGTAGTTTGATCGCTATGATTGAACCTGTGGTTAACACCATCGCTTTCTACTTCCATGAAAAAGCATGGCAGACAAAATCATTAAAACAGTCGCAATACAGCGCGCCTGTTAGCAAAACTATCAGCTTTGCAGCCGTCCATTTCAGCGTAGCATTCAGTGTGGTGTATCTACTGACTGGCGACATTCTTATCGGTAGTGTCATGGCAATGATCGAGCCTGCGATTAATACGGTAGCATACTACTTCCACGAAAAGGCCTGGAACAAAAAGCAGCAACATCAGATTGATAGATCTTTTTTTGACATGATGCAGTGTCATCACTAGCAATAATGTATCAGATCCAAGATAAAGATTGATTGACATGGTTGCTTATCGCAATTAAATTAAGTTGCACACCACAACAAATAAGAAGTCACCATGCAACCACAGCAACTACGTCAACTCTCTCGCCAGCTCGTGCGTCAGCTTGGCTTATTCGAAAGCCATTGTGGCAGCAGGAAGCTGACTCCGGTTCAGGCACATACCTTGATCGAGTTAGAACAAGCACCCTGCACTGTGAATCAAATGGCTGAAAGATTAAAAGTCGATAAATCAAATGCCAGCCGTACCTTAGCGGTCCTGCTCAACTTAGGCTTAGTCACCACCACCCCCAACCCTGATGATAAACGCAGTCAATTGTCCCGGCTCACCGCAGCAGGCGAGCAGACTCTCGGTACCCTACACACACAATTGAACAATCACGTCCAGTTCATCCTTGATCAGATGGACACCGATGAGATTGCGCAGCTTAAAAAAAGCCTTTCCCGCTATACCAAAGCTATCCAGGCTGTCGAGAAGCAGTACGATTACCTGATCCGCCCTCTCCAGCCTCTTGATAATGCATCGGTTGCTGCCGTCGTTCGGCGTGTGTCAGCGGAATATGGGCTGACTGCCGATGAAGGCTATGGTGTTGCAGATCCAACATTAGACAGTATGAGTGATGTCTATAAAGCCGCGAACAGCCAATATTGGGTGATCGAAAAAGATAACCGTATTCTAGGAGGCGGCGGTGTAAGTGCCTTGGCAGGTTCAGATAATCTGTGTGAACTACAGAAAATGTATTTCCTAACCGAATTACGCGGCAAAGGGTTAGCACGGGCCCTTGCCGTTAAAGCGCTGAAATTTGCAAGACTACAAGGTTATAAAGGCTGCTACCTGGAAACTACGGCCAACCTTATAGAAGCCATTGCGTTATACGAATCTTTGGGGTTCGTGCACATTCCACACGCCATGGGCAATACCGGCCACGATGCCTGCGAAGTCCGGATGCTAAAGAGTTTTTAACCGTTAGCACCGAGTCTAACAGGCCCGAATAAGCCCGCTTACTATCTAGCGGGCTTGTTCTGTTCTCTTTTACGCCTGATAGCTTTGGTAAAGATGATAGATGGTTAGACCCGCTACCAGCTCATCGTACGTTGCCGGCCCCAGGTATTTCACCTGCTTTTGATATTCCGGCACCAAAGTAAAACTGGAATCTTCAAACCGGCCGTCACCGGCATATTCCAGATGGACAAAAATCGCCGGCCGACAGCATCCGAGCATCACAAACAGCTGTCCCTCGATCTCTGCCACTTCATAGTGCAGCCCCGGTTCGGCCAGCTCACATTGTTTAGGCCTTAGCGGCAAGTAGGTATTTTCAATCACCTCCTGACCAGAGGTCAGATGGACATGGAAAAATCCATCCGCTTCATGCCCCTCGAGATCTTCCGCCAGCCATTGCCAGGTAACCACGTTTTCATCCGGCTTGAGATAGGTATTCACCGGCTCCCGATAGAGAATTTCGCCCTGCCAGCTTTGCCATACCACTTCCCCTTTCAGTTCAGCGCTCTTACGGCTGTCGTTAATCAGGTGAAGGTCGATCCCCTTATCATTAGGGACAAAAGTCGCCAGCTGAGGCGCAAAGAAACGTCTTGCATGATAATGAAGCTGTTTCCAGCGACCGCTGTATTCCAGTGATGACCACGAACTGACTGGCCAGCAATCATTGAGCTGCCAGTATAAAATCCCTCGGTTCACCGGCTTATGTGCCCGCCAGAATTCACTGGCCGTTTTTATTGCCAGAGCCTGCTGCACCTGACTTAAATACAGCATATTGGCAAAGCCGATCGGAAAACGGAAGTACCGGGTAAACATCTCAGTAATTATCGAGTTACCGCGGTGACTCTTTTGATGCGACTCAAAACTTGGGGAAGTGATGTTCCAGTCTTTCTCCGGTACAAATGTCCGCACCGACGGCAATGATGGCCACGATTGAAAACCAAACTCAGAGCAGAAACGGGGCTTAACCTTCCGGTAGGTGTCGAGATCTTGACCGGAATGCCACACATCCCAGTAATGCATATCACCGCGGCTGTCATCATGCCAGGCATCGCCGAAATCAAGTTCGCCATTACACGGAGAGCTTGCCCAGAAACGGCGAGCAGGATCTTCAATGTTCACGACCTCAGCCAGTGCCCGGTTCAGGCGATCATAGTTGACCACATATTTTTCACGATTCTGGCGTGATTCCGGGTACCAGCCAATCGCACCGATCACTTCATTATCACCACACCACAATGCCAATGAGGGATGATCTTTTAGGCGCCTTACCTGCCACTGTACTTCCTCTTGGACTTCGGCAATAAAATCAGAGGTGGCCGGATAAAGTGCACACGCAAACATCAAGTCTTGCCAGACTAGCAGCCCGAGTTCGTCACAAAGTTGGTAGAAGATATCTTTTTCATACATGCCTCCGCCCCAGACCCGGAGCATATTCATATTGGCAGCAACGGCATCTTCGAGTAACTGGCGGTAACGCTGATTGTTCATCCGACTTGGCAGAGCATCCATCGGGATCCAGTTCGCTCCCTTGGCACTGATCGGCACACCATTGACCTTAAACACCATGCTCTGCCCGGTATCATCGTCGTCGGTACACAACTCTAATTTACGTAACCCGATTTTTTTATGGATTTGATGGCCATCAGCGATGACTTCCAACTCATATAAACGCTGCTTACCATAGCCTGCCGGCCACCAGCGTTTCGGATGATCGATCCGAAACAGCACTGTCGCCTGTTTCGATTGTCGATCTAAGGTTAAGTGATAGGTTTGCGCATCAAAAGTCACGGAGACTGATGCCAGCCCGGTAGTCGCCACGGCTTCATAGTGCACGGTGACCTCAACCTCACAGCGCCAGTCCTGCCAATTTTGCCTGGTACTGACATGGCTGATCCGGACATGTTGGATCGGTTGCAGTTCTATATCCCCGTACACCCCCATCACCGACAGGCAAATCCCCCAGTCCCAGCCGGTATGACACTGGGTTTTACGGATCGTATTCATGTGCGGGATTTGGTTATTTCCTTCGGCCCACGGCACTGGAAACGGTAATTTTTCAGCACGGGACTGAGCCGCCAAATCGGCTCGGTGTAGCACAATTTCAATTCGGTTAGTGCCCACTAACAAACAAGGTAAAATATCGACTTTATGGCGTAAAAACATATTGCTGAAATCGGCAACGGTATGGCCATTGATCCGAATTTCGGCAACGGTATCAAGGTTATCCAGCACTAAATCCATTGCATTGCAGGCTAACTCATTAGCCGTCAGCTCAAAGCTTCGGTAAACAACCCAGTCACACTGACTAACCCACTGCACTTTTGCTTCATTAATGGCCCAGTAAGGGTCAGAGATAATTCCAGCGTTAAGCAGGGCTGAATGGACATCACCGGGTAAGGAAACAGGTATATCAGAAATTGAAGAACGCTGTACACAGGTCAGTAACCACTGACCATTGAGTGAGATTGCCATTGCTAGCTCCGGGAATTAATACCAATTTTAACGGCGATATAGTAAGGCGGGAAAAAAGCAGATGTAGCGGATAAGCGCAAGATATAGCGCAATAAAATGTTTCAATCGCATCTCTGTGATCGAATTAAAACTTTTCTCTGTTCTTTTGGGGCAAAAACAAAAAAGCCGGCCTGTGCCGACTTTTTACATTACCGATTAGGCTTAATCTTCTTCAGGCTCATCTTCGTCATCTTCACCAGATTCGAAGTAAGTGCCCCAACCGTCGTAATCAATGTTGTGCTTTTCCGCCAGCGCAATCAGCTTTTCAGCCTGCTCATCAATTAACTCGGCGTTAAGTGCAGATTCCATCACGGCATCAAAACACACTACTTTACCGCCACCGTCTTCAGGTGCTAGCTCAAGCTCTTCAGCTTCAAGCACTTCAAAGCCCATTTTGAATGCTTCTGCTGCTGCAGCTTCCAGTTCAGCAAAGGTATCCGCTGAGAAGTGGTGCTCAATGGTATAAAGAGCTTCAGGTTCGCTGCCATCTTCCAGCAAAGCTGCAATAATATCGCGGGTTTCTTCCTTTTGCTCTTCAATCAGTTCTGCATAAGACATGGGGTAACTCCACCTATGGAATAAATTTTCACGCAAATATCGCACGGTTTGACTGTAATTACCATATGTTAGTCTGATGGCCGGGAAAAATTGATCCCTGTCAAAGTTCGGTGTGATTCCCACTTCAGTTTAATCACTTTTTCATTGATAAATTAAGTGAATAATATTCCAGCTTATGCACTTCCCCACGACTTCAAAATACGGGTTTTACAACCTAAAATCGCATAAGTACGCGGCCAAACCGTATTCTAACGAGTGATAAGTCGAGCGCCGCCTAAGACTTAGTCATAATCGCCATTATTGCCGCTGCATAATAACAATTACTTTTCAGCGCTCCATCAAAACATATTCACCCAGTTATTGGCGAGAAATACCCTAAAGGCTGATGGCCAGTGATTTTTCAGGGGGATCGCTGCCCTGAAAAAGTGTGAACAACCCCAAGGTTACGCAGGCAGTAGCAGTCTAAAATCAGGGCGTAAAGCAACAACAGACTCGGCGGCAAAGACTGCTGAGCGATAAGTATAAACTTAAGAGAGATATGATCATGAATAAATTCTATGCCGATTCCAAGGCAGAGCACCTACGCTGCATCACCGAGCCCATAGGGTACAGCAGAGCCTAACCCCCTTAACATCCAAGAACACTTTTACTAGGCCTATAGCTTAGCAAACTCTTTTACGCCAAATTCCAAACCTGGCGTGCTGGATCACACCTGAATGCTGAGATTAGGCATAGGGTGCAAGGAGACAATTATGACAACTCAAACGGTAACCAAGGAAGAAAAAGGTGGCTTTTTTGCCAACTTTAAATTCCCTTCCGCCTACACCATTTTATTTGCTCTGATCGCCATTGTGGCGTTGCTGACTTGGATCGTGCCTGCAGGTCAATACGACCGGGTAATGAACGAAGAACTAGGTAAAGAAGTTCCTGTAACCGGTACTTATAAAGCGGTAGAAAGCAATCCTCAGGGTGTTGTCGATATTCTGCTGGCACCGATTGATGGCTTCTATGATCACAACTCATATGAAGCAGCAGCAATCGATGTATCACTCTTCATCCTGGTCATCGGCGGTTTCTTAGGATTAGTTACCAAGACCGGGGCTATTGATGCCGGTATCGAGCGCGTTACCGCTCGCCTGCAAGGCCGCGAAGAGTTGATGATACCGATCCTGATGGCGCTATTTGCCGCTGGCGGTACAATTTATGGCATGGCCGAAGAATCACTGCCTTTCTATACCTTGCTCGTTCCGGTGATGCTGGCAGCACGTTTTGACCCGCTTGTCGCGGCGGCAACCATTCTACTGGGTGCCGGTATCGGTACGCTTGGCTCAACCATCAACCCGTTTGCTACGGTTATTGCAGCTAACGCAGCTGGCATCCCATTCACTGACGGTATCTTACTGCGCGTTGGAATGCTGGTGATTGGCTGGTTAATCTGTGTCGCCTACGTGATGCGCTATGCCAAAATGGTCCGTGCTGATAAGACAAAATCCATCGTTTATGACAAGTACGAAGAGAATAAAGCACACTTCCTAGGCAATCAGTCTGGTGAAATGCTGGAATTCACCACTACCCGTAAAATCATTCTGGCTATTTTTGCCGCTTCTTTTGGCATCATGATCTACGGTGTTGCAGTTGCAGGTTGGTGGATGGCTGAAATCTCAGGCATGTTCCTAGCGTCAACGATCATCATCGGCTTAATTGCGCGAATGAGTGAAGAAGAACTAACATCCAGCTTTATCGACGGTGCCCGTGACCTATTAGGGGTTGCTCTTATCATCGGTATTGCTCGTGGTATCGTGGTTATCATGGACCGCGGTATGATCACCGATTCAATCCTGTTCTCTGCCGAACAAGCCGTCACTGGCCTGTCATCCATCGTATTTATCAACGTGATGTACTGGTTGGAAATTTTACTGTCCTTCCTGGTTCCTTCATCTTCAGGTTTGGCTGTACTGACGATGCCAATTATGGCACCACTAGCTGACTTTGCAGGTGTGGGCCGCGACTTGGTTGTGACTGCATACCAGTCTGCTTCAGGTATTGTGAACCTGATGACCCCAACCTCTGCTGTTGTTATGGGTGGCCTGGCGATTGCTCGCGTTCCTTATGTACGCTGGCTGAAGTGGGTAGCACCGCTACTGGGTATTCTGACTCTACTCATCATGGCTATGCTGAGTATTGGTGCGATGATCTAACCTTAGGCTAGATTTCTACCTCTGATAAAACCGCCGGACGGCGGTTTTATCATTTCTTCACGTCTTGTTTTTCTCGCCTCAGAGCACTTACCGCCTTCGAGGCAACCCAACCAATCAGCCAACCCGCTTTGATGTCAAAGACACATAAAACGGCCCTTCGCTTCTGCGTATATTGCCCTTAAATTGAAGGGCTCATCTCACTCTCAATTCTGTATATTGAGAGTTATTCGGTATTATTATCCCTAATTTAATTTCAACCTCATGATAATGAAAATTTTCTTAACCATACGATGAAAAATAATCACAGCCCTCCATAAAAAGATTATTTAACCCATTAATAAAACCCAATTAATAATAGAGAATAACCACACACACAATTAATCAACCCATCAAAAAGACATGTATTAAAATTACAAAAACAGTAAAATGAAAAATAAAAAGAAAAAATTTGGTTACTATTCCATTAACAACTTAAGTTTATTTAGATAGACAACCAGTTTAATTGCATAAGTTCAACCCCAGGACATATCAATAACCTGAACCCTTTTGAATAAAATTTCACGATATAAAAAATAAAGGATTAAAAACAATATCTTACATAGGGTTTAGTAATTTTAAAGGTAATAACCCAACATAAAAAACCATTAATGAAAACTACCTACAGATGCATGAATAATGTTAATAGAACCGACACCTTAGGTAGTCGTGTTAATAAGTAAAGTGTGACCGGGATCTTAGACTACTATTAACTTAAGAGTAGAATTAAACCCAGAAACGAAACGAAGAATTAAATTAAAATATTAATCTCTTCGAGACAAACAAATAAAGCTAACGATATTACGTTGGCATAAAAATAGAGAGATACGATCATGAGTAAGTTCTATGTAGGTTCTGAAGTAGGTCAATTACGCCGCGTTCTTATCCACCGTCCAGAGCGTGCGCTAACGCACCTAACACCTTCTAACTGCCACGAGTTATTATTTGATGATGTATTAGCCGTTGAGCGTGCAGGCGAAGAACATGATGTATTCGCAAATACGCTTCGCGAGCAAGGTGTAGAAGTTATGCTTCTTGGTGACCTTCTAGCAGATACGCTGGCTGTACCTGAAGCGAAAGAATGGCTTCTTAACACTCAAATCTCTGACCACCGTTTCGGTCCGGCTTTCGCCAATGATGTTCGCTGCTTCCTAGCTGACCTGTCAAACCAAGAGCTCGCTTCAATCCTACTTGGCGGTCTAAGCTATGCTGAGCTGCCTGTTCAGTCATCATCAATGATGCAGGCTATCCACGAGCCTAATGACTTCATCATTGAACCATTGCCAAACCACCTATTTACCCGTGATACCTCTTGCTGGGTATACGGCGGTGTCTCTATCAACCCAATGGCAAAACCAGCTCGTCAGCGTGAAACAAACCATGTTCGCGCAATTTATCGCTGGCACCCAACCTTCGCCGGTCAAGACTTCATCAAGTACTTCGGTGACGAAGAGAAAATCTACGACAACTCGACTATCGAAGGCGGCGACGTACTGGTTATCGGTAAAGGCGCTGTACTTATCGGTATGTCTGAGCGCACAACGCCACAAGGTGTTGAACAGCTGGCTTCTAGCTTGTTCAAGCACGGCGAAGCGAAGCAAGTTATTGCTATGCAGCTTCCTAAGCACCGCTCTTGCATGCACTTAGATACTGTAATGACACACATGCGTGAAGACACTTTCTCTGTTTACCCTGAGGTTGTACGTAAAGACGTTCAATGCTGGAGCCTGACAGGTGACGAGTCTGGCAAAGTAAGTGTTAAAGAAGAAGGTTACTTCGTTAATGCAATCGAAAAAGCGCTGGGTGTAGGTCAATTGAACCTTATCACGACTGGTGGCGACAGCTTCGAAGCTGAACGTGAGCAGTGGAACGATGCGAACAACGTTCTGACTGTGAAGCCTGGCGTGGTTATTGGCTATGAATGCAACACTTACACCAATGAAAAATATGATAAAGCCGGAATCGAGGTACTTTCAATTCCAGGAGATCAACTAGGCCGTGGTCGTGGTGGTGCTCGCTGCATGAGCTGCCCAATCGAACGTGATGGTATTTAAGTCTAACGGCTAATACCTGACACCACACAATATGGCCGGTATCAACGCATATCGGCCAATAAGAAACAAAACCAAGAGAGACGATCCCATGACCAAGCAAACTGTTGTTGTTGCACTTGGTGGTAATGCCCTATTACGTCGCGGCGAGCCACTAGAAGCAGATATCCAGCGCCAGAACATTGCTACGGCAGCAAAAACCATCGCTGAAATCGCGAAAGAATATAACGTCGTGTTGGTACACGGTAATGGCCCGCAAGTTGGCTTACTGGCACTACAAGGGTTGGAATACAAAAAAGTAAGTCCATACCCACTTGATGTACTGGGTTCACAAACCCAAGGCATGATCGGTTACATCTTAATGCAAGAACTGAAGAACATTCTGCCAGAGCAGAACGTATCTTGCATGCTTACGCAAATGAGCGTTGATCCAAACGATCCCGCTTTTGCTGACCCAACCAAGCCTATCGGCCCTGTTTACAATGAAACAGAAGCCCGTGAACTGGCAGAAAAATACCACTGGACAATAAAAGCAGATGGCCAGTACTTCCGTCGTGTCGTACCGAGCCCACAGCCTATCGGCATTATTGAAGATGACGCTATTACGACCCTGATCAAACAAGAGCACCTGGTGATCTGTACTGGCGGCGGCGGCATCCCGGTGAAGAAAGAAAATGGCAAGCTTGTTGGTGTAGAAGCGGTGATTGACAAAGACATGTCAGCAGCCTTCTTAGCGAAACAACTTAATGCCGACGCACTGTTAATCCTGACCGATGCAGATGCTGTATTCCTCGACTGGGGTAAACCAACGCAAAAAGCACTGCGTAACACAACCCCGAGCGAATTAGCGCAATACGAATTTGATGCGGGCTCTATGGGTCCGAAAATTGATGCCTCTTGCGAGTTCATCAAACAAGGCGGCAAGTTAGTTGGTATTGGCTCACTGGAAGCGGGGTTACGCATCCTTAAAGGTGAAGCTGGCACAAATATTATCTCAGAATAACAGAATAGTTATTCACAACAACCCAATAATACGATAAACAATATATATTGAAGGCCGACACTTCGCATCGTCATAACAAAGACCGTGCGTCGGCCAGAGAGATACCGATTATTAAGAGGAAAACATCATGGCTTTTAACCTTCGCAACCGTAACTTCCTAAAATTACTAGACTTCACTCCACGTGAAATTCAGCACATGCTAGAACTAGCCGCTGAGCTTAAAAAAGCGAAGTACAACGGTTACGAGCAGCCTCGCCTGACTGGTAAGAACATTGCGCTGATCTTTGAAAAAGCGTCAACGCGTACTCGTTGTGCATTTGAAGTTGCTGCATATGACCAAGGCGCTAACGTAACTTACTTGGGCCCATCGGGTTCTCAAATCGGTTACAAAGAGTCAATGAAAGATACCGCACGCGTTCTTGGCCGTATGTACGATGGCATTGAATACCGTGGCTTTGGCCAGGAAATCGTTGAAGATCTTGGCGCTTACGCTGGTGTTCCAGTATGGAATGGCCTGACTGACGAGTTCCACCCGACTCAAATCCTGGCTGACTTCCTGACTATGCAAGAGCACGGCCGTGGCAAGCAACTGCATGAAATGACTTTCGCTTACCTGGGCGATGCACGCAACAATATGGGTAACTCCCTAATGGTTGGTGCTGCGAAAATGGGTATGGACATCCGTCTGGTTGCTCCTAAAGCATTCTGGCCTGAAGCTGAGCTAGTTGCCCAGTGTCAGGAAATTGCAGAAGAAACGGGTGCGAAAATCACCATGACTGAAGACGTTCAAGAAGGCGTTCAAGGTTGTGATTTCCTATACACTGACGTATGGGTATCAATGGGTGAAGCGAAAGAAGCATGGGCTGAGCGTATCAACCTAATGATGCCTTACCAAGTCAACATGGACATGCTAAAAGCAACCGGCAACCCACATGTGAAATTCATGCACTGCCTGCCAGCTTTCCACGGTGAAGACACTGTTGTTGGTAAAGAGCTTGCTCAAGAATACCCAATGCTTAAAGACGGCGTTGAAGTAACGGATGAAGTAGTTGAATCTAAGCACTCTATCGTATTCGACGAAGCTGAAAACCGTATGCACACTATCAAAGCAATCATGGTAGCAACACTGGGTCAGTAATCGACTCTCTTGAGTTTTAAAGATTCGACGTAGAACCCCTTAAAGCTCTTATAATTAATGCCATCCTTCGGGGTGGCATTTGCATTTATTGCCACAATGAAAACCACACCACTACTGTGATTAATCTTTATTTTCAAAGCCTTAAAGCCAAAAATCCCATTTACAGGGAAAACTCACGCTTGCATAAAATCCCACAAAATGAATACTTCAGGCAAACGCTTGCGCTCACAGGAAATGGGCGTATAATCCTTCGCAATTTGTCAAAACAGAGTTAAAAAATGAACCAGGCAGTTAAGCACAACTTGACTCACAATCGTCGAAAATCGGCGGTGGTTTTATTTTTCTGTTTTTCCGATTTTAAAAAAAGCCTCCTTTTTCAAGGGGGCTTTTTTTTGTCTGCTTTTTGCGTGAAAGCCGACAACTTTAAACGTTTATCTGGCAGAAATTACATTCGATGAATACATTGGATTAAAAGGGCACCAGAAAGGGTTTAAAAACATTTCTATCAGTTATCTATTATAGGGAAGAGAAGCCATGGCGAACTCGTTGTTTCAAAAACACATCATCTCCATTCCGGAATTAAACCGAAGTGAACTTGAACTTATTGTTGAAACTGCTGGAAAGTTAAAAGCAGAGCCAAATCCAGAACTACTTAAAAATAAAGTCGTGGCGAGCTGTTTCTTTGAGCCATCAACACGGACTCGCCTCTCTTTCGAAACCGCAGTACAGCGCCTGGGGGGAACCGTTATCGGCTTTGATAACGGTGGTAACACATCCCTGGCAAAAAAAGGCGAAACACTGGCTGACTCAGTGCAAGTCATTTCTTCTTACGTGGATGCTTTTGTCATGCGCCACCCGCAAGAAGGTGCCGCACGTCTGGCCTCTGAATTCTCTAACGGCGTACCGGTTATCAACGGCGGCGACGGTTCTAACCAACACCCGACCCAAACGCTGCTGGATCTGTTCTCTATCTTCGAAACCCAAGGTCGTCTTGATAACCTTAACGTAGCATTTGTGGGGGATTTGAAATATGGCCGCACAGTCCATTCACTGACCCAAGCGCTATCGAAGTTTAGCAACATCAACTTCTTCTTCGTTGCACCAGAAATCTTGGCCATGCCAGATTATATTTGCGAAGAATTAGACCAGGCAGGTATCAACTACAGCCTTCACGCCACCATGGAAGAGGTGCTCCCTCAGCTGGATGTTCTGTATATGACTCGCGTTCAGAAAGAACGGTTTGACGAATCAGAGTACGCGCACATGAAGGCCGCATACATCCTGACGGCCCCTATGCTGGCTGAAGCACGCGACAACCTGAAGGTATTGCACCCATTACCACGTGTCGATGAAATTACCGTCGACGTAGATAAAACCAAGCACGCTTACTACTTCCAGCAAGCAGAAAACGGTGTTTACGCACGTGAAGCACTACTGGCACTTGTACTGAACGAACAACTTTAAGCAGGAGATGACAGCAATGACTAAGGAAACTCAACTACAAGTTGAAGCAATTAAAAACGGTTCTGTTATCGACCATATTCCCGCTAACGTGGGGATCAAAGTACTGAAACTGTTCCAGATGCACAAAACCAACCAGCGTGTGACTGTCGGTCTTAACCTGCCGTCATCAGCATTGGGAGCCAAGGATCTGATCAAGATTGAAAACATCCTCCTCAGTGAAGACCAGGCTAACCAGCTTGCCTTGTATGCGCCTAACGCAACCGTTAATCAGATTGAAAATTATGAGGTGGTTAAGAAGCTGACACTGTCGCTCCCAGAGTTCGTTAATGCGATTTTCAAGTGCCCGAATAGCAACTGTATTACCCATAATGAGCCTGTTGACAGCAGTTTTAGTGTCACCGCGAAGAAAGAAGATGTACAACTCAAGTGTAAATACTGCGAGAAAGTCTTCTCACGCGAAATTGTCACCGAGCGTAACTAAAGAGCCGTCGCACCGCACATAAGGCTTAAAGCCGGTTCATAATAAAAAAGCCAGCCCATTATTGAGCTGGCTTTTTTCTCACATCCGAGACACTCCCCTTCAGGCAGCAACTCCTACCTTTGAATTAACTCTTATAAAACCTGATTCAGCCCCTATCGCAGCAACGCTGAACCAAGTCTTTTCAAAGGACTGTAGCATGAAGTTATTTATTGTTTTTTCCTTGTATACATTGACTGCACGCATGATGGCCGCCATATTCCTTGCGGCGGCAGTTACCGGCTGTGTCACGACCAATGGCCCGATCAGCCGCACGCCCGCCAATAATGCTAATCAATTAGTGGTCATTGGGGTGCCCATATTACTGGGCGGATTTGGCTCATCCGTACCTATCAACGATAGCTATCAGATTACCGCCAAGCACGTTGCCCGCTTGTCATGGGATCTTGATGTCATTCACCACCCGTACTGTGATTTGTCCTTAATACGCACTTCTTCTCAGCATGTACCTGACTGGGGGCTGATCTATCCCGACCAGAAGGTCACCCACGAAGGACACTCTTTACTGGGTGGCAGCATCAAAGGTGAAGGGAAATACCTGCAGGATGTTATTGATACCAATACCGACTGTCTTTATTCACTCAGCGATGCCCCGGTAATGTCCGGAATGAGCGGCGGGCCCGTATTCAATGAAAGCGGCGAAATCGTTGGCATTACGGTGGCGATCGTGCATAACCCGGAAGATCTCACGAACTTGCGCCCTGCCGAGCGCTATAGCCAATTTGTCCCTGCGACCTTAATTTTTGACTGGCTCAAACAACTTGGTATCGATACGTCTTATGCCATGCCTGATCTCGCTAACGTACAAGTTTCCTCTTATGTCAATCAGTTAAACCAGCAACAAGCTCGTCAGCCTGAACCCCAGGTGGCTCAGGCAATCCCGTCAAAGTCCATAATAAGCCGTTATAAAAACAACAATAAAAGTCTCACAAATTAAATGGGATATAATTCTTGTTTTTGCTAATGCTGCCAGATTATTGTTTGGTGACAAGGGTCAAATTACCCCGTTAAAGTTACTGTTATTATCCTTATGCAGGATTATGCAACACTTGCATAATTGCTGGGCCATAAAACAATAATGATACGATCTTTGTACCCAATAATAAGGAGTTGCCCGTGAATGGATACGATATACACGGTGCGATAGATGCGGCGGCAGTTGATGAAAGCATCATGACTGCGTGTAAACGCCTACTGCAACAGCAAAGCTTTACCACCCAGGATGATATTCGCCACCGACTCATTGCGCTCGGTTACGACGATGTCAGCCAGTCAACAGTATCACGCCTGCTCTCTCGACTTGGGGTGGCGAAGGTTCCTAATGCCTACGGCAAAAAAGTGTATTGCCTGACGGTGGAAAATGAACCCGTACAGGTTAGCTCATCCATTGCATCACAAATTGAATTCATTACCCATAATCAGCTGGTTGTGGTGGTAAAAACCCACCCCGGCGGCGCACAACTGGTCGCCCGTCTTATCGATATCCAGCCACATGATGAGATTTTAGGGA
The DNA here is from genome assembly GCF_033720175.1 of Photobacterium sp. Classification (GTDB taxonomy): domain Bacteria; phylum Pseudomonadota; class Gammaproteobacteria; order Enterobacterales; family Vibrionaceae; genus Photobacterium. The sequence goes on from NZ_JAWWDA010000012.1 coordinate 32,049, forward strand.
CTGTCGGCGGAAATGATACGGTAATGGTTGCTCCTAAAGATATCAGCCGTATTGAAGAGTGCGAAAAAGTCGTCAAAGCACGGCTCGGTATCCCCGTTTAATTGGGTATCAGCCCCTTGACCATCACACTTTTCTCTTTGATATATGCCATAACACAGCGGCATCAAACCCTTTGACCTGAAAGCCGTTGCGCTGCAAACTAGGACGCCAGTATTAACGACTGGCATGACTACCCACGTTGTGAATGACTTAATAAGGATAATCAATGACTCAAGTTCTACATACTGATCAGGCTCCAGCGGCTATCGGCCCTTATGTTCAAGGCGTTGATCTCGGTAACATGGTGTTGACTTCCGGCCAGATCCCAGTGAACCCGGTTACAGGTGAAGTCGCTGAAGCTATCGCAGAGCAAGCTCGTCAGTCACTGGACAATGTAAAAGCGGTTGTTGAGTCTTCAGGCCTGAAAGTTGCTGACATCGTTAAAATGACCGTTTTTGTAAAAGATCTCAATGACTTTGCAACCGTAAATGAAGTATATGGTAAGTTCTTCGATGAACATAACGCCCCTTACCCGGCACGTTCATGTGTTGAAGTGGCACGCCTGCCTAAAGACGTAAAGATCGAAATCGAGGCTATTGCTGTACGCAAGTAACCCGGTTCAGATCCAAAAAAAGCTGCCTCTGGCAGCTTTTTTTATCTTCATCTCAAACCAATTAATGATGAATAACATGCTTTAGCACCTGTGGAAACCAGGCCGTAAATTGCTCAGGATCCATCGTTAATGCCTGCTCTAATTCTGATTGCGACCACCAGCGATAAGCCATCACTTCATTCAGGTTTGGCGCCACCTCGATTGTTTTAATGCTGGCGACCAATACATGGTCAAGCTCGTGCTCTATCAACTGGTTATCCAGCTCTGCGCGATAGACAAAGCTCGCAATATCATGCAACTGGGTAATACCGGTAATACCCATTTCTTCCTCTAGACGGCGTAATCCCGCTTGCTCTATCGTTTCGTTCTGTCTTGGGTGTGAACAACATGTATTGGTCCACAAACCACCGCTGTGATATTTACCCAACGCACGCTGGTGCATTAAAAATTCTCTTCCCTGTACCGTTTCACGATACAACAAAACAGAAAAAGCCAAATGCAGTGCCCCTTCACGATGCGCTTGCATTTTTTCCTGCACGCCTTGCACCTGACCGTGCGGATCGACTAATACAACCAGCTCTTCAATCATTACTTATCTATCTTCTACACAATATAAAAAATAAAAAGGACATGCCATGAACATGTCCTTGTTTTACAGCGGCACGTTTAATAACAGATCAATCCATCGTGCCCATTAGTGCATGTAATTCTACTATCACAAGCTGATTTTATGCTGAACGCCTTGCGACTTCGGCATTCAATTCAGCGAGTTTATCTTCCATCATTGTACGACATTTATTCGACAGTTCGCGCACGTCTTCTTTCGATAGCCCTTCGGTTGATACTGGCGGCAACACTTCAACGATCACCACGCCATTATCCCAACGGTTCATTTTTACATTTTCTGTCGAACTACAAACAATCGGCACCACAGGTACACCGGCACCAATCGCGGCATGAAATGCACCAGTTTTAAATGGCAGCAAACCACGGCCACGGGAACGAGTACCTTCAGGAAACATCCATACCGAGACCTGCAGTTGCTTGATCTTCTCTACGATCTGGCCGATGGTTCCCACCGCCCGGCTCCGGTTTGCACGGTCAATCAAAATGTTGCCCGTGATCCAGTAAAGCTGTCCAAACAGCGGCATCCAAACCAGGCTTTTTTTCCCGACCGTCACAGTACGTGGCATGATGGCACCAGAGACCGTAAACAGATCATAGGAATTCTGGTGGTTAGCAACATAAATGCTGGCTCCTACATCTTCAGCCCCTTCGGCGAAACGGAGTTCCAGCTTCATTCCCAAGATGCGTGACATCTTGCAAAAAAGACGGCCAACGGTATAAACGTTTTTCGGATTGCGCGGGCTTAATAAGCAGTAGCCACAACCAAAAACAAACATGAATACAGCAAAGATTGCGACTGCTACAACGCGCAATATAAATATCATGGAGCTCTCCTCAGCGTACAAGCGTTCGCTAGTATACTCAGGCAAAGAGAAATTACATCAATTATGTGGATATATTGAAGGTAAATTGCGTGGCTCTCACAATCCTGAACCGATGAAACCAATCGGCAGAAACAACAAACCCTCCGTTGAGGAGGGCCTGTCAAATACACTTACTTTCTGAACGTCCGGTTATCCCAACAGGAACACCTCTCCTGATTGGAATTATTCAGTATTACCTGACGGTTGCTCATTCGATGTCACTTCCAGTCGGGTCACTCGCTGAAGACCACGCGGCAACATCGTCCCCCGGCGTCCGCGCTCGCCGCGGAAGTTATCAAGATCTGTCTGTTTCAAGCCAAGCTTGCGCTTACCGGCATGCAACGTCACCTGGCATCCTTGTGGCAATACGACTAATTGCGACAAGAACTCCTCTCGAGATTTAGAGCGGGCTGCCGGTATGTTGATAATCTTATTCCCCTTGCCTTTACCTAGTTGCGGTAAATCTTTAATCGGGAACAACAACATTCGCCCTTCATTGGTGATCGCCAAAATTTCATCATTATTTAGATCAAAAATTGGCTGGGGCGGCATCACCGCAGAGTTTTCAGGTACCGTTAACAGCGCTTTACCGCTCTTATTTTTCGATACCATATCCGTGCTCTTACAGATGAAACCATATCCCGCATCAGAGCCCATTAACCACATCTGCTCATCTTCAGCCATTAATACCTGACGCATAGTCGTGCCAGGCGTTAAGTTCAGGCGTCCCGTTACCGGCTCTCCCTGACTACGCGCAGAAGGCAAGCTGTGCGATTCAAGCGCATAACTGCGACCATCCGAACCGATCAGGATAGCCGGCAAGTTACTTTTACCACGCGCATGGGCGAGATAATTATCACCGGACTTATAACTCAAGCTGCTTGGGTCAACATCATGGCCTTTAGCGTGACGGATCCAGCCTTTTTCAGACAACACAACCGTGATGGCTTCACTTGGGATCAGGTCACGTTCAGTCAGGGCTTTGGCTTCTTCACGCTCAACGAGCGGCGAACGGCGATCATCGCCATATTTCTCAGCATCAGCTAAGATTTCTTTCTTAATCAGCGTGTTCAGGCGACGCTCAGAGCCCAGCAGTTTTTCCAGGTACTCACGCTCTTGCGCCAGTTCATCTTGTTCGCCGCGGATCTTGATCTCTTCAAGCTTCGCCAGTTGACGCAGTTTGATTTCAAGAATGGCTTCAGCCTGAATCACACTCAATTCAAAGCGCGACATCAGCTCGGCTTTCGGATTTTCTTCGGTGCGGATGATCTCAATCACTTCGTCGATGTTGAGATAGGCCGCCAATAAACCTTCAAGAATATGTAAGCGTGCAATCACCTTATCCAGACGGTACTGCAAGCGACGACGTACCGTAGTACGACGATATACCAGCCATTCGTTGATAATTTCCAGCAACCCTTTGACTTGCGGACGCCCATCAAGCCCCAGCATGTTCAGGTTAACCCGGAAACTCTTTTCCAAATCGGTCGAGACAAACAGATGATTCATCAATTGCTCGCAATCAATACGATTAGAGCGAGGAACAATGACGATACGGGTTGGGTTTTCATGATCAGATTCATCACGCAAATCGTCGACCATTGGCAGCTTCTTCGCCCGCATCTGATTGGCGATCTGTTCGAGCAATTTGGCACCGGATACCTGGTGGGGCAAAGAAGAAATAACGATGTCGCCATTCTCTTTATGCCATACCGCACGCATCTTAATGCTGCCCTTGCCGGTACGATAGACTTTCTTCAGGTCACTTTTTGACGTAATGATTTCGGCTTCGGTTGGGTAATCCGGGCCTTTGACAAATTCCATGATGTCATCGAGATCCGCCTTCGGATTCTCGATCAAGTGCACGGCAGCACCTGCGACTTCACGGGCATTATGCGGCGGAATATCGGTTGCCATTCCCACCGCAATACCGGTAATACCGTTCAGCAAAATATGCGGTAAGCGTGCCGGCAGCATTTTCGGCTCATTCATGGTGCCATCAAAATTCGGCACCCAGTCTGCGGTTCCCTGGCCCAGTTCACTCAGCAGGACTTCAGAGAAACGTGACAGGCGGGATTCGGTATAACGCATTGCCGCGAATGACTTCGGATCATCGGGAGCACCCCAGTTTCCTTGGCCGTCGACTAACGGGTAGCGGTAGGAAAAAGGCTGCGCCATCAGCACCATCGCTTCATAGCAGGCAGAATCACCATGGGGATGGTATTTACCCAGCACATCACCAACGGTACGTGCTGATTTCTTGTATTTTGCCGTCGCTGACAGGCCCAGCTCTGACATCGCGTAGATAATACGGCGCTGTACCGGCTTAAGACCATCACCAATAAAGGGTAAGGCTCGATCCATGATTACGTACATGGAGTAATTCAAATAGGCGTCTTCGGTAAACTTCCGTAACGGAAGCTGTTCAACGCCATCCATTGAGACATCAGTCATGGTAGGGTAATCCGTTTAATATTTTCGTTGTTAATCGCTGCTTGCTCAGGCAAACAGCGATCAAACTCAATCTTGTGCATGTTGGGTATATAGCAGATACGTAATTCGCACCTCGCCTAATTGCATCAGACTTCAGCCATATCGCCTTTATCTTGCAACCAGTGACGGCGATCTTCGGCGCGTTTCTTACCGAGTAACATGTCCATCATTTCATTGGTCTGCTGATCATCATCAATGGTCAGCTGAACCAGACGGCGCGTATTGGGATCCATCGTGGTTTCACGCAGCTGCAACGGGTTCATCTCGCCCAGACCTTTAAATCGCTGGACGTTCACTTTGCCACGTTTGCTGCTGAGTCGCTCTAAGATGCCATTTTTTTCCGCTTCATCAAGCGCGTAGTACACTTCTTTGGCTAAATCGATACGATACAGCGGAGGCATGGCAATATAGACGTGGCCTGCACGAACCAAGGACTGGAAGTGTTTCATAAATAATGCGCACAGCAAGGTGGCAATATGCAGACCATCGGAGTCCGCATCGGCAAGGACGCAGATTTTACCGTAACGTAAGCCACTCAGATCATCACTATCCGGATCAATGCCCAGCGCCACTGAAATATCATGGACTTCTTGTGATGCCAGTACCTGATCGGCAGACACCTCCCAGGTATTCAGGATCTTACCGCGCAGCGGCATAATGGCCTGGAACATCCGATCCCGCGCCTGTTTGGCGGAACCGCCCGCCGAGTCACCTTCGACTAAGAAAAGCTCAGTCCGGTTAAGATCCTGCTGCGAACAGTCCGCTAACTTACCTGGCAGTGCCGGGCCGGAGGCGATTTTTTTACGTACCACCTTCTTACTGGCACGCATTCGGCGATGCGCATTGGCAATACACACTTCCGCCAGCTGTTCGGCAAGTTGCGGCCGTTCATTCAGCCACAGGCTGAAAGCATCTTTAATGACACCAGAGACGAAAGCGGCACACTGGCGGGACGACAGGCGCTCTTTGGTCTGACCCGCAAATTGCGGATCCTGCATTTTCACTGACAGTACGTACGCACAACGATCCCAGATATCATCAGCCGTCAGCTTCACGCCACGCGGCAGCAAGTTACGGAATTCACAGAACTCACGCATCGCATCGAGCAAGCCCTGACGCAGGCCATTAACATGGGTACCGCCCTGAGCGGTCGGAATGAGGTTAACATAACTCTCGGTAATGAGTTCGCCACCCTCCGGCAGCCAGAGCAGTGCCCAGTCCGCGGCTTCTGTCTGGCCAGAGAAGGCACCGGTAAACGGCTCTTCCGGCAGCAAGGTATAACCTTTAACCCCTTCGGCCAGATAATCTTTCAGGCCGTCTTCGTAACACCAGCGAATGGTTTCGCTGTTCACTTTATCGGTAAAGACAATCTCAAGTCCCGGGCAAAGTACCGCCTTCGCCTTAAGAACACTTTTCAACCGGGTAACAGAAAATTTAGCACTGTCGAAGTATTTAGAATCCGGCCAGAAGTGAACGCGGGTTCCTTTGGCACGACGGCCACAGGTACCGACCACTTCCAGCTCGGAGACTTTATCGCCATGTTCAAAAGCGATTTCATAAATCTGTCCGTCACGCTTTACTGACACTTCAACGCGAGTAGACAGGGCATTAACCACTGAGATCCCCACCCCGTGCAAGCCACCAGAAAACTGATAACTGTCACCCGAAAATTTACCGCCGGCATGGAGTTTACATAAGATAAGCTCGACCCCGGATACACCTTCGACAGGGTGAATATCTACGGGCATACCGCGGCCATCATCGATCACTTCCAACGACTGATCAGCATGAAGGATAACTTCGACTTTACGGGCGTGGCCAGCCAGTGCCTCATCGACACTGTTATCAATGACTTCCTGACCCAGATGATTTGGTCGTACCGTATCGGTATACATGCCGGGACGGCGTTGTACTGGCTCAAGGCCATTCAGAACCTCAATGGCTCCGGCGTTATAGCTTTTATCTGTCATATCACGGATAGGTTACTTGAAATTTTTGCAACAATAGTCAGTAACCCCAGCCCGGTTGTCAAGCTGAGGTCTACGGTATTACCCACAATTGTGAGTAGGTTATAGCCTTAATAGCCGGGTTATGCCCTAAATGTCCGGTTATAACCTTAAATAAGTAGCAGGTTACACCTATGGGGTCTGATCACAACCCAAGGAATTGAATAATGTCGGCAGGAAAGCGGTCAAAATCAACAAAACTATGGTCGCCATCAGGCTCCAACGTCTGTTTACAGGCGGCATATTTTGTCACAGCCTGGCGATAGTCCAGCACTTCATCGCCCATTTGCTGTAATAACCAGAGTAACTCAGGATGAGGGATTTGCTGAACATCCATGGCTTTTAATTCATCCATATGATGAGGCTCAAGCCAGTATTTCTCATGAGTATAAGGGTTGGCTTGCTCTCCTAGGTAGTCAACCAGCAGCTCATAAGGCTTCACTGCAGGATTCACCAAAACGGCGGGGAATTGATAACGGCTACTCAGCCACGTTGAGAAATACCCCCCCAGCGAACTGCCCACCAGCCCAATTTTGTATTCTTGTTTCAGCTCACTCACTAATTCGTCAATGAACATTGCTGCTTGGGCCGGATAGCACGGCAGTTGCGGGATCACGACGCAAATGTCAGGCCGATGTTGCTGGCAGTAATCGGCCATCACTCTGGCTTTCAGTGACTGCGGTGAACTGTTAAACCCATGAATATAAAGTAGCAGAGGCTTCATTTAATAACCTACTGCCTCAAAGTCGGGAGTAAAGCCACTGCCCTGCAAACGCGATACCGCAGTATGTAACTGTCCGTCACGGGTTAATTCAAGGTGACGCCAACCCGGGGTGATTTTATCCAGGGCAAAATCACTGGAATCAGGCAGAAACTGGATGCACGTCGATGGCGTGGCGAGCACCCGAACCCCGCGATAAGTCAGATCTAATTCCTGATGAATATGGCCACACAGTATGGTACTGACCTTAGGATATTTGCCAATCACCTGCCAGAAGGCATCACTATTATGCAGCTGATGCTGATCCAGCCAGGTACTGCCAGCATCCAATGGATGGTGATGCAATAATACCAACGCATGGCGCTCAGGATACGCTGCCAGAGCCTGATCCAGCATCATAATCTGCGCTTCGCTCAACTCGCCGTGGGGAACGCCTGGCACTTGGCTATCAAGCAAAATCACCTGCCAGTAATCACCTGCCAGCACTTGCTCGCATGACTTGATTTGCGCCGATGGCAGCACTGACTGCATGCTGGGCTGAAAATCATGATTACCCGGTAACCAGAAGCACGGCTGTGACCATCGTGCAATACCGCCAGCAAAATGCTGATAAGAAACTTGACTGTGGTCTTGTGAAATGTCCCCGGTTGCCACAATCGCATCAAACGGGCGTGCAGCCGCGTCTACAGCATCCAATACTGCATCAAAACTATCTTTAGTCACCACTCCCAACAAGCTACCTGCTTCATCAGCAAATAGATGGGTGTCGGTGATCTGGAGTAGAGCCACACTATCCGGGTTCGTTTGTGGCAGCGAGTACGTCTGCAAAACGTTAAAAACCTTGTCTGTTTAATTCAAATCTAATTAGCTCAGCATACTTCTGTCGCGGTTTAACAAACCGACTGTTTACTGATCCCATTTTTCAGGCAATATGCCAACCAATCCCCCAAAAAGCGATTGACCTGATGCTTCTCATCTTTTTGGTACATCCGCAAATTCGGATAATCATACCTTGGCTTAAGTCTCGAAATCTGCTGGGCGCGACACACTTCTGCCACTCTGGCATCGTGGTACAACCGCACAGTGAGTTGGGGGATTAAGTATTCTGCTACATCACCAGTGTTGTGCTGCCATAAACTTACCACCGTTGTATAACGGGTTGACTCAATAATTTTCAGTCTATATTCATGCTCAAAAACCTGATATACGCACTCATCTCCTACCGCATCATTTTTTGGCAGTAATGGAAGCAACTTCGCATAGTTGGTTTCATATAATCGCATGAGACCAGCAAGATCAACGGTGTATCTTTTATTCAATCGGTGTCCTTAGACCACTGAGTTTGTAATCGAGAATAGTTTAACTGCAACCATTGTAGCGCAATGATCGAAGCCGCATTCTCTATTTTACCCGATTCGACCCACTGGTACGCCTGTTGACGTGTCACAACATGCACCCGAATATCTTCGCCTTCTTCTTCGAGACCATGAATGCCCTGTGCCCCGGTACTATCAATACAACCAACAAACACATCCAGCACCTCAGAACAACCACCGGAACTGGAGAGGTAACGGGTGACTTTATCTAAATCCGTCACCGTCAGGCCTGCCTCTTCGACCGCTTCACGACACACCACGTCCTGGGCTGATTCGTCAGGTTCAATAATACCAGCCACAATTTCCAGCTGCCAGGGAGTGCAATCTGCCGCCATCGCACCAACCCTGAACTGCTCAACCAGTACCACTTTATCCAAGATGGGATCATAGGGAAGCAAAGCCGCTGCATGTCCGCGTTCAAACATTTCACGATCCAGCGTCTTGCTCCAGCCGCCGGCAAATAGCCGGTGACGGAAGCGGTACTTTACCATCCTAAAAAAGCCTTGATATAACATTTCAGTCGACAAAACATCGACATCTTCCTTGCCATACACAATACCATCAAGGCCCGCAGGCATCTTCTTACTCATGCGTGATCTCCATTTAGCCGTATTTTTCCATTCAAAAGGGTCTGCAGCAATGATCAAATTCAACTTTTTTGATAAAAATTATAATTTCTTTTAAGTCCGTACCAATTACAGGGTGAATTACCATCAAGATGTGCTCAAATAAGCAACGTAATATAGAGGTTACAATTACATATGATTAATTATTAAGCTAAATAATGCATAAAACTACGTGTGATCAGTTTCAAGCAAGGTATCTTAAGGTACACTCATTATCTGCGACCATTTTTATTATCAGGATCAGGAAAGGCATCCATGAAAAAATTGCTTCCGCTCATTATCAGCGTTGCGCTTGGCGCTTTAAGCCAGACAGCTCTGGCTGATGATCTCGCTGATATCTACCAACAAGCAAAACAAAACGACCCTCAGCTGTTAAGAGCTGCCGCAGATAAAGATGCAGCCTTTGAGGCAATTAACTCATCTCGTAGCTCACTACTGCCACAGATTAACTTAACTGCAGGCTATAACGTAACCAGTCTGGATGGCGATGATGAGGGGATTAACGGCGGTCTGAGCCTGAGTCAATCTATCTATAACCGTTCTAGCTGGATTAACTTAGACATCGCCGAAAAGGTTGCTCGCCAGAGCGATTCAACCTATGCAGCATCGCAACAAAATTTGATTCTGCGTGTTGTAAGCTCCTACTTTGATGTCCTTAAACGGATGGATGATCTGGAGTTTATCCGCGCAGAAAAAGCGGCTGTTGGCCGCCAGTTGGAACAAACCAAACAACGCTTTGAAGTCGGTTTATCTGCGATCACCGACGTGCATGATGCTCAGGCGCAATACGACAATGTGCTAGCCGATGAAATCATCAAAGAAAATGCGCTGACTAACAGCTATGAAGAACTACGTGAAATAACCGGCCAGGAACATAAAGAGATCAACATCCTGGATACCGCACGTTTCTCCACCAGTGCCCCGCAAACCGGCGTGCTGGATCTGGTCAAAGATGCCGAGAACGAAAACCTGACGCTGTTAACCGCGCGCATTTCACAAGATATTGCGCGTGATAGTATTTCACTGGCGGAATCCGGCCATCTGCCGACCCTGTCGTTTGATGCCGGCTACAGCTACAACGAGTTAAACCAGTTCAATGATGATGGTACTATCACCGCGGGTATCAATCTGAACCTGCCTGTTTATACCGGTGGCAGAACAACCTCAGAAGTGAAACAAGCGCAGTTCAACTACATTTCGGCCAGTGAAAATCTGGAAGGATCATACCGTAGCGTCGTAAAAGATGTCCGTGCGTTCTATAACAATATCAATGCATCTATCGGTTCTGTGCGTGCTTATCAGCAATCCGTGATTTCTGCCCAGTCCGCACTGGAAGCAACAGAAGCCGGATTTGATGTCGGGACACGTACGATTGTTGACGTATTAGATTCCACCCGTCGCCTTTACGATGCTAACCGCCAGCTGGCTAATGCCCGCTATGATTACATCTTGAATCAGATCCAGCTTAAACAGGCCGTTGGTTCGCTCAATGAGCAAGACATCATCGATATCAATGTCGGCTTGATGAACAGTAAATAATACGCTGACCGTCGTATTCAATAATGAATACGACGTCAGGTAGGACGTATAAAAAAAGCGCCATTTTCTGGCGCTTTTTTATGAGACTTTTTTATGACACTACTTGGAAAAGTGCTTACCCACGTCCACCGCGGATAGATTCAATAATTTCGGTGGTGGAACAACCATCTTCAAAATTCAGCACCCGCACCTCTCCACCAGCGGCAATCACTTCTTTACCGCCAGCAATTTCTTCCGGTTTGTAATCGCCACCTTTTACCAGCAGCGTGGGCAGAATTTCGCTAATTAAGCGTTGCGGCGTTTCTTCGGTAAAGGAAACAACCCAATCAACAGCCCCCAATCCGGCTAACACTGCCATCCGGCGATCTTCCGGGTTGACCGGACGGCCCGGGCCTTTCAATGCCCGCACCGATGCATCTGAATTTACAGCAACAATCAGACGATCGCCCAATTTTGCGGCCTCATTTAAATAAGCCACATGGCCGGCATGCAGAATATCGAAGCAACCATTGGTCATCACCACTTTCTCACCGCGCCGTTTTGCCGCCTCCACAGCCAATTGCAGCTGCTGTTCGGCCATCACACCGAACCCCGTATCCTGACAGCCATAGATCGCATCAGTCAATTCAATCGTCGAAAGGGTTGAGGTACCCAGCTTAGCCACCACAACACCTGCTGCGGCGTTAGCCAGCTTACACGCATCAGACAGCGATTTACCCGCCGCCAGTGATGCCGCTAATACGGAGATCACCGTATCGCCAGCCCCTGTCACATCATAAACTTCCTGAGCCTGAGTAGGCATATGCAGGGGCTCCTGACCTTTTTGCAGCAACGTCATACCATGCTCACTACGCGTTACCAGCAGCGCATCGAGATCAAACCGGTCAATCAAGGCCAGGCCTTTTTCGACTAACTCTTCTTCGCTACGCACCTTACCGGCCACGGTTTCGAACTCGGAAAGATTTGGTGTCAGCAGGGTCGCACCGCGGTAGCGCTCAAAATCAGCACCTTTAGGATCGATAAGTACCGGTACCCCCGCCTCATGGGCAAGTTCAATCATACTACGGATATGTTCAAGGGCACCTTTGGCATAATCCGATAAAATGACCACTTTCACATGGGGCAGCGACTGTTCCAGGCGCGGTAGTATCTGTTCGGCATCCACATCGTGGAAGCCTTCTTCAAAATCAAGTCGAATTAACTGCTGCCCACGACTCATCACCCGTAGTTTGGTGATCGTAGGATATTCAGCCAGTGACACAAAGTCACAGCGCACATCCAGCGAAGAGAGCTTTTCTGTTAAGGCTTTAGCCGCTTCATCAATCCCGGTCAACCCGACTAAACGCGCATGGCCCCCCAACGCAGCAATATTCATCGCCACATTAGCCGCTCCACCAGGACGTTCTTCAACCTGATCAACCTTTACAATCGGTACCGGCGCTTCCGGCGAAATGCGTGCGGTTGGCCCATACCAATAACGGTCTAGCATGACATCACCAACAACCAGCACATCAGCTTGATCATAGTCTGGAAGAGTCAGTTTCATTTTTATCTCCGGGATAGTAAAAACAGCCAGATACTAACATAAAGGTATATACCCAAACCACCTCATGATGGCTTTGACCTGATTCATTATTCAGCCTGTTCCGCCGGCTCCAGGTACTGCTGCCAGATCTGTTTGACAACCTCTCGCTCTGTGCCAAATTGCTGTTCATCCACGTAGGCAGGTAAGCCCAGTAAATTGAGGCGATGAACTTCGTCTCGCATACTGCAATAGGCCTGCTTCAGCGCAGTAGCCTGAGACAGGCTCAGGATCTCATATTCAGCCATGGTATCGAAAATACGCACATTGTCAGACCAGCGGGTTAACGCCGGCTGCTGGCTTGCATGTTGCAAAACCAGGTACTGAGCAATAAATTCGATATCGGTAATTCCGCCTTGGTCCTGCTTCAGACCAAACATGCCCGCTTTTTTGCTCCCCATATGCTCTCGCATTTTGTGGCGCATCGCCACCACATCATGCTGCAGCTGGTGCGGCTCCCGGCATTGCGTCAGGATCTGCCGGCGGACATCAGCAAATGCCTGCTGCAAAGGCGCGTCACCATACACCATGCGAGCCCGTACGATGGCCTGATGCTCCCAGGTCCAGGCTTCTTTGTGCTGATATTCAGCAAACGCTTCCATGGTGCTGACCAGCAGTCCGGATGCACCTGACGGGCGCAGACGAACATCAACGTCATACAATACGCCGGATGAAGTGCGGGTTGAGAACAGATGAACAATACGTTGTGCCAGCCTCAGATAAAACTGACGACCATCAATCTCTTTTTTCCCCGTGGTATTAACATCAGCCGGGCAGTCGTGCAAAAAGACCAAGTCAAGATCAGAGCCGTACCCGAGCTCCCAGCCACCGACCTTACCATAACCAATCACGCCAAAGCCTTTGCCGTCACGATCTGTCAGGTGGCTAGGTTCACCGTATTTTTCAGCTATTTGCAGCCAGGCCTGATTCACCACTGCGGCAATAATCGCTTCAGACAAGTAGGTTAGATGGTCGCTGACTTTCATCAAAGGCAGAGCACCTGCAATATCTGCCGCCGCAATCCGCAGCAACTGCGCCTGCTTAAACTGACGGATCGCTTCCATCTGCTGCTCCATGTCTTCTTCGGGGATCCGCGCAAGATATTCGCGAAGCTCCTCGCCGTACTGGTTCAACGGCGTTGGATTATAGAGATGTTGCGGATCAAGCAACTCATCAAGCAGAATCGGATATTGTGTCAATTGGTTGGCGACCATCGGACTGGCGGCACACAGACGCACCAGCTGGTTTAATGCAGCGGGGTGCTCACTCAGTAATTCGAGATATGTGGTACGGGTCGCCACACGCACAATTAACTTGATCACTCGCGCTAGCACCGGTGCCGCATCCGGACGCAATACGATCCGCGCCAGTACCTCCGGCATCAGTTTGGCCAGAACTTCCCTGCCGCGAGGCCCTAGCGTACGCTTTGCCAGCTCAGCTTTCATTCCCAGCAAAGTACTGGCTTGACCGGCCTGGTCCGGCGCATTCAGCTCCGCCAGAATATTAAGCAGTACTTCTTCATTTTTCGCCATTGCCCACAATTCATGGTATTGCGACTCAGCAGAACATTGGCTGTCATCATCATCAGTACCAATAATGTGATCAAACACCTGGTGTACGGCAACCATATGCTGCTGAGTCGCCGCGTGTAAGCCCTGCCAATCTTCATAGCCCATTGCACACGCCAAGCGCATCTGATCCAGAGGCTTATCCGGTAAGGTTTGAGTTTGCTTGTCATCAATAGCTTGCAGCAAATTTTCCAGCTTACGCAAAAAGCAGTAGCCCTGTTCTAAATCGCTCACTTGCTCGGCGGGTAACAGTGCTAACTGTTTAATTGCCGATAATGTTTCCAGTAGCCCCCTGCTGCGCAGGCTCGGCTCGCGGCCACCGCGTATTAACTGAAAGGTCTGAGCAATAAATTCAACTTCGCGGATCCCGCCGGCACCCAGCTTAATATTATTTTGCAGGCCGCGACGACGGACTTCGCTGCTGATCATTGATTTCATCCGGCGTAATGACTGTATGGCACTGAAATCGATATAACGACGGAAAACAAACGGCCGCAGCATCTGATGGAGTTCCTGATACTGGGTAAAGCTTTCGCGGCCCATCACCCGCGCTTTAATCATCGCATAGCGTTCCCAGTCCCGTCCCTGCTCCTGGTAGTAATCCTCCAAAGCAGCATAACTCATCACCAGCGGCCCGCTATCGCCAAAGGGCCGCAGACGCATATCAACCCGGTAACAGAAACCATCATAAGTTTGCTGATCGAGCGCTTTGATCAGTCGCTGCCCTAAGCGGGTAAAGAACTGTGAATTGGCGAGACTGCGTCGCCCGCCGCGAGTCTCACCGTTTTCCGGAAACGTGAAAATCAAATCGATGTCAGATGAAAAGTTCAGTTCGCCACCGCCCAGCTTTCCCATCCCCAGAATAAGCATCGGCTGTGCTTCGCCGTCAGCATTGGTTGGTGTCCCCCACTCTTTACAGCATTGGGTATAGATCCACTGATACGCTTCCATGATCAATGCTTCAGCCAGCAAAGAGAGGTGGGCCAGACTTTGTGCCAATGTGGCTTTCGCGGTGAAATCCCGCCAACCTATCCATACCATTTCCTGGCGGCGGAACGCCCGTAACCGGCGCATAAGCCCCGCTTCATCCGTGGCCGTGGCCAGCAACTGCTGCAACTGATGACGGTAGTGTTCACCATGCTCAGCATCATCAACATGTTCAGCCAGCCAAGGCAATAGTTGCCCGTCACGTACCATCGAGCCGGAGATGAAGTCACTCAACCCAATGACCTTATGCAACTCGGCCTGACGCTCTGCCGGCCATAGGGAAAGCAGCTCAGGATGAGCGTGTTGAAGTTTCTCCAGCGCCTTGGCTGAAGCGGCAGAAAGTAGATCCGGCTGCTCTTGATGTTGTGTCATAGCGGTTCCTTTGATTATTTCCTGGCGAGCGTATACCCAAGCTACCTTGGGTATAATACCAATTCCATTAATAACTAAGATACCATACAACAACGCCCACCAAAGGTGGGCGTTGTTTCTTTAATGACAGGATGTGTGAGCCGTCAGATATTGCCAGATCAGATCCGGAACGACTGAATTTTGCTTTCCAGTTGATTGGCTTGATTTTGCATGGTGTCTGATGTTTCAGAAAGCTCTGTCACGACCACGACCGATGCTTCTACCAGCTCGCGAACGTTGGTCAGGTTCTGATTCATCTCATCGGCCACCGTCGTTTGCTGTTCGGCGGCAGAGGCGATATGGAAATTCATATCATTGATCCGCTGGACCTGCTCAACAATTTTATCGAGCTCCCCCCCCGCACTGGTCACCAAATCAACACCTTCCGCCGCTTCCACCACACTCTGCTCCATCAGCGAAACCGCTTGTTGGGCACTGTTTTGCAGCTGGGAGATCATCTCCTGTATTTCAACGGTCGCTTTCTGGGTACGCTGCGCCAGGTTACGCACTTCATCGGCAACGACAGCAAACCCCCGGCCGGCATCACCGGCACGAGCCGCTTCAATCGCCGCATTCAGTGCCAGTAAGTTCGTTTGCTCAGAAATACTCTGGATTGTCACAATCACACTGCCAATCTGCTCTACGCGCTCTTCAACCTGATTCACCGCACCGGCTGACTGGCTGATATCCTGCGATAACTGATTAATAGTCACAATGGTCCGAGATACAAACTGCTGGCCCTGGGCCGCTTGTGCTGAGGTCCCTTCCGTTGTGTTGGAGGCATCACGGGCATGTTCCGCAACAGTCTGTACCGTTGACGTCATCTCACTCATGGCGGACGCCAGCTGATCAATCTCGTTAAACTCTTCTTGGGCCGACTCTTTGGTTTCTACCATGCTGATCGACATCACTTCCGCCAATGCCGACAACTCCGAAGACGTGTCGCGTTGGCTACTCATAACATCCCGTAACTGAAGACGTGTTTTTTCCAGCTCTCTGGCCAGATCACCGTACTCATCACGGCAATCCATTTCAATCGCCTGAGACAAGTCACGGGTTGCCAGAGACTTAATACTCTCAGCCAGATAATGAGTCTGGCGCAGCATGATCCCCGCGCCCCCCAGAAGGATCACGATGAAAACCGCAATCATCAAACCCGTCTGCCATGCCACCTGGAGCAGAAAACCACGGTAATAGCTCTCTGCCTCAGAAGCCGATTGCGAAGCGACAACCACCCAATTCCGGCCCGGTAATTCAATCACATATTCAAAGCGCTCTTCTTCATTCAGCACGACTGGCCCCGCGCCCGTGTGTTGCATCAGGTAACGGGGCAAATCCATCCCCTGAGCGGTAATATCGGTCAGTTCACTGATTGTGCGAACATTCGGATGGCCTAATACCTTGCCGCTGTCACGCTCGACCAGATAAAGGTAGGCACCTTTTTGCCAGCTTGTCGCCTGCGCCTTAATCGCCTGCTCAGCCAGTTGTTTGCCGTCTTCCCCCCGGGCGAGCAAAGTGCCCAGTAATGCCGCATTTGTTTGCGCCAGCTCTTCCGTGCGGTCTTGCTGGATCTGTACCACTGACTGGTAGAAGGTATTTGCATCCCACAACTGCTTACCAATAAGCAGCAGGGTACTAAACACCATCAACACAATAAGCTTAGGCACGAGACGAATGTTCGTGAGTCCTTTTTCCCATGGTTTAAACACCATCTTGGCCATTTTAAATCTCCGTATTGTAAGCATGCCAGCCGTTAAAAATTATGTAATTTATAGTGATACAAGATCTTCAAGGCTCAAAACCAGAAGTTAGAACGAATTATTTTTGAGCTCAAAACAATTAGGCCATTCTATATCCTTGCTATGGATTACGAAAATTTAATGATGAAAAAGATCGATGCCGTCAAACATGAATTCAATCCGATAAGCCTGGTGGCCTGAGTACTCTCTTTTATGCCGGAGCAATTGCGACCCGCTTCATGTTTATGCCGCAAGATAAATATCTTTACATTCTTTCGTGGCTATCGACATCATCATTTACCCGCGGCTCTGGTGCGTTCAATCACTTCAGATCCAGGGAAGCAGAAAGAGAACGGTGATAGAAACAGAAACGCCCCAGAAGAGGGGGCGTTTTAATGGGGGCAGCTTAAATAGCAGGGGCCGGAAACATTACGGCCAGTATGGGATCAGTTCGACCCCCATCTGGCGAGTCTGATCCATGGCATGGAGTAATGACTCTTCTTGACGACTGAGCCATTTCTCAAGCTGTTTACGGTCGTCGTCGTCATACTGTTCGACCAGTGCCCGAACCGGCTCTAACTGACGCAAATCCTCGATGCCGCGTAACAAGTCTAACCACGGCATTCTGAAGGCTGCACGTTTTTCTTTATCATACAGTTCGGCAAAACAAGTGCCGCTCATCAGGTTGCGAAATAACCGCGGCTGCTGATCAAAATAATCAATCCGATTTAATGTTCGCTGAGAAGGGAAAACGTCAAGTAGTTCATCCCATGAACGCGACAGCACGGCATCAGCAAAAGGCTTAATACTGCCCGCTAATTTGATACGCGCTTTATCGTCAAGGAACGGCTGCCAGCCACGGCTTAAAATCCAGCGACTGAAATCGAGTAACAGACCACAGTAACGAGCCGATGTCAGCAGCCGCAAGATATCGTCCGCCTCGGGCAACTCATCAAGCCGTGTTTGCAACTGCTTCTGGAGTGACTTACGCATATTCAGCTTTTTCAGCACCTGGCCTTTCTCTGCTAATAGCTGCGTAATGCAGGCCGCTTCTTCCAGCCAATCCAGCTCACCTTCCAGCCAGTGCAGTTCTTGGCGCAACAACGCACTCGCCCGGCGAGGGATCAAACCACCAAATACCACCAGTGCCTGACGAATTAACGCTAATGCCTGGCTGATTTGGTGCAGCGCTTCTTGATCTTGGCACTCAACATAAATCTGTTCATGATAATGCCAATGGGCTAACGCATGCTCTAAGGTGTTGACGAAAACTGTCTCAACCGACTGCTGGGCGTTAACGGCGACAAAAGGCAACGCTTTCACCTCGTCACCGACATAACCTGCGGCCAGGCGGTAACCACGGGCAGCCTTGCTTAAATTGCCCAGCCGCATGCCCCCTTCCGCACATAACTCGCGTGCCAGCGTAAACAACGCGTCGGTTTGACCGGATTTCAGTTCTAATTCAACTTCACAGATAGAATCGGTTTTACCGTTCGTACTCACTTCCCCCTGATCAAAAGCCAATTCGATCTGGCTACCATCTGGCATGGCGATCAGCCATTGCTGACGTTCAAAGTCAGTAGAAAACAGAGGGCTGAGCTGTTGCTGCACGAGAGCAACATTAACGCTCTCAGGCCACGCATCGGCGGGATGCAAGAAGAGATCCGGATCGGTTCCATTGGTTTCAGCATTATATTCCGGACGTTGGTGCAACCCTGCAACCACCCGTCCCGCTGTCTTCAAGGTCTGAACAAAAACATCATCAAAGCGGCGGATCCGCAGTCCAATATCATGCTGGCGAAGAATTTGGTCTGGCGTATCAAAGTAGGTATTACCTAAAATTCGACTACTTTGCTGCAAAATTTTCGCATCGCTAATCACGCGTAGAAGCTGATCTGAAAATTCTGGTGAGACGAAAAACTTCAGTTCTATCTCGGTTTCCATAGTTGTCCCTATAAACAGTGGCAAACCAAGGATATTTCCTTATGTGCCTGGGGGCAAGTGAGAAATATCAACAAAACCTTGATCAAAAGAGGTTCCCCTCTCCGAACATATACGTTAACATGCGCGCCTCAATGACCATCGCTCAAGAATTAGCCATTTAAGGCACTCTCTAGGTTGATCGGCTATGCCAGTAAATACAATTATGGGGCTCTTTGCTAAATCCCCAATCAAACCACTGCAACGTCACGTTACTCGCGTAAATGAATGTTGCGATTTGCTCGTTCCGTTCTTCGAGGCATGTCATGCCGGAGACTGGGATAAAGCATCTCACTTACGTGAACAGATCTCGCAGCTTGAAAAAGATGCGGATGTGTTGAAGCGTGAGATCCGTCTGAAACTTCCTCGCGGTCTTTTCATGCCAGTCGATCGTACTGACATGCTAGGGCTTCTAACTCAACAGGATAAACTAGCTAATCTGTCCAAAGATATCGCAGGTCGAGTCTTAGGTCGTCAGCTACAAATCCCTGTCGCCATGTATCCTGATTTCGTCGCATACGTCCAACGTTGCCTTGACGCCGCTGACCAAGCTCGTCGAGTGATCAATGAACTGGACGAACTGCTAGAAACAGGTTTCAAAGGCAGAGAAGTAACGCTAGTTGCTGAAATGATTAATCAGCTTGATGTCATCGAAGATGATACTGACAGCATGCAGATTATTTTGCGTCAACAACTTATGTCCATCGAAGACCAATATAACCCGGTGGATGTAATGTTCCTGTATAAAATTCTCGAGTGGATTGGCGGTATCGCTGATCAGGCACAACGTGTCGGCTCGCGACTAGAAATAATGCTATCGCGCTCATAAGCACGAGAATTTAACAATAACAAGGTTTTACAATGGAAATCCTGGCTAACTACGGCACCATTCTTATTATGGTGGCGGCTATCTTTGGTCTTTTGATGGCGATTGGTATTGGTGCAAATGATGTTGCCAATGCTATGGGTACTTCAGTAGGTTCAAAAGCACTTACCGTTAAACAAGCAATCATCATTGCGATGGTCTTCGAATTCGCAGGTGCTTACCTTGCCGGTGGAGAAGTCACCGATACCATCCGTAAAGGTGTTATCGATATGTCATTCTATACAGCCCAACCAGAAGTTCTGGTTTACGGCATGATGTCTGCACTGCTTGCTGCCGGTACATGGCTACTGCTCGCTTCTTATATGGGCTGGCCAGTATCAACAACACACTCCATCATCGGTGCGATCATCGGTTTTGCGTGCGTGTCTGTCGGAACTGAGGCTGTTGACTGGAATTCAGTACAAGGTATCGTCGGTAGCTGGCTGATCACGCCATTGATCTCGGGCTTTTTTGCCTATGTGATTTTTAACAGCGCCCAGCGTCTGATCTTTGATACTGATAACCCCTTGATTAATGCCAAGCGTTTTGTCCCTATTTATATGTTTATCACTGCGATGGTCATTGCGTTGGTGACAATTAAAAAAGGTTTGAAACACGTTGGATTACATTTATCAAGCGGTGAAGCATGGGCTGCATCAATTGCGGTTTCTGCACTGGTGATGATGTTTGGCTATGCTTATATCAGTAAGAAATATACCGATGATGGCAGCTCTGTTGATAGCAACGGCTATGCTGGCGTAGAACGCGTATTCAGCCTGCTAATGGTTGTGACGGCGTGTGCGATGGCATTTGCTCATGGCTCTAACGACGTAGCGAATGCGATTGGCCCACTATCCGCGGTTGTATCCACGGTTCAGAATATGGGTCAAATTACCGCGAAAAGTGCCATTGCATGGTGGATACTGCCATTAGGCGGCATCGGCATCGTGATCGGTCTGGCAACAATGGGCCATAAAGTAATGGCAACCGTCGGTACTGGTATTACAGAGCTTACCCCGAGTCGAGGCTTTGCTGCTCAGCTAGCAACAGCATCAACGGTAGTATTGGCTTCTGGTACAGGTTTGCCTATCTCGACCACACAAACCCTAGTGGGTGGTGTGATCGGCGTTGCTTTTGCTCGTGGTATTGCAGCATTAAACTTAGGTGTCGTACGTAACATCGTCGCATCCTGGGTTGTAACGCTGCCAGCCGGTGCCCTGCTTGCAGTCATTTTCTTCTATGTAATGCAAGCTGTCTTTGGTTAAAAGTGGCTCAGGTTCAAAAGAGGGAGGCTTTGCCTCCCTTTTTCTTGCACCCAAGAGATAATCTTTTTAGTATCTGTGGCTCTTAAAGAATACAGGCTCCTCAAGGATCAAATTGTGAAGCATCTAATCAGCATTTTATTATTAGCTTTCGCTGTTGTGGCCGCACCCGTGAAAGCAGAGCAGGTTCGTTATATTTCAGACGATCTGTTCACCTATATGCACCGCGGCCCAGGCACCCAATTCCGTATCATGGGTAGTGTTGATGCCGGCACCAAAGTCGCGCTACTTAAAACCGATAAAGAAGCCGGTTTTAGTCAAATCACTGATGATCGCGGCCGTAGCGGCTGGGTAGATTCAAAGTTCATTTCCTCTCAGCTTGGACTGAAAGACCGTTTCCCAGCACTGGAAGCGGAACTGAAAAAAGTCAAAGCAGCACTTGCAGAAGCAACTAAATCAAGTGATGAGCAAAATGCCGGCCTTAAAAACTCACTGAAACTACGTAATACGCAGATCAGTGAACTGGAAGAGCAGAACATTAACCTCAATAATCAATTAACGTCATCTCAGGCTGAAATTCGCGAGCTACGTGCGAAGATCGATACTCAGAAAGACGACTTGCTGATGAAGTGGTTCACTTATGGCGGCATGGTAGCTGGCGTCGGTTTATTGCTGGGGCTGATTCTGCCACACCTGATCCCGCGTCGCCGCAAGCGTAATAACGGTTGGACATAATCTGACTTTATCGGATTAACGAGACAAAAATGGCAGCCATCTGGCTGCCATTTTTTATTCTGCTGCTTTTAGTGATTCGGCGATTCCGACCAATTACCACTCAGACAATGCAGGCATCACAATATGGTAAGACTCAAAATCAAACACCACCTGACGGGGCTCGATACGGCGTAATACCACCCCGGGTGCCAACTCATCTCCTTCATACGCTTCCCTGCCATTCACTTTCACCCAGCGGCTATTCGCTGTTGATGAATATATATGGGTTTGAAAGTCGAGTGTTGGTATTCGATTCTGCACCGCGGCAGGTAAGTCACCAATGGCGATTGCGGCCTGTGCGTTATTTACATTATCTGCGGCCGTGTTATTGACCGTTTCCATCTCTTCTTGCAACGGCTCACCATCTGTCGCGGCAATCGCTGATTGCAACTGCCGTGCTAACTCCGGTGACAGCTCAGAAAGATCGAGATCATCCAGCTCCCAGTTATTTGAACCGGTATTATTACTGGCTGTATCGCCCGCTAGACTGCTACTGCGCCCATTACGCCGGCCATCTGTGGCCGCTTCATTCTGATAAGAAGTATTATTCAATGTCACCGCATATGACATTGCCCCCACAGTTAACGGTTCGGTAACCAAATTTGGGTAAGGGAGAAATTCAACACCAGGGATCTTTCCGGCGATGTCCGGCACAGCTGCAGGTGATACAGCCGATACGGCACTGCGCTCTGCCGGGATCACCGATGCTAACGACGATGATTGAGTTTGTGTTGCAGGCGTCAGCCGGGTATAGCCAATCGCACCCGCCACGGGCAAAGCGACAATCAGTACTGGCAGTAACCAGACTGGCAAACGACGAGGCCGAGTGGCTCTGAGCGAGCTGACCATAGCAGCCCCAGAATGATGGCTTGCGGCCTGATGATGAACCGAATGGCTTTGTTCTGAGCGCTCAATCGCCTTAAGCAAATTCGACATTAACGTTTCTCCGGTTGCAGCGTAGGGCCCGGCAAGTTCAGCGCGGAATCAAGCACCATCAGGGTCATAGGCCCTGCTATACCATCAGCAGTAAGATCTTGTGAACGCTGAAAGCGACGCAGGTTCGCCAGCACCGATTGATCAAAATAATTCTGCTTATTTTGTATATTGCCAAGAAAAACATTGAGCTGCTGATTCAGCCACTCAACCCTTGGGCCGCGCTGGCCATAACGAATGCTGGTCTTGCTTCCCAAGGGCGGGCGCCACAGCAGAGTATAATCCCCCTGCCAGTGCCGTTCAAACCAGCGATGTTCAACCGCAATCCGCTCTCCGCCAAACAGCAGCTCAACGGTTTTACGGTTCAAGGCGTAGATCACGGCATAGAACTCTTGCTGCTGATTGTCACGCAGCGTCACCATGACTGGCCGGTTAATAATATTAAGCTGCTCTAACCGGGTCTTGCCCTGATGACAGGTTAGCTGGATACGCTGGCTGGCTGCACAATTCGCCTGGTTAATCGCCGTCTCATACCCCCAGAGCTGATACAGGGTCTGCATGGCCTGACGCTCATAGCGACTCTGGCTGATCGCTTGTTGCAACTTCTCAGCCTGTGTCGCGACAGGCTGAGGCTGCGCCTCTGACGGTATGACCTCAACAGGTGATGTGGTGAGAGCCGATGGCGCTTGCTGAACAGAACGCTGTTCACGGCTTTCCTGGGCAAGCGAAGCCGTCTGTTGAAAATGCCAATACAGCACCCCCGCAGATAATACGGCCCCCAAGGCAATGGCGCCGCCCCAGCGTACGATACCCGAACTTCCCCCTGCATATTGACTGCCGCCGTTCTGGTGAGTCGTCGGCAGCTGCCAGTTCAGTGTATCTTCACACGCTTTGGTTACCATGGCCTTAGTAACCTGATGAGAGGCATGCTGACAGGCCAGCTGCATTGATTTATCGCACACCAGGTTGATCAGGCGCGGGATCCCATTAGTCGCTTTGGCTATCTGGCGGATCAGTGCCGGCTCAAACACCGGATACAGGCAGTCAACTGCATGCAGGCGATAACGGACATATTCCCCCACTTCAGCGGCGGACAGTGGGATCAGGTGATAGCGGGAAGTTATGCGCTGAGCCAGCTGACGCAAGCGATCTTGCTGTAATAACTGGTGTAATTCAGGCTGACCAATCAGCACTACCTTTAGCAGCTTACGACTGTCGGTTTCTAAATTAGTCAGCAGGCGTAGCTGCTCTAGCACGTCGGGCATCAGGTGCTGGGCTTCATCAACCAGCAGCAGGGTTTGCTTTCCCTGGCTGTGGTTTGCTAATAAGTGCTGATAAATCTTGTCGGTTAAGACTTTAAAGCTGGCTTCTTGCGAATAACCCAGCCCCAGTTCATCACAAATCGCCGCCAGCAAATCATGTGCCGATAAGGCGGGGTTAAGAATTACCGCAACTTGTGTTTCCTGAGTCAGACGAGAAACCAATGCCCGCAGGACGGTCGTTTTTCCCGTGCCAACCTCCCCGGTCAACAAAGCGAACCCGCCGCCGTCTGACAGACCGGCCAGCATATGCGTTAATGCTTCACTGTGCCGTTCACTGAGATAGAGGAAGCGAGCGCTGGGTACAATTGAAAATGGTGTTTCAGTTATCCCGAAAAAATCCTTGTACATACCTTATACTCTTGTACCTGATCCACACAGATCAAATTACCTGCGATGACTATCATTGTATACCTTGATGCCGTATTGCAGCGACCAATGTCGAAAAAGGTAGTCATTCAAAAATGTTATAGTGATTCAATCAGCACGATAGGAGTAAAATTTGCAGACATATCTTGTTGGCGGTGCGGTACGCGACGCCCTGCTGGGGTTATCGGTCGAAGATAAAGACTGGGTCGTTGTCGGTGCCACCCCCGAGCAAATGCTGGCGCAGGGATATACCCAGGTTGGCAGTGACTTCCCGGTGTTTCTGCACCCCAAAACAAAGCAAGAATACGCCCTTGCCCGTACCGAACGGAAATCAGGTCACGGCTACACCGGATTTGTCTGCTATGCGGCACCCGATGTCACTCTGGAGCAGGATCTGCTACGCCGGGACCTGACTATCAATGCCATTGCTCAGGCCGACGACGGGACACTGGTTGACCCCTACCACGGCCAGCAGGATCTCAACAATAAAGTCTTGCGCCATGTCTCACCAGCATTCGCCGAAGATCCGCTGCGGGTACTGCGCGTGGCTCGCTTTGCCGCCCGCTTTGCCCATCTAGGTTTTACCGTGGCCGCAGAAACCATCGCCTTAATGCAGGAAATGGTCGTCACCGGTGAGTTAGCCGCCTTAACCCCCGAACGGGTTTGGAAAGAATGGGAGAAATCCCTCTCGACCCAGCACCCTGAAATTTTTTTAACCGTCTTGCGCCAGTGCGGCGCGCTGGGACTCGTGATGCCTGAAATTGATGCCTTGTTTGGCGTACCACAGCCCGAACAGTGGCACCCGGAAATTGACACCGGCCTTCACACATTGCTGGTAGCGCAACAGGCCGCGTTATTAAGCCAGGATAAGGCGGTCCGTTTTGCCGCCCAGGTACATGATCTCGGGAAAGCGTTAACTCCCCAGGAAGAGCTACCAAGCCATAAAATGCATTGCCATACCGGGTTAAAGGCAATAAAAACGTTATGCCAACGCTTGCGGATCCCCAATGATTATCGCGATACCGCACTGATGGTATGTGCTCAGCATACTAAAATTCACCTTGCCGATGAGATGCGCCCGGCGACCTTTATCAAAATATTGGATCAGATAGATGGCTGGCGAAAACCCGAACGGGTTAACCAGCTAGCACTATGCTGCAGGGCTGATGCGCGAGGCAGAACAGGTCATGAACAGGATGAATACCGCCAAGCTGACATCTTGGTGGCCGCGTTTACCGCCGCCCAAGGTGTTGCCGTCAAGCCGATTGTTGAGGCAGGCTTTAAAGGGAAAGAGATCAAAGAGCAGCTTGCGATTCGTCGTGCTGTTGCTGTTGAGGAAGCGCTGAAACCGCTGAGATTCAGACACTAACACTGCGTCTCCGTTTCCATCAAAACACAAAGCCCGGCAACGTCAGCCGGGCTTTGTTCTTTTCACAATCGGTATCAGCACCATTTTATACGGTGATTCAACGCCGCTATGACTGGATCAGCAAATATGCAATCAAGCCACCGCCCAAGAGCAGGCGGTAGATAACAAACGGCATCATCCCCAAACGGGTTACCAGCTTGAGGAACACATGGATACAGGCATAAGCGCTGATAAAAGAAACGGCTATGCCTATGTTTAACGCCCCAAAATCGACGGGTTCGCCGCTGGTCACCAGCTTCGTGCCAAGATAGCCACCAGCCAATAGAATAATCGGGATCGACATCAGGAACGAAAAGCGGGCTGCCGCTTCACGGGTAAACCCTAAATACAGCGCTGCCGTCATGGTCGCCCCTGAACGCGACGTGCCCGGGATCATTGCGGCCGCTTGTGAGAATCCGATAAACAGCGAGCGTTTCCAATCCGTCTGATATTCATCATCCTGCTGAGTTGCACGTTTATCTACCCACCATAGCAACAAGCCAAATACGATGGTCGTACAGGCAATAACCCAGGCTGAACGCAGATACAGCTCAATAATATCTTTCATGAACAAGCCAAAAATACAGGCCGGAATCGTTGCCAGTACAATCATCCAGGCCAACTTAGCTTCTGCGCTGCGATGGCCTTTGAAGATCGATCCAATCCAGGCTGATAGCAAGGCCACCACTTCTTTGCGGAAGTACAGGATCACCGCCGCCAACGTACCGACATGCACGGCGACATCAAAGGCTAACCCCTGATCGCTCCACCCTAATATCTCGGAAGGTAAGATCAGGTGGGCCGAGCTTGAAATAGGCAAAAATTCTGTCAGCCCCTGGATCAGGGCCAGCATAAAGGCTTCAAAATGACTCATTAATTATCCTCTGTTACTAATTCCACCGGCCACAAGGCTTGAGAATGTTCAAATGCCTGCCATAACTGCCCGATGGTACGACCATCACCCGGAATCACGCGATCAGGGCAAAGCTCCGCCATCGGCCATAAAACAAAGGCAAATTTATAAAGGTCTGAACGTGGAACGGCAGGGCCAGCCTCACGTAACTCCTCACCGAACAACAAGATATCCAGGTCTAACGTTCGACTTTGGTTTTTTTGCGCATTCGGCGACCGCCCGTATTGCAGCTCCAGCTGTTTAAGGGTCTGTTGCAGACTATCAAGTGTCAGCGACGTCTCTATTTCAACCACACAATTAAAAAAATTGGGGCCGGTAAAGCCCACGGGCTCGGCTTCGAAGATTCGAGACGCCCGGTAATGTGCACCCAGTTCTCTCAGCTCAGTCATTGCAGCCTGAATATGGTACTCACGCTCAATATTGGATCCCAGGCTGATGTACACTCTGGTCACTTGCTGCCTCTCTCGATCTGAACCCCGACACCACGGGCATTAACAACCGCGCCGGGTTTGGTGACCCGCACCTTCAGCCAAGGAACAGAAAACCGCTCCATAATCAGACTGGCGACTTCTTCCGCCACCCGCTCGACCAGTAAAAAACGGCCATTCTGAATATGGTCCGTCACCGCGGTACTGACCGCGGCGTAATCCAATGCATAGACCACATCATCACTGTTTGCCGCCGGGCGATTATCGTGCGCCATTTCCAAATCGAGCACGAGTTTCTGTTTTATTTCTTGTTCCCAGTCATACGCCCCGATAGTGGTGATAACTTCAAGATGTTCGATAAATACTAAATCCATGTTCAATCGCTAATTTTGTTAGAGGTCGGATACCTAATGTGAGCAAAAGCGCGTATTATCAGGTCGTAATCGTCAAAAATTATGACATTCATTCGTCAGGTCATTATATTGCATATCAACCTGGAGTGGCACTATACCACATGAGTGAATATCTGGGATGGAACCGGGTGATTATCATCACGATAACACCTGAATGATACGGCAGCGATGTTGTCGCTAGCCCGCTGGAATTTTGCATGACGCCATTAGTTCTTCTGATCATCATTGGAGCCTACCTGCTAGGCTCTATATCGAGCGCGGTCTTAATCACCCGGTTCTATGGGCTGCCCGACCCCCGCGATTCAGGGTCAGGCAATCCCGGGGCGACCAATGTCTTACGCCTGGGCGGCAAAAAAGTCGCAACCATGGTGCTGATCTGCGATATCTTGAAAGGTATGCTGCCGGTCTGGCTCAGTTACTACCTCAACATCAACCCATTCTTACTTGGCATTATCGGTATTGCCGCTTGTCTCGGCCATATCTATCCGATTTTCTTTCATTTCCGGGGCGGAAAAGGGGTTGCGACGGCTTTGGGGGCACTGGCACCAATCGGCTGGGATCTCAGTGGGATGTTGATTGGAACATGGTTGCTGGCGGTATTTATTACCGGCTACTCATCGCTTGCTTCACTGATCACCGCACTAGCCGCGCCGATGTTAACCTGGATGGTAAAACCGGAATACACCATGCCGGTCTCAATGCTCTCTTGCCTGATTGTACTCCGCCACCATGACAATGTACGTCGTCTGCTGGAAGGTAAAGAGACCAAAATCTGGCAAAAAATAAGCCGCAAAACCAAATCCGGATCGAATTGATTAATGCGGCCCTGTCTACTTGCTGCGATAACTTAGTTGTTCACCGGCTCCAGCTGATCAATCGGCCAGCGCGGGTAGGCTTTCACCGCAAGATCGGTGGTTTCCTGATTCTTCAGGCGCTGCATGCCAGCATAGGCAATCATTGCACCATTATCGGTACAGAACTCAGTACGCGGATAAAATACCTCACCCTGCATCTTCGTCATCAGCGCCTCTAATTCCTGACGCAAGTATTTATTCGCACTTACACCGCCAGCAATCACTAACCGTTTCAGGCCAGTTTGTTTTAACGCGCGCTTACATTTAATCGCCAGCGTATCAACAACCGCCTCCTGGAAGGCAAAGGCAATATCAGCACGGGTCTGCTCATCGTCCTCATTGGCACGAATGGTGTTGGCGGCAAATGTTTTCAACCCAGAAAAGCTAAAATCCAGCCCCGGACGATCGGTCATCGGTCGCGGAAATTTAAAGCGTCCCTGGGTGCCTTTTTCTGCCAGCTTTGATAACAACGGGCCGCCAGGATAGTCCAGCCCCATCAGTTTCGCGGTTTTATCAAAGGCTTCACCTGCGGCATCATCAACAGACTCACCCAGGATCTGGTAGTCACCAATGCCTTTGACTTCCACCAGCATGGTATGCCCACCAGAAACCAGCAGGGCCACAAATGGAAATTCAGGTGCATTATCTTCCAGCATCGGAGCCAGCAGATGCCCCTCCATGTGGTGTACCGCGACAGCGGGCAGATCCCATGCATATGCCAGGCTGCGACCGATGGTGGCACCCACTAGCAATGCCCCCACCAAGCCAGGCCCTGCAGTGTAGGCCACACCATCAAGATCGGCTGGTGTTAGCCCTGCATTTTTCAACGCCTCTTTGATCAGCGGAATGGTTTTTTTTACATGATCGCGCGACGCCAGTTCTGGCACCACGCCGCCATAATCAGCGTGAAGTTTTACCTGACTGTAAAGCTCATGTGACAGCAGACCTTTTTCATCATCGAAAATTGCAACGCCTGTTTCGTCACAGGAGGTTTCGATGCCCAGTATACGCATAACAACCTCTATACTATTAGAGTGCCAATCTGATTAAATATGTCGCCCTTTCAGAGCACTTAACACGTCAGATTGGTATTTAGGGGGAGTAATTGTGGGCCATGTTACCGCCCTTGACAGAAATTAACCAGTTCATGGTTGCAGAATGCTTTACAAATGCCCCCTAATCAGATTAGAATTTCGCACCATTTTTAATCAGCTGACACTCTTCGACTGTCAGCGTTAAACCGAATCACTCTGAGGTGAGTATTACATGCCAGTAATCAAAGTACGTGAAAACGAACCGTTTGACGTAGCACTACGTCGTTTCAAGCGCTCTTGCGAAAAAGCAGGTGTTCTTTCTGAAGTACGTCGTCGTGAGCACTTCGAAAAGCCAACAACTGTACGTAAGCGTGCGAAAGCAGCGGCAGTTAAGCGTCACCTGAAGAAATTGGCTCGCGAAAACGCGCGTCGCGTTCGTCTGTACTAATCGTCAGATAACGAAAGGATCGCGTAATGACTCTGATTGAACGTCTGAAAGACGAACAAAAAGCGGCAATGAAAGCGAGAAATAAACCTCGCCTTGGTGCCATCCGTTTGGTTCTTGCAGCTATCAAGCAACGTGAAGTTGACGAAAGAATAACACTTTCTGATGACGATGTTGTTGCTGTATTAACTAAGATGGTTAAGCAACGCCGTGACTCTGTAGCTCAATATGAAGCTGCAAGTCGCCAGGATCTTGCTGATGTTGAGCTTGCTGAAATTACAGTGCTTGAAGAATTTATGCCTCAACCACTGAGCGACGACGAAGTTGCCGCTCTGCTGGATGACGCTATTGCTTCTACAGGTGCTGCCAGCATGCAAGACATGGGTAAGCTAATGGGCGTGCTAAAACCGCAGATTCAGGGTCGTGCCGACATGGGTAAAGTTAGTCAATTAGTGAAAGCTAAGCTAGGCTAAAACTAACCCAATTCTACAACAAGCCGTGCTATCCATTAGGAATGCGCGGCTTGTTTGTATTTTACCGTCAACATTTTTCAGTCTATTTTTACACTCTATTCCCATAATTATTTTCAGGTGTTACTCATTGTATGGCAGGAAAAATCCCTCGTTCATTTATTGATGATCTCATCACACGACATGACATCGTGGATGTCATTGATGCACGAGTGAAGCTAAAGAAACAGGGTAAAAACTTCGGTGCCTGTTGTCCTTTCCATAATGAGAAAACCCCTTCCTTTTCTGTCAGCCAGGAAAAGCAGTTCTATCACTGTTTTGGCTGTGGCGTGCACGGTAACGTTCTTGACTTCGTCATGGAGTTTGATCGGCTTGAGTTTGTCGAAGCCGTTGAAGAGCTTGCCTCACAACTCGGTCTTGATGTTCCCCGTGAAGACGGCGGCAAACCTTCTGGCCCACGTACTGCAGAAAAAAGAAGCCTGTATGATCAGATGGGGTTAATTTCACAATTTTACCAATCCCAACTCCGTACTCCTGATGGACAAGTCGCGATCGATTACCTGAAAAACCGAGGCCTGTCCGGTGAAGTCGTGCAAAAATTTGGGATCGGTTATATCCCCGATCAATGGGATATGGTCCGCAGCCGTTTCGGCCGGGATCCTGAATCGCAAAAATCACTTGTCACCACCGGCATGTTGATCGAAAACGATAATGGTCGTCGTTATGACCGTTTCCGTGGCCGAGTGATGTTTCCGATCCATGATCGCCGCGGGCGCGTCATTGGCTTTGGCGGCCGGGTATTAGGTGATGGAACCCCCAAATACCTTAACTCGCCGGAAACCCCGATCTTCCATAAAGGTCGCGAATTGTACGGCCTTTATGAAGTGCTGCAAGCCCACAGGGAACCCGAAAAGCTCCTGGTTGTCGAAGGATATATGGACGTCGCAGCCCTGGCGCAATTTGGGGTTGATTATGCCGTGGCCTCTCTGGGAACGGCTACCACAGGCGATCATATCCAGACACTGTTTCGCCAGACCAGTACTGTCGTTTGCTGTTACGACGGTGATCGGGCAGGCCGGGAAGCGGCATGGCGCGCCATGGAGCAGG
Source organism: Photobacterium sp. (assembly GCF_033720175.1). Classification (GTDB taxonomy): domain Bacteria; phylum Pseudomonadota; class Gammaproteobacteria; order Enterobacterales; family Vibrionaceae; genus Photobacterium. The sequence goes on from NZ_JAWWDA010000012.1 coordinate 63,813, forward strand.
GACTGCCCTTCCTGACCGATGGGCGACAGTTGAAATTCATGTTTTTACCCGATGGTGAAGACCCGGATTCCTGTATTCGCAGTGAAGGCAAGGAAGCATTCGAGCAACGGATCAACCAGGCCATGCCCCTGACAGAGTTTTTATTTAATACCCTGATGCAACAAGTTGATACCAGCAGCAAAGAAGGTAAAGCCAAAATCAGCACCCTGGCGGTTCCGCTGATCGATAAAGTGCCAGGTGGAACGCTGCGACTATACTTACGTGAGCAGCTCGGGAAAAAGTTAGGTTTACCAGACGAAACACAACTTCAACAGCTAATATCAAGGCAAGGTGTTGAAACTAAAAAAGTTGGTCAACCCGACATTAAGCGAACACCAATGCGTGAGGTGATCGCATTACTGATCCAGAAACCGAACTTTGTCAACAGCCTCGAATTTGACATGGCGGCATTTGAAGGAATAAACGTAGCTGGGTTAAATTTATTGCTGTCAATAGTTGATAAATGCCGAGCTAACCCCAATATCACCACAGGCCAGCTACTAGAGAACTGGCGTGGTAATAAGCAAGAATCCATGATGGCCCGTTTGGCGGCATGGGAACTGCCTCTGTCAAAAGACGAGGACAACACTCTAGATGTATTTTTAGACGCCATGGACAAAGTAATTGGCCAGTGCGTTAAACAACAAATCGAAAAATTGCAGGCGAAATCAAATACCGTCGGCTTATCAGTCGAAGAAAAGCAGGAGTTACAGTTACTATTACTGAACCGTCCTGGCTAGTATGTAGTCAACAATTAAGAAATTTGTTATAGTTAATGGTTTGCATCTCTGCACACTAAATTCTCACTCAGACCCGAAGTTGGATATCGTCTATGGAGCAAAATCCGCAGTCTCAGCTAAAGTTACTTGTCGCGAAAGGCAAAGAGCAAGGCTATCTGACCTACGCCGAAGTAAATGATCACCTGCCGGAAGACATTGTTGATTCCGATCAGGTTGAAGACATTATCCAAATGATCAATGACATGGGTATTAAGGTAGTTGAAACCGCTCCTGATGCCGATGAATTGATGATGACTGAAGATAATGCAGATGAAGACGCCATCGAAGCGGCGGCCCAAGCGTTATCTAGCGTAGAAAGCGAGATCGGTCGTACCACTGACCCGGTTCGCATGTACATGCGTGAAATGGGTACGGTAGAACTACTTACCCGTGAAGGCGAGATTGATATCGCAAAACGCATTGAAGATGGTATTAACCAGGTTCAGTGTTCAGTAGCTGAGTATCCTTCTGCAATCGCTCACCTGTTAGAGCAATTTGATAAAGTTGAAGCCGACGAGCTTCGTCTGACTGATATCATCTCTGGCTTTATTGACCCGAACGAAGAGCAAACCGCATCACCGACGGCGACTCACATCGGTTCAGAGCTAAGCGAAAGCGAACTTGAAGATGAAGATAAAGATCTTGAAGACAGCGATGACGACGAAGAAGAAGAAGAAGATACTGGTATTGATCCAGAGTTAGCTCGCGAGAAATTCCTCGAGCTACGCAACTCTTATGAAAAAATGGCGACAGCAATTACGACTCACGGCCGCCACAATGCGAAGACCGAAGTGGCTGTTGCAGAGCTATCTGAAATTTTCAAGCAGTTCCGCCTGATCCCAAAACAGTTTGATAAGCTTGTTCGCTCACTACGTGATTCCATGGATAAAGTACGCACCAATGAGCGTCTTATCATGCGTATGTGTGTCGATAACAGCAAGATGCCAAAGAAAACCTTTATTAAATTCTTTGCTGGCAACGAATCTTCAAGTGAATGGATTGATGAAGCACTTAATTCTGGCAAGCCGTATGCCGAGCGTCTGAAGAACTATGAAGAAGATCTTCGTCGCGCATCATATAAGCTGAGAATACTGGAAAAAGAATCTGGCCTGTCAATCGAACGTATTAAAGATATCAGCCGTCGTATGTCTATCGGTGAAGCGAAAGCCCGCCGAGCGAAGAAAGAGATGGTTGAAGCAAACCTACGTCTGGTTATCTCGATTGCGAAGAAATACACCAACCGTGGTCTGCAATTCCTGGATCTGATCCAAGAAGGCAACATCGGCCTGATGAAAGCGGTAGACAAGTTCGAATACCGTCGTGGTTATAAGTTCTCAACTTATGCAACATGGTGGATCCGTCAGGCTATCACTCGTTCGATTGCTGACCAAGCGCGCACTATCCGTATTCCGGTACACATGATTGAAACGATCAACAAACTGAATCGTATCTCTCGCCAAATGCTACAGGAAATGGGTCGTGAACCTTTACCGGAAGAACTGGCTGAGCGCATGCAAATGCCTGAAGACAAAATCCGTAAAGTGCTTAAGATTGCCAAAGAGCCGATTTCGATGGAAACCCCAATTGGTGATGATGAAGATTCACACCTAGGTGATTTCATTGAAGATAACACGCTGCAGCTACCAATGGATGCCGCGACAGCAACGAACCTGCGCGGAGCAACTAACGATGTTCTGGCCGGTCTGACGCCTCGTGAAGCTAAAGTCCTTCGTATGCGTTTCGGTATCGACATGAACACTGACCACACCTTAGAGGAAGTCGGTAAGCAGTTCGACGTAACGCGTGAGCGTATTCGTCAGATCGAAGCGAAAGCACTGCGTAAACTCCGTCACCCAAGCCGTTCAGACGTGCTACGCAGTTTCCTTGACGAGTAACTGCTGAAGTTTACAATAAAAAAAGCGAACCTTCGGGTTCGCTTTTTTATTTCCGCTCCAACCTTCTGCACTGCTCTCATCATTTCTCCAGCCCGGTAATCGTAATCTCTCCTTACCTAATGATTACAAGGCAATAATTTTTTAACTGCCTAAAAAGCAAACAAAACATCGCCTTTAATCGCTAGACAAGCGTCAGGTCATCCCATATAATTTCCCGCACACTGGCCCCTTAGCTCAGTGGTTAGAGCAGGCGACTCATAATCGCTTGGTCGTCTGTTCAAGTCAGACAGGGGCCACCAGATATAGAAAGGCCGAGGCGGTTAGTAACCACTTCGGCCTTTTGCATTTCTGAAAGCTGTGTAGCATATATGTAGCATTTATTTCTATCTAACTTCAGACTCTTTGCCCCTCAATCTCATCAAATAAGAATCAAACAACAAATTTGATGTACTCATCTAAATAAACTCATAGCATTCATATGCTGACTGCCTATAAATCAATAAAAAATGCCCCCAGTCAACCACAAGGCTTACTAATCAATAAATTAGAAGAATTAAGATTGACTTACAGTACCAGAAATATATTATAAAAATCCCTGGCATAAGGCGGTTCGGTCCGTCACCTCTTACAGTTGTCACTTAGTGATTGTATGCCCGACTTGGATATCCTAATTAGTTATCTCATTAATAATTTGATTAGTTATCCCTCCAAGTCATCTTAAACAAAGTCATGCGCTTGCGCTGGGCGTGTCAGGGATGGTAAGAGGAGAATAATTATGAATAATAATTGCCGCCCTGTCGAAGATAGCACTCAGCCTAAGAAGAGTTCAATGAAGAAATTCATTCAGAACTCTGAGCTTTGTATGCGTATTTATACGTATGCAGACAAGCTTGGCCTGCTTGACAAGCTAAAGGATGTGGATTTTAGCGAACTTTTTCAGTCGATTGTAGACTTTTTGTAATTGTTAGCTACGAGAAGCGTAATACACAGGTGAGTTAGGCGGTCAAAACTTAACCAGGCCTCATCTGTGGAATCTTCGACATGGCTTTTTTTAATTACTCCTCCCCCCTCGTTTGAAGGCCAACATGAATTCACCTGTAAGCTGGACTGAAAAATATGAAGTAAAGCCAGGTCGGTGGGTATATGTCCCAAAAGAAGAAACAAAACTACTCGGTCGAAAAATCATTGATGTAGTTAATAAAAAATGGACAGCTCCCGAGTACTTTTTTCACCTTAAGAAAGGGGGGCATGTACGAGCTTTAAAAGAACATACTAAGAATGTTTTTTTCTCTTGTTTAGACCTGACTGACTTTTTTGGTTCAATGAGCCGAACAAGAGTTACACGTTCATTAAAAAGCCATATAGGTTACGAGGCAGCCAGAGCACTAGCCAAAGCCTCAACAGTTCCTCACCTAAGAATGAATGAACACAGTCACTCGATACCATATGGCTTTAGTCAATCACCGATTTTAGCCACTTTATGTCTCGATAAAAGCACGTTAGGACAATGCATAAAACAGTGCCATGAAAGTAGAGATGTCACTGTTACCATTTATATGGATGATATTGTTATTTCCTCTAGTGATTCAGTCTATCTTGCAACTTGGATAACACTATTTAAAGAAGCAGCACTAAAATCAAAACTTGTTCTCAATGACTCCAAAGAATCACCAATTGCAACAAGTGTTGAGGTTTTCAATATAGAGCTATCCCATAAACATTTAAAAGTGACAGAAGAACGATTTAATTTATTTTATAAGGCTTATAACGAAAGTGATTCACTCCAACAACGTAATGGTATTGGCGGCTATGTATGGACGGTCAATCCAGCTCAAGCTAAAATGTTAGATCAATAGAAACAATAATTATCGGTTCTAAAATACACTTATTCACAGAACTCCAAGTTAAGGCGCGCATGGCACCTGAAACGCTATGCGCCATTCATGTAAGCGGGTAATGATCGCTTTGCCCGCTATCGTGACACCTTTAAGCGCCCTGACAAGCTCGCTCTCGCAATACTGGCTGGTCTTCACAGCTCCGGTATCGGTATCAACCGACAGCTCATAGTGAGGCTGGAAAGCCTGCTCTTTGCGTTTGCAGAACACACCACCCATCAGTTGGGTAAAGCTTTTCCAATCACTGCTATCAGCCGCTTCTGTAATTTGCTGGGCCACTTTTCCTTCACCCAGTAACGACTTAAGACGGCGCAGTTCACGCCAAACAGTAACGGAGCAACCACCTAATTGCTGAAACTGCCTGATACCCCAGCAAGCGGCCCATGCATCAACACGCGCTGCGGCGTTTTTAGGATCTTCGCCATAAATTCCGGAATCCAGATTCTCACCATCGATATTCTTTGAAATGTACTTAGCGATGTAGCCTGTTGCCGATCCTTTGCTCTCGTCAATCTTGACCTCGGTGAAACGATGTTGGTCTGCGCCCTTCTCTTGGCTATCTTCGCGCATGGCATACTCACGCATGATAGACGTCATGCCTTGGTAGTGTTCCGGCTCAACAAACAAGAGTAAATGCCAGTGCGGCGTTCCATCATGCTGTGGCTCTGCAACCCGAAAACCATAGAAACGGATCCCTTCACGATGTAACTTAGAACGAATCAGCTTCCATACCTCATTGAGGTACTGCTGACCATCCAACGGCGTATAACCTTCCCAGTTGGGATTTTCCATACCAGACTTTGAATAACTGCGGTGATACTTAGACGGGCAAGTAATGGTGATAAAAGTCGCAACATGACCAAGCCCTTTCGCCAACTCTTCAAAGCCCCTCGCCCTTACCATCAACTCGGCTTTACGGATTTTAGGATCAGCGACGCCTTTTTGTGACAACTCCAATAGCGAGAAGCTCTGTCCATCCTGATTAGTTGCGATGGTGTTAGCCAGGTACTCTTGCTGAAAGTGTTTCTGGTTTATCCTGGCTTTCAAGGTTGAATTGGAACAATAGATGCCCTTAATACGATTAACCTGATTGAGGTGATGATAAACCAGCTCAACATTACGGTTATGGGCTTTACGTAACTTACGAAGCCACCACTTATCATCACAAAGACGGCCTGTGATCCCTTCCATTGAATAACTTTCACGGCTTGGAGACTTCACACCTTGAATAGTAGCAAACTGTTCAAGCTGCAAAAGTGCCTCTTCTGGTTCGTTGATATGGAAACGACGAAGAGAAAGGCAAGCAGACGAAAAACTCTTGGCATCAGCCCGTAGCCCATCTTCACTGACATTAAGATTGAGCTTTTTAATAGGAATTGAAATCTTATTGGCGAGAGAATCCGTTGTTTCCCTGAGGTACGCATTGCGATCCCGTTTGCTCGGCATTGAAAGATAATGGTTAAACAGTTTCTGCTGAACAAAATCAGGAAAAGGCCGAAGACGGCCTTTTACAAATTCCTTATCGTCCCAGTCGACCACGGCAAAATTTAACCCTGTTAGCATAACGCCATCTTCCCTTTCAGCGTGATAGAGAAGCGATCCCAACGAACACCATACTTCTGAATTTCGTGGTACTTAATCAAGCCTTCACGGCGAAGTTTGCAAATGGTTGGATGAATAATTCGAGTTGTAAGGGGATGAGATAAAATCACCTTCCCTTGCATAGAGCAGTATTCAGAGCAAACATCGAACGTATGGCCTTGCTTCAACCATTCCAATACATTCTTTTGCTCTTTAGTGAGGTTATGCATAAGCGCCCCCTTCATGAGAGAGTTGATGCATTTTGCGATGGCTATCTAACCATTGGTCGAGATCTTCTTTGAGGTATCGCACAGCGCGGCCAATTTTAATAAACGGCGGGGATTCAGTGCGGTTCTTGCGTAGCCCTTCCATTCGCGACTGACGAAGGAAGGAACGGCTCATGCCGATGTAGTGGGATGTTTCTTGTTCTGTGTATACACGTTTTTCTTGAGTTGCTGACTGCATGTTTGTGTCTCCAGTTGTTTACTGAGAGACAATCTACAACTGCAAAACGTCACGTTACGCTGAGCGTGACGTTCAGCGTGATACTTTTTGTTTTCGTTCTTTCTTTACCTCTGAAACAAGGTTTTTGAAGCGGGAAAAACCTGTTGTCACTTGGGCTTCAGTACCAACACCAAAACGGATTATCTGTTCCGAATCCATTTCATCAATCACGCACTCATCATCAAAACGACGGGTTTCGGTTAACACATCTTCTTTTAAGGCATTCCAAACCTGCCTTGACCCTAAATCAGGCCAAACATCTAAGATGGAATGAATCACCACCTTGAGCGGGTTTGTCTCCATATTTGGTTTTATTGGCTTTACCGTTTGGCTTGAAAGCGAATCCTTTTGGTTAACGGTTCGGTTAGTTACGCCTAAACGTTCAGGTTGTTTTAAGCAATCAATACCAAAATATTCGGTTAATTTTCGAATATCAAACCGTAACTGTTCTGGCTTAATTTCTATAGGTTGAATACCAAGCTGTTTAACGGGTGCATCGACAAATAAAGACATCCAATCATCAAATAACTTAACCTTTTCGCCCTGCTCTAACGCTTTTTGCTGCTTTTCCTTAATATGATTCAAAGAGGCTAGTTGGTCAGATACCTCACCAACAGAGCCACACGCCACGAACAGAGATGTAGGCACATCACTTCGGTATAGTAGCTTCGAAAAGGTGCGGTTAGGCAAACCAGCGAACCGATCCCGACAATCTACGATCGCCTTGATTCGCTCTGGCTCTTGGATCTTAAACTGTTCAAGGCGAATACTTTTGCCTTCACAAAGCAACGTTTGGGATTGTTGTTTGGTTAAGCTAACTGTACCGTTATAGTCAAACAGACCTAATAAAGCATTTGTTTTGCTTACCAAGCCGAAATCTTTTCCTTCTATCCAAGCGCATAATGCAAGATCTTGGCGCTCGACAGCATCTAGTAAGTCACTTTTGGTTAGGCTGGTTATATCGGAGATCTCATCAATTCGATAGAAATTGCGCTTTATCATATGCATCAGTTATTGGTTGCAAAGATTACAAGTTATCGATTGGGTTCGATTAGCTCAAATAGACCGCTGCATAGCCGTTAAGTGACTCGCATTTATCGATAAGAATTACTCTTTGACTCAGTTATAAACTGATTACTCAAATCCATATGGCTATCGAAAAGGCGGGAGCATTGCCTTAGGACAACGAATCTAATTTTTGGTAATTTCAACGCCAAGTTCAGCCTTTATCTATCACGCTTTTGCCCCATTCCTTGCTAGGGGTGCCAATTCGCCGATTTCAACTTACTGAATAATTTTCAGTCCATTCGGGTAATAAAGGTTTGCTCGTCATCCACAAAAGCCACAAAGCCGCCGTAATAGATAAACACCCGACCACGCCCCTCAACTAGGCAGGCAAGCTGTGGGTTCAAATCTTCTTCGTTATCCTGGCTTTGAAAAGTGCCGGTATCGGTGATTACGCCGCTGAGTGTAGGCAAATATCCATAAGTGCGCTTGGCTTGATCAATCAGGTTCAATTCGCTGGCGGTAGAGAAGCAAAAGGGGATCGCACCGGCTTCTTCGATAAATATAGTTTTCAGTTCTTCAAAAGCTGTAATCACCAGCCAGTCGATGCCGTTAACATGATGGATAAACATAGAGTTTCTCGTTAATTCTGATGCGGAGATTTTATCACTATCAGGGGCAGAACGTAGTAGAGATTTAGTTGCTAAAGGCGGTAATTCTGTGCCATTTCCGGACATTCACTAAGCCAACTTGAAACACGTTTTTGCCCCATTCGGTGTTAGATCAAATACTCATTCATAAGCTGTTCAAGCTGATTTTCGATACTTGACGTAATGTGATGATGGTCTGTTTTTCCGAGAGTCAGCATCGCACGCTACTTCCAATACCTAGCGTTGCGCAAATTTTAATGGTTCTTAGCGGCATTGTTTTTTCGCTAGCTATCAGGGACAGCTAGCTTTGATTCCTCTTAGAAGAAGCATGAGTATATTGAAAATATATTCAAACATTAAATAGCCACTTGGTATGTCATATTTATAAGCATTTGATAATCATGGTAATGTTTTACTTTTGTTGATGTCGTTCACGGATCTTAATTACAGTTGCTGATATTTTTCCACCTTGTAATAATTGCTAGTTAACATTATGAAAATTAATAAACTTTTACCCTTGGTAGCTGCCATTTCTGTTTTATGTGGCTGTGTATCGGTATCTCGAACAGAAAAACCATTCCTTTACGACATAACCACTTATCCTGAGCGCGTTGAAGTAAACAAAGATAATTGGGATGAGGTTGTAAAAGTCAGCTATATGGCTAATATGCTAATGGAAAACGATAATCGCGCTGAAATCATAAAAAAGGTGACTAATTCAGAGGTTGTGAAAGAGTGGAACTCTGCACAAACTGCCACGGTCGCACAAATGTCGACAGACTTAGCTGTGGGGCAATTTAACTCTGGGGCTGGAGCGCATGTGGCAACCGCCGTATTTGCCGCTGATGTGTTGTTGGGTGAGTTCTTCGATGGTAGTGAGGACTTCGCAACAAGAGCATGGCTACCAAAAACATACAATGGACAAGAGTTAAATACTGAGCAGCAGGCTCAAGCAGCGTTAGTCGATTTTTCTATCAAGCGAGCACAAAAAGTCGCGAAGACATTAGGCTGGGAAACAACATGTATTTATGGCTGTGAATCAACACGTATTGTAATGCATTTTAAAAATACACAAGAACGCCCACTACATGCTGATTACATCTATAAGCCTGCCGAGTTTGTCATTCAAATTTCGTTCAATCCATTGATTAAATTTGATGCTCAAGATCCCATTCATGCATTAATGGGGGAACCACTTAGTTGGAAAACTAATGGACATAACTCTTATTTTGTCAAAGTGTTGAGTGGTCTTGTACACGATGAAAGTGCTGGGTTCAAATTTACCGTTGACGAAAATAATGGAGACAAATATATTTTCGCTTACAGAAACATGGGTGAAACGCATATGGGGCGCGACATCCTTCGTACTTATCACAGCACACCATACACCTTGTTTGGTTCTAATGATCAATATCCACGCGTGATCTATTACAACGGTGTGGCTTACACGTTCTTGAGTAACAGCAACACTTATATTGCGTCTGATTATCTTGATGAACCGTATCTACTGGACGGCAAAGCGCCAGTTCGAACTCCTGTAGAGAGCCAGACACAGGTTGTAGACGGTTATTAGATACAAATATTTTGGGGACGTTTTGGGTTATAGACGCCATCTCTCCGGTCTATGCGTTCTACAATATTTGGAAAAGAAGGGAGCGTTATAGCTCCCTCATTTTTTCTATTAATATTTAGCTGGTATTACACGTTTTACATCGTATAGCGTTTTTTCTTTATCAGTATCGACCACAACATATTTCATAGCAGCACCAATCTTAATGCTTCGCTTAAGATCGCTTGCAACAACATTATTCATAGTAAGTCTTTTTGTTGTCAATCTATAGTCACTCATAAGACCGATATGTTTTTTTGCTTGAGGTGGGATATTAATCGAAAGATTATTTTTAGTTTCAATATCTTCACCAACGTAGAATGATAGCGCATCTACTTTAACGAATGAATTTGTGTTGTTAACCACCACTATTTCACTGTTATCTTTAGAAACTAAAGAGATATTCCTATCTTTTAATGCAGGGAAGTAGTCTATCTTATCTGACTTTTTGTTATTAACTTGATACGTTACAGATAGTTTTTGGTTATGGCCTAAGCCAACCGATTTGTCACAACCGCTGGTTGATAGTGACCATTGACGAAATTGATTTGTATCACAATTAACCGTAAATGTTACTAGTTCTTTTTTGAATTTTATTTGCTCATTTAGAGCTTGATATAATTCAGGCATGTCTGAAAAAACGGTCCAAGGTGTAGATAATTCAATATCGACGTGTCGCTGGCCCAACCTTATTGCTTGTTTATCAAGGGTATCCTTGTACAACTTACTTTTATCAATAAAATGAATATCTAGTGAGTTCTTTAACTGCAAATATTTTTTATCAATGGCGGCATTCAGACTATCTTCATTTTCTTGCTTATCAACAAGAAATTTATCGAGTTCGTTTCGCAACTTATTCAGGTCGATTTTTGAACTGGCATCTTTTACGGCTTTCTCATATGCATCTATGTCAAACTCACTTGTATAGTGACCTTCAGCAGATAACGCCCCAAGGCCAAAAGAGAAAACAATGTAAGCGGCATTAAGGACTGTTGATTGTGCTACATCACCTGCACTTAGTGTGGATGAACGGAACAATTGATCTTTAAGTTCCTCAGAGTCACAAATTTTATTATTGGGTTTTGAGGCACTGCCTAGTAAACCTCCGGTAGAGCAGTCAATGTTTGATACAACAAATTGAGGTTGCATGTCATGGAGAGACACCCAAGGCTCTTCAGAAATTCGACTTGGAGTTTCTCCACCGCGTTTGAATTTTGAAAAGCTGTAATTACCTTTTTTATCTTTTTCTAGGTAACCATAAAGATTAACCTCTGAGAACGCGTCACTTGTCGAAATGTTGGTTGAATCATTATTTGAATTATTAGGTGTTGAAGTTGAAGAACAGGCGCTCATCAGTACACAGGCGGTTAAAACCACTGACTGTTTTAAATTCATGATATTAAATCCATATGGGTAATATTTTATTACAACTAACAACATTATAATTGCAACACATTGTTTTTAATATCTATTGTTATGATTTGTGTGATTTATGTGATTTTTTAGCTTAGTATCCAGTTTAGAGTACGACTAAATCGAGAGATGAGTGAGTTTTCACAAGTTGTAGCAAAAAAATAAATATGATCTGCTTAATAGCCGTTACTTATAAGTTAACCAAGCTCATCGGCTCCGAAAAACTCAAATTAGAAAAAATCTAAGGTTTTTGTGCCCAAAGCAGGCAGGCTAGTGAAAATTATTTATGAGGTCATTTTGACCATCCTAAAAATTTCCCACGTTCGGTTCTTCTCGTTTGTGAGGGTAACAGTGTGAATAACGATGTCGGTAGTAACAGATCAGTACTTGGTAGTTTGAGGTACTTTCTCTTATCCGACAGATCCAAGTTTAAGCATAAGTTCTAAATCACTTCTGTCCAAAAGCAACTCAGCCGTGTTCTTTCTATCATCAACAATAGAACGCTACACTTTGATGGTGTTGTATGGCGCAATAGGAGCTAAAGCGAATTAATCACCCGATTAGGTTTACCGCAGCCGCTTTGTGCTCCGGTGCCAAATGCGCGTATCTCAAAGTCATGTTCAAATCAGCATGCCCCAACAATTCGCGAACAGTATTCAGATCAACGCCAGCCATCACCAACTTACTGGCAAAGTGATGACGTAAGTCGTGAAACTTGAAGTCTGTTATATAAGCAGCTTCCAGCACCAAGCCCCAAGGCTTCTTCACATCCGTCAGGGGTTGGCCTGTTTTCCCCTCATATATATAGAGGGAATCGGAATTTTGCTGTCGCCAACTTTCCAATATTGAAAACGCCTCATTATTAAGAGGTACGATTCGTCCTTCTTTTGATTTAGCATTACTGGCGCGGACCGTTAAGTATCGACCTGAAAAAGAAATATCCCCCCAAGCAAGGTTCAACAGCTCACCTCTACGTAATCCGGTATTCATAGCAATCAATACCAATGGCTCAAGGTAATCAGAAAAGGCTATCTCATCCAAACTCGGTGAAGGTTCTTTATGTCGTTTAATTTTGTGTTCATTTGCTGATTGTCTAGCAAGGCGAATTTTCTGATCGCGGTCTTTAAGTGCATGCCGTAATCTCTTCTCTTCCATCTCGGTTAAATATCGCACCCGAGTATTATCACTCTTGATTGCTTTAACCTTACTGAGTTCATGACTGTCAATGAGCCCCCACTCTACTGCACGAGATAATGCCCCCTTCAGAGTATTGACGGTGTAATTGATCGTTGCAGGTGCTTTACCCAATCTACGTTGTTCACTGCGCCACTTTTCCAAATCCCACGCTGTTATTTGGTCAAGGTCTCTTTTTAACAGGAGGTCGAATCGAGAACGAAGGTGGTTAACGATTCGGTTAGCTGTTTTAGGATTGCGGGTATGTAAGAAAGGGAGGTAACGTTCTTTGAGGAAGACTGACAAATTGAGGTGTTTACGACGAAGGGTATCTTCTCTTGTTTGTTTCTTCACGGCATGAACATCATTACCTTTTGCTACCTCACCCATTTTCTCTTTGGCAAGGTCTCGAGCCTGTGCTGGCGTTAGATCACTGGCGGGACCAATCTTGTAGTTGACCTGTTTTCCATCAAGACGGTAGTAAAGGTAATAGACGATACGACCCGCACTGGAGATTCGAGCATGAAAACCGAGAATCTCAGTATCATTGAGTCGTTTGTCTTCAACTGTGAGCTGTTTGATGGTTGAGGCCGATATCTTCTTCTTCAATGCCATTTCATTCGCTTCCCTGCATTAGGCCACTCTCTATATGTAGCATATATGTAGCAAATGAATTGTATTTCAGTAGATCTCAGTGAACAACGAAAAACCAACTCGTAACTATAAGTCATTGATAACAAATGGAGTTATGTCACATTACTGTTCACTGGCGTTCATTGGAATTCACTAAAAAATCGACTCATAATCGCTTGGTCGTCTGTTCAAGTCAGACAGGGGCCACCAGATATAGAAAGGCCGAAGCGGTTAATAACCACTTCGGCCTTTTGCATTTCTAAAAGCTGTACTACAAATTTTTCAGGCTTCCATTCCCGACGACTATTCCCCCAGCAGAGAGTGCTTTATCCTCCGGCCGCAACGCTGGCAACCCGTTTTACAGATGCACAGACTTGCCGAAGTATCGTTATATACACCTATAACGCGGGGCTGAATCATCCTGCTTGTAACTCGCATCACTCCTAATCGGACTTGATTCATTTAACACGCCGCTGCCCCAAAACGTATTTCAGGACTTCCTGTTAGCCATTACAGTGGTTAATGAGGTCCCTAGCACTACAAGCTCTCTATCCAGAGCCACTACCATTCACCGAATAGGACACAAATATGTGCACTCGATATCTACGTTTGACAATGTTTGACAATCAAACTAAATTGACAATCAAACTAAATTGACAATCAAATAATTTGACAATCAAACTAATGGTGGGACTTTGAACTTATCACTAAAACATCATCATGATTTTTCAGGCCATAACCATCATGGTGAAAAGAGAACGTTCTACGTACTGATACTAACGGTCATGACAATGATCGTTGAGATTGTTGCAGGGACAGTATTTGGTTCAATGGCGCTGTTGGCTGACGGCTGGCATATGGGAACTCATGCTGCTGCATTCTGCATAACATTATTCGCATACCGTTATGCTAAAAAACACGCGGAAAATGATAGATTTTCGTTTGGTACCGGCAAGGTGAGTGTGCTTGGTGGCTACACGAGTGCGATTGCATTAGGGATTGTGGCGTTATTAATGTTTGCGGAGTCTGTACATCGATTATTTAACCCACAAAACATCCAGTTTAATGAGGCTATAACTGTCGCATGTGTCGGTCTGGCAGTAAACGTTGCAAGTATGTTCTTGCTTGGAGATCATCATCATGATCATGACCACTCTCATTCACATGATAATGGGCATAGCCACCACCATGATCATAACCTCAGAGCCGCATACCTACATGTTCTCGCAGATACACTCACTTCACTGCTCGCAATAGTCGCACTACTTTTTGGCAAGTTTTATGGATGGAACTGGCTTGATGCCTTTATGGGTATGGTGGGAGCCGTCGTAATTACGAAATGGACACTTAACTTGCTCAACCAAACGAGCCCAATCTTACTTGATGAGAATATTGACGAGGCATATCGTATTGCCATCAAAGATGAACTTGCTCCTTTTGCGACGGTAACTGACTTACACATTTGGAAAATTAGTGGGCACCATTACTCTGCAGCAATAACACTGGACTCAACAACCAGTTTGACGGCTGGTGAATACAAGCAAAAGCTTGCCAAGTTTGATAAGATTAATCATCTTACTCTGGAAGTACATACCTCATCACCATGCGAAACATAGAGCTTTTAAATCAACTTCTTACTGAGTTTTACGATAAAATGTCGTCTTGGGAGCAATCTGTTGTGAGAGAAACGGGTTACTCCCTTGCTCAAGTTCATACGATAGAAGTGTTAGGTGTTCATGGTGCTTTGAGGATGAAAGAACTAGCAGAGAAACTAGGGATCACGACTGGAACCTTAACGGTTCAAATCGAAAAACTCGTTACCGCAAACTTAATCGAGCGTTGTGCCCATCCTAGTGACCGCAGAGCTATCGTTGTCAGACTGACAGAAGAAGGTCAGATAATTCACCGCCATCATAATCAATTACACTTGGATTTAGTTAAGGATCTCACTAGACATATCGATCCTGAACATGAGGAGCTTTTTGCTTCATGCCTTAATAAAATGAACCAAGAATTTTAACAAGGTGTGATAAAAAAGACGCAACGCTGTTCATCGCGGTTGCGCCTCATTAAAGCGTGGATTATAGGATTGGGGTGATATCTTGCTTGGTATATTCGTCAGCTTTTACATCAACTGGCGTATAGTGTTGATAAATCATACACCTCTTGACAAAACTCCACGCTAAGGGGCGAATGTTAAACGCTAACACCCTGCCCAATTGTCCTGACCACTCACCCACCCTAGAAAAGATTGGCGACTGAAAATTCACTGAATCATGACTGAGTATTGTCTAGAGGTAACCTGCGTATATGAGATGTGGATGGCACTAAACCGATAGATTCAAACCAAATGCAAAGCCCTTTACTTTCTATCTTTGACTTCGGTCACAACCTGACAGCCATTCAATTTCCGCATGCGATTTTTTGCTTGGCTTGGTCACATTTATTGATAACAAGCATATATTTAACAATTGAACTATAGGATACTTTCGTCATTAGTTTAACGCATTGCTTTTCCATATAGGACATAAAATGAACGTGTACCTCAAATGGCAATCAACTTCGGCGCTAACATTGTTAGCCTGGTATAACGTAGATCACAAACTATCCTTTCATTTATCTTCAGAGTAAAGTCTAGAGGCGAATTTAGCGCAGCCTCAAAAAATCAATATATTTTAACAACTAACTTTTAATGTTATTAGGTTAATTTAATTGTGTGGTGTCAATTCGCACCTGCATATTTAACCCATAATAATGAACGTTAATTTTTAACTTGTTTTTCATATTGGAAAATAACATGAATATGTATCTGAGATGGCAATCATCATCTTTGTCATTGCTGACACCATGGTATATTGAAGATAATAAAATATCTTACTATTTCCCATAAAAATCATTCTGATCGCGTTTACGCCTGATTTATTGTAGGCGACATTAGCAACCCTGATATTTCGTTATTTATTTGGCGCGATTTTATTCACCATAAAAATCAGCACATCCGATAACGTTGAAGGAATGTTATTCATTTAATTTTTATTTTTTATAAAACCAAATATTAACTTCTGGTGAACAACACACCACATAAGAGTAAAGGCATTATTATGGAAAACTTTAAACACTTACCTGAACCATTCCGTATCCGTGTTATTGAACCGGTAAAACGTACTACTCGTGAATATCGCGATGAAGCTATTTTAAAAGCAGGTATGAACCCATTCCTACTAGATAGTGAAGACGTATTTATCGATCTACTGACTGACAGTGGAACAGGTGCAATTACTCAAGAAATGCAAGCCGCGATGTTCCGCGGTGATGAAGCATACAGCGGTAGCCGCAGCTACTATGCACTTGCAAACGCGGTAAAAGATATCTTTGGTTATGAACTAACCATTCCGACCCACCAAGGTCGTGGTGCCGAGCAAATCTACATTCCTGTTCTTATTAAGAAACGTGAAATGGAGAAGGGACTAGACCGTAGCAAGATGGTCGCACTGTCTAACTACTTCTTTGATACAACACAAGGTCACACTCAGGTGAACTGTTGTGTGGCGAAAAATGTATATACAGAAGAAGCGTTTGATACCTCGGTCAATGCCGACTTCAAAGGTAACTTTGACCTTGTCAAGCTAGAAGAAGCGATCCTTGCCGCAGATCCTGTAAACGTACCTTACATTGTAAGTACTATTACCTGTAACTCTGCAGGTGGTCAGCCTGTTTCTATCGCCAACCTAAAAGCCGTGTATGAGATCGCGAAGAAGTATGATATTCCAGTGATTATGGACTCTGCTCGTTATGCTGAGAATGCCTACTTTATTCAGCAGCGTGAGCCTGGTTACAAAGATTGGACTATCGAAGAGATCACTCGCGAGTCCTACAAGTATGCAGACGGCCTGGCGATGTCGGCAAAGAAAGATGCCATGGTACAGATGGGTGGGCTGCTCTGCTTCAAAGATGAGTCGATGATGGATGCGTACACCGAGTGTCGTACTTTGTGTGTGATTCAGGAAGGTTTCCCAACCTACGGTGGCCTGGAAGGCGGAGCGATGGAGCGTCTTGCCGTTGGCCTTTATGACGGTATGCGTCAGGAGTGGCTGGCATATCGCATCGGTCAAGTGCAATACCTTGTAGATGGCCTGGAAGCTATCGGTGTCGTCTGCCAGCAAGCGGGTGGTCACGCAGCATTCGTAGACGCAGGCAAGCTGCTTCCACACATTCCTTCCGAGCAGTTCCCAGCCCATGCACTGGCTTGCGAACTCTATAAAGTTGCGGGTATCCGCGCAGTTGAAATCGGCTCTTTATTACTAGGTCGCGATCCAGCGACGGGCAAACAACATCCTTGTCCTGCGGAGCTACTTCGTCTGACTATCCCGCGTGCGACTTATACTCAAACGCACATGGATTTCGTTATCGAAGCGTTCCAAAAAGTGAAGGAAAACGCCGCAAATGTGAAAGGTCTTGATTTCACCTATGAGCCTGCGGTGCTTCGTCACTTTACTGCTCGACTCGAAGAAGTTGAGCCCGCGCAAAAGGTGACAAAAACGAAAACCAAAACTCTAGAAGAAGCTTAATTACAATAAAAGAGCGCAACCCCTTGGGGTTGCGCTCTTTTCCTAAACACATAATAAAAAATACGGTTTAGGTTCATCAATCCAATGACGTGAAATTACAAGAGTGACTGAATTATGGAAAAGAGTCCGACGTTAGTAATAAGTGATAGCATTAAGGAAAAGAATCCGTCGTTAATCGGTGGGGCATGCATTATAGCCAGTGTCTGCGTCGGTGCAGGTATGCTAGGGCTCCCAAGTGCGGGAGCCGGTGCATGGACTACTTGGTCTGTTTTCGCGATTACATTAACAATGGTCGTAATGACCGTTTCGGGTTGGATGCTGCTAGAAGCTTTTAAGCATTATGACTTAAAGGTCTCTTTCAACACGGTAACCAAAGACATGCTTGGTGATAAGGTCAACATGTTCAATAACCTGACGGTGTATTTTGTAGGGGGTATTTTACTGTACGCCTATATCACATCTTCAGGCCTTATCCTTCAAGATGTTCTGGGCCTCGATAGTAAAATCACCTCTATCTTGTTTGTATTGGTGTTTTCAGCCTTTGTGTGGCACTCAACTCGAGCAGTAGACCGAATTTCCGTTGTTCTAATCGCATTTATGGTCTTAAGCTTTGTCTTTGGTGTGTCAGGACTGGCGATCAAGGTCGATATGTCCATCTTGTTTGACACTATCAATGAAAAAACAAGCTACGCCCCCTACGCTATGGCGATGCTGCCTGTCGCGTTGACCTCGTTTGGTTATCACCATTCAGTGGCTTCAATGCGTGCGTATTACGGCGAAGAGCGAAAAGCAAAATACGCGATTTTGGGCGGCACAGTCATCGCATTAAGTCTGTATTTCCTGTGGCTGTTCAGCATTTATGGAAATCTGCCTAGAAGCCAGTTTGGATCGGTGATTGAGCAAGGCGGTAACGTAGATGCACTGCTAGCCGCGTTAGGCTCAGTCATTGAGTCTGAAAAAGTGGCGAATGCGATCAATACCTTCTCAATGGCAGCTATTCTCTCTTCTTTCATTGGTGTGGGTCTTGGGGTGTTTGACTATTTGGCCGATCTGTTCAAGTTCGAAGACACCAAGCAAGGTCGTGCAAAAACGTGGTTGGTGACGTTCTTGCCACCACTGATCCTGTCATTGCTCTTCCCGTTTGGTTTTGTGATTGTAATTGGCTATGCCGGCGCTGCAGCAACGGTTTGGACCTGTATTATTCCGGCTCTACTGGTGAGAAAATCACGCTTGTTAGAGAACGGTAATGAAGGCTTTAAAGCGCCAGGTGGCAAGCTAATGATTGCTTTCGTCATTGGCTTTGGTGTCTTAACCGCCGCCTTCCACTTCTTGTCGATGCTAGGCATACTCCCGGCATTTACAGGCTAAAAAAATCTAAATCCGTATCATCATAATTGGCTGGTTATCTCCCCCTCTCATTAAGAAAACAGGGATAGCCAGCTTATTAAATAAATAGGAATATAACATGGTTGCAATTAATACCCCCGATGCGCCTGAAGCTATTGGTCCATACGTGCAAGGTGTCAATTTAGGTAGTCTGGTCATAACCTCAGGCCAGCTACCTATAAACCCAGAAACTAAGGCAATGCCGGATGATGTTGCTGAGCAGGCAACTCAATCTTTAAGAAATGCATTAGCGATTGTAAAAGAAGCGGGACTGGACGCCAAAAATATCGTTAAAACGACGGTCTTTGTCAAAGATCTGAATGACTTTGCCCGTGTTAATGGGGCTTATGAAGCCTTCTTCAAAAAGCATGACGCGCCTTTCCCAGCTCGCTCTTGTGTTGAAGTGGCTCGCTTACCTCTGGATGCAAAAGTTGAAATTGAAGTTATCGCCTCACGATAGTTTTATGGCTTTAAAAAGCGCGTTTTCATCCTAATGGATGGCCCTGTCATACACCAATGACAGGGCTGAATATTTTAAACTTAATTATCCACTCTCATTTCAAGTTCATTTAAAATAAAAACAATAAAATCACCAAATGCAACTTTAGACTATCCCTATGACTCTGAATTCGCCATTTGGATGCCTCCTTGAATAATTTATAGAAAGGAAAATATTATGCATGGCATTCTGTCCATTCAATCACATGTTACTTACGGGCACGCAGGAAACAGCTCTGCTATTTTCCCGATGCAAAGAATGGGGTTCGAAGTCTGGCCAATACACACTGTCCAGTTTTCTAATCATACCCAATATAAACAAGGTTGGACTGGACGTGCTTTCTCTGCCTCAGATATTGATGAACTGGTTCAGGGGCTTGATAACATTGATGCGCTAGCGCGTTGTAAAGCGATTCTCACGGGCTATCAAGGCAGTGCCGAACAATGTGAGGCTATCATCAGAACGGTAGAAAGAGTAAAAGCCAAAAACCCTTCATCCTTATACATCTGCGATCCTGTCATGGGGGCGCCGGATAAAGGTTGCATCGTGGCTCCCGGCATTACGGAATACTTAGTGGATCATTTAATGCCAATGGCAGATGTCATCGTGCCGAATCAATTCGAACTCAGTCAATTTGCACAAATGGAAATCAACACGCTTTCTGATGCAGTGAAAGCTTGCAACATTGCATTAGCTAAAGGTCCAAGAGTTGTTCTGGTTAAGCATTTATACTGTGTTTCAGACGATAAGTTCAGCATGCTGTTAGCTACCCCTGAAGGCTGTTTTCTGGCACAGCGTCCTCATTTACCTTTTGCTCAGCAACCTGTCGGCGTGGGTGACCTGATATCTTCAGTATTCACCGCGGGTCTATTAAAGGGCTACTCAACAATCGAGGCATTTCAACATTGTCATGATGCTTGCTATGGCGTGCTCAAACACACTCATCGACAGAACGAGTGGGAATTACAAACCATTCTGGCTCAAAATGAACTCGTCAAGCCCAGCGAGACATTTCCGGTGGACATGATCGACCTGAACTTGAAGATGGCGTAACGGTAAAAAACGGTTTACTGGGGTATTGCCTTTAGTCAGATTTAGTTGGCCGGCACAACCCGAGCCTGACTGCCATCAATATTGACCTGAACTTTCTGGCCGATCTGAAAGATCATGTTCGGATTCGCCTCCTGAACGATGGCAATCACTTCTCCGTTATCCATTTTAATTGTCAAGTTAACACCATTACGGCGAGTAGCCGCATCCGCGGCTTTACTACCGGCGACGCCACCCAGCACTCCGCCACCGATAGCGGCTATATCTGAACCTGAGCCGCCACCAATTTTAGAGCCTAAAATCCCACCAACGGCGGCACCGGCAACGGTACCGACAAGCCTTCCTCCACTTTCACCTTCAATGGTAACCGGTTCGGCTTTCATAATGGTGCCATAACGTACCCTTTGGATCTTCCGTGTATCCTGGACGCCATAAGAGTCGCCATAAGGGTTGCTCGAACACCCCGCAAACACAAAAACAGAAAGCAGCAACATGAGAGAGAAAGAGGGGATCTTCATGGTGAACTCCTGAAAGAAAGGATTTAAAACAAGTATAGCAACTCTGTATCTCTGCCATGGCTTCAGCAACGACTTCATTGCTCTGCTTCTGCGACCAAATTTATGATTTAACACACAACTTAGCCGGTATAGCGCAGACTTCCCATACCAGGTATTAAGATATGTACTATCTATAATGTAGTGCCGATTTTTTATACTGATTGCAAAAAGTGCTTATAAGGAACGTGGCCTAAAGGCAGTAACGTTACGGATGGAATAGCAACCGGTTTTGCAACGCTGGTATTAATCAAGTCGCACCTGAACGAACACCATTGCATTTTGCTACCACCACCGGTTCGATTACCAGAGGAGGCCACGTATGTCTGTGGCGCTAATTCGCAACATCGCATTTGCTGGGCAATCCGGCTCAGGAAAAACCAGCCTGGTTGAACGTCTGCTGTTTGAGTCCGGCGCCATCAAGACGCTTGGTGAGCTCCCGCGGGGTACTACCGTGACAGACTTTGACCGTCAATCCATCGATTACCAGCACTCGGTAGAAGCCACTCCCGTTAACTTCTGCTGGCAAAAAAATCAGTTTAACCTGATCGATACCCCGGGAGCCGGGGATCTGATAGGCCGTGCGATGAGCATTTACCCGGCGATTGAAACCATCGCGCTGGTGGTCGATGCCACCGCCGGGCCGGCATCACTTTCCGACCAGCTGTTTCAAATGGCCCATGACCACAAGAAGTGCCGTCTGATCATCATTAACAAGATAGACGCAGACGGGATCAACTTACATGCTCTTTTGGCTCAGCTGAAAGAACGTTATGGTCCGCAATGCCTGCCCATAAACCTGCCCGATCCCGGCGGGCATGAGGTGGTAGACTGTTATTTTAAACCGGACCCCGACGAGCCGACGCTGTTCAGCACCGTCGAGGAGGCGCACGACGCTTTAATCGATCAGGTGATTGAAGTCGACGAAGAACTGATGGAGGTTTACCTGGAGCAGGGACAAGATCTTAGCCCGCAGCAGCTGCACGCTCCCTTTGAGGCTGTACTGCGCGATGGCCAGCTGATCCCGGTCTGTTTTGTTTCGGCCCAAAGTGGTGCCGGGATCCGGCAACTGTTGCGGATAATGAGCGAGCTCATACCATCACCTCTCGAAAGCAACCCCCCACTCTTTTATAGTGGCGACAAACCGATAACCGTAAGCCTGAGCGAAGAAGATCATGTTGTTGGCCATGTGTTTAAGGTCAGTATCGATCCATACATGGGCCGGATGGCCTTTGTCCGAATTTTTCAGGGTGTACTGACGCCCGACAGCCAACTCTACATTGACGATGGAAAAACGTCTTTCAAAGTCGGGCACCTGTACCAGGTACAGGGTAAACTGCGACGTGAAATTCAGCGCGCCGCTTCCGGTGATATTTGCGCCATCGCCAAAATTGACGAGCTGCAATTTGATAGCGTTGTACACAACTCCCACGACGAAGACGGCTTGCATTTGGCCAGCCTTAACCTGCCTGCACCTATGTATAGCCTGGTCGTGCATCCGGCACGGCGCGGTGATGAACAAAAACTTTCCGATGTATTGAAAAAACTCACGTCTGAAGACCCGAGCCTGCAGGTAACACACCGGGTACGGGTTAACGAAACCCTGCTGACCGGTATTGGCGAGTTTCATCTCAAGATTGCGCTGGAGAAAATGCAACAGCAGTACAAGCTGAACGTACAAACCAGTGCACCGAGTATCGACTATCGCGAAACGATTACCCGCCCAGCCGAAGCACACCACAGGCACAAGAAACAAACGGGAGGGGCCGGGCAGTTTGGCGAAGTCTATCTCAAGGTTAATCCCTTGAGTCGCGGTGAAGGCTTTAAATTTGTCAACAAAGTGGTGGGCGGGGCAATTCCCGGGCAGTTTATTCCGGCGGTGGAAAAAGGGGTGCGTCAGGTACTCGAAGAAGGCGCGATTGCAGGCTATCCGTTGCAGGATCTGGAGGTGATCGTCTATGACGGCAAGCACCATAGCGTGGACTCCAAAGAGATTGCCTTTGTATCCGCTGGCCGTAAGGCATTTTTAGAAGCGGTAAAACAGGCAGATCCAATTATCCTGGAGCCCATCGTGGATATAAAAATCCTTACCCCTTCAGACTGTATCGGCGATATTTCCGGGGATTTATCCAGCAGACGCGGCATGATCAACGACTCACAACCGGAAAGTCAGGATCGTACCTTGATCCAGGCCAAGGCTCCGCTTACGCAGCTGCAGGACTACTCGCAGCGCATTAAATCGCTAACCCGAGGAGAGGGCAGTTTTAGTTTGTCGCTCAGCCATTTTGAACCGGTTCCCACCCCATTACAGCAGCAGCTCACCGAAGCGTACAGGGAAAGCGATAGTGCCTGAGATAGATGGCCAGCGGCCCGGGACGCTTCCTGGCTCAGCCTTGTCCCACCGTTGCTAGCCCGCGGGCAGTCAATGCCCGCAGGCGAGCCTTTGCGCAAAAAATGTAACAGTCAATTCTAATAGTGTGATAACGGCCCTGCCCACCACAATCATACAAATCGAAACTTTATTTAAATAAAAGAGCAATAAATCGCTTATGTATTGATAAATGACAAAACTTTATTCGAGATTCCGTAGATAATCACCGTCATCCTTTCAAACATGAAGGCCAAAAGCATGACCGCTATCACAGGGTGATAATAGATAAGAACTCTGTTATAATACTGCGCTTGTTTATCGCACAGATTTATGGCTACAGATTTATGGTTGCGTGATCGTTGATATCACCCCTTTTTCATCGTTGCCTGACATGAAGAATCCGCGGTAACTTAGGAAAGAGCCACTAGAACCAGCCTTATAAAAGCAACTAGCTGCTTTCATAAGGCAAGATTTTTGTAAAAAATTTGTATTATCACCACACCCTGCAGGCGGTAAGTTGAAGATTTATGATCTACTTCTCACTTTGCGGTCATTATTCAACATTAATGGTCCGTAACTTTCAGGTATAACACTGTGGTTAAATTTCCCTTGGGTAAAAGTTTGTCCGGAGACAATCCTCAATGAAAAAGACCAAAATCGTATGTACGATTGGACCTAAAACAGAATCTAAAGAAATGCTTACCAAACTAGCTAACGCTGGTATGAACGTAATGCGTCTAAACTTCTCTCACGGTAACTTCGAAGAGCACGGTCAGCGTATCGACAATCTTCGTGAAGTAATGACCGAAACAGGTATGCCTCTGGCGATTCTGCTTGATACTAAAGGCCCTGAAATTCGTACTATCAAACTAGAGAACGGTAATGATTTTGCTCTAGTTGCTGGTCAAGAATTCACATTCACTACTGATATTTCTATCGTTGGTAATCAAGACCGTGTTGCGGTTACTTACCCTGGTTTTGCTAAAGATCTTGTTAAAGGTAACATCATCCTTGTTGATGACGGTCTTATCGAGATGGAAGTACTGGCAACCACAGAAACTGAAGTTAAGTGTAAAGTCCTTAACAACGGTGACCTGGGTGAAAACAAAGGTGTTAACCTACCTGGCGTTTCAGTAAAACTGCCTGCACTTTCAGAGAAAGATAAAGCAGACCTTAAGTTTGGTTGTGAGCAAGGCGTTGATTTCGTTGCTGCTTCTTTCATCCGCAAAGAAGAAGACGTTAAAGAGATCCGTGAACTGCTAAACGCTAACGGTGGCGAGAAGATCCAGATCATCTCTAAAATCGAAAACCAGGAAGGCGTAGACAACTTCGACTCAATCCTTGCAGCTTCTGACGGTATCATGGTTGCTCGTGGTGACCTGGGTGTTGAAATCCCGGTTGAAGAAGTTATTTTCGCTCAGAAAATGATGATCGAGAAGTGTAACCGCGCTCGTAAAGTCGTTATCACTGCAACTCAGATGCTTGATTCTATGATCAAGAACCCACGCCCAACGCGCGCAGAAGCGGGTGACGTGGCGAACGCAATCATGGATGGTACTGATGCAGTAATGCTTTCAGGTGAATCGGCTAAAGGTAAGTACCCTATCGAAGCGGTAACTATCATGGCAAAAATCTGTGAACGTACCGATTCAGCACTAAAAGCAGAGCTTGGCTCACGTCTGGACAGCCCACGTCTGCGTATCACAGAAGCGGTATGTAAAGGCGCTGTTGACACCTCTGAGAAGCTAAATGCTCCTCTAATCGTTGTGGCAACAGAAGCAGGCAAATCTGCACGCTCTGTACGTAAGTACTTCCCAACAGCTAACATTCTGGCTCTAACAACTAACACTAAGACTGCGGCTCAGCTGGCGCTGACTAAAGGTGTTACACCTGTTGTTGTTGATACAATTGACAACACTGATGCATTCTTCAACCGTGGTAAAGAGCTTGCTCTTGAAACGGGTCTGGGTGCGAAAGGCGACATCGTTGTTATGGTATCGGGTGCACTAGTTGATTCTGGCACCACAAACACAGCATCAGTACACGTACTATAATTCGTAGACTGAATAAAAAACGGGAGCAAATGCTCCCGTTTTTTATATTATCTTATTAATCTCCCTCCCCCTCCAGACTGGTATGTATTCACAGTTCCAGCCTTTCTGTATCGCGCCCTGATATTATTAATCGTATACTCACCAGACAGCAGATTCTTTCAAGGAATACAGTCGCATAATAATCATGCTTCGGTTGCTAAGAAAGCTACGATCGTATCCCCAGCCATCATAACTTGACGAGGCTCTCGGGAGAAAACAATAAAAACCTGTGAGGAATTCAGTGTCTAGTCCTACTTTGACCAACACAGTCATGGAATTGATTCGACAAGACATCTTGCTTGGTGAACTTGCACCAGAGCAAAAGCTTGTTGTTGCCGACTTAAAAGCCCGTTATAACGTAGGTGCGTCTCCGATCCGGGAAGCTCTTGTTCAGCTATCATGGAAAAAATACGTAAAATTCGCCCCCCAAAAAGGGTGTTGGGTTGCTCCTGTTTCAGTCGATGAGCTCGAAGATCTCTTTGAAACCAACCTGGTGCTATCAAGGGTCCTGCTGGAACGCGCTATTCTCAATGGCGACGAAGCATGGGAGCTGAATATTTTGACCAGCTACCACAAACTCCACCGTATTAACCCAGCCGATAAGACCATTGATTTTTCTGAGTGGGAAAAACGCCACAGTGAATTCCACCTGGCACTGCTTGAAGGCTGCCAGTCTCCTGTCATGCTGACCCTCTACCGTGAAGTGTATGAACAGATCGAACGTTATCGCCATATCTGGATTAACCACAGCCGCGAATATGAAGAGCGCTATCATGATAACGGCGAGCACGAAGCGATGATGAAGGCGGTACTGGAACGTAATACACCGCAAGCGCTAGAATTGCTTAACAACCACTTCCAACGTGCAATTGCATTCATTAAGACCTATATACCTAAAGCCCCTCAAGATGTGTGACTCGGTTTTTACTTTTAATTCATTCTCTTACCGTGGCTTGAGTATGTATCATTGATTTGAAGCTCGATCAAAGATCGAGCTTTTCTGCGATTACGAACCGTTGTCTTTGTTTGCACGAAACAAGGCCAGATGTCAGCCAGAGCGTCAGAATGGTCACCCTACCAGCCAAAGATTTCTTTATGATGGGTATTGAGCAACAATACAGCGAGCAAAAAATAAATCGCGCTAATTTTAAACCCAAGCATCAACAACAACAGGATCAAAAAACGCACTATAAACTTATTGATCATTGTTAATCCTCCTCTTCTTCTCCTAGCAAGAGTCCTTTCACTTTGATCTCAGTGCATCCAATGCGCTCAAGCGCCGCCAGCCTCACCCACTCCAACCAAAATCAAGATGGTCATACCCTTATTTAGCTGCCGGTTAGTTTACTCCTTCTCTCCCATGGTGGCTTTTATTAGACTTTAGTCTAATAGTCATCACCTGATGATAGTTTATACCAACCGAATTCCGTTTCTGCACGCAGCAAAAAGCCCAACTCAGGCTAAGCCTGAATTGGGCTTATATACCAAATGCCTTACGCTTTTAGTGCACGTTCGCCACGGGCCATACCAACAACACCACTTCGGGCAACCTCAACAATATCGGTCGCTTCCCCCACCGCGGCAATAAAAGCATCCAGTTTGTCACTGGTTCCCGCGAGCTGAATGGTATAGATCTGGCTGGTCACATCCACGATTAATCCACGGAAGATGTCCGCAGTGCGTTTAACTTCAGCCCGAGCAAAACCGCTGGCTTTTACCTTTACCAGCATCAGTTCACGCTCAACATGCTCAGCTTCGGTAACATTGCTGACCTTTAAAATATCGATCAGCTTATGCAGTTGCTTCTCGATTTGCTCATACGCCGCATCATCTTCTACATTGGTGGTGATATTCAGACGTGACAAGGTCGGATCATCGGTTGGTGCCACCGTCAGTGATTCAATGTTATAGCCTCGTTGAGAAAACAGGCCAACGACACGGGACAATGCACCGGGTTCATTCTCAAGCAATACTGATATAATCCTGCGCATTATGTTCTCTCCGTTTTACTTAACCACATTTCACTCATTGAGCCACCACGAATCAACATCGGGTAGACATGCTCGGTTTCATCAATACTAATATCAACAAAAACCAGCTTATCCTTCAGTGCCAGCGCTTTTTCCAGCTCACTATCAAGCTTGGCCGGATCTGAAATGCGCACCCCGACATGACCATAAGCTTCAGCAATCGCCGCAAAGTCAGGCACCGAATCCATATAAGAATGAGAGTGGCGGCCTTGATAAATCATGTCTTGCCATTGTTTAACCATGCCTAAGAAGCGATTATTCAAATTAATGATTTTAACCGGTATATCGTATTGTAATGCTGTCGACAGCTCCTGAATATTCATCTGGATACTACCATCGCCGGTGACACATACCACTTCAGCATCAGGCAGGGCAAACTTCACCCCCATCGCCGCCGGCAAGCCGAAGCCCATGGTGCCCAGACCGCCAGAGTTGATCCATCGACGAGGTTTATCAAACGGATAATACAACGCGGCAAACATCTGATGCTGACCAACATCCGAGGCAACATAGGCCTCACCATTCGTCAGTCTGTAGAGCGATTCAATCACCTGCTGTGGCTTTATACGTTCATTACTTAACTCATAACTCAGACACTTACGTGCACGCCATGATTCTATCTCTGCCCACCAGCTATCAATGGCTTGCTGGTCATTGCCGCCATCCTGCTCTGCCAGCAATTTAATCATTTGGTTCAATACGGTATCGGCCGAACCGACAATGGGAATATCAACGGCAATCGTTTTCGAAATGGACGACGGGTCAATATCAATATGCATGATGGTAGCATTCGGACAATATTTCTCGACGTTGTTGGTCGTACGATCATCAAAACGAACACCGATACCGAAAATAAGATCGGCGTTATGCATCGCCATATTGGCTTCATACGTTCCGTGCATGCCCAACATGCCTAAACAATTTTTATGGGTTCCCGGAAAGGCCCCAAGCCCCATTAAGGTATTAACTACCGGTATGTTCAGTGACTCCGCCAGCGTCAGCAGCTGTTCGCCACAGTCCGACATAATGGCGCCGCCCCCCACATACAGAACCGGCTTTTTTGCGGCCTGCAAGGCTTTTAATCCCCGTTTGATTTGGCCTTTATGCCCCTGCGTTGTTGGGTTATATGAACGCATGGCGATCGATTCAGGGTATTGGTAAGGATAAGTTTCAGCCGGGTTCAGCATGTCTTTCGGAATATCGATAACCACAGGGCCAGGACGGCCGCTTGCAGCGATATAAAAGGCTTTTTTGATGATTTCAGGGATGTCTTCCGGCTTTTTCACCAGAAAGCTGTGCTTTACAACAGGGCGAGAAATCCCCACCATGTCGCACTCCTGGAAGGCATCATTACCAATCAGGTTGCTCATTACCTGACCAGAAAAGACAACCAGTGGAATGGAGTCCATATAAGCAGTAGCAATACCCGTAATGGCATTCGTCGCGCCCGGGCCTGATGTTACCAGTACCACACCGACATCACCGGTTGCACGGGCATAACCATCGGCCATGTGCACTGCCGCTTGCTCATGGCGAACGAGTACGTGTTCAATATCACTTTTCTCATGCAGTGCATCGTAGATATCAAGTACTGAACCGCCGGGGTATCCGAAGATATGTTTTACGCCTTGATCGATCATTGAACGAACGATCATATCGGCGCCGGACAACATTTCCATATTTCTTGCCTCCAGGTTGATTACACCAACCCATAGCGCTAATTCTTCCTTAAAATAAAGCTCAACAGAAAACGGGGGAATGCCTGTAAGCGGGAACCATACAGACAACAAACCGAGTTAGATAGTGCAGCTAAACTTTATCATTGTGCGTTATCAGGCGCGTCTGGGGCCGTTTGTGAGTATCCTATACCACACAAAATACCACCGCCCGATAAACAATTAGCTATAAGGGCTGATATAACATAGTTAGGGCTTATTTTTAGCCTAAATTGAAATTAGTGTTACTTTTTCATGCTATGCGAGCTACTACCGGTCATAACAAGCAGCAGTTACCTGCAACAACTTTAACGCTTTTTTAGCAATCAAGTCTATTGCTGAAAAGCATGTTTGACCTATTCATCTGGATGCAAAAGAAATTAACCCTATTCGTCCGGAGCTTACCCTGTGTGCCAGTAGGTATTCACTGCAACTGGCCAAAAATTCAGATAGAAACTCTTAACGTAAACGGAAAGATAAAGAGAGAATGGTGAACAAGTCTCCGAAAACAACAAAGGGGCCATGTGGCCCCTTTACGCAGAATTATTGATTATTTACCGTACCGACGATTTTTTATGGCTCTCTTCGTACATCCGCTCAATTTCCTGGTGGTAACGATCATGAATGACCTTACGACGCAGTTTCTGGGTCGGCGTCAGCTCGCCTTTATCCATCGAGAATGATTTAGACAGCAAGGTGAATTTCTTCACCTGCTCAAAGCGCGCCAGATCTTTTTGCAACTCTATCACACGCTTCTCAATCAACTCCACAATCTGGTTATGTTTCACTAGTTCAAGGCGATCGTGATATTTAATGTTCAGCTCGCGGGCATGCGCTTCCAGAGTGTCGAAGCAAGGTACAATCAGTGCAGAGACAAATTTACGGGTATCAGCAATCACGGCAATCTGCTCGATAAAGTGATCTTTACCGATCGTTCCTTCGATGACCTGGGGTGCAATATATTTACCGCCAGAGGTCTTCATCAGCTCTTTTATACGATCGGTGATAAACAGGTTGCCCTGCTCATCGAAACGTCCCGCATCACCGGTTTTTAAGAAGCCATCTTCGGTAAAGTTCTTCGCGGTTTCTTCCGGCATTTTATAGTAGCCGCGCATCACCATCGGGCCACGGACCAGGATTTCATCGTTCTCGCCGATCTTCACTTCAGCACCCGGCATTGACATACCGATAGAATCAGGATTAAAACACTGATCATCCCAGCATGATACGGTCGCCGTGGTTTCGGTCATACCATAGCCAAGCTTAACGTTAATGCCTATTGCGTGAAAGAAACGGCCAATCCCAGCGTCTAACTTTGCCCCGCCACAAGGCATGAATTTGATCTGTCCGCCCAGCAGATCACGCAGCTTAGCCAGGACCAGTTTATCAGCCAGTTTATAGCTTTTTTTCAGCATCACTGACGGCTGGCGTTTTTCCTGCTGGCAGGCCGCCATACGCGCCCCCATATTCACCGCCCAGGTAAAGATCACCTTACGGTGAAAAGGTGCACGCGCGACTTTATCATGAACCGCAGAGTAGATTTTCTCGTACACCCGAGGAACCGCAGCCATGACATTCGGCTTTATTTCGACCAGAGCTTCACGCACCTTGTTGGTGTCGGCCAGATAGCAGTTGACCGCACCACGGTGCAAGACAAAAAACGTCCATGCCCGTTCAAAAACATGAGAAAGCGGCAAGAAACACAGTGATGTATCACCTTCGTCCAGAGCCAGATTCTGATCATGGCCTTCAAGCTGAGACGCAATATTGGCGTAATCCAGCATCACGCCTTTAGGTGTTCCTGTTGTGCCGGAGGTATAGATCAGAGTCAGCAGATCATCCATCGCTTTAGAGTCCAAACGATGTTCAAGTTCAGCTTCTAAGTCGGGGGTAGCACAAGCTATAAAGTCATTGAAATGACAGACTAATGGGTGATCAGATAAGATCACATCATCAGCCAGCGCAACAATGCGCTCCAGTTGAGGGCATTGCTCGATCATGTCAACAGCCGCATCGTGTTGCGCCTGCTCACCGACAAACAGGATACGCACATCGGCATTGTTGATAATATAAGCCGACTGCTGCGGAGTATTGGTTGGGTAGATAGGTACGGTGACACAGCGATTATACAAAGCCGCGACATCAGCAATGGTCCAGCGGGGCATATTATTGGAAAAAATACCGACTTTATCCTGAACGTTCAGCCCTTGCGCCAACATGGCTAATGCCAGTTGTTGGATCTGCTCGCCAAACTCAGCCCATGAAATATCCTGCCACTGGCCTTCAACCTGATGACGTAAAGCAACCTGATCGCCTAAACGGGCGATCTGGGTACGAATTCGATTTACTATGTGATAGTCGTGTTCGGCCATAACTACTCTGCTATTCTAGCTTACACTTGTAAGCCCACTTGAGCTGAGAAGTCTACCTTTGATGTAAATAAAGGCAACTATAAAGGGCCACTATTTATCTTTTTTGCTATTTCGTTCTCAGTACCAGCCCTTATCCCTACAGGCTTTATACGAGTGATTAATAGAATGACTACAAGTATAAGAAAGTACGGCCATTCTGTTACACCCATTCCTTCAACAAGCCGGGCTACCCTGTACGACAAAAATTGCAATGATGCTAATTACATCGATTATCTGACCATTCAGAAAATTAAGGGATTTGGAGTCAATCGACTAAACCAGAAATTGAAACATGAGCATAAATAAAAAGCCGGCTGGCGCCGGCTTTTAAGAAAATCAGAAAGAGGAATTGCCACATATGGTGAGCAGCTGATCACGCATCCAGATATGGCCTTTATCTTTTTGCGAAGATTCATGCCAGCTCAGATAACCACTAATGGAGGCCGACTCAAACGGTAAAGGCAACACTTTTAACTGCAGGTTTTCGGCAACAGATTCCGCTAGCCAGCGAGGGGCGACAGCAATCAGTTCAGATTGGCCAACCATATACATGATATTACTCAGACTAGCGCCCTGGTAAACCTCCTGATATGAGGTGTGCTGATTATAGATATGATCGGCAAACATCTTCACGCCCGGCTGAGACTTGAGTACCGCATGCGTTTCTGAGGCAAACATCACTTCAGAAATCGAGTCTCCGCTGATCCTCGGATGGTTACCTGCCGCAATGACGACCAGCTCATCGCTGAATAATTCGCTACTGCAAAAACCCGGATCATCAAAGCGAACGTAGTCGATCACAAAATCAATCTCCTGATAACGCATTTTTTTCGTTAGCTCTGCATCAAATTCCGCTTCAAACTGCATTCGTAAATTCGGCGCCTGCTTTGTCACATTACGCAGGATCCGAGGAGCAAAACGCATATCCGACGGGCTGCAAATCGCCAGCTTAAAAGTACGAGTTGAGCTTTCAGGCGAGAAGATTGACGAAGGCAGTTCATTCTTCACCAGCTGCAGTGCCTGGCGGATTGGACCAAACAGCTGCTTAGCACGCTGCGTTGGCTGGATACCTCGACCATGACGAATAAAGAGTTCATCATTAAACATCACCTTTAAACGAGCAACCGCGTTACTTACCGCAGGCTGAGACATACCCAGGCTGTGCGCTGCTCGGGTGATGTTCTGCTCTTGCATAACGGCGTCAAATACTGTCAATAAATTAAGATCAACACTTCTTAAATTTGACTCTGTCTTGTAACTATCAGCAGGGTGAATAAACGAATTGCTACGTGTCATATGTTGCCTCTAAATGAAGTTATCCGGGCGCATCCGTTATGCCATCGCTGAATTAAAGAACCGAAATTTTGTTCTCAATTAAGTTTACCCAATACCGGGATGCACTAGTATCATTCAAATAGATTGATGTAACCAATAGCTGAAAATCGGCAAGTGTAAGCAAATATAAACCACACGCAAGAAATCCAAAATAAATCATTAAGTATCAATAACTTGAAAACAAATAAAAAGACCTAAAATAACTATAAATAAAATAAAGATGTAATTACAATCGGAAAATGTCACTTTTTTGTCCGATTATCATGACGCTTAAACGTCACCATTTCAGGTTTAAAAAACAATTAATTAGTTTGAGTGATTAATTATCGGCGCTAAGAAGGGCCTTAATACCGGATCATTTCGGCCATCGCGGACCAAGCAAATAAAGACATTCAATACGACACCAGGGATACAACTTAATCGCAGTAAAAAAACGAGGCACTGTTAATTGCCAGTGCCTCGTTTTCGTTGCTCTTTGTGACTGGCCACTCTCAGCCGTTAACCATCAGGCCGCCAGTGCTTCATGCTTACGCACTAAACCAAAATCCGCCAGAATGGCGTAAGCCGCCGGGATCATAAACAACACCAGCAGGGTCGATGTAAAAATACCGAACACAATAGAAACGACCAAAGGTTGAATAACCTGAGCCTGTAAACTGGTTTCCAGCAATAGAGGCAACAGGCCTGCTGCGGTTGTCAGCGACGTTAAGAAAACCGCCCGAAAACGCTCTCTACTGGCTTTCACCACCGCGTCGTGGACACTGTCACCGTCATCAAGATGGTGACGAATATATTGCACCAGCAGAATCGAGTCATTCACCACCACCCCCGCCAATGATACAAATCCCATAATACTTGGCATACTCAGTGCGTAACCCAACAACCAATGGCCCCAGAGTACCCCTATAGCCGCAAGCGGGATCGCCAGCAAGACCACAAAAGGTTCCAGGTAGCTGCGGAACTGGAAGCTGAGGATCACGAACACACCGAAGATCCCCAATGCAAAACCAATGCCCATTGACTGGCCCGTCTCAGCGGTATCCTTCGCCTCACCTTCAAAGTCAAACCTCAGCCCGGGATACGTCTGCTGCAACTGTGGCATCAAACGGTTGCGAAATTCCTTCAGCACTTCAGCCGAACTGATCTTGCTGCTCTCCAGATCACCAAACACACTCAGGGTTCGTAACCCGTTCACCCGTTGGATCCGGACATAATTGCGTTGGTGTTCCAATCTCGTCACCGAGGCCAGCGGGATCTGGCTGCCATTACCGAGGATAATGGGAAAACTGGCGAGGATTTGCAGGCTGGCCGCTTCCTGCTTATCAAAACGTACTTCTACCTCTATATTTTCCGGACCGAGCTGAATTTCATCGGCGGTCCGGCCAAAATAAGCAGCCCGCAGCTGAGAAGCGATCATTTGCCCGTCGACACCAAAATTTTCAGCCCCGGGACGCAACGTCACCAGCACCTCCGGCTTCCCCATCCGCATATCATCCAGCACGCCGGACACCCCATCAAACTCATTGAGGAAGCGCTGAATGTCAATCGATGCCGCCTTCAGCTGATCCAGATCATCATGCTGCATGCGAATTTCAACCGCCCGTCCGCCCGGCCCCATGATCGGCTGCTTAAAGACCAGAGACACCGGATCGGCGATGACGCCGACCTCTTCCCGCCAGGCCGCAATGAAATCATCGATCATCGTATTGCGCGACTCTGCACTCAGTAAATCGAGCCGAACTGTCGCCACATGAGGACCATTTTCATCAGCATCGGCATTGAAGTTGTATTGCTCGGTAATATGCTCAACGAGAATTTGACCGTCTTCTTTACTGGCACTCCATTGCTGATTGAGCTTTTCTGCCGCCACCACTATCTGCTGTACGACTTTTTCAGTCTGAGCCAGCGACGAACCCGGCGGTAAAATCACCCGCGCTTCAGCAATATCACCGTCCAGTTCAGGAAAACCGATAAATTTCAAAGCGCCGCCGGCAAGAAGTGACAATGAGATAAACAGCATCGCAATCACACTGCCGAGGAACAGATATCGCCAGCGTACAACGGCCTCTACGGCAGTCACCAGCTGCTTCTGGCGAAATGCTTCGAATTTATTTAAGAACCAGGTTTTGAAGGCTAAGTTCGGTTTTTCCCCTTTGGCACCACGGCCTTGCTCGCGCTGTTTTGTTAGGGAATGACTTAAATGGTGCGGCAAAATCAAAAACGCCTCGACCAGACTTAAGGTCAGTACCAGAATTAGCACCTGAGGCACCACCTTCAGTACCGCCCCCATTTCGCCTTGAAGAAACAGTAAGCTACCGAAAATACAGACAGTCGTGAGATAGGATGACAGTACCCCGGGGAAGACTTTTTTCACCCCGTTGGTCACCGCCTCGGTAACCGGCTGACCGCGTTCGAGATGGGCGGCAATGGATTCAGCGATCACAATCGCATCATCCATCATAATACCAATCGCCATTAACAGGGCGACCAATGACATGATATTGATGGATAACCCCAACCCTGCCATGAGAAACAGACTGCCGAGAAAGGCGACAGGCAATCCCGCCGCCACCCAGAATGAATAGCGGAAAGTGAAAAACAGCCACATAGTGGCAAACACCAATGTCACCCCTTGCCAGCCATTTCTGACCATCATGGTTAAGCGATCCCACAGCAGCGATGACAAGTCATTGGTCATACTGAGAGTGACACCGGTTGGGGCGATCTGGTTTTCATCTTCGACAAACTGTGCGACCCGCTCTTTAATACGCAGGGCATCGTCCGCTTTATTCTTACTCACCTTCAATATCGCGGAGGGCTGGCTATCAAACAGGATCTTTTGTTCATCGAGCTTAAAACGATCGGTAAGCGTCGCGATATCGCCAAGTCGCAACACACCCCCTTCACTGTCTGCGCCGATAACGGTTTGTGCCAGGGCCGCGGGTGTGATCTTTTGTTCATCAAAGCGGATCAATAAATTCTTATCGCCGAGCTCGATGTTTCCGCTCGGTAATGTAATATTCTGCCGTGCCAGACGGTCAGCAACATCACCGACACTCACCCCCAACTGGCGTAATGAGGCTTCTTTGAGCTCGATCCGGATCTGGTGATCGGAAAAACCACTCACCGCCACTAAAGAGACCCCATAATCGAGCTTTAGCTTGCGTTTGAGCTGTTCGGCATACGCTTTCAGCTGCGGCCAGCTGGTATCGGCATTAATCGCCACATCGACGACCGGCTCATTCCAGTCCAGCTCACGGACAATCGGAGATTCAATCTCGTTAGGAAAATCATTAATTGCATTGATTTGAGTTTGTACATCCACCAGCATCCGCGACACGATATCGCTGTGGGTCAA
This sequence comes from Photobacterium sp., assembly GCF_033720175.1. Taxonomy (GTDB): domain Bacteria; phylum Pseudomonadota; class Gammaproteobacteria; order Enterobacterales; family Vibrionaceae; genus Photobacterium. The sequence goes on from NZ_JAWWDA010000012.1 coordinate 100,359, forward strand.
CTTTAAGATCAAAGAAGCCGAGCCTTCTACGGCTTCACAGCGGGTTTCCACGATATTGGCCAGCCCGTCAACAGCATCTTCCATCCGCATACAGATACTCTCTTCCACCTCTTGTGGTGAAGCGCCGGGATAGGCCACCGAGGCGATGATGTAGGCAGGTGAAAATTCAGGGAAAGTTTCCCGTTTAATTTGCGGCAGTGAAACCAGGCCAAGAAGCAGCAAGGTCAGCATCAACAAGTTAGCGGCCGTCGGATGACGCGCGAAATAACGGATCATAACGTCAGATCCTCTGCCGGGGTTGCTTTTTCTGACAATGCCCCTTCCATCGACAACGCTTCTTCCACCGCTTCACCATTCAGACTGACGATCCTGACCGCCATCCCCGATACCGCAGGTAGCAAATCGTTAGTGATCAGTTGTTGCTGATCCGCCAGCTCGCCGCTGATGGCAACGACCCCATCTCGGCGAAACAGAACCTTAACTGGCTGAATTTTCAACACATCCCCGTTAATGCCATTATTTCCAACCAGATAGACATGATCGCCATGCAACGCCCGCTCGGGAACGATCCAGTGGGCATTCGCCTGGCCTTCAATTTTCGCTTCGACAAACATACCGTTAACTAATGGGGGGGCTGTTTCCGGTGATAATTGACTGTAATCCTGGGCAACTTCCAGGATCACCCCTACCGTGGCTTGGTTGGCATTGACGGTATCACTGATACGGGTCACGTTTGCCGGCCATTGCTGGATAAAACTGCCGCTGGAAAGCCGGATGCTAGCAGTCAGATCAAGCTGATCCCCCCGTGGGCGCCCATCGGCGTGGGCGGTATACTGAGTCAGGCTTGAGGCCAGTACCTGCATATCATGCAGGGCAACCTGTGCATCGATCTCGACCTTATTGATGCCATGAGCCACCAGCATCGACTGCTGCAGGTTGACCACCTGATCCTGTTCAATATCGACACTGGAAATTCGCACATCAATCGGCAAAACAATGACCGTTTTTTCCAGCGAGCGTTTAGCTTCCGCCTGACGAGATTGATTGATCTGTAACTGCGCGAGTGTCACCTTGCGTTCACTGGGTAACACGATCAGCTGGTTTTCAATATCCTGCACGTTTTTCTGGCTGGCAAGATAGGCTTGCTTTTCTAAATCCAGCGCTGACTGGGAAGCCAGCCCTTTCCGGCGCAACTCTTCCTTGCGGGCCACTTCTTTTTGGCTGATCGCTAGGCGGTTACGTTCAATTTTTAGTGTCGCCTTGAGGTTCTGCTGCTCCTGATCTAACTTGGCCAGTTGTGCCTGGCTGGAGCTGATATCCGCCTCGGCCTGAGCCAGCGTCAATTCATAATCCCGCGGATCAATTTTGATAATGACCGTTCCGGCATCCAGCACCCGGCCTTTTTCTAAATCAGGATGACGATAGACAACTTTACCGGTTACCTGGGCAATCGCCTGCCATTCAACCTTCGGTTTTACCCGGCCAAAACCACTGACCACAGGAGCCAAAGGCTGCTGCTGCAAGCTAATCACATCAACCGCCCGCGCCCGGTTTGCCGCCGGTTTCACTCCGGGGGAGGGGCGCATTTTGATAGCCAGAGCCAGCACCAGAACACCCAGTAAAATGGTGGGAACAAGCAGTAACTTCCGGTTGCTTTTCACGTGTCATCATCTCCTTGCTCAGCCAGGATCCCTTGCATCAGTACCTTGACATTGTGATCAGCCAATTCCATTAAATAGGCTTCATTGATGGATAGAAACCTTGCAGTAAGGCAGCGCGACAAACAATTTTTTGCCTGACGCAACCAAACAGGTTCTGGTATCAGACTCTCCGACGGGACGACCTGCCTTCGCGATCATCATGTCGTAACCCACTCATTATTAATTATTTGATTAATAATCTACGCTACAAATAACAATGTTGTTCACTGCTTTTAGTCACTCCAATATAAGCAAATGATTAATGACTAACCGTGCTCCCCTTCATCATCTCAGCAATTAGATCCCTTCCTGTTACAATTATGCAAACACCGGAATATGCCGAAGTCACACCGGAAGTAACAGAGATCCACCGCGGTGAAAGTCATTGCCATTATCTACGGGTCCCCTCTCACACTCAAGCACTTAAAAATCAGCAAGATAGCAATTATCGAAAAATAAATAATCAATTAATGGTTGACGTTTGTCCTGTCTATTTGGTATTCATTTGTTAACCAACTTTGTGGATATCATTTAAAAAATGAAAAATCGTTTCTCTCTACTCCTAAGCCTCCTCCTTATCGTGAACAGTTCGCGCGGGTAGCTTATGGTGAGAAACACCACTAAGAATTTAAAAAACCCGCGCAATCAGCGCGGGTTTTTTCATATACAGGGCCAGCGCAAGCGGATGCAGACAATGCCAACTCAAAGGCAGGCCAACAAAAAAGGATGTTGCAATGAAAGATCAGGTCATTATTTTCGATACCACCTTGCGCGATGGTGAACAGGCGCTATCTGCCAGCCTTACGGTTAAGGAAAAACTTCAAATCGCTTATGCGCTGGAGCGCCTGGGTGTTGACGTGATCGAAGCCGGCTTCCCGATCTCCTCACCGGGTGATTTCGAATCGGTACAAACCATTGCTAAACACATCAAAAACAGCCGGATCTGTGCCCTGTCGCGGGCTGTTGCAAAAGACATTGATGTCGCCGCCGAGTCACTGAAAGTCGCCGAGGCATTTCGCATCCATACTTTCATTTCTACTTCTACTATTCACGTCCAGGACAAGCTGCGCCGCAGCTATGATGATGTCATCGAAATGGGTGTTGCTGCGGTAAAACGCGCCCGTAATTATACCGATGATGTGGAATTTTCTTGTGAAGACGCTGGCCGTACGCCGATTGACAACCTGTGCCGGATGGTCGAAGCCGCCATCAAGGCCGGCGCCAGCACCATCAATATCCCGGACACCGTGGGCTATACCCTGCCCAACGAATTTGCCGGCATCATCACACAGCTGTTTGATCGCGTGCCGAACATCGACCAGGCGATTATTTCCGTTCACTGCCATGACGATCTGGGCATGTCGGTTGCCAACTCGATGGCGGCGGTGCAGGCAGGAGCCCGTCAGGTCGAAGGAACGATTAACGGCCTGGGCGAACGTGCCGGTAACTGTTCGCTGGAAGAAATTGCGATGATCATCAAGACCCGCGCTGACTTTCTGGGGGTTCACACCAACATCAAACACGACGAAATTCACCGCACCAGCAAACTGGTCAGCCAGCTTTGTAATATGCCGATCCAGGCGAATAAGGCGATTGTCGGTGCCAATGCATTCAGTCACTCCTCGGGGATCCACCAGGATGGCATGATAAAGAACAAAAATACTTACGAGATCATGACCCCTGAATCGATCGGCCTGAAAAACCAGGCACTGAACCTAACCAGCCGTTCAGGCCGCGCTGCGGTTAAAAACCATATGGATGCACTGGGTTACACCGAAAATGATTACAATCTTGATACGTTATACACCGACTTCCTGAAGCTGGCCGATCGCAAGGGGCAGGTGTTTGACTACGATCTGGAAGCGCTGATGTACTTTGCCAACCTGCGTGATGAAGATGACTTTTTCAAGCTGAATTATCTGAGTGTGCAGTCTGGCAGCATCATGGCGACCACCAGCATTAAATTACAATGTGGTGATGAAGAGAAATGTGAAGCTGCGGTTGGTAACGGGCCGGTTGACGCGCTATACCAGTGTATCTACCGCTTAACCGGCTATGAAATCGTGCTGGACAAGTTTGATTTGACCGCCAAAGGCGAAGGCGAAGATGGCCTGGGCCAGGCCGACATCATTGCGAACTACAAAGGCCGTAAATATCACGGTACCGGTCTGGCTACCGATATTGTTGAAGCCTCGGGGCAGGCTCTGCTTCACGTAATCAATAGCATCTACCGCGCAGATCAGATAGCTGAAATCAAAGAACGCGTTGCGACGGTTTAACCAAACAACCTTATTCAAAGTTAGCTTGATTCAACGCTATTTGGTGCAAGAACACAGAGAAAACGTGGAGTTTATAAGGATAAATGAGCACTTTCGATACCGTGCTTGTACGAAATAGCAAAGATGCAAGTTAACGAAAACAGAAATCAAAAATGGAGACAGCATAACCATGGCAGGTACATATAAAATAGCGGTTCTACCGGGCGACGGTATAGGCCCGGAAGTCATGCAACAGGCGCATAAAGTAATGGATGCGATTGAAGAAAAGTTCGGTTTCACTCTAGAGCGTTCAGAGCACGATGTCGGCGGTATTGCGATTGACAACCATGGCTGTCCGCTTCCCGAATCAACCATGCAAGGCTGTGAAGCATCAGATGCGATTCTGTTTGGCTCTGTCGGTGGCCCGAAATGGGAACACCTGCCACCAAACGATCAGCCTGAGCGTGGGGCGTTACTGCCGTTGCGGAAGCATTTCCAGCTGTTCTGCAACCTGCGTCCGGCACAAATTCACAGCGGCTTAGAAAGCTTCTCGCCATTGCGTGCCGATATCTCCGAACGTGGTTTCGATATTGTGGTTGTCCGTGAGCTGACCGGCGGTATCTACTTCGGCCAACCAAAAGGGCGGGAAGGCGAAGGCCCGCAAGAGAAAGCATTTGATACGGAAGTTTACCACCGCTACGAAATCGAGCGTATTGCGCGTATTGCCTTTGAATCGGCACGGCTGCGCGATAAAAACGTCTACTCAATCGACAAAGCCAATGTACTGCAGAGCTCTATTCTATGGCGTGAAGTCGTCGAGGAAGTGGCAAAAGAGTACCCGGATGTCACGCTGAACCACATGTACATCGATAATGCGACCATGCAGCTGATCAAAGATCCGTCACAGTTCGACGTGATGCTCTGCTCAAACATCTTTGGTGACATCATCTCTGACGAATGCGCAATGATCACCGGTTCAATGGGCATGCTGCCTTCGGCCAGCCTGAACCAGGACAAGTTCGGTATGTATGAGCCGGCCGGCGGGTCAGCGCCGGATATCGCGGGGAAGAACATTGCTAACCCGGTCGCGCAGATCTTATCTGCAGCCCTGATGCTGCGTTACAGCTTGGGTGAAGAACAAGCCGCACGTGCCATTGAACAAGCCGTATCTCAAGCACTTGAAGCCGGCGAGCTTACCGCCGACCTAGCCGGCAAAGGGGAAGCACTGAGTACCAGCGAAATGGGCGATAAAATCGCTGCATACATTCGCCAAGCCTAAGCACCACCGATTCAAGGAGCATTGAGCATGTCTGTAAAAGCAAAAAACGGAACATCAAAAACACTGTATGAAAAAGTCTACGATGCCCACGTCGCGGTAGCAGCTGAAGGTGAAACCCCGATTCTGTATATCGATCGCCATCTGGTCCATGAAGTTACCTCACCGCAAGCTTTTGATGGCTTGCGTGAAAAGGGCCGTAAAGTTCGCCAGATCGGCAAGACTTTCGCGACGATGGATCACAACGTTTCAACCCAGACCAAAGACATTAATGCATCGGGTGAAATGGCTCGGATCCAGATGGAAACACTAGCAAAAAACTGTCAAGAGTTTGGTGTCACCCTATATGACCTGAACCATAAATATCAAGGCATTGTCCACGTCATGGGGCCTGAGCTGGGGATCACCCTGCCGGGTATGACCATTGTCTGTGGTGACTCGCACACCGCCACCCACGGTGCATTTGGCTCCCTGGCATTTGGTATCGGCACATCAGAAGTCGAGCATGTACTGGCAACACAGACCCTGAAGCAGGACCGGGCTAAAACGATGAAAATCGAAGTCAGAGGCAAGGTTGCTGAAGGCATTACGGCCAAAGACATCGTGCTGGCGATTATCGGTAAAACCACCGCATCTGGCGGTACCGGGTATGTGGTGGAGTTCTGCGGTGAAGCCATCACCGATCTGACCATGGAGGGGCGTATGACCGTCTGTAACATGGCCATTGAACTGGGTGCAAAAGCCGGTCTGATCGCCCCGGACCAGACCACCTTTGACTACATTAAAGATCGTAAGTTTGCCCCTGTCGGTGCGAACTATGAAGCGGCAGTCGAATACTGGAAGAGCCTGAAAACCGATGATGACGCTGAGTTTGATGCCGTTGTGACCTTAGATGCAAAAGCGATCAAACCTCAAGTCACCTGGGGAACCAATCCGGGTCAAGTTATTGCTATTGATGAATTAATACCAGGCCCTGACAACTTCACCGATCAAGTAGATAAAACCTCAGCAGAAAAAGCACTGGCCTACATGGGGTTAGAAGCAGGCAAGAAATTATCTGACTTCAACATCGATAAAGTCTTTATCGGTTCTTGCACCAACTCTCGAATCGAAGACATGCGTGCAGCGGCGGCGATTGCCAAAGGGCGCAAAGTCGCAGCCAGTGTTCAGGCTCTGGTGGTTCCGGGATCGGAACAAGTAAAAGCCCAAGCTGAGAAAGAAGGGCTGGATAAAATCTTCATTGAAGCCGGGTTTGAATGGCGCCTGCCGGGTTGCTCAATGTGTCTGGCGATGAACAATGACCGTTTAGGGCCAAAAGAGCGCTGTGCGTCAACCAGTAACCGTAACTTCGAAGGTCGCCAGGGTCGTGATGGTCGAACGCATCTGGTGAGTCCGGCAATGGCTGCGGCAGCAGCATGTGCCGGCCACTTTGTTGATATCCGCGACTTAGATAACGCAACGGCTTAATCAGGAAGGAACGAACAATGACAGGTTTTAAACAGCACACAGGATTAGTGGTTCCACTTGATACCGCGAATATTGATACCGATGCGATCATTCCTAAGCAGTTTTTGCAAAAAGTAACACGCACAGGGTTTGGTAAGCACCTGTTCCATGACTGGCGCTTTTTAGATGATGCCGGCGAGCAACCGAATCCGGAGTTTGTGATGAACTACCCGCGTTATCAGGGAGCCAGTATCCTGCTGGCTCGGGAAAACTTCGGTTGTGGCTCATCCCGTGAACATGCCCCATGGGCACTGGCTGATTACGGCATTCAAGTGATGATTGCGCCCAGCTTTGCCGATATTTTCTATGGCAACTCAATCAACAACCAAATGGTGCCGGTTCGCCTGACAGAGCAGGAAGTCGATGAGCTATTCCACTACGTTGAAGCTAACGAAGGTGCCGAGATCACCGTCGATCTGGAAGCGATGTCAGTGACCGCTAACGGCAAGTCGTATTCATTCGAAATTGATGAATTCCGTCGCCACTGCTTGCTGAACGGCCTTGATAACATTGGTCTGACCCTGCAGCATGAAGACGAAATCACGGAATACGAAAACAACATTCCGTCATTTCTTGTTTAACGTAAGCAATCACTAACCCAAGGCGCTCTGTCTGAGCGCCTTTTCTTTATACCTAAGCCGTTGAATGCTAGCTTTTAGCCACAATAAGGGAACAACGATGCGCACCTTACTTTCGCTATGCCTGTTAATGGTGTCGAATAGTCTTTGGGCAGCCCCAAAAGCCGATCTGTGGCCTTACTGGCAGCAAAGCAATGAAGCCAATAGCACCGCAGTTTCCCATGTCCTCTGGCAACAACTGCTGGACAAGTATCTCGTGCAGCAACCTCAGCAGACGTTGTTTCGCTACCGCGCAGTTTCCGCCAATGATAAGTGGGATCTTGACCGCTATATCCGCTCCCTCACCGCCAGCGATCCCCTTAAGTATCGAAAAAGCGAGCAATTTGCCTACTGGGTTAACCTCTACAATGCGCTCACCGTCCGACTGATCCTGGATAATTACCCGCTGAAATCGATCACCAAACTGGGTGGGTTCTTCACTTTCGGACCTTGGGATGAGGATCTGATCACCATCAATGGCAAACAATTGTCACTCAATGACATAGAGCACCGTATTTTACGCCCGATCTGGCAAGATCCGCGTATCCATTATGTCGTCAATTGTGCCAGCCTGGGGTGCCCGGATCTTCAGCCTCAGGCCTTTACTGCCAGCAATAGCGAAGACTTACTTGACCAGGCCGCCATCCGCTTTGTGAACAGCACCAAGGGCGTTCAGCTGACAGGCGATAAAGTCCGCCTTTCCTCTATCTATGACTGGTATGGCGAGGATTTTGGTAATAAGGCCGCACTGCAAAATCACCTGAATCAATACTGGAAAGGGGCTCCAGTGGAACTTAACCACATCAGCTATGATTACGACTGGGCGCTGAATGAAACAGAATAAGACAGTGCACGCCATTAAATCAGCACAGGCGTATTACGCTGGCAACAGACTGCTTAGCGCATTACAATAGCTACCGTTCTCATTGGGGAGTCGATGTTGTTTAAGCAACTAAGGCTGAGATTGCTGACGCAGAACCCATTGAACCTGAACCAGGTCATACTGGCGTAGGAATTGAGAAAATAGCCGCTGCTTGTTTTACCAGAGCAAAAGCATCAGACAACACCTTCTCAACCTTCGCTCACTTGAAATAATTGTCCCGCAGGATGTTGGGCATCAGGAGCGCATCGTGAAAAAACGACTACCAATTCTTTCTCTGTCTTTATTAGCCGCAAGCTCGGCATGGGCCAGTGACAATACCTTAACGGTCTATACCTACAGCTCATTTGCATCAGACTGGGGACCGGGCCCGGCCATCGAAAAAGCCTTTGAAGCCCAATGCAATTGTAACCTTGAGTTCGTCGCCCTTGATGACGGGGTGTCGATCCTAAACCGTGTCCGCCTGGAAGGCCGCAGCACCAAAGCGGACATCTTGCTGGGGTTAGATAACAACCTGATGGCGGAAGCCAAGCAAACAGGCTTACTGGCCGTACATAATGTCGATACCGGTGCCGTTGACCTCCCCAATGGCTGGAGTGATACAACCTTTGTTCCGTACGACTACGGCTATTTTGCCTTTGTCTATGACTCGGAAAAGCTAACTAACCCGCCCAAGAGCCTGGCAGAGCTGATCCAACGTGATGATATCAGCGTGATCTATCAAGATCCCCGCACGTCGACACCGGGGCAAGGCCTGATGCTGTGGATGAAGTCGGTCTATGGCGATAAGGCAACCGATGCCTGGCAGCAGCTGGCAAAGAAAACAGTCACCGTCACCAAGGGCTGGTCTGAAGCTTACAACATGTTCCTTAAAGGGGAATCTGACATGGTGCTGTCTTACACCACGTCTCCGGCTTATCACATCATTGCTGACAAAGAGATCAAATACCGGGCCGCAGAATTCAGTGAAGGTCACTACATGCAGGTTGAAGTGGCGGCTAAGCTGAAAAACAGTCCAAATGCCAAACTGGCCGATCAGTTCATGACGTTTATTCTGAGTGATGAGTTCCAGTCTGCAATGCCAACCGGTAACTGGATGTACCCTGTCACCAAACAAGCATTACCGGCAGGTTTTGAGCAATTAACCCTGCCCGAGAAAGCCTTGCAATTCAGTGCAAAGGAAGTGGCATCACAACGTCGCGGCTGGATCCGCGAATGGCAGAATGCCCTTACGCAATAGCGCTGCTACATCCCTCCACTGAGCGCTCTGACTGAAGAGCGCTTACAAAAAAAGAATATTATCAATAATGGTCACTGACTTTTGAATACCCGTTTTCGTGCTTCACTGCCCGGCATGATCACCGCCGGGCTGATCGCCATCGTGGTGATCAGTGCCATCACCGCGTTGATCAGTCAGGCGACCGACTTTGACTCTCTGAAGATCTGGCAAGACCCCTATCTGCGCCACGTGGCGGGATTCAGCTTTTATCAGGCTTTGCTCTCGACCTTGCTCAGCGTAATGCCGGCTATTCCGGTTGCCTATGCGCTGTCGCGTCGGCAGTTTTTCGGCCGTAGCTTATTGCTGCGGTTATTTGCGATGACTCTGGTGCTACCGGTACTGGTTGCGGTCTTTGGCCTGCTGGCGATTTACGGCAAAAGCGGCCTGCTGGCTGCCATACTGGGCATCTGGCAGCAGCCGCTACCGTTTAACCTTTATGGCTTAAACGGCATTTTGCTGGCGCATGTGTTCCTTAACTTACCGTTAGCCACCCGTCTGTTACTGCAAAGTATCGAAGGGATCCCTTTTGAACAGCATAAACTGGCAGCCCATCTGGGTATTACGGGCTGGAGTAAGTTCCGCCTAATTGCCTGGCCGCGCTTAAGGCAACAGCTGCCTCATGTGATTGGTCTGGTTTTCATGCTCTGCTTTACCAGTTTTGCGGTGATTATGTCACTGGGCGGCGGGCCAAAAGCCACCACCATCGAGCTGGCAATTTATCAGGCGTTGCGCTATGACTTCGACCTGGCAGCCGGAGCCGTTCTGGCGTTGTGGCAAATGCTGATTTGCTGCAGCCTAGTGTTATTCACCCTGCGATTTGCGAAACCACTTTCAACCCTGACGGGCTCGGTGGCAGAGCACCAACCTAATTATCTCGACAATCGACGGGCAAAAATCTGGGACTGGAGCTGGATCAGCCTAGCCCTGCTGCTCGTTCTGCCGCCCTTACTCGCCGTCATTGGTGCCGGGCTCAACAGTAAACTTCCCCAGCAACTGGCCGAGCCCGCGCTGTGGCAAGCCATCGCAAATTCACTCAGGATCGCGGTGGTTTCCTGCCTGATCGCCGTCTTCAGTGGTCTCGCTATCTTACTGACCAGTCGCCACTGGCGCCTGCACAATAAAAGACTTCGTGCTGATGGAATAGAACTGCTCGGCACCATTATTCTGGTTACCCCCAGCTTAGTGCTCAGCACCGGGATCTTTTTGCTGCTGCGCCAGTATACCGATGTCTTTGCCACCGCTCTTTGGGTGATTATCTTCGTCAATGCGTTAATGGCTCTGCCATATGTGATAAAAACCCTGAGCCAGCCAATGCTCCATGTCGCTCAGCAATACAATCCATTGTGCCAGAGCCTGGGAATGAGCGGCCTGTCACGCCTGCGGCTGGTTGAGTGGCGCGCCCTGCGCAAACCGATCGCCCAGGCTCTGGCGATCGGTTTTGTGCTCTCGCTCGGTGATTTAGGGGCTATCGCCTTATTTGGCAGTCAGGATTTCCAGACCCTTCCTCTGTATCTGTTTCAGCTGTTGGGAAGTTATCAGATGGATGCCGCAGCCGTGGCGGCCTTGCTGCTGCTATTACTCAGCCTCGGATTATTTACCTTGGTCGAGAAAGTTCTTATTTCTGATCATAAAAAGTAGAAGTCATCATGCTCAAACTCAATCACTTATGTCACCACTATGTACACCCCGGCCAGTCAGCCCAGAATAGAATACAACCTATGGTATTCGACCTGCAGGCTGAAAAAGGCGATATCGTGGCATTGATCGGCCCTAGCGGAGCCGGGAAAAGTACCTTGTTAGCCATGGTGGCGGGTTTTCTTAACCCTGACAGCGGTGAATTGCACATTGCCGGGCAGCCGATAACAAGCCAAACGCCCGCCGAGCGTCCGCTCTCCATTTTGTTTCAGGATCACAACCTGTTCCCCCACCTTACAGTGTTTGAAAACATCGGCCTTGGGATCCACCCCGGATTAAAGCTAAGCCGGGAAGATAAAGAGAATATAGTCGTCGCGGCATCTCGGGTGGGAATAAGCAAGTATCTCGACCGCCTGCCGGAACAACTCTCCGGCGGGCAGAAACAGCGGGTGGCGCTGGCACGCTGCCTGATCCGGCAGCAACCCTTACTGTTACTCGATGAGCCGTTCTCGGCGCTCGATCCGGCGCTGCGCAAAGAAATGCTAACACTGGTAAAAAGCCTCGCAAAAGAGCAGCAAATCACCGTACTGATGGTCACCCACAGCCCCGAAGATGCCCTGAAAATTGCCAATAAATGCGCGTTCATCTATGAGGGGCAAGTGACGGTGTCAGGCCCGACGCGGCAAGTGCTGGTCGAGCCTGAAGATGAAGCATTGAAGAAGTACTTAGGTATTTAAGATGTGTGAGGTTCTATGGTTCGATGGTTCTATGGTTCTATGGTTCTATGGTTCTATGGTTCTATGGTTCTGCAAGTTTGCTCTAAAGCCCCATACGGTCAATAAGAGCAACAACAAACACCGCCACAGAACCACAGGGCCACTGGACCGCTTTTCCCTTTACTACAAATTCTCTTCCGCAAATTCAGCAAGACGACTGCGGACAACCCCATTGAGGTAGATGTTGGCACTGCCTTCAAAGTGTTTAAAGCGTTCGACAATATAGGTTAAGCCCGATGTAACGGGTGAGAGATAACTGGAGTCAATCTGAGACAGGTTACCGGAACAGACCAGTTTGGTACCTTCACCGCAACGGGTAATGATCGTTTTGATTTGTGAAGCCGTTAAGTTCTGGCATTCATCCAGCAATACAAACGCATTCTGAATTGAACGGCCACGCATGAAGTTAATGGATTTGAACTGAATATTGGCTTTCTCAAAGATATATTTCATTGAGCCATCAGTACAAACATCGTTTTTATGTAGCGCTTCCATAGTATCTGTTACCGCCGCTAACCACGGCATCATTTTTTCTTCTTCCGTCCCCGGTAAGAAACCAATAGATTCGGCAATTTCCGGAGTGTTACGGGTGACAATAATCTTGTCATACATGCTTTTTTCAATCACCAGCTCCAGCGCGGCGGCCATTGCCAGAATCGTCTTACCGCACCCGGCCGGACCGGTCAGAATGACCAGATCAATATCAGGGTCGAGCATCGCATCCAGCGCCATTCCCTGATAGACATTTTTAGGGTGGATCCCCCATGCCTGGCGGTGCATCAATCGCTCATGACCCAGATCTTTGACCGTGACCGTTGCACCATCAATACTGTCGATCCGGCCCGCAAAATCATCTCCGTCATCAAGAAGGTACTGATTAAGATAAGGAGCCTCAAACAGCTCTGTCGGCAAGGTATGCACGGTGGCACGCCCGCGGCTTTCCGTCTGACACTCCCCGACCCGATCCCAAAACAGCCCGTCAAATTGATGAAAACCTTTACTTAATAATTTTACATCATCAATAAGCTGATCAGAGCGATAATCCTCAACCTTATAGACGCCGGCACCTTTGGCGCGCAGCCGCATATTGATATCTTTGGTTACCAATACGACTTCGCGCGGAGCATAGTGAGATTGCAGGTACAGAACCCCGTTAAGAATCCGGTTATCGCCGGCCTTATCAGCAAATGCGTGCACCATTTCTTTGATCGTGTAATCGGCAAAAATAGCAACCGTCCCTTTATGACCGCCATCATGAGTAAAAGGAATTCCGGCAGAAATCTGCTCGGGGGTGGCATCGTGGAAGATATCTTCCAGCGCGCGGATGGCTACCCGAGCATCGCGGGAAACATCACGTTTACTGTCTTTAATCCGATCGAGCTCCTCCAGTACCGTCATCGGAATAACGACATCGTGCTCGTGGAAAGAATAAATCGCGAGAGGTTCATGAAGTAGAATATTGGTATCAAGTACAAAGATTTTCCGTGCATAATCGTCCATAAGCACCTCCTTGGTAGCATCCTGATAGCAAAATAAATTGCCACTACACTTAAACGTACGTCAAAACACGGTAGTTACTATTAAAGACCGGAGATCATGAAATAAATGTGACAAAAATACTGTGACGGATTTGGGCAACTTTCGCCGTGACCTCAATCACATCATGCAGTAACATGACTCCCCTTTTTACCGATGCGAATTCTGGCTTACACTTAATCTCAGTGTAGCCCAAAGATCACAAAGCGTCGGGCTTCACATTTTCCTTAATATCAAATAATTAGAAGGTTTTTACCGCTATGCCATTTGCTTTGGGCCAACGTTGGATCAGTGATACAGAGAGTGATTTAGGTTTAGGCACTGTCGTTGCAGCAGATGCCCGTACTGTCTCCCTGATGTTCTCCGCCAGTGAAGAGAGCCGCTTGTATGCACGCCATGATGCTCCTGTTACCCGTGTAATGTTTAATATTGGTGATGTGGTTGAAAGCCATGAAGGCTGGTCACTAAACGTTGAAAACGTTGAAGAAAGTGGTGGCGTCTTTACCTATATCGGTACCCGCACAGACACCGGGGAAGAGAACGTTACACTGCGTGAAATTTTCCTCTGCCACCAAATCCGTTTTAACAAACCGCAGGATAAATTATTTGCCGGCCAGATCGATCGTATGGATCGGTTTGCCCTGCGTTACCGCGCGCTAAAAAATCAGTACGAACAACATAAAAGTCCGCTTCGGGGCCTGTGTGGTATGCGTGCCGGTTTAATCCCGCATCAGTTATACATCGCCCATGAAGTCGGTCGTCGTTACGCACCACGCGTGCTGCTGGCCGATGAAGTCGGCTTAGGTAAAACCATTGAAGCGGGCATGATCATCCACCAGCAAATACTGTCAGGCCGTGCCGAGCGCATCCTGATCCTGGTGCCGGAAACGCTTCAGCATCAATGGCTGGTTGAGATGATGCGTCGCTTTAATCTCCACTTTTCAATTTTTGACGAAGAACGCTGCGTTGAAGCCTATGCCGATGCGTCAAACCCGTTTGAGACCGCGCAATACGTGCTGTGTTCGCTGGACTTCCTGCGTAAGAGCCGCCGCCGTTTTGAGCAGGCTCTGGACGCTGACTGGGATCTGCTGGTCGTCGATGAAGCGCACCACCTGGAGTGGAGCGAAGACAAACCGAGCCGCCAGTATCAGGTGGTAGAGGCATTATCCGAAAAAACCCCTGGCGTACTGTTGCTCACCGCAACTCCGGAGCAACTTGGCCACGAAAGCCACTTCGCCCGTCTGCGCCTGCTCGATCCGGATCGTTTCTACGATTATGGCGCTTTTGTTGAAGAAGAGCGCCAGTACGCACCGGTAGCCGAAGCCGTCTCCCGCCTGTTGTCCGGCGAACAACTGGACCATGATGCCAAAGAGAGCCTGACAGCGCTGCTGTCAGAGCAAGATATCGAGCCGATGCTGCGTATTATCGAATCTGGCGAGATCGATAATGAACAATCACAGACGGTACGCCATGAGCTGATCGATAACCTGATGGACCGTCACGGTACCGGCCGCGTGCTGTTCCGTAATACTCGGGCGGCGATCAAAGGCTTCCCGCAGCGCCACCTGAATATGTACCCGCTGCCACTACCGAACCAGTATCAGACGGCAATGCGTGTCGCTGGCATGATGTCAGGCAAAGTGCCAAGCGAACAAAAAGCAATTAAACTGCTTTATCCGGAAGATATTTATCAGGAGTTTGAAGGGGAATCAGCAACCTGGTGGAACTTCGATCCGCGCGTAAACTGGCTGCTTGATATGCTGAAAGCCAATCGCAGCGAGAAGGTACTTGTCATTTGCTCCCGCGCCCAGACTGCGCTGACCCTGGAGCAGGCACTTCGCGAGCGTGAAGGTATTCGTGCCTCCGTGTTCCATGAAGGGATGTCTATCATCGAACGCGATAAAGCCGCCGCTTACTTCGCCCAGGAAGATGAAGGGGCTCAGGTACTGCTCTGTTCAGAAATTGGTTCGGAAGGCCGTAACTTCCAGTTTGCCAATCAGCTGGTGATGTTTGATCTGCCGATCAACCCGGATCTGCTGGAGCAACGTATCGGTCGCCTTGACCGTATCGGCCAGCTGCGTGATATTGAAATTCACGTACCACACCTGCAAGGCACGTCGCAGGCGCTGCTGGCTCGCTGGTATAACGAAGGCCTGAATGTTTTTGAAGAAACCTGTCCGACCGGCCGGGCGGTATATGAAGCGGTAAGAGATGACTTGATTGAGCTGCTGGCCAGCGAGAGTCACGACGCCGATGTACTGGAAAGCCTGATCGAGCAGAGTGCGGCGATGCATCAGTCGCTGAAAGCCAAACTGGAACAAGGCCGCGATCGCCTGCTAGAGATCCACTCCAACGGCGGGGAAAAAGCACGCGAACTCAGCGAGCAAATTGCCGCTAAAGACGGGGATACCAATCTGGTTGCCTTTGCACTGGGTCTGTTTGATACCATTGGCCTGAATCAAGACGACAAAGGTGAGAATGCGATTGTCGTAACGCCATCTGAGCATATGATGGTCGCCAGCTACCCGGGGCTACCATACGATGGCTGCACCATCACCTTTGAGCGCGACACCGCGCTGTCACGTGAAGACCTGCACTTTCTTAGCTGGGAACACCCGATGATCCAGGGCGGTATCGACTTACTGTTGTCTGAAGGCGTTGGTACCACGGCGGTTTCTCTGTTGAAAAACAAAGCCCTGCCTGCCGGCACCCTGCTGCTTGAACTGGTTTATGTGGTCGACGCTCAAGCACCGAAACAATCGGGCATTGGCCGCTTCCTGCCACAGACCCCTATTCGGATCTTACTGGATGCCAAAGGGAATAACCTGTCGGCGAAAGTGGAGTTTGAAGGCTTTAACCGTCAGCTAAGTCCGGTTAACCGCCATTTAGCCAGCAAACTGGTCAACTCGGTGCAAAAAGAGATCCATGTCCTGATTGCTCAGGCTGAGCAAGAAATCGTCAAAGAGCAAGTCACAGTACGTGAAGCGGCTCAGGCTGACATGGAAACCAGCCTGCGGGCAGAGCTGAATCGCCTCCGGGCTCTGAAAGCGGTCAACCCGAATATCCGTGACGATGAACTGGAACTGATCGAAAGCCAGATCCAGGATCTGACCGGTTATATCAGTAAAGCTCAGGTACAGCTGGATTCATTGCGTCTGATTGTGGTCAGCCACAACTAATTCACTTGCTTTCAGTTCATGTGAAGCCGCGTGATGCTCAGTATCATGCGGCTTTTATGTTAGTATTCCGATGACACCCATTGTGCTTACTTCCACCTACATCATTCGAGTAACTCATGAAACCATTGCCATTGCTGGACTACAATCCACCCGTCGAACCCTGGCTGGATGTACTTCACCTCGATCGCGATATCATTGCCCTGAACAAGCCTTCGGGACTGCTTTCAAATCCGGGGCGGGATCCGGCGCATTATGACAGTGTGCTTAGCCGAGTTCTGCGTGACTACCCGCACGCCCAGATTATCCACCGCCTTGACATGGCGACCTCTGGCTTGATTGTCCTGGCCCTAAATAAAAATGCCGAACGCCACCTGAAAATCCAGTTCCAAAAACGCCAGACTCAAAAAATCTACTACGCCCGGGTGTGGGGCCACTTAAAACAAGATACCGGCACGATTGACCTGCCACTCGTTTGCGACTGGCCAAACCGCCCGAAACAGAAAGTCTGCTTTGAAGATGGCAAACCGTCGGTTACTCATTACGAGGTAGTCGCACGGGAAGAGAACGCCACCCTGGTTCGCCTGCAACCGATTACCGGCCGTTCGCACCAGCTCCGGGTACATCTGCTGGCATTAGGCCACCCTATTCTGGGGGATCGTTTCTACGCCCACGATGAAGCCAGAACAATGGCTCCTCGCCTGCAGCTGCACGCCGCAGAACTGACATTCGCACATCCTTATACCGAACAGCCGATGCACCTGTTTGCCCCATGCAGTTTCTTTCCTGAGGCGCCAGAAAAAACTCTCGAATTGCCCGCTGCAGTTCAATAATATCAACGTTTCTGGGTCTGTGTCTGTTTCGACATAATTGCCGCAATGTTGATACATAAACAGACCCGGGTTGAGACTTCATCCGGATTTGATATAAATGACTCCTCTTACAACCAAATCGGATCAACTGACATGGAAACTATCGTCTTTCTCGATCGCGCCACGATTCCCGCTCATATCCCAATGCCGCAGCCAGCCTTTGCACACCGGTGGCTTGAATACCCTGCCACCGATGCGAGCCAGCTCGTTGAGCGCCTGCAGGACGCCACCATTGTGATCGTCAACAAGGTGGTTCTTGATGCCGATATCCTGTGTCAGTTACCACAGCTCAAAATGGTGGCAGTGGCGGCGACAGGCACCAATAACGTCGATCTCGATTATTGTCACCAAAATCAGATCACCGTGGCTAACATCCGAGGCTACGCCACCCGATCGGTACCGGAACATGTCATTGGGTTAATGTTTGCGCTGCGACGTAATTTAGTCGGATATCATCAGGATATTCAGGCCGGTGTCTGGCAGCAAAAAAAACAATTCTGTTTTTTTACTCACCCGATTGGGGATATTGCAGGATCGACGCTGGGCATCATCGGCCATGGCGGGCTCGGACAGGCGGTCGCTACATTAGCGACTGCACTGGACATGCAGGTGTTGTTTGCCGAACACAAAGGAAGAGTCGCTTGTCGTGAAGGCTACACCCCATTTGACGAGGTACTGGCGCAAGCCGATGTCCTGACGCTGCATTGTCCGTTAAACGAGCAGACAACCAACCTGATTGGCTCAGCCGAGCTGGATAAGATGAAATCTACCAGCATCTTAATCAATACCGGGAGAGGGGGGTTAGTTGATGAGGCCGCCCTGGTCGCAGCATTAAAAAATGGCACGATTGCCGGTGCGGGTGTCGATGTCTTTACCCAGGAGCCCGCAGACAGCAGCAATCCTCTCGTCGCCAATGCGGAACTGCCCACGCTTTTACTGACCCCTCATGTTGCCTGGGGTTCAGACTCCTCAATTCAGGCGCTGGCTAACCAGCTTATCGACAATCTCAATGCCTTTATCGCCGGTAAACCGCAAAATGTCATGTAATACCAACCCCTTCGTTATCAAACCATTCCGATGGTTAATGGACTCGGCATAGAAACGGGAGCAAAAGCTCCCGTTATCAACCCGCCCGGTAGAACTACAGGTTAACTATTTGAAACCATTTTCTTTACGGAGCAGGTCATAAGCCGCCTGCAACTCTTGCGCCTTCTGCTTAGCCATCTCCCTCATTTCCGGCGGCAGGCCTTTCGCCGCCAGCTTATCCGGATGGTGCTCATTCATCTGCTTACGATACGCTCGTTTGACATCCTGAGCCGATGCTCCATCAGTCACTCCCAGCAGCTCATAGGCATCCGCCACTTGATCACGCGTCGGAGCCTGCTGGTAAGCACCTTGCTGCTGACCTTGCTGATTAAAGCCACCCTGCTGAAAACGAAACGCCGCTTCTTGCATGTGCAAGCGTCGCTCTAGCTGCTGCGAAGAGAAACCTAAACTACGGGCTATAACATGCAGTAACTGGCGTTCACTCGGGTGTAATATACCGTCGGCAAACGCAGCCTGGATCTGTAACTCTAGGAAAAACTGTAATAAATCAGCGCGTCCAGCACAATTTCGGCGGACACTAGAAAGTGTTTCGTCAAGCAGGAAGCTCTCTCCCTTCCCTTCTCTGAAGGCATTTTGCGCCTGACGGCGAGATTCGCCATGCAGCCCCATACGATCCATAATGGCGCTGGCCACCCGGATTTCATCTTCAGTAACCCGGCCTTTCGATTTGGCCATATGGCCCATCACCGCAAAACCCGCGTAGAAAAACTCCGCCTGGCGCTCAGCGCTATTGGCTTGATGCGAACCAAAACGGCCAAAACCGCCACTGCGATAAATATTTGTTCGGGCTTTATCGAACTTATGGCCTAAAAACAGGCCTAAAAACAATCCAAATGGACCACCAAGAAGGAAGCCAAAAAATGCGCCTAAAAGCTTACCCCACACCTGCATTCTGTACTCTCTGGTAATTTGCTAAATTTATTCATGGTTTACTCGACACTGTGGCCTGAAAAGATGCCGTCGAGGTGAAATTGCATTATGATAGCTGTCATTTATCGGGAATGCTTGTAAAAAGCGCAACCAAATAGCTATGCGCCACAAACTGAATACAGGAACGTTTAATTCGATGTCATTAACCTCCCGCAGCTTACTTGCCACCATGATCAGCCTGGCTCTTTATGGCCCGGCACTGGCAGATGAAACTCCAACCCAGAGCGACGATGTCAATGATGCGTTTTCTGTAGCTGACCAAAAAACGGATGCGCTTGAACTGGTGCGCGGTATCTGCATCGCCCCTCAGGATCGCTCTGCTGATCCCAATAATGAGCCAATCAAAGTCACCGCCGATCATGCAGAAGCAAAAACTAACACCAAAATGACTTACTCTGGCGATGTGGTTGTCCAGCAAGGCCACCGGACGATGGCGGCAGATATGGCGACATTACGTCAGCCGGAAAATATCGTCACGGCGGAAGGCAATGTCTATTTCCATGACGGTGGTATGGAAGTCTACTCCGATCGCCTCCAAAGCAACCTCGACAGTGAAGATGCCGAAATGGAGAACGCGGTCTATAGCATGACCTGTGAAGCCGGTCGGGGGGAAGCAAGCCGGATCAGCAAGAAAAATGTTCTGGGAACCCAGTTCTACCGGATGAAAGACGGAACCTATACCACCTGCCCGACTGACGATAAGAGCTGGCGCTTTGCTGCGACCACATTGGAGCGAGAGGGGGAGTCACCTTTTGCTGACTTGTACAACGCCCGCTTCGAAGTGCTTGATGTGCCTGTTTTCTATTTACCTTATTTAAGAGTGCCGGTAGGCAAAGAGCGTTTAACCGGCTTCTTGTACCCGTCTCTCAGCTATGGCTCCCGTGATGGTTTCGAGTTTGAAACACCGTTTTACTGGAATATTGCCCCGAATTACGACATGACCATCACTCCTAAGTACATGAGTAACCGCGGCCTGCAACTTAATTCCCAATTCCGTTACCTGAATGAATTTGGCCGCGGCCAGTTAAGCGGCGAGTACCTTGGTGATGATAAAATCGCACCGGAAAAAGATGCCCGCTGGGCCTTTAACTGGTCTCACACCGGGACTTACCGAAGCCACTGGCTATTTAAGGCCGATTACAGCAAAACCAGTGACTTCAGTTATTTCAATGAAATCGATTCCAGCATCGGTAAGCGCGAAGATAACAACCTGTTGCAGACCGGAGAGGTCTCTTACCGCGAGCAGAACTGGGATTCAACGTTAAGGGTGCGTGATTTCCAACCGTTAACCTCAACCGGCGAAGGAACGCAATATCGTCTGATGCCCCAGCTGGAGTTTAACTACTACCGCCCGGATCTGCCTTACGGCTTCGATTTCTCGATGGCCAGCCATCTCAGCCGTTTTGAAAATGATTCAAACGCTAAGCCCTCGGCCGATCGTGTTCACCTCGAACCGAAGCTCACACTGCCCTATTCAACGCCTTGGTGGTCTATCACTTCAGAAACTAAGCTGATGTACACCTATTACAATCAAGACTTTGATAACTCGCTCACAGGTTTATCAACGCTTGACGAAACGGCTTCGCGGACAGTTCCAAGTGTACGTATCCACAGTGGGCTCTACCTGGAACGGGACACCGCCTTTTGGGGTAACCGTTATACCCAAAGCCTTGAACCGCAGATCCAATATCTCTTTGTACAGAACGTTGACCAGTCAGGTATCTATAACCCGGTAACATACTCTGGTGGTGGTTATGACAGTACCCGCCTGCAACAAGACTACTACGGCCTGTTTAGTGACAAAATATATAGTAGTGTTGATTACATTGCTCCGGCAAACCAATTTACCCTTGGCGCCTCGACTCGTTACTTTGACAATAATTTCAGGGAACGATTTACCCTGTCGTTAGGTCAAATCTTTTATATCGAGAAACCAACATTTGATGGTACCAGTGAAGATGATGCGGAAAGTTATTCGGCAACAGCATTAGAAACTGAATTTAACTATGCCGATTGGCTCTTCTTCAAAAGCTCCATGCAATATGATGCGAGTGATCGAAAGGTGCAGCTGGCCAGCGGAGCAATTGAATACCGTACCGGAGGGGTTTATATTCAGCCAAACTACCGCTACGTCTCTAGCAGCTACCTGGACCGATTCGTCGCCAATCCAAACGCTGCCGATGATAGTGGCAAACAGGACGGTCTTTCTCAGCTCGGCCTGTCAACAGGTATTCCTCTTTACGAGGGCTTGAGCCTGCGTGCCGACTATTTCCATGATCTGAATGTCAATAAAATGCTGGAAACCCAGGTAGGCTTGACTTACACCTCTGCTTGTTGGCTTATCGGTCTGACTTATAACCAGTATGCATCGAGTTCTTTAGGGGCGGAGAACACCCAATACGAGGATAACATAACATTATCCTTCAGCTTGCTCGGCCTGCAGGGCGCAAAACCTCTGGGTTACAGTACTGATACGGGTAATGCATTGTCGTACGGTAATTCATTCTCTTTAAATAATTAACCCAATTACGGCCATAAGTCGTAATTGCAACACAGATGGAACGTAAATGAAAAAGTGGAAGTCTTCTCTGTTAGGCCTGGTTATCTGGAGCCTCGCAGCCGGCAGCATTGCTGCCCCCAAGGAAATGGACAAGGTCGTGACGCTGGTTAACAACAGCGTGATCCTGCAAAGCGATGTCGATGCCATGCTTAAAACGGTACGCATCAATGCCGCCGAACAAAATCAGCCTTTGCCTTCTGACGAAGTCCTGACTGAACAGATCATGGAAAAGCTGATCCTTGAGGCCCTACAGCTGCAGCAGGCTGAGCAATTTGGGATCCGAATCGACGATACCCGCCTTGATCAGGCGATTGCCCGAATCGCCCAAGAGCGGCAAATGACGGTTCCCCAACTGCAGCAAGAACTGGCTTCAAACGGCATCGGTTATTCAATGTTCCGCGAGCAAATGCGCCGTGATATGACAGCAAGCGAAGCGCGTACCATTCAGGTTCGCCGCCGCATCAGTATTTTGCCACAAGAGGTAGACACGCTGGCAGAGCAACTTAACAAACAAAATCTCCAAAGTGTACAGTTCAACATCAGCCACATTCAGCTTCGGGTCGAAGACGGTGCCAATAAGGCACTGCGCGAAGAAACGGAAAAGCAAGCTCAGCAGCTGGTGAATGAACTCAAGCAAGGCGCCGACTTTGCCAGCCTCGCTTACCGCTACTCAAAAGGCCCGAAAGCACTGCAAGGTGGCGAATGGGGATGGATGCGCCAGGAAGAGATGCCAACCATCTTTGCCGATCAGATCAAATCAAATGGCAAAGGCGCCATTATCGGTCCTTTCCGGAGCGGTGTTGGCTACCATATTATGAAAATCAACGATGCCAAAGGGTTAGAAACGGTCTCGGTCACCGAAGTCAATGCACGCCATATTCTGTTGAAAACTTCGGTCATTTTAAGTGATGACGGCGCACAACGTCAGCTGAAAAATGCGCGCAACAAGATCCTGGCGGGAGAGCAGACTTTTGCCGACGCCGCTCAGTCACTGAGTGCCGACCCGGGCTCGGCGGCCAACAAAGGTGAACTGGGATGGCAGACTCCTGACATTTATGTGCCTGAATTTAAAGATAAAGTGGAAAGCCTGCCAACCGGCACTATCAGTGAACCCTTTAAAACCGTCCATGGCTGGCACATTGTTGAAGTATTAGAACGCCGTAATGTTGACCGTACTGATGCCGCAGTCAAAGACCGTGCTTACCGTATTTTGTTCAGCCGTAAGTTCAACGAAGAAGCTCAGGCGTGGATTCAGGAATTACGCGCCGGTGCTTATATCGAACAATTAGGAGCTGACAATGAGTAAGGTTAAACGCATCGCGATCACACCGGGAGAACCTGCTGGTATCGGCCCTGATTTAGTGATTGCTATCGCCCAGCAGAACTGGCCACATGAACTGGTTATTTGTGCTAACGCCCAGCTTATGGTAGAACGTGCAGCCCAATTGGGATTACCGCTGGAAGTAAGAGTGTATGATGCCTCACTTCCCGCGCAGCCGCATCAGGCTGGCACCATGGTTGTCACTGACCACGATCTTAAAGCACCAGTGACGCCTGGTGAGCTAAAGGAACAAAATGGTCACTACGTACTACAAACGTTAGAGCGAGCTGCTCAGGGGTGCTTGAGTGGCGAATTTGCGGCATTGGTAACAGGCCCTGTTCACAAGGGTGTGATTAACCGTGCTGGTGTGGCATTCAGTGGCCACACCGAGTTTTTCGCCCAGCAAGCGGACACAGCGCAAGTTGTAATGATGCTGGCGACTGAAGGCTTGCGGGTGGCGTTAGTGACGACGCATATCCCTTTGGCTTATGTTTCCAAAGCGATAACAGAAGAGCGGCTGCAACAAGTCATCCGCATTTTACACGCGGATTTAGTCAGTAAATTTGGTATTAAACAGCCCAAAATTTACGTTTGCGGCTTAAATCCGCACGCCGGTGAAGACGGCTGTCTGGGCAGAGAAGAAATCGACATCATTTCTCCGGCCTTAGAGCAGCTTCGCCAACAGGAAGGAATGAATCTGGTAGGCCCATTGCCTGCCGATACTATCTTCCAGGATAAATATCTGGCCGATGCAGACACTGTATTGGCTATGTATCACGATCAAGGGCTGCCAGTGCTGAAATATAAAGGCTTTGGTAAATCGGTCAACATTACGTTAGGTCTGCCCTTCATCAGAACTTCAGTAGATCATGGTACCGCACTGGAACTCGCAGGTACTGGACAGGCGGACACGGGTAGCCTTTGGACAGCGCTATCACACGCCCTCAAATTGGTAGAAAAACAAGCATGAGCAGCGATCAAGTCCACCTGGGTCACCGCGCCCGTAAGCGCTTTGGCCAGAACTTTTTGAACGACCCGTATATCATTGATGGCATTGTATCTGCCATCAACCCGCTGCCAGGTCAAAACCTGGTTGAAATTGGCCCGGGTCTGGGTGCAATCACCGAGCCTGTCGGCAAACTGGTCGATAAATTTTCAGTTATCGAGCTGGATCGCGATCTGGCGGAACGCTTACGCAACCACCCTGATTTGGCTCATAAGCTAACGATCCACGAAGGCGATGCCATGCGTTTCGACTTCACCCAGCTGATCAAGCCGAACAACAAGCTGCGTATTTTCGGTAATCTGCCGTACAACATTTCCACGCCATTGATGTTCCACCTTTTTACTTTTCATGAAAATGTGCAAGATATGCACTTCATGTTACAAAAAGAGGTGGTCAATCGTTTAGCGGCGGGGCCTGGCTGCAAAGCGTATGGTCGCCTGACCGTCATGGCTCAGTACTACAGCAAAATAATGCCGGTACTGGAAGTGCCGCCAGAGTCATTTACACCAGCACCAAAAGTGGACTCTGCGGTTGTACGCCTGACGCCATATGAAACCCTGCCCTACCCATGTACTAATCTTAAATGGTTAGATCGTGTGTGCCGTGAAGGTTTTAATCAGCGCCGTAAGACAATCCGCAACTGTTATAAAGCGCTGTTCAGCGTCGAAGAACTGGAGAACCTGGGAATTAACCCGGGATTACGTCCGGAAAATATCACGGTTGAGCAGTTCGTTGACATGGCAAACTGGCTGGATGCCAACCATAAAAACGCATAAGCGCATAGGTTGGGGTTTGGCTGAACAAAGAAAGGAAGCATGATTTTGAGTACTAACGCCACCCCAACCATCAAATGCAGAGTGGTTACTCACTACCTGGAAGACCAATCTGAACCTGAGAATCAGCGATATGTGTTTTCGTACACCATCACTATCAGTAATCTCGGGCAGGGAACGGCTCAGTTGCTGAGCCGTCGCTGGCTGATCACAGATGCCAACGGCAAAAAATTAGTGATCGAAGGCGAAGGTGTCGTCGGCGAGCAGCCTGAAATTGCTGCCAACGAAGAATACACCTATACCAGCGGTACTATCATTGAAACCCCTCTGGGAGTCATGCAGGGTCACTACGTCATGAGTAATGAGCTGGGGGATGAATTTATTGCCGAGGTTGCTCCCTTCCGACTGGCTATTCCCAATATTCTTCATTAAGGAACCGTATGGCTACCTACCTTGTCGGTGACATTCAAGGTTGTTTCGACGATCTCTGCCACCTGCTTGATCAGGCCCGATTCGATCCTGAATGTGATGAATTATGGCTGGCTGGTGATCTCGTCGCACGGGGGCCTAAATCGCTTGACACCTTACGGTTTGTGAAAGCGCTTGGCTCCCGGGCAACAACAGTATTAGGCAATCACGATTTGCACTTACTCGCCATTGCTAATGGCATCGCCAAGCCGAAAGCCAAAGACAAAATTCAGGCCATCTTAGATGCTCCCGACAGTGCCGAGCTGCTCGACTGGCTCCGGCGACAACCGTTACTCGCCGAACACCCGTCCTTACCTTTCGTCATGGCTCATGCCGGTATTCCCCCGCAGTGGGATCTTAAGCAAGCCCATCAGCATGCACGGGAAGTTGAAAGCTGCTTGCAGTCTGCAGATTATCTCTGGCTACTGCAAAACATGTACGGCAATGGTCCTGACCTCTGGACTCCCGAGCTGAAAGGCATCGATAAGTACCGCTTTACCATTAATGCCTTCACCCGTATGCGCTTTTGCTATCCGGATGGCAGGCTGGATATGGCCTGTAAACTCCCCCCCGATCATCCTGACACCGGTGAACTGCTTCCTTGGTTTAGCCTTCCCCGCTCACAACCATTAGGGAAGAAGATCATTTTTGGTCACTGGGCCGCGTTATCCGGCTACGAAGATAACACGGTGATAGGTCTTGATACGGGATGTGTATGGGGAAACAGCATGACGTTATTACGCTGGGAAGACGATGCCAGATTTGAAACCGCTTGTCCGGTATATGCATAGGAGAGAAAAGAGCCGAGGAGCTAGGGACGAAAACTCTCGCCCCTCGAGACTCTTAACTCGACGCTCGCTCTAATATCGTAAAGCGCATGTTGTGGGCATTTTTGTCATCGGCAGCATAATCTTTGCTGTAGGTTTCCAGCCAGTTATTGCCCCAGTCAGGAAAACAGGTATCTCCCTCAACCACCAGATCAATAAAAGTCAGATACAGGCGATCAGCCGCCGGCAGGCAGGCCGCGTAAATACTGCCACCACCGATAACCATCAGCTCCTCTACATCACCCGCCGCACTCTTGGCTGCATCAATGTCAGCAACCACGGTCACCCCTTCAGCGGAAAATTCAGGATTACGGCTGATCACGATATTATGACGGCCCGGCAGCGGACGTCCAATCGACTCAAAAGTCTTGCGTCCCATCACAATGGGTTTGCCTAATGTCGCCTGCTTAAACCAGGCAAAATCTGCAGGCAGATGCCATGGCATCGCATTGCCTTTACCGATAACACGATCTTTCGCCATCGCTGCGATCATACTGATCTTCATCACTTCCCCTGTTAACCGCCACCAGAAATAAAATGTTATATCACCGGCCGGCGACGATAAAACAATAGTCCCGGCATTGCCAGCCCTATCGCCAATGCCGCGACAATAAATACCGCCTTGATAACATTTTCCATCATCAGTACCCACAGCTCCTGACTAAAGCCGCGATGATTTATTTCGACTAATGCGATCATGGCTTTAAAGGCAAACACTCCCGGAACCATAGGGATCATCGCCGCAACGGTAAAGACCTTCGGATGGGCCAGAAAACGGTGCGACCAGTGCACACCAATCATCCCGACCATCGTCGCGGCACAAAACGTTGCCCATTCAATCGGCACTCCAAAATGCATCAAGACAAAGCGGCCACCATGACCCAGCGCCCCGCCGATAGCACAGTATTTCAGCGCTTTCTGCGGAACATTAAAGACCAGAGCAAAACCAACCGCCGGGATCATCGAAAAAAACATGTCATTGAGCAGTGCAAGCATAAAGGCTAAATCGATCATGACAGCCACCCCCATACGCCCAGCACATTCATTGCGGCCACAATACCGGCACTGGTTGATAATGTCAGTAAGCTGGCTATGGTCCAGCGGGCAATCCCCATATTCGAAAAGCCTTTGACCATATCTGAAACCGCATTGATTAACGGAAAACCGGGGACCAGCATTAAGACTGAAGAAGCCATCGCCAGAAACGGGGTTTCGCCAATCTGATAAACCTGACCCATGCCTGAAATTAAGGTCGTCACAAAAGCCGTCACGCCGAAATTCAGTAATGGATTAAAGTGAGCGTGGGCTATCTCCTGACGCACAAACATCCCGACCGAGGATGCCACAAAGGTCAGCAGGAAAACAGGCCAGTCTCCCCCAGCCAAGCGGCTGAAGGATGCACAGGATAAACCGATCATCACGATAACCAGAACACGGTTGTAACGCAGGGGTTTAATCTGCTCTAAACGCTGATGGACACCATCCACATCAATGACTCCGCGCTCAGCCATGATGCAGACTCGTTGAATTTCCGTCACCACTTGCATGTTAATACCGCGATCCTGACAGCGGCGAGTCGTCGTAATACAGCGGCCATCGTGCAATGTCGTCAGCACCATCGAACTGGCCGATAACGACACTTCAACGCTCTCAACGCCCAGCGCTAACCCCAACCGCGTGGTGACATCCATCACCAGCGTGCTTTCAGCGCCATGCTGTAATAGCCTTTGTCCTGCTGCAACCGCCAGACGGGACACTTCCCTCTGCTCTGGCTCTGACAGCTGCTTTATCCCTCTCACCATTAATCTTCCCTCTGTCTCATCTCTACATCAAGCCTAACGGGCATCCCCTTGCCCTCGGGGATTATTCAGTAACAGCTGAAGATTATCAATCATTTCGCCCGGCCATCATTGGCCATGAATTATCAGACAAATTTACTCTGGCAGTGTTGATTAGACACAAAAAAGCCGCTCATAGGAGCGGCTCATTATCTTGGAAAGGCATGAATTATGGCTTGTAAATGATCTCTACATCATAATCATCTTCGTTCCAGTCATCCCAATCGTCGTCATCGTCATCATCTTCCGCTTTTTTGATTTGCTCAGCGTGATAATCGTCCCACTTGAATTCGACTTTCTCTTGTTCTACCGCTTCTTCTTCGAACGTTACTTTTGGTAACTGCTCAATGAATGCCATCAGATCATAGGTAAGCTCTTTCGTGCCCATACGATTGAGGCCAGAAATACAGTAATAGTCACCTTCCCAGGCAAGTGCGCCCAGGATCTCATCGATCTTGGCTTGCGCATCTTCTTCTGATAACAAATCCACTTTATTGAAGATGATCCAACGAGGTTTATTCGCCAGCTTCTCGCTGTACTTATCCAGCTCATTCAAAATTGTGAATGCATTTTCAACCGGATCTGAACCATCGGCAGGCAACAGATCAATCATATGCAGAAGAATACGACAGCGTTCAAGGTGTTTAAGGAAACGAATCCCCAAGCCAGCGCCATCCGCCGCCCCTTCGATCAGGCCTGGAATATCTGCTACAACGAAGCTGCGGTCAGAGTCGACACGCACCACACCCAAGCTAGGAACCAGGGTTGTAAACGGGTAATCCGCCACTTTTGGGGTTGCCGCAGAAACCGCACGAATAAAGGTTGATTTACCTGCATTCGGCAGACCCAGCATACCAACATCCGCAAGCAACAATAGCTCAAGGCGCAAGTGACGGATCTCACCTTTGGTTCCCATGGATTTCTGACGCGGCGCCCGGTTTACTGACGATTTATAACGGGTATTGCCTAAACCGTGGAATCCGCCTTTTGCGGCCATGACCTTCATACCGTGCTGTGTCAGGTCAGCAATGATTTCACCGGTCTCTTCATCAACCGCACGCGTCCCGACAGGAACACGTAAGATACAATCTTCACCGCGTTTACCGGTACAGTTACCGCCACGGCCATTTTCGCCGCGAGGGGCTGAGTGAAAACGCTCAAATCGATAATCGATCAGGGTATTAACGTTTTCATCGGCCAATAGGTATACGTCACCGCCGTCACCGCCGTCACCGCCATCAGGGCCGCCTCTTGGCACATATTTTTCAGTACGGAAACTAACGGTACCATTACCACCATCACCGGCATCAACTCTAATTACCGCTTCATCTACAAACTTCATATCTTTCTCCGCACAGTGGCGTTCAATATCTCAATCTGATCAATCATCAAATTGTTCAGATTGCTATTAATCTATTGTAATGGACCTTGGCTATTTGTGCTGACGAATAATTTTATGCCCAATCGCACGGAACATGGCACTACTCACCACAACCATAGCACCAATATAACCCAATAGATTAAGGGCTGCGGCGGCAACAAACTGTGGCCAAATCAGACTAGCAAGATCACCAAATATTATCGTAAACAAGGGAGCTAAAGTGATCCCCGCGCTCA
This sequence comes from Photobacterium sp., assembly GCF_033720175.1. Lineage (GTDB taxonomy): Bacteria > Pseudomonadota > Gammaproteobacteria > Enterobacterales > Vibrionaceae > Photobacterium. Next base: position 130,317 of record NZ_JAWWDA010000012.1, read on the forward strand.
CTTGCGAGGCTTGCCAGCGCGCCATTGCTTCTGTAGGGTTTTGGTTAAACGTAAACCCTCAAAACATAAAAAGCCCCGCCAGTTGGCAGGGCTTTAAGATTCGTTACGAGACTGAATTTATTCAGCTTCGATAGTTACGAATTTACGGTTTTTAGGACCTTTAACTTCGAACTTAACTTTACCGTCAGTTAGTGCGAATAGTGTGTGGTCTTTACCGCAGCCTACGTTAGTGCCAGGATGGAATTTAGTACCACGCTGACGAACGATGATGTTACCTGCAAGAACAGATTCACCACCGAAACGCTTAACACCTAGACGTTTGCTTTCTGAATCACGGCCGTTATTAGTAGAACCGCCAGCTTTTTTATGTGCCATTTTTTAAATTCTCCTAATTATTAAGCGCTGATGCCAGTAATTTTGACTTCAGTGAACCACTGACGGTGGCCCATTTGCTTACGAGAATGCTTACGGCGACGGAACTTAACGATTTTAATCTTATCGCCGCGACCGTGCGTAACAACCTCTGCAGTCACTTTACCACCCGCAACGAATGGTGCACCTACAGTTACTTCTTCACCGTTGGTTACTAGAAGAACGTTGTCAAATTCAACGCTAGCGCCTGTTTCAGCGTCTAGTTTTTCCAAGCGTAAGGTCTGGCCTTCGCTTACTCGGTGTTGCTTACCACCACTTTGGAAAACAGCGTACATGTCTTACTCCGCTTTTCCGCATAGGCCATCTGCCACGTTATATTTTGGGCAACGGGTATGCGCTTAATCTTGTCATCAATAGGGCGCGAATGTTACGTGAAAACGGTGCTTGTGGCAAGCCATTATACAAAGAAAATTGGTGAAAAGCTGTTCAGCAGAACAACTCTCTGATCTGTAGTAATTAGAGGTTGTGAAGAAAGGGATATTTTAGTGTAAGATCCTATGACAAATTCGAATAACCTTTCCGCCTTAGCGGCCAATAATTTTGCTGGATGTATAATGGATTTTAAAGCTATCCAAGCGCTCACCGCCAATGATATGGCGGAAGTTAACGCGAAGATAAAAGCACAACTGAACTCAGATGTTGCTCTGATTAATCAACTCGGTTTTTACATTGTCAGCGGCGGAGGTAAGCGTCTGCGCCCGATGTTAGCGGTTCTTGCTGCCCGAGCGCTGAATTACGAAGGGGATAAACACACGACAGCAGCCGCTTTTGTTGAATTTCTTCATACTGCAACCTTGCTTCACGATGATGTGGTTGATGAGTCGGATATGCGCCGAGGCAAGAAAACCGCTAATGCCGCATTCGGCAACGCCGCCAGTGTCTTGGTTGGTGACTATATCCATACCCGTTCATTTCAGATGATGGTCAGCCTACGATCTTTAAGGATCTTGGATGTTATGGGCGATGCCACTAATGTGATCGCCGAAGGTGAGGTGCAGCAATTAATGAACTGCAATGATCCTGACATCACCGAAGAGAGCTACATGCGGGTGATCTACTCAAAAACGGCACGCTTATTCGAAGCCGCAGCACAAATTGCTGCCATTATTACGGACTCGCCGAAACAGATTGAAACCGCCCTGCAGGATTATGGCCGTTATTTAGGGACAGCTTTCCAGCTGATCGATGATGTGCTGGATTACGTTGCTGATGGCAAAGAGATGGGGAAAAACGTCGGCGATGATCTTGCTGAAGGTAAACCGACTCTGCCGTTGCTACATGCTATGCGCCATGGTAACGCTGAGCAGGCTGTAATGATTCGCGAAGCTATCGAAAAAGGGAATGGTTTAGATAAACTTGAACCAATTCTGGCTTGTATGCGCGAGACGGGCTCGCTGGAATACACCCAGCTGCGCGCCGAAGAAGAAGCCGATAAAGCAATTACTGCGCTGGCGCCAATACCAGAATCAGATTACAAAGAGGCCTTAGTTGCGCTTGCACACCTTGCCGTGCAACGCAATAAATAACCCCTTAGACGCCTGCGCTGATCCCGTTTGCCGATCACACCTCTCAGCAGGCTTTCCCCTCCCCAGCCCTTTCTTCCCACAAAGGATCCTCCGGTTGATCTATAGTTAATATATGGATCATCTTTGCCCTGAGCAATATTTGGAGACCGTGATGCAAGCTAAAGATCTGAAAAAAGGGATGTGGGTGGAATGCCCGCAAGGCGTGGTAGAGATCATTGAAGTTGATCCAGACCATAATTCTGCAATTGTCGAAAATATGCATGATCATTCGCGCAGCACTGTTAATTGCGATGATATTCAGGAACAACCACAACTGCATACAGGTTGTAATATTTACTACTAACATAGCCTTTTCTATCGGTAGCTGCTCGATATAAAGCGCCACACTGAATACACAAAAAAGCGGCTAAAATGCCGCTTTTTCAGTTCACCGTATCACGATTATTTAGCGGCGAATTCTTCACCAAGCGCGATATCGGATGACAAAGTATCCAGCATGCTATCAAGTGCTTCCTGTTCGAATGCACTCAGCTTACCGTAATCCATCACCTCTTCAACGCCCTCTGTACCTAGCAGTACCGGTTGCGCAAAGAAACGGGCATGCTTACCATCGCCTTCAACGTAAGCGCATTCAACAATACCTTTTTCACCCTGTAGTGCGCGGACCAATGCCAAACCAAAGCGACATGCTGCCTGACCCATAGAAAGGGTGGCTGAACCACCGCCTGCTTTGGCCTGAACAACTTCTGTACCCGCGTTCTGAATGCGAGGTGTCAATGCTTTGATTTCTTCTTCCGTAAACTCAACACCTTCAACCTGAGACAAAAGAGGAAGAATAGTGACGCCAGAGTGGCCACCAATCACCGGCACTTGGATCCCACTTGGATCTTTTCCTTTCAACTCGGCAACAAATGTCTCTGAACGGATCACATCAAGGGTTGTCACGCCAAAAAGTCTGCGCTTATCGTAAACACCGGCTTTTTTCAGTACGTCAGCGGCAATCGCAACTGTCGTATTCACAGGGTTAGTAATAATACCGACACAAGCTTTTGGACAAACAACAGCAATTTTCTCCGCCAGTGCCTTAACAATACCGGCATTCACATTGAAAAGATCGGCACGATCCATGCCTGGTTTGCGCGCAACACCTGCAGAAATTAATACGACGTCAGCGCCTTCCAGTGCCGGTGTCGGATCCTCACCGCCATAACCTTTAATTGAAACAGGAGTAGGGATATGGCTCAGATCAGCCGCAACACCTGGCGTTACTGGAGCAATATCATACAACGCAAGATCAGAACCTGCTGGCAGACGATTTTTTAATAGCAGAGCCAATGCCTGGCCGATGCCACCAGCCGCGCCAATTACAGCAACTTTCATTTTCGTTCTCCTTTACGATAGAAGTATATTTTTCAGACCTATAGGTGACGTTATAGCAACCAATTGTTAAATACAATCAAACCCAATCAGCTTTGCGAAGTAACGCATAGGCCATTATAAAGCGGGCTATCTACGTGCAACAATCGGAATCGTTGCCGAATGATACTCAGATCGAAAAACCAACTGCAACAATCAGGTAATACCGATCTAAACAATTCTCTTGAGGATAAAGCCGGCTAAATAAATCCCCATTTTTTAAACGATAAAAGTGATTGAAACGGCAGTTTCCATGAACTCTGTTTGCTACTCACCAAGAGGTTATGCGAAAATATGCTACCTCGTCCCTGTACATAAAATTTACTTATGCGAAATTCAGACAAACAAGAACGTTTAATCAAAGCATTCAAAGCGATTCTAAAAGAAGAAAAATTCAGCTCTCAGGGTGAAATTGTTGATGCCTTGAAAGCTCAGGGGTTCGATAATATCAACCAGTCAAAAGTCTCTCGCATGCTGACCAAGTTCGGCGCAGTCCGAACCCGCAATGCTAAGATGGAGATGGTTTACTGCCTGCCTGTAGAATTAGGTGTGCCGACCACAACCAGTCCGCTGAAAGAGCTGGTAATGGAGATAGGCCATAACAACGCCTTGGTTGTAATTCAGACTGGACCAGGTGCCGCACAACTGATTGCTCGCCTTCTGGACTCTTTAGGTAAAGCCGAAGGTATTTTAGGGGTTGTTGCCGGTGATGATACTATTTTTATCACGCCAACTAGTGGCACCACCACCGAAGAACTCTTTGAGTCTGTCTGTGATCTTTTCGATTACAGTAACTAATGTGTTAATGGGGGGGCATCAGCTCCCTATTAAACGTGACAAAGCTCACAATCAGGAAATCTTATTATAACCGGTTCAAACCCAACCCAAACTATTGATAATAATAGTCAATAAATTAAAATCACCTCTAATCACCGGTGATTTCATCAACTATTTAGCAAATCTTTGTTAACGCAGTTTTAAATCCTTTCATCTCTTTTGCTATTATCTGCCTGATTTGCTTTCGCAATAGTGCCTTTTCCAACGATGGAAAAACATTTCTCCCTGGAGATAACAACAATAAGGAAAGGATTAACATGGCATTGAAACAACTAATTAAAATGAGTGCACTCGCAGCCGTTGTTATGACTGCTGGTATGGCCAACGCCCAGACTTTCATCACAATCGGTACCGGTTCAGTAACGGGAGTTTACTACCCTACTGGCGGTGCGATTTGTAAGCTGGTGAACAAAGATCGTAAACAGCACAATGTTCGCTGTTCCGTCGAATCGACCGGTGGTTCTATCTATAACGTGAACACCATGCGGGCCGGTGAATTAGACTTTGGCATTGTACAATCGGACTGGCAGTATCACGGCTATCACGGCACCAGTAAATTCAAGGATCAAGGCTCTTATAAAAAACTTCGCGCCGTTTTCTCACTTCACACCGAACCATTCAACATTATTGCCCGCACAGATGCAGGCATTAACAATGTCGAAGATCTAAAAGGCAAACGCGTCAATATCGGTAATCCGGGCTCGGGTGACCGCGCGACCATGGGTGTGGTCATGGAAGCGCTAGACTGGACTCAAGATGATTTCCAATTGGCATCTGAACTAAAAGGTTCCGAGCGTTCACAAGCACTGTGTGATAACAAAATCGATGCATTCATCTACATGGTCGGCCATCCAAACGGTTCAATCAAAGAAGCAACGACTTCTTGTGATGCTAAGCTCGTCTCTGCTACGGGACCGGCTATCGATAAAATTGTTGCCGACAACCCATACTACGCCAAAAGCACAGTGCCTGGCGGCATGTATAAAGGTACCGATAAAGACGTCAATAGCTTTGGTGTCGCTGCAACATTAGTGTCGTCTACGGATGTTTCTGACGATGTGGTTTACGCGCTAGTGAAGTCGGTATTTGAAAACTTCGATACCTTTAAGCGCCTGCACCCGGCATTTGCTAACTTGAAGCCAGAGCACATGGTTAAAGATGGCTTGTCAATTCCCCTCCACCCTGGGGCAATTCGCTACTACAAAGAAGTGGGTTATCTAGCAAAATAACCGCCCTTGACTACATTTAAGAAACACTCGTTGCGCCGCATCTGCGGCGCATGCTTTTTCACACGCCCATAGAATTACAACAAGCTAGGATGCTGCATGACGAAGACAACACAGACGTCGACAGATGTTCAAGAGATGGTAGCCCAGGCGGACACAGGGGCTAGAAACCCTGACGGCATTACGGGACGTATCTTATGGTTCGTTCCACTTTGCTGGTCTTTATTCCAGCTATGGTATGCCTCTCCACTGCCGTTCATTTTTAATTTCGCCATCTTAAATGATACCGAAGCCCGTTCAGTGCACCTTGCCTTTGCCATCTTTCTGGCTTTCACCGCTTATCCGGCACTGAAGCACTCACCACGGGATCGTATTCCTGCTATCGATTGGTTACTGGCGCTGGTCGGGAGCCTGTCGGCTGGCTATATCTATCTGTTTTACACCCAACTCGCCGAGCGATCTGGCGCTCCGACCCAGTTTGACATTATCGCCGCCGTCTGCGGAATGATACTGCTGCTTGAAGCCACTCGACGCGCCTTAGGCCCACCGTTGATGGTGGTTGCTGCTGTATTCTTACTTTATACCTTCGGCGGCCCTCATATGCCCGATGTCATCGCGCATAAAGGGGCCAGCCTGAATAAAACGATGTCACATATGTGGCTTACGACTGAAGGGGTCTTTGGCGTTGCCCTCGGGGTATCAACATCGTTTGTATTTCTGTTCGTACTGTTTGGCGCTATGCTGGAGCGGGCAGGAGCAGGCGCTTACTTCATTAAAGTCGCATTCTCCTTATTAGGTCATATGCGTGGTGGTCCGGCGAAAGCCGCCGTTGTCGCCTCGGGCTTATCAGGGCTGGTGTCGGGCTCATCGATTGCCAACGTCGTCACCACCGGAACTTTCACCATTCCACTCATGAAGCGTGTGGGATTTTCTGGTGAAAAAGCGGGGGCTGTCGAAGTTGCCGCTTCTACTAATGGCCAGCTAACACCACCTATTATGGGTGCCGCTGCATTCTTGATGGTTGAATATGTTGGGATCTCCTATGTGGAAGTCATTCGAGCTGCGATCTTACCGGCATTGATCTCATACATTGCCTTGCTATATATCGTTCACCTCGAAGCCTGTAAGGCCGGTATGACCGGTCTGCCGCGTCGTTATAACCCGACAATGGCACAAAGCTTATTATCCTTTGTCGGTACCTTACTCGGCCTGATAGTGATCAGTGGCGCGGTGTATTACGGTATTGGCTGGACGAAAGAGGCCTTTGGCGCGGCAGCAACACCGATGATTGGTGTACTTATTCTTGTGGCCTATATCGCTTTAATCAAAGTCTCGGCTAACTATCAAGACCACACCATGGAGAACCCGGATGAGGAGTTACTCGAAGTGCCGGAACCCGGGCCCACGATCAAATCGGGGCTGTACTTCCTGCTACCCATAGTTGTTCTGGTTTGGTGCTTAACTGTTGAGCGTTTCTCACCGGGCCTCTCGGCATTCTGGGCGACGATATTTATGATCTTCATTTTATTAACCCAGCGTCCATTATTGACAATGTTTAATAAAGAGAAAACATTAAAAGATGCCGCACGTGAAGGGGTTGATGATCTGTTAGAAAGTCTCGTTTCTGGCGGTCGCAACATGATCGGTATTGGTGTCGCAACGGCTGCCGCAGGTATTGTCGTCGGTGTGGTCACCCTCACCGGCATCGGTCTGGTCATGACTGACTTTGTCGAGTTCATCTCCGGCGGTAACATCATGCTGATGTTACTGTTTACCGCACTGATCAGCCTGATCCTGGGAATGGGCCTACCAACGACCGCTAACTACATCGTGGTGTCAACCCTGATGGCCCCCGTTATCGTGACGCTGGGTGCGCAAAGCGGACTGATTATCCCGCTGATCGCCGTTCACCTGTTTGTATTCTACTTTGGTATTCTGGCCGATGACACACCACCGGTAGGCCTTGCCGCCTTTGCCGCCGCCGCCATCGCCAAATCCGATCCGATCCGTACCGGTATCCAGGGGTTCACTTACGATATCCGAACCGCGATCCTGCCGTTCATGTTTATCTTCAACACCCAGTTGTTATTGATGGATATTGACTCCTGGTGGCATTTAGTCCTCACCATCGTTTCGGCTGTGCTCGCGATGCTGACCTTTTCTGCTGCCACTCAGGGGTGGTGGTTTACCAAAACCAAATGGTGGGAAGTCGCGCTCTTACTACTGATCACTTTCTCGCTGTTCCGCCCGGGTTACTGGTGGGACATGGTTTACCCAGCCAAGCATGAAATGCCAGGCATGCTCATTGCAGATGCAGCCGATAAACTGGACGTGGGTCAGCCGCTTGAGCTGCAAGTCCGCGGGGAAAACCTGGAAGGTAAGATCATTAGCAAACTTGTCTTATTACCCTTTGATGAAGATGCCATTGCGCCAGATGACCGGATCGCGTCAACCGGATTAATGCTCCGTCAAGACGGTGAAAAAATGATAGTTGATATGATCGAGTTCGGTAGTGCGGCAGAATTAGCAGGGATCGATTTTGACTGGGAGATCACAAAAGTCAGCCTACCCGCCGTACGACCGATGAAAGAATGGGTTTTTGTTCCCACTTTATTACTCTTAGGTGCTTTAGGATGGAACCAACGCCGCCGTGCTAAAGCTGGAATCATACAGTAAATGCACCCTGCATAGGTCTACACTCAATATTAGGGAGAAGTTATTCTCCCTAATTGAGCCCACACAGCTTAAGGGAATAATATGTTTAAACAAATTTTGGTTCCGGTCGATCTCAATGAACAGGGCTTCTCAGATAAAGCCGTTGAGATCGCGGTCTGGCATGCGAAACAATCCAATGCCACAATTCATCTACTGAACGTCTTGCCCGGCATTCACATGTCGATGGTGTCGAGTTATTTCCCCAAAGATGCCGCCCGAAAAATGAAGCAGGATGCTCAGCATCAGCTTAATCTTTTTGCTAAAAAATACATTCCGGATGACATTATCCATCATATGTATGTTTCTGAAGGAAAGGCCTGGACAACCATCTTAGAGCAAGCCAGCCGTGTTAGTGCTGATTTGATCATTATGCCTAGCCATCAACGATCGAAGCTGGATAAAGTTATGCTCGGTTCCGTTGCATCGAAGGTGGTTGAAAACTCCCCCATCAATGTCTTGGTGCTCAAACCACAAGCTCATTTAAAATAGCCAAAAACACAAAGCCCGCAGATGCGGGCTTTGATTTATTCCAGGGCTGATATCTGTGTTCATCAGGCTTAGACGTTGCGCTGATCATACCCCCAGCGCGGCACTAGGTCTTGTTCAATGCCAAGGTGATCAAGAATCCGTGCCACCATAAAGTCCACCATGTCTTCAATGGATTCCGGCTGATGATAGAAACCTGGCGCGGCCGGCATGATAGTCACGCCCATTTTTGACAGCTTCAGCATATTTTCCAGGTGCAGGGTCGAGAACGGTGTTTCCCGTACCACCATCAATAGCTGCCCCCGCTCTTTCATAACCACATCGGCAGCACGCTCTAGCAAATTATCAGACATACCATGCGCGACAGACGCAAGCGTTCCTGCAGAGCAGGGACAAACGACCATTTGTTTGGGCGCCGCCGATCCCGAAGCGACGGGCGAAAACCAATCTTGCTTGCCGCACACATCCAGCTTGCTGGCATCGCAGTTCAAATGTTTCACCAGCAACTCTTTCGCAGCAGCCGCTCCGCCCGGCAGTTTTAAACCATGCTCTGTTGCCAGGACCACTCTCGCGGCGGATGAAATCATCAAATAGACCTGATAGTCAGCGGCTAGAAGGCATTCCAATAAACGCAAGCCATACGGTGCTCCGGACGCCCCCGTCCAGGCAAGTGTAATGCGCTTATCTTTCATTTTATTTCCCTTCATTTTAGGTTACTTCACCGCGAGTCCAGCCAGTAACTTGTCATGTATACCGCCAAAGCCGCCATTACTCATCACCAGAATATTGTCGCCCTCTTTTGCTTCGGCTGTAATTTTTTCCACCAGCAGATCAAGATCATTTTCAGTCATCGCCGGCTGAGTACAGGAGCGGGTTATTTCCGCCACTGACCATGGAATCGTCTCCGGCTGGAATACGAACACCTGGTCGGCAACATTTAATGCAGGGGCAATATCGTCTTTATGCACACCTAACTTCATGGTGTTGGAACGAGGTTCTAACACCGCCAGGATCCGCTCATCACCCACTTTGGCCCGCAAGCCGTCCAAGGTTAACTTAATGGCTGTCGGATGATGGGCAAAATCATCATAGACCTTAATCCCCTTCACTTCGCCTTTGAGCTCAAGCCGACGTTTGGTATTGATAAACCTTGCTAACGAGTCGCAGGCAAGATCCGGCGTAACGCCAACATGGCGGGCAGCAGCAATTGCCATCAGGGCATTACTCACATTATGCTCACCCACCAAATCCCAGCGGACGGTTCCCGCTATGGCACCCTCAAAATAAACGTCAAACATACTGCCGTCGGCAATGTGCTTTTTCGCCATCCAGTGGCCATCCTCACCGGTATATTCCAACTCGCTCCAGCACCCCATCTTCAGGGTCTGCTGAATATTCTCTACACCTTTTGGTGCCAAAATCCTGCCATTGCCCGGTACGGTTCTCACTAAATGGTGAAATTGGCGCTGAATCGCTTTCACATCATCAAAAATATCGGCGTGATCGAACTCCAGATTATTCATAACTAGCGTCCGTGGTCGATAATGAACAAACTTAGAACGTTTATCGAAAAAAGCACTATCGTATTCGTCCGCTTCGACAACGAAGAACATACTTTCACCTAACCGCGCAGAAACGCCGAAGTTTCCGAGTACCCCACCGACCAGAAAACCGGGTTGATAACCACAATCGTCAAGGATCCAGGCCAACATGCTGGCTGTGGTGGTTTTACCGTGAGTACCCGCTACCGCTAAAACCCAGCGGTCATGCAATAAAAATTCCTGTAGCCACTGCGGACCAGAGGTGTAACGCAGGTTACGGTTAAGTACATATTCAACACAGGGATTACCACGGCTCATCGCATTACCGACCACCACTAAATCCGGAGCCGGTTCCAACTGTGATGGATCGTAACCTTGTATAATTTCAATACCTTGAGATTCAAGCAAGGTACTCATTGGAGGATAAACATTGGCATCACTGCCGGTCACTTTATGGCCCAATTGTCTGGCAAGAATGGCGGCACCGCCCATAAATGTGCCGCAAATACCTAAAATATGGATATGCATAATTCTCGGCTCACTGGCTAAATTCAGATGATTTCACGCTTTTGCGTTACTTCGTTACCATAAAAAAGATCTTTATATACAATTCTTTATATACAAAAAAGGTAACCCCCTTAAAACGGCTAACCACCATTATGGGTATATAATTGTCCGTGAGAGACATTGTACCTGAGATATCCGCCCCAAAGACAACTTGATGCAAGGATTGTACATGCCCGATATTAGAACCCTTGGTGAGTTCATTGTCGAGAAACAGAATGACTTCCCCCATGCCAGTGGTGAACTCTCTTCACTGCTAGGCTCGATAAAGCTGGCGGCTAAAATCGTCAACCGTGAAATCAACAAAGCTGGACTGGTTGATATTACTGGTGCTGTCGGTTGTGAAAATGCGCAAGGTGAAGAACAGCAGAAACTCGATCTTTATGCCAATGATAAATTTAAAGCAGCGCTGGAAGCCCGTGACCAGGTTTGTGGTGTCGCCAGTGAAGAAGAAGACGAAGCGGTAGCATTCAATAAAGAATTGAACCGTAACGCAAAATATGTGGTTTTAATGGATCCACTGGATGGTTCTTCGAACATTGACGTAAACGTTTCCGTCGGTACCATTTTCTCCATTTATCGTCGTATCTCACCAATAGGGACGCCACCGATACAAGAAGATTTCCTGCAGCCCGGTCACCGTCAGGTCGCTGCCGGTTATATTATCTATGGCTCATCGACCATGCTGGTATACACCACAGGCAATGGCATCCACGGGTTTACCTACGACCCCTCGTTAGGTGTGTTCTGCCTGTCTCACGAAAATATGCGTATTCCTGAAAACGGAAGTATCTACTCTATCAACGAAGGTAACTATATTCGCTTCCCTGAGGGGGTGAAGAAATACATTAAATACTGTCAGGAAGATGCGCCTGAGGATAACCGCCCTTATACTTCGCGCTATATCGGCTCTCTGGTGTCTGACTTTCACCGCAACCTCCTCAAAGGGGGGATCTACCTCTATCCAAGCACCGCGGCTTATCCTAACGGTAAGCTACGCTTACTGTATGAGTGTAACCCGATGGCATTTCTGATTGAGCAAGCTGGTGGTTTAGCCTCCGACGGTGAGAATCGGATCATGGATATCAAGCCAACAGAGCTGCACCAGCGTGTCCCGTTCTTTGTCGGCTCCACAAAGATGGTCCGTCAGGTTGAGGGCTTCCTGAAAGAGTACCCCGAACAGCACTAAACCTTCATCCGGCAGGCTGTTAATTTTCAGCCGGCCGGGTATCTCTTTGTCGTAAAATCCTGCATTAACAAGCTACCCACTGTTTTTTTTAAGTCCGATGGTTATAATTCATACATCAATAACAATTAATTAACGAAGCATGAGGTGTGGACCATGAGCCTTAACCAAATCCCAGCAGGTAAAGATATCCCGGCAGATATCTATGTTGTTATCGAAATTCCGGCCAACGCAGATCCAATCAAATACGAAGTCGATAAAGAGACGGGGGCAGTTTTTGTTGACCGTTTCATGTCGACTCCAATGTTTTACCCATGCAACTACGGTTATGTAAATCATACTCTGTCACTCGACGGCGATCCGGTGGATGTCTTGGTTCCCACTCCGCACCCGCTCATACCTGGCTCTGTAATTCGTTGTCGCCCCGTTGGTGTATTAAAGATGACCGACGAGTCAGGTGAAGATGCCAAAGTGGTTGCCGTGCCACACAGCAAACTGACTAAAGAGTATGACCATATCCAGGATGTCAATGATTTACCCGAGCTGCTAAAAGCACAGATCACTCACTTCTTTGAACATTACAAAGCACTTGAAGCGGGTAAATGGGTAAAAATTGATGGCTGGGCTGATGTAACTGCGGCTAAAGAAGAAATTATGACTTCTTTCAACCGCGCCCAAGAAAAATAATTCCATGAGTCGGTCAGATAACGCTCCTTGCTTCTGATTAAATTGAGGAGCGTTTCAGCCGACGGATACAGCAGAACAAGGTATTAAAATGAAACCAAACGTGCTTATTGGGTTATTATTTCTGGCTTGCTTTCACTCAGCCTCTGTTCAGGCCAAGATTGTTACCCCGGAAGAGTTTTGGCAGCATTCTACCCAAGGTAATACCTTGCTGGTTGATGTTCGCAGCAACGAGGAATTTATTCGTGGCCACCTGCCGTTATCGCTCAATATCCCATACGACAAGATAGAAACAATCACGACATTTGCTACTGATAAATCTCAGCCTATTCTGCTTTATTGCCGCACAGGGCGACGAGCTGACATTGCCGAGCAGACATTAAACGAGCTGGGTTACCACAATATCTATAACGGCCAGAGCTATCAGGCTCTACTGACGGCAATGCCGGAATCACCGCTTTCGCCAAACAATAAAGCACCATAGATCATCGCTATGGTGCTTCTATGTATGACTCATTCACAGCCCGAATGATCCTTAATCAAACTCAAACTGGTACAGTAAGTCAACGGCACTATCTAATCCCGATACGGCCTCGACATAGAGATCTTTCATCAGCCGGTAACGAACCGTAAATTCACCGACAGAGTTAAATATCCCCACGCCATATTTGACCTGCAAGCCCGGCGCAATATAACCACTGATAGTCACTTGCGACCCATCGCCCGCACCTGCGGTATCCAGAGCAAGATCCTGAACACCGAAGGCTTCACCGACATTACCCACCAACTGACCACTTTTTGCAATCCCCATGCTGATCAGTGCGGTTGTCATCGCACTGCCACTATCGCCCGATTCACTGTCCAGGTTTTTACCACGCAAGAGATAAGATAAGGCATTTTGCTGCGCCATCGCCGGGTCCGAAAATATATCAATTCGGGGGGCATCTGCAGGGCCACGGACCCGGATCCCTGCCACCACATCATCTTCAATGTTGTTGGGGTTTCGGATCGCTTCAATCGATAAATAAGGCTGATCTGCCGGGCCATTAAACAAGATCTGGCCTTTACGAATAACCAATTCCTGGCCAAATGAACGATAGGTACCATCTTGAAGGTTCACTTCCCCGTAAACCAGCGGGCCTTTGTCCTTCTGACGAACATTCAGCTCGCCGACCAACCCGGCATTAAGACCGAAAGCGGACAGATTTACATCATTGCCTATCTTCACCAAGATGTTGGTTGTCAGATCAAATGGCATCTTTTGCTCAACGTCTACGGGCTGCAAATCATCCGTCAACAATATTTCATCATCCGATACCGAAACTGCCGACTCCGGCAACTGATCAACCTTGATCCGCCCCCAAGGAATGGCAATATTTCCGGTGATCTCCGCTTTATTGGGAGAGGCGGCAATGGTTAACGCCGGCGACACTTTTAGCGCCAGCATTGGTGGGAGGTGGATCTCCAATTCACGACCATCCACATCCAACAGAGCTTTCCAGTTTGCCAGATCCTGCCAGTCCCCCTTACCGCGCACTTGCAACTTGCCATCAGGAGTGATCACTTCTCCCTCAAGAGTCGCGTTATACCCCGAGAAAGTTGCACGAATATCGGCTTGTTCAATATCGAATGGTACTTCACGCCCGATAGCCTTAACCTTTGTCACCAGAAGCTGACCATTAACCGCTGGATGCATGACAGGGCCAGTTACGGACAGATTAGCGTCAACCTGGCCATCAAACTGATGGTAGTCCTTAATGACAGGTTCAAAGATACCCAGCATAAGCCGATCAATGTTGACCTTGGCCTTCAGCTGCTGCTCAGCCATTAACTGAGTAATTTGAGCCTCACCACTGAGGTTACCATTATCCGTTATCGCAATTAGCCAATCGGCATTCAGGACATCATCTTTAATTTCAGCATTGACCGTGATCTTATCCCAACCCACAGTGAGAGGGGGTTGATCTGCTCCCAGCTCCTGAGTCACCGATCCCGTAGGGAGCTTAATCAGTGCTTTCACAAACGGCGATGTGCCAGGTGCCCACGCGGCTTCGAGATTGGCATCAGCCACTCCCTTAACCACAATAAATTCGGGAAGATAAGGATCAATTAAATCAAACTCAAAGTTGTTGACCGCCAGCTTGGCATGGCCGGATGTTCCGGCTTCTAAATCTTCAGTTAGACACAGCGCCGATTGACTTTGCTGCCAGCAATGAGCGGCGATATGGGCTAACTCAGTTTTCAGGCTGTAGCCCAGCTTCGTGGGATGATTCAGCGTCCATAAACCAACCTCGGTATCAATTGCTGCCTGCTCCAAGCTTCCTTGCCAGCCGGTCTTACGATCAAGCCGACCTGACAGAGCGAGCTCTGCGCTGACTGGCTGGGCATTCACATCAAGGGTTAATGTATGTTTTTCTTCGCTACCACGGAAGCTCAGGCGAAGATCATCAAGCTTAAAAGCATCATATTCACCATCTGCGGCATACAGGCTGACATCCGCCTTTAATGCAGGCATTGGCGTTACTTTCCCTTTCAACTCAAAAGCCTGCAAACTCGCCAGATCCTGCCATCCCAAAGCATTGCCATTCAGTACCAGATCGAGCTCGGGTTCAGCCATTATTCCCGATAAATCAACCTGTCCAAACACTCGCCCACGCAGTCCGGGTAAAGATTGTGCTAAATCAGGAGCGTCAATCTGAGCGCTCATGGCCCATTCTTTTGTTAGCTTTCCTCTTGCCGTTAAGCC
The DNA here is from genome assembly GCF_033720175.1 of Photobacterium sp. Taxonomy (GTDB): domain Bacteria; phylum Pseudomonadota; class Gammaproteobacteria; order Enterobacterales; family Vibrionaceae; genus Photobacterium. The sequence continues at coordinate 145,676 of NZ_JAWWDA010000012.1, forward strand.
ATTTGGACCATGCTTTAAAGTCAGCCCTCGGGTTATCAGCTGAATGTCGCCTTTACCCTTCAGATCTTTGGCGTCGAATTCCCCATTAAGGGTAAAAGCTTGCTTCATGACAACCCCGTCGACGGCCAACTCCGGCAAGGCGACAAACCAGCCACCTTGCTCGGTCAGTCCACCCGATGTCCTTAATTTTCCGCTTAGATCACCGTCAGCCTCAGGCCATTCCAAGCCTGGTTGAATATGGCTGAAATCAAGTTCTCCCTGCCACGTCAGGGCATCTTTCCAGCTAGCATTCGCTTTACCGGCAATGGTACCGCCTAGGGTCTCGATCTTAAGCGCCTCAAGGCTCACCGTGTTCAAGTCCCCTTGACCACTCAGGCTCACCGCAACTGACGGCATTGGCTCGCCATCAATCTTGCTCTTTAAATCAAATTTATAGCCATCAAGGCTGCCTTTAGCGCTCACTAAGGTATCAGCAACCTCGAACTCAGGTTTGGTTTCAATTGGCCATTGGAGATGATGACTGGAAACAACCAAGTCAAACGGTAGCTTCGGATCAAGTGGTGAGAGTTGCCCCGAAACAAGCGCATCCAACGTCCCTTTCAAGCGGGCATCTAAAACCAGCTTTGCCAGTGAACCCGATACGTTCAGAGCTACCTGATGATCGTGCAGCGGCTCCATTTTAATATCGGCATTCGCGTCTAAAGATAACGGGTAGTCACCGGTTAACGAGACATCTGCCGTTGCTTGTAGTTTCGCCTGAGGTATATCTAAAACAAACTTACTGATAGCGATATCACTTGATTTCGCACTTGCCACAAGCTCAAGTAAATTGACCTGTTGCGGTATGTCGCCATTAAGCTTGAACTCCCTCACGGTAAGGCGCTGAATATCAAACGACATTGGCAATATGACTTCCGGTAAAGTCACAGACTCAGAAGATGGCTTGTCGTCTGCCTGAGCCTTATCCTGTTCAGTAGGCGCTAGTGTCAACTCAATACCTTGCCAGTCGGTTGGTTTCAGTACCAAATGGCTGCCTTCAATCTCTGCGGCAGTAGAAAACTGTTGCCATGTGAGCTTGTTACCCAGAATATCCAGCGCAATATCATCAAGACGCACGCGCTCAATCCGGATCGGCAAGGGCATAACAACATCCGTTACGGGCTCTGATGCGGGCTCTTCCGTATCGGCTTCTGATGGCGGCAATTCAGGCAGACTAAAACGAATTCCCGACAATCCAAGCTCAGAGATGCACACTTCAGAGATGAAAAAACAACGGTCATCCAGCTTAAGGTTGACGTTATCAGCGGCTAAGTCCACCAGCTCATCTCGATATTTGACCAGATTTAACTGGAAGCCTTTAAGCAATGCACCACTGCTACTGCCAACTGACAGGGCCGGCAGCGCTTTTTGTGCCCCCCACACCGCAAGTTTTACCCCGGCAGAGGTATAAAGCAGTGTCGCAACGGTAATGATTAAAAATACAATCAGAACCAGCAACCCCAGAGGAATACGTTTCACCCAGATCATAATTCAGGCCCCAGAATAAAGTGGATCTGGAACTTATTTTCTTCTTTCTCAAGTCCCCATGCAAAATCAAGACGAATCGGACCGATAGGCGATGCCCATCGCACCCCGACACCGGTACCACTCAGCCAATGAGGATTATCAATCCAGGCAGAGCCGTAATCGTAAAAGACGGCCCCCCACCAGTCGCCATAGACACGATACTGATATTCAAGCGATGAGGTCAGCATATACTGACCACCTATCAACTGTTCCTGATCATCTCGAGGGGCTATGGATTGGTAGCTATAACCACGTAAACTATTATCGCCGCCGACGAAAAAACGCATCGATGGCGGCACGTCTTCAATTTTATCGGCAATCACAGCACCACCATCGAGACGTAACAGCCCACGGTGATCTTCTCCGGCACTGCGTATCCAGGTACTACGGCCTCGGAACCGGGCCAAGCGTGTATCTGAGCCGAACGCTGGATCTGAATACTCAACAGACATCAATTGCTTGTCTCCCCAGCTTGGCATCGCACCGCCGCGGGATCTGGCTTTACTGTAGCTGATACCGGGGATGATCATTCTCAACACACCATTTTCATCTGCCCCCTGATTATAATTTTCATATAACCCGCGAACGGAAGCGACCCGCTTCCAACCCGACTCCAGAAGCCAATGACGTTCTAGGCCGATATTGTATTCGGTACTGACGGTATCGTGGTTATCAACATAACGGATCCCGCTCACCACCTGATAGTAGTCAGTTAGCACCTCATCAAGAGGGATTTTATAGACCGCCTCAATTTTTGGCTGCGCTTTCGATATCTCAGTTTTTACGTTCAGGCTATGACCGGCACTATTCAGCCATGGCTTCTTCCAGTTAAACTTCAAGCGCATCCCGACATCCGTCGAATAACCAATACCGGTTTCAACCTGATTACGCACCTGGGGTTCGAGGATGACTTGAATGGGCACCGTTTCGTCATCTAAATGGGCGACATCGCCTCCCACAAAAATAGAAGAGAACCAGCCTACATTTGACAAGCGCTGGTTAAACTCACCTAATTTGGAGGCTAAATACGGCTCATTTTCTTCAAAAGGAATTAACGATTGCAGACGGTTTTCTTCAATCTGACTACCGGTAAAAGTCGTTTCACCAAAATGATAGCGCCGCCCTGCAGAAAATTCGATCGTAATAAAGGCTTCATTTCGAGATGGCGCCACCTCCATTACACTCTTTGTCAATTCAGCATCAAAGTAACCTTTCCGCAATGCCAGGCTGGAGAGCGACGACTTCAATGCTTCATATTTACCATGGTTGAGAGACTGACCAAGCCCTAAACCACTCTCTTTCACTAATGCAATAAAATCAGGATCATCTCCTGCCATCCCAGTAACCATGATATTGCTTCGGACAATACGCGTAACTGGTCCAGGCTCCACGGTCACAGCTATATGTGTATCCTGACCCTCTTGGTCGACCTGATAGGAAAAAGAGGGCTGATAATGACCTAACGCTTTAAGCGCGTCTTTAATCTCGCCTTCAAGTTGCTCACGAAAGCGCAAAGTCGTACTGTAATCATCCTTAGGGATCGCTGATACATAAGCAGCTACGTTGCTTTTTAGCTCGCCTTGTAACCCCTCAATTTCAAGCGAAGTCTCCGCTAACAACGAATTTGAAAAAATAATAGCTACAGCGGTGATACCAAATCGCTTAAAAAGGTTAGTCATTATTGTGGTACTTCATTTATAAGGGGTTCATTTCAGGTGTGCACATATGCACATAAATGATTCTGACAAAGCCAGCCGTAACTGCCAACCTTTATTGTCTGAAAAAATTGAATATTGATTGTCTTGCCGTATTCCTCTACTTTCTATCTATCAGACAGTGTAAAAGGATCTAACAATGTCACCAGTAAAACAGAAAATGATCGCCCCAAGTGCCGCACTTATCGGACGGGCAACCCCAACCCTGCCATCCCAGCCTCACGCCATAAATCGCACTTTACTCAATGATGATAAGCCTCAGGGACACGAGACGCTCATTGTCGGGATGGGTTGCTTCTGGGGAGCCGAACGCCTCTATTGGAAGCAAAACGGTATTTACAGTACCGCTGTAGGCTACAGCGGTGGTTTCACTCCAAATCCAACCTATGAAGAGGTTTGCACAGGTAAAACAGGACATGCTGAAGTTGTCAGGATCATTTATGATCCGATGCAAATTAGCCTGCCTCAGCTACTTACTCTTTTCTGGGAGAATCATGACCCGACTCAGGGCATGCGCCAGGGAAATGATATGGGTACCCAATACCGCTCTGTGGTTTATGTAACATCGCCAGAACAGCTCGCACATGCCAACGCCAGTAAAGATCGCTATCAACAGGCTCTGCAACAACATACTAGCAGCCCAATTACGACAGAAATAGAATTGGCTGGCACATTTTACTTTGCCGAAGACTACCACCAGCAATACCTGGCCAAGAACCCTGGTGGATATTGTGGCTTAGGCGGAACAGGGATTTGTTTACCCCCTCTATGATTTTCTGGCCAGAGCCACAGCCTCTGGCTACATCACGTCCGCGGCTAAAGACTGAATTTCCCTGTTAACTTCAGATAATGCATTAAGTGCCTTAAGATTCTGATTTTTTGGTGGCAATAACCGCCCATAATCAAATTCGAAGGCACCAATACCAACAATAAACAAGCGACCACGAAAATAACTTTTTACATATCGCGCAATTTGGTTGGGGCGATATTGTTTAAATATTCTTAGCATGGTTCCCTCACATAATTGACATAATAGACCTTGAGAATTCCTATTCGTTTCAAAGTCGGGTCTAAACTAGCTGCCAGCCTTTGATATTTATCTGTCACTTATACCCAAATATAAATAAGAACTTTAGAACATTTTTTAATGGCTGGCATAGAAATGCCAGCCCGCTCTTCAATTAAATCCACGATAGCTTCGCAATATAAATAAAATCAGACCTATTTAGTGATAAAGATCAATTATTCTGGATGGGTATAACCAGAACATCAAAAATTAACTAATATAGTGATGCATCCAAAATAAATGGAATAAATACAATGAATAAGAAGCCAACAATAGCTTTACTTGCTGCATTATTACCGGGTATTGCAGTCGCACATAATATTCAGATCGGACAGAGTCTCCCTAATGTAACAGTGTCTGAATCAGGAGAAATCATGCTAAGTGGTGACAAAGTCATCTATCAGCCCTGGGAAAGTACACAGTTACCGGGCAAGGTCCGGGTGGTTCAGGCTATTGCCGGTCGTAGCTCAGCCAAAAAAATGAATGCAGAAATCATAGATGCAATAAAAGCGGCAAATTTGCCTGGAGAGGTATATCAGACCACAACCATCATAAACCAAAATGATTCAATCTGGGGAACGGGGGGCTTTGTAAAATCTTCAGCTGAAGATAGCAAGCAAGAATTTTCCTGGTCATCCATGGTGCTCGATGCAGACGGCATTGTGCAGTCAGCATGGCAGCTACAAAAAGATAATTCTGCCATTATTATTCTCAATAAAACGGGACAGGTACTCTTTGTTCAAGAAGGTAAACTGACACCACAAGAAATTGAACAAGCCATGGATCTACTTAAAGCCAACCTGTGATCATCTGGCGTTAGTATTCTCTTCATACTGACAAAGTCATGACCAAACCCCAAAAGTAATGTTATATTATTACAATACTATTGGTTATGGCTTTTTCTCTTTAAGTGACAGTCAAAAAATGGCTTAGATTGCCGCGTTTCTGCATCGCTTTTCTGATCTTCCTGATTTACTCAATCGGGCCAATTACTGCACTCCATAAACTGGAAGCCATCAATCCGCACCACCATGTTCAGGATTGCAGTATTTGTCATCTTGTTCATGAAGCGACAACGCCCTTCTCTGTCACTCTACCAGCTGAAAACAGCCATAACTTCAATCACCGAACACGAGCTCCCTCTCAAGGCTACACACAGCCTTCAACCCGGTTCGCTCGTGCCCCACCGATACATTCCTGATGTCAAAATATAAATCTATCCAATCATATTTTATCGTAAGGAATTATTATGACTTTTCTACCCCGCATTACCACCTGTGCCCTGGTTGTCAGCTCCCTTTTATCTACAGTAACGACTGCTGATGAGTATCATCGCCAACATAATGCTCATCAGCACGGAATTGTAGAGTTCAACATTGCTCAAGATGGCCAAGACCTGTTACTCGAAATTACCGCCCCCGGCGCTGATGTCGTGGGCTTTGAGCATTCCCCAGCCAGCGACGAACAACGGCAAGCCGTAGAAAGAGCTGTTGATGTACTGAAACAAGCCACTGATCTGTTTGCATTCACAGCATCAGCGAGATGTCAGCAGACTGAAGTACTTGTCATCGAAACCCTGACAGCACATGACAGTCATGCCGGACATGATCACGAAGAACATAATCATGACAATCACCATGAACATGCGACTCACGGTGGCTTTTCCGCTCAGTATACCTTCCAGTGTGCCGACATTAAGCAACTAGAAAACTTACAGGTTAGTTGGTTTAAATACTTCCCTTCAACGGAAAAAATTGCGATTCAGGCGATCACAGAAACTAGCCAAAAGGCTGAACAGCTGACTCCAACGAGTACGCTATTTACGTTTTAATCAAAAAGTCATCGCTAATAATTTCAGTCATCATGGAGGGGGGACTCATCCCCCCCTACCTGAGGAAGTACAATGAACGTTATAGAACTGAGCAACCTGACATTCAGATGGCCTAAACAAACGGAAAATCTACTCGACATTCCATCCTTGACGATCAATCAAGGTGAAAAGGTCTTTATCAAAGGGCCAAGTGGCAGTGGTAAATCCAGCTTATTAAGCCTGCTAACGGGGATCTCGCAGCCGACCACAGGTAAAATCAACCTCCTGCAACAATCTTTCAGTCACCTCGAATCAACACAGAGAGATAAGTTCAGAGCCGACCATATTGGTTACATTTTTCAAATGTTCAATCTACTTCCTTACCTTTCCGTCATTGATAACGTACTGTTACCCTGCCGCTTCTCAGCCCGGCGAAGAGTACAGATAAACAATCGTCTGGAAGCCGAAGCCAAAAGGATTTTAACTCAGCTCCATCTCCCCCAACGGTGCCTGAACAGACCTATTTCCGAATTAAGTATCGGCCAGCAACAGCGCGTTGCGGCCGCACGTGCCATAATTGGCCAACCAGAATTATTAATCGCAGATGAGCCGACTTCCGCATTAGACCATGATAACCGGGAGGCTTTCATCGCACTGCTAATGAAGGAATGCGAGCAAGCTCAAACCACACTGTTGTTTGTCAGTCATGATGAAACTCTGGAATCCTTGTTTGATCGCAGCATCGCACTCAATGACATCAATCAGGCCTACAAGGGAAGTAAACAATGAGTGCAATATTACGATTGGCCTGGCAAAGCCTGGCAAACCGCAAAACAACGGCACTTCTTACCTTATTGACCGTCGCTATTTCTGTCACTCTACTACTTGGTGTAGAAAGAGTTCGTACCCAGGCTAAAGCGAGCTTTGCTAATACGATATCTGGGACGGATCTCATCGTTGGGCCTCGATCAGGACAAGTAAACCTATTACTTTATTCTGTATTTCGGATTGGAAATGCAACCAATAATATCGACTGGCAGAGTTACCAGGAGATCAGCCAACACCGAGCCGTAAAATGGGCAATACCTATTTCACTCGGAGATTCGCATCGCGGGTTTCGTGTAATAGGAACTAATCAAACCTACTTCGAACGCTACCAATATGGTAATAAACAACCCTTATCATTATCTAAAGGCCGTTCGTTTACTAACTTATTCGAGACCGTGTTAGGTGCAGAAGTTGCCAAAAAACTAGGCTATCAACTAAATGATGACATAGTCATTGCACATGGTATTAGCGATAAAAGCTTCAACCGTCATGATAATCTGCCTTTTAAAGTTGTGGGGATCCTGGCACCGACCGGGACACCTGTAGACCGAAGCGTTCATGTATCATTAGCTGCAATCGAAGCGATTCACGTAGGCTGGGAGTCCGGAGCAAGGCTAGGTAATACCCCTAATGCCATCACCTTAGCGAACCATCAATTTGAACCCCAGCAAATAACAGCGGCGATCTTAGGTCTGCAATCTAAAATCCAAACGTTCGCATTACAACGTTATATCAATACTTACAAGAAAGAGCCATTGAGCGCTATCATGCCGGGTATTGCCCTGCATGAGCTTTGGGGAATGATGTCTGTTGCTGAGCAGGCATTACTGGTTGTCTCGGTTTTTGTTGTCGTTTCAGGTCTGCTTGGTATGTTAACCAGCTTGCTCACCAGCTTAAATGAAAGACGCCGAGAGATGGCTATCCTCCGGGCGATGGGCGCCAGGCCTGGCCATATTTTCTTTTTACTTGTCAGCGAAGCAACAGTACTAACAGCAATAGGTATTGCCATTGGTACTGTCCTTCTATTCTGTATATTGCTAGTTTTACAGCCTCTTATCCAGCAACAATTTGGCCTGTATATTGCGGTTACAGCACTAACATCGCATGAACTGAGTCTGTTGGGATTAGTTCAAATAGCTGGTATCTTGGTCGGGATAATCCCTGCAGTGCGTGCTTATCAACACTCATTAGCAGACGGCATGACAATAAGAATATAGGACGGACAAATAATGAAGAAATGGCTATTTGTGATCTGCTGCTGGTTGCCTCTGAGCTGTAATGCTAACGATGTCCTTACGTTAGACTGGATTGATTTAATTCCAGAACAGGAAAGAAATCAATTTGGTCAAAATCAGATGCCTTCACTCAATCACAATGGGAAAGCTTCAGAACAGTCAAGAATTGGTGGTGTGCGTGAAGAGCTCAATGGAAGTGAAGTGAAAATTCCAGGTTTTGTCATTCCCTTAGAAGGTGATGATAAGATGGTCACGGAATTCTTATTAGTTCCGTATTTTGGTGCATGCATTCATGTCCCACCACCACCACCAAATCAAATACTCTATGTGAAATTTGAAAAAGGAGCACCAATCCAGCAGTTATGGGATGTTGTTTATGTAGTCGGAAAATTAAAGACTCAGCATATCAGCCATGAGATAGCGGAAGCTGGTTACTTACTAGATGGGGTTAGCCTTGAAGAATACGATGATATGTAATAGTTATATTTTTCAGAGCTAAAGTTGGCTTATCTGCACTCGTTAAACGTGAGAGGCAAGATAAACCAACATAGTCACGTAACCTAAAAGCAAAAAAATGTTTGTAATCCGTTTACCTGACTTCTTCATCATTATCTCCAGCTCACCACATGTTGATTAAATAAAATAATTAACAAATTTAACCATTAACCAACACAAATGTCACGCCTATTGATCAAATATACGAACAACTGGTAAAACTATAATCGAGGAATTTTTATCAGGAACTATTATGAACAAAGAACACGACGAAAATGCCACCGAATCAGAATCACCAAAAGCCTTTTTAATAATGAAAGAGAAAAATGAAAAAAGCAGCTATATAAAAAACAGTCGGGAACGCACTAAAGAGATCGCATTTATTTATGCTATCAATGCAATGATCAGCAGCTCAAATGAACAAGACCTACAACAAAGAGCTGAGCACAGAGAAAAGAGAGAGCAACAACGCAGGCAACATAACCTTGAGGTGATCATTAAGCACGCACATGACGCATGTTGCGATGAAACCGCTGATGAACCCGAACCTGACTGGCTTACACGCTTTTTTTCTATGGCTCAGAATATTCACGGGGCATCAATGCAAAAACTGTGGGGGAGGATCTTGAAACAAGAAATTCTATCTGCTGGATCTGTATCTCTAAAGGCCTTAGAAACATTACAAAATATGACTCACAGAGAGGCACAAACTTTTCAACGGGCCAGTGTACTCGCTTGCCATTTTGGCAATGACAGCAGTAAAAGACTACTCACAGGAATTAATATAAAGAAAGGGAGGTTCCCATTACTCAGGCATAATTCAAGCCAAAAGCTACAATTAGGGAACTACCAACTTCCTTACTCAAACCTACTCATCCTGATGGAGTTAGGATTACTCTTACGAACAGAATTAGAATCAGGCGAGATCTCCCTAGAGCATACGCTACCTTTTAGCTATCAAAACACCTCATATACGCTAAAAGCAGTGAAGAAGGGTATTACTTTTACCTATTATCGTTTCTCTCCAACAGGACAAGAATTAGCACGATTGCTCAGAAATAAAGATCATGAAATTTACAAAGAAAATCTACTTGATTTATTAAGTAAACATTTCATCGTTGAAGTGCATTAACTTAGGCAGTATAAACTTACCAATCAAGCGCTTGGAATAGCTTTATCACTAACACAAAGGGCTCTGTTCAGTACTCAAGTTGATAAACTATATTATAGATAGATATGCTAACTCCTTGAGGCTACCAGCATGGAAGACTTCAATTTTACGCAACTATTAGAGTCTATCCAACGACTTACACCTGAGCAAAAACAGTGC
>NZ_JAWWDA010000013.1:0-154105 GCF_033720175.1 Photobacterium sp.
GCACGAACTCCAAACCAAAAATGCCGAGTGTAAGGCATCACCTTGATGGCATTGTTAAGTGTGGGCTTCACAACACGCTGCCAACTCAATAACTTAGACCAAATTTCAGCGACATGCACCGAAGCCAAAGGCACCGGTTCGCAAAACTATCCTTTGCCGAACTTCAATGCCGCAATTTATACGGATTAAATTCTCCACCGTGAAAATTTCGATTGCGGCAAGCCGTTGAGACCAATTTGCTGACTTAATGGCGGTGATTGCGGTAAACCAAAAAGCCGAAAGATCACTGAACTTCTGGTATACGACACTGAAGTTTATTTTCATGCGCGAAAGCATCACCGCAATTTGCGAGAAAATATCCACAACCAACAATGTCAAAATTGCGGCTCACGGAACCGACAAAATACTACGCGCCCACATTTAACGCCCGCAATAAGGTGTGCCAACTCTGAACCAGCCAAGCACACTGAACTCCAAACCAAAAATGCCGAGTGTAACGGGTCACCTTGATTGCTTTGTTATGTGCTTGTGTATGAGAGCACATGATTTTCATGTAACTCACCCTCAAGGTCAAAATTTAATTCACCAACAAGTTTAAAGCCTAAGTTTCGATAAAAATCGATAGCTTTGTGATTGTTTACCCAAGTAGATAACCAAAATGAAGCACCATATTGAACTTTAATTTCATCAAGCAATTTTCTACCAACACCCTGTCCCTGAAAATGCTCAGACACATATAATTTTGTGACTTCATATCCATGATTTTCATTATTAAAGTTTGAGTCCAAATCAACAGCGATAAAGCCAACAAGATGATCTTCTCGTATGTAAACCCATATTTGCCATGCAGGGTTGTTTAAAAGTTGCTGGAAGTGATGCTCTGTAAACGTCGACAGAGCATAATGCGAAATCTTTGCACGCAGCCCGTGGGTTGCATATGTGTGCAGCCAAACCTGTAGTGACAAAGCTGCTAAATCAAGGCAATCACTTAGCCTTGCTTTCCTAATCATGTGAAACCTCCATTTTGCACATAACATTTTATTCAACGAACCAAGATCGTATATTCTGCTCGTTTATCTCATTACGCTCAATTCTGCCATTACACAATAAAAACCAATGGCATAACTAACGTTATTAACAATATAATAAAGAAAATATGCGATCTAAGATCATATATCCGTTCAAACTCATCACTTCCTATGAAATTGATTCATATGACATTTCCAACAATCTTTGAACTATGCAGAAATATACGAAACAAAAGTAAATCAAAATTGTAACCACACCTCCTGTTCACTATCCTCACTAAACACTGTATAGATTAACAGGTTTATAAAATGGATGTGCCACCACCGATAAACATCAATTCAAATAATTTTCTTCATCAGTTTCGGGCTTTCATCCGTTCTAGAGGGCTTGCCTATACAACAGAAAAAACATACATACACTGGGTAAAACGCTTTATCTATTACCAAGGTTATACTGCGCGCAATGAGATTAATGCTGAGCACATTCATCGATACCTTGATCACCTGGCTGTTGAAATGAATGTCTCGCCAAATACACAAAAGACAGCGCTCAATGCACTTGTTTTTCTATGCCGAGAGTTTCTGCATCAAAATACCGAACAGCTTAGCTTTAAACGAGCAACAAAGAAGACCAAATTACCAGTAGTCTTTAGCCATCAAGAAGCTAAAGCTGTTATTGCACATATACCGTTACCCTATCAGCTTGCAGCGCAACTAATGTACGGAAGCGGTCTGAGAATCAATGAATCGTTACGACTTCGCATTCAGGATATTGATTTGAAGACGAGTTCATTAACCGTTAGAAATGGTAAAGGAAATAAAGACCGACAGACATTACTTCCTAAAACACTACACGATGGACTTCATGAACAGATGAACCATGTTCGAAGTCTGCATAATCAAGATCTCCGCAACGGGTTTGGTGAAGTATATCTTCCATATGCTCTAAGCCGAAAATACGCGGGCAAGGCGAAACAAATCGGCTGGCAATACCTTTTCCCGGCCAGAGAGCTCAGCATTGATCCGCGATCTTCCCGAAAAATGCGCCACCATATTACAGATCGGACGCTACAATCATACGTTAAGAAAGCAATATTTAAAGCCGAAGTGGTTAAGCAGGCCGGCTGCCACACATTCCGGCATTCTTTTGCTACCAGGCTGTTAGAAAACGGAACCGACCTGAGAAATATTCAGGAATTGCTCGGGCATGCGGATATCAAAACTACTCAAATCTATACCCATGTTGCCGGATTGCATCATAGTGGAGTAATCAGTCCATTAGACAAATAATAGTAATTGACACGCTACCGCCAAAGATAGCTAAATCCCAGCAGCGCAACTAAACGCGATGCATCATAGCATCAACTCCATTGCACTGAATTATAGGGAAATTAATTTGTGAGTCATAGCAAAAATCTTGTAAAAACAGACTTCTACCACGAAAGCTGATTCACGCACTTGAATAGATGGATGGATTTTTATGGCAACAGTTGATTCTGGATGGGATCGCTGACTACAAGGGGAGATGTCAGATAAACGAACCATGCATAAACTGATATTTGCACCACACGACTTAAGTATATGGCCTCCAGTTTTTCCTAATAGCTAAGGCACATACAAAAAAACCTTAGGCTTATCCAGCCTAAGGTTTTCAGCAATAACAACAAATAGTTGATTTAGATCGATGTTAATTCTTCTGAATCAACAACTTCATCTACTGCTTTGCGCTGAAGCGACTTACGCTTATTGCGCTCTACTTGGCTTTGTACAAATTCAGCCAACGCCTTCTCTGCCCATTCAGTTGCTTCTGCTTCGGTAGCAAAGTCCGCTTGGCGCTTAGAGATAGTGGTTCGTCTTGCTGACACTTGTCGAATAATTTCCGCCGCCCAGCCAGTTCTTTTTTCTACTACGCGGTAATCAAATTTCTTGCCGTTTGCCATTTCTTTTCCTAAAGAGTATTCAAGGTATAGCATTTATTAATCAAATTGAGCTGTTATCGCTCTGAATAACGCTGTCCCTTTGTAAGGTCGACATTAAAACATATTTAGCCTGCTTTGTTGAGCTATTCATGTGAAGCAAGCCCTTCCGCCAACAGTCAGGTACTGTTGACAGTCATTCGGCATTACAATTTGAGAAGCCAGCGGTTAAGCGGTTTATCTTTATTGATCCCTTCTCGCCCCCACCGATCAACACTGTCAACGACTAGAACGCGCCTTGGATCAGGTACTATTAATTTCAGCTGCGCACTCATTTTTTTCGAGGTCAGCAACCACAGCGAGTCATCGCCATGGAGCAATTCAGATAAAGCCTGCTTGTCTTCTGCCGTCCATTCAAGCTCTGGATGGGTAAACCGCTCGACAACAAACAATTGATTACCTGATGCGAAATCTTCCAGCTCTTCAGAGAGCAGTACAACCGAATCTATCTCGGCGTCAATTAACACTTTCTGTTGCTGATTGATTAACTGACGGACAGCAAGCATCAGTTGCTGTTGATTCTGCTCAATTGTTTTAGCCTGTTCAGGCCAAACTTGTTGCAAGTCTCGACTCACAATTGCAATCATTCGAGTCAGGTTCGTCGGGTTTAGCCATGCATAAAGCGAGGTCGAACCATCTTCAAGGCGTAAAGCAGCAACGCCTTGAGCACGTGGCGAAATTGCCTGGGATGCATCAATTTCGATAATACGAACATTGCCCTGTCTGGCATGAGTGAACAGCGGGTCCTGTGGCCACACTGCAGCTAAAGTAATGGCCACTGTCGCATCTTTAGCCGCTTGTGCCGTCAGCTCTGCCCCTTTGGTGCTAAACCAATTGGGTAATCGCGACACGCCAAAACGTTTCGGCGGCAAATATTGAGTGGTAATTTCAGTCCCTTTGGTTAGCTCTGTGGCTAACATATAAGTCACAGGCGTAGCAGTTAGAATATCTTCTGCCTTTGCTGCCGAAGAAGTCATAGAACAACTCATGGTGGCTATTGCAAAAGCGGTATTTAAAAGTCGAACTTTAATCATGGTATTAAACACGTCGTTATCCTTTTCGGATTATGCGGTAACACGTTGCTGTCAGGAAGAAGCAAGCTGAAACAATGATGATTGCGGCGCCTGATGGCACGGGCAGCTTCATTTCCATCGGTAAGATGGTGCCGATCAGGCAACTGATCGTGGCAAGAAATGCCGACATAATGACAAAACTGCCCATGTTTTTCGTTAACAAACGAGCAGTCGCCCCCGGGATCAGCAATAACGCTCCCACTAGCACTGCACCAACAATTTTCACTGACGCAATGGTGACCAGCGTAATCATCATCACAAACAGGTAGTCGTAAAAATTGGTCGCATAGCCGCGCACACGGGCAATATCAGGACTGATACACGTCAGTAAAATACGGTTAAACGTAGGCACTAAAACAAGGACAATCAATGCACAGCTGACAGCCAGTATCAGCAAGTCGTAATCGGTTATCGTCAAGATCGAGCCGAACAACACATTTTCCAGCATGTGGATATTTATCTTACGTGCCACGTACATTAATAGCGCCGCGCCCACTGCCAATGCTAGCGCTAAAAATACGCCAACCAGCGTGTCGTAAGGAACGCTTGTGCGATTTCGGACAAAGTGCAGAAGTAAGGCAAAGATCATACAAAAACTGAATAAGCCGATGATCGGGTTATCGGGCGGCTCACCCAGCAAAACACCCAGCGCGATACCGGTTAATGCTGCGTGCCCTACCGCTTCTGAAAAAAATGCCAGTCGCTTAGCGATAACCAACGTCCCCAATCCGCCCAGTAACGGGCCCAGTATCAATGCCGCCACGACAGCATTTACCATGAAGGAATATGAAAAACTTTCACTCAACCAACCCGCATCAACGCCCGCTTGCGCCCAAAAACGAATTAAATCCATTACGCGACCTTCTTCATCGTTTTATTTACTGAAACAGACGCAGCACTATAGTGGTTAAACAGGCGCTCAATTTTTTCAGGAGCAAGCACCTCAGACACCGCGCCACTATCAATCAAATGACGGTTAACAACATGTACTTCTGCCTGTAAACGGCGAACGGCCGTCACATCGTGGTGAACCGCCAATATTGTTCTTTTTTCCTGAACCAGTTCATGGATTAACGATTCAATATACCGAACACCTTGTTCGTCCATCCCCGTCGTGGGCTCGTCCAGAACCAGAAAGTCCGGGGAATCAAGCAACGCCTGCGCAAACAACACTCGCTGTTGTTCACCACCAGATAATTGACCCATTCGGCGGTCGGCACGGTTAGCCATGCCAATCCGGTCTAGTTGACTTAAGGCATGATCGCGTTCTCTTTTTCGTTTACGCCAGAACAACGGATGACGGCTCTGGTTAAGTAAAATAAAATCCATCACAGTAAACGGCAGGCTGGATTCAAAAGTCGCTTTTTGCGGCACATAACCAATTGTTCCTTTCGCGTCAGGCCATTGGATTTCAATACCACCAGAGAATGGCGTCAAACCCAGAATTGAACGTAGTAGCGACGTTTTTCCGCCTCCGTTTGGCCCCATCACAACATGACACTTGCCCGCGGAGAGTTCATGATTAATAGCTTGCAGAATAACGTTATCGCCATATTTCAGGCCGACATTTTGTAAACGAATACCAGGGCCCACAATCAACGTCCTCCCTTCATTGCCGCAAATTTCATGGCTGCAACCAGAGTCGCCAAATTTTCTTTCATCTCTGTCTCAACCTTGTCCACTGCATACGATCCATGGGTCATATGCGAGAACCGGTATAACCGTATACCCGTCGCTTGTTCTATGGTTTCAACATAACGATTCGGCATGTTTAGCTCATAAAAAAGCACGTCAATACCGGCATTTCTGATCTTCTCAATCGTGCCCTGCAACTGGCTGGCACTCGGTTCAACACCATGAGCGGGTTCGATGACTGCGGCAACATCCACTCCGAATTCTTGCAAAATATAACCGTATGCATTGTGGGTAGTTGCAACGGTCATACCTGCAGTATTCAAGTCACCTAAGGTCAGCATGGCTTCGCGCTTCATTTTGCGAAACTTGGTCGCATAGGCACGGGCATTTTTACGGTATTCCCGCGCATTCTTGGGGTCAATTTTGGCCAGTTCACTGGCTATGGTGTACACCTTCTGAATGGTGGTCGACAACCCGACAAAGGTATGAGGGTTAACCGCGCCATCACCAACTGATTGCCCCATTGCCGGCAACAGCGGCACATCTTTATTGGCTTCTATCACGATAAGATCGGCGCGGTTCGCGGCTTTGATGACCTTCAGCGCAAAATCGTCATGACCAATGCCATTAATGACAATAATGTCCATTTTTCCCAGTCGACGCAGATCATTAGGCTGAGGTAAGTAGTTATGGGAATTAAAGCCTTCGTCCACTAACGGCAACACCTCAGCCTTGTCACCGACAACCGCTTTTACATAGCTGTAATAAGGCTGCAGGGTAATACCAATCGTTAATTTCTCTTTAGCCTGTACCTGTACGGCAGCAAGCATAAAGACAACGACCGATGCCGTTTTGATCAGGGCTTTAATCATAAGCTGTTTTTTAAATAACGTTACGCTTAATAAAAACTGTTCTAATAGTAATTTCATGATGAATACCATGTGTTGAAAATCTGAATCATTAATACAAAGGGTTGTTTTGCTAAAACACTTCGCTATCAGCAAACACAACTTGCTTCCAACCTGCCTCTATTAATACCCGTGGTTGGAATGGAACCTTTTCAGTTACGATGTCACCCGAAATGGCAGGCTGGAGCTTCTTATCCAGGAATAACCAGATCTCAGGATCCTGTTGCATCGAATTCAATACAACAGAGGCCGAACCGTTCTCTAACTGAGGTACTCCCTGATAAATCGCTGGCGCTATCTTTGACCAGAGATGCTTACCTTTTCGTTCCCAGCTTTTATCCTGAATAAAAGGAGCTAACCAAAGCGCTTCGAGCTCAGCAATATCAGCCCAACGCTCAGTGCCAGCTAATTCGATACTGTCCTGGCGTAAATTACGGATTTCTTCATGGGCCAGTCGAAGTTCGGCAATCATTGCTAACTCATCAGCAGCCAAGTCTTTGATAAAAACCTGATGCGTACTCAGCGATTGCTGTTTGGCTATTTGCTGATGATACGGCAGTAAAATCGCGGCTATAACCAGAATGAGACAAATAGAAAGTGCTACCCATTTCCCTTCTCGGCCACCATCATCGGTATGAACTGTTTGGCTGTTCATTTTTCTGAAATCTCAACCACATCGACTTCAACCGGACTTTCATGGCCAGCATCAAACACTAAATAAAAATCAGCCTCCGGTTTGGTAAATTCGCCAATTGAACGCTTATCGGTAGTCTCTTTGGCAATCAGATTATCATCGTAGTCATACATGTTAATGTCATAATCTACCGCTGCACTCCCGTCACTGTAGCCAGCTTCGCAAATCACTTTATCGGCGTCGAACCAGCAGCTCATCAAGGGGAAATGCGCACTTGCAGTGCCAGAAAAAAGTGCAGTAAGAGACAATAAAGCAAGGCTGGTGCTCTTTTTCATGAAAACCTCAACAGCTTAATAAGAATTAGATTTATAGCCTGCTGAAACAGGCTAGTTCAGTCGTTAGCAAGGTTAGCTAGCCGTTGTTACTGAAGTAACGCTTCAAAAGTAAAATGAACATTGACGCTTGCAATATCTGCCAATGGGTTGTTGGGTAACTCGCCTTTATAGTTCGCTTTCATCAGCCAGCGACCTGCCGTATCAGGTGTAAAGGTCACCACGCCATTCTCGTCACTCACGACATCAATCTGCTGCTGGTGATTGCGGTAAAGCGTACCCTCTCGAGTGATCTCGGCAGTCACACCCTGCTGAGGTTGACCGTTATAGTAAAATTGAAAGCTGACTTCATCGCCTTCGACAATATCGGATGGATGCGTAACCGGCAGCAGCTCGAGATATTTACCCTCAATTTCCATGGCTTTTCCGGTTGGCTTCCCCACAGTGACGTAGCTTTCTGCACGGGTGAAACCGAGCTGAGTTACAACATCACGAGACTTTTCAGGAAGTAGTACTTCACGCTCGGCCTTGCTGGCTTTCATCCACTTAACAGTGTCACGTCGGCCAGCCTTATATTGCGTGTAATAACTCGGTACATTGTTGATTTCGACTTTGTGCGTACCCTCTTCTTCAAAGTAGAAATCGAAGATAGAGCGACGCTTACCGCGGATCACAAAATTTGGCCGTTCTTTGCGACCGTCGGGCATCACAACCACTGCTGATTCACTGCCTGCAGGTTTATCAAACACAAATGTACCGTGTGACGCCGTCACGTCAAAAGTTAACCAATCGCCGCCTTCTTTCGATACCGTGAAGTGGGAAGGAAGTACCCAGCGTGGATGTGCATTTGCCGTAGCCGTTACTGCCAGACCCGCAACTACTGTACAAGCCATGGTCAGTGCTTTCACTTTACTTTTTTTAGTCATTGTAATTACTCGATTTCCTATTTGATTTTGTAGCTAATCGTGATAACGCCAGTTTCTTCTGTCGGCGCAACCTTATGCGTAAATGCGGTATCACTTAGGTGCATTTTTTGCCGTAAGTAATTTCGGCCACCATGCTCACGGACCACTTCAGCGTAGAAGGTATAGTCTCCCTGCTCTACCCGGTTACCGTTGTCGTCTAATCCGTCCCAGACAAAACGATACTCACCCGCAGGCCGTGTTGCTGACGTCACGGCGTCAACCAACTCACGGTCATACCGGCCGACTTTTCGCCACCAGCTACGTAAATCTTTAAGCCACTCATCTTTGCCGACCCACAACTCAAGGGTGCGTACCGATTTCCGGTTGCCATTTTCAACCCAGACCGCAACATAAGGACGGGCATACATGGTGGTTTCAATTTTTGGCAACTCAAATTCCACCTCTATATGTGCGCTTTCAGGAATTGCGGTAGCCTGAGCAAAAAGAGGCAAAGCCAATGCGGCAACCAAAAGGCTATGGGTGATAAATGTCATGGAAAATCCTTTGGGAACAAATGCGCCGTATACTTTTTAAGGAACAGCAACAAAGAAGATTAATAACGTGGTAAGAGAGCCAAATACCGTCCACTTAAGCGAGGTGTTAAATGTCTTTTTCTTTGGCACTAACAGGCACACTCCGGTCAGAACAAAAAACACCATCAGTAAGGCCGTAATATCGATAAACCATTTCCATACCTCACCGCTATTTCGCCCTTTATGTAAATCATTCAGTACTGCCACTGCGCCATAATGTGTTTTCTCGATGACCGCTACTGCACTTGTCATATCAATAAACACTGCAACGTTATAGCCCGGGCCTTTGTAGTCCATCGTGATCTCACCTTCGAGTAATTCACCGTCTTCAACTTCCGTGAATACCTGCAATGCCGATGGCTGGCCTGATAACCGCGCGTATTGCGTCAAGTGTTTAACCAGGGCGCTTTCATTCGGTACATATTTACCACCGTCTGAACTCAGCAGTTCAACCGGTAATGACAAGGTTAATTGTGAAATATCAGGCTGGCTTTTTACGAACAAAGCCGGGCGATTTAACGTGACCCCGGTAATCGCAAAAAACAGCACAACAAGCAGCAATGCCATTGAAATATAGATATGCAGGCGGCGAGCCCAAATCTGAACAGCCTTGCTTTTCAACAACGTCTTATTGTTTACCAGTGCCTTGTGCTTAGAAGCCATGAGGATAACAGCCCGAATTGAATGTGTTCTTCTGAATGCCACCAATGTAATTGATAATGGTTATCATTGGCATTTAATTTACATTGTTTACGTTAAGATGCGGCGAGTGTGGGCCAATGTTTGGCTAGGAAGGCATAAAGGCAGAATTTTTGGGTTATTAAGTGGGAAGCAGAGGCCAGTTTGAGTAACCACCAGCCTAAGTTTATAAGGTAGGGATAAGAAGCTAGCTTAGAAGGAAAATAGTGAATTTAGATCAATCGCTCAATTAAGAGAGATTTGCACTAACCAAAGAGCTGGCACTTATGGCCAGCCCTCATCATTGTTCTTTGTGTTATTAATTACTCATACTCAGACGCATAGGTCTCTTCATACGTATGCGAGTAAAGCTCAAATAGATTGCCGAATGGGTCTTCCAAGTACACCATTTTAGCTTGTTTGTTATCATCTTCTGGGTGGTAACGCATAATATCCATGCGTACTTTACCGCCAAATTTTTCAGTGCGTTCAATAACACCATGGAAGTCATCCGTTTGAAGGCAGAAGTGGAAAATACCGATTCGAGAGAAATCAACTTCGTGACGCTCTTGGCGATCTTTCATTTCAAATAGCTCAACACCAATACCATCAGTAGTGACCAGGTGTGCAATATTAAAGCCTTTAAAACCTTCGCCAAAAACGGCAATACACATTCTACCGATTGCTGTTTCGCGCTCTTCTTCAACTTTGGTATTGCCCATTACGACTTTAAGGCCAAGAGCATTGGTATAAAACTCAACAGCTTTATCCATGTCACCGACCATAATTCCGACATGATTCATTTTCATAATTTGCTCCAGATTCAGATAATTGATTCATTGTTCGTTTTGATGGGGTGAGTATATGGCTTCGGGTTGATTTCTTAAAATTATCATTATTTATGAAAATGATAATAATAATTTATAATGGTGCTATATTTTGATCGAATCGAACTGCATGCTGAGAATGGCTATCTGGTGAACCCGTTCATTAACTCTTAAGCCAGCAACCGTACCAATGAATACAGTGGCGCTATTGAGAATCGCCTGCGTTTCTTAACTGAAATCGTAGAAGCCATGACAGATCAGATTATGCATGGCGAGTTTTACCGTGCCCTGGCCAGCAGGGTACTCAGCAGTTTCTATTACCGACTCGCTCGCTGTTACCCATCGGCGTACTGCTCTTTATCGTAGGAAAATAGAATAACTCAGTTCTTCGTTTCAGATGAAAATTCAATCATCTAAACAACCAAGTCATTCCATTATCGTTACCAATACGGCATTACGCACGCGTGAAGATAATGTTCACAAGCTCAAGCCCAGGTTTTACAAAGTCAATATCCAATTTGTAATACCCTTTGTCCAACTTCACTTGTAAACCTTCAACCATCACAAGCTTACCATCTGTGCCATTGATAGGCAGCGACATACTAAACACATCGTTCAGACTCAGGCTGCAAGAAGATTGCGCAAGAGAGTCACGCTCGTATTTCATGGCACCGCGGCACTGATAAATACCCGTTTCCGCAACACCAATGGCAACCGAAGTGTTCATTTTCGTATTAAGCTCAATAGGGGTTTCAATCGGTTGAACCATCATCTCTGGTGCAACTTGCTCTGCAGGAAACGTCTTGATCGGCTCATACGCCTTAAGCGGACGATTCATCACTGGTGCCTCAAGAATGAAGCGACAAATGTTCATCGCTGAACGTTGTAACTCACCCAGGGTTAGCGTGCCATTTTTCAGCGCTTCTAATGTGTCGTCTCCCATTACGTTGCCTTTCGCCTCATCATTTCCGACAACCATATAGAGATCGTTTTGAGCGCGAACCATAAATGACGTAAACGTCTTCGCTTCTTTACCTGCCCTGATCGGGTCATTCATTTTGGCCCACCAGTCGGTCATTACAATGCCGGTATAACCCCACTCTTCGCGCAACAGCGTAGTATTGAGATCGTAGTTTGATGCCGCCCAGTGACCATTGATCGGATTATACGACGTCATGATGGTAGAAGCGCCCCCCTCTTTCACCGCAATTTCAAACGGCTTAGCGTGGATCTCTCGCAGCGCACGTTCAGAGATCACACTGTCGACATCGACACGTGCAGTTTCCTGATCATTCGCAACAAAGTGCTTAATGGTGCCGGACACCCCTGCCTTTTTCAGGCCACGGGTTTGCGCCGCTGCCATGATGCCCGTCATCAAAGGATCTTCAGAGACATACTCAAAATTTCGACCATTCAACGGATGACGATGAATATTAATCCCAGGCCCTAACAAGGTATCAATTTGATTGGCTATCAGCTCTTGGCCAACCAGATAGAACAATTGCTCATTAAGAGGCTGATTCCAGGTACAACCGAGCAAAGTCCCAATAGGCACCTGTGTCGCTTGATGCCCGCTGTCCATCCGAATCCCGGAAGGGCCATCAGCAGCAGCCGCTACCGGAATGCCGAGTTGGAACAAGCTGTCAGAGACGCCACCAAAGGCCGCCGCTGTTCCCGGCGTAACTTTCGGGCTGCACATACCTTCCCCTCGCACAATCGTTGCGAGATGCTCTGGAGTCATTTGCGCGACAAAATCTTCCAACGTCGCTTTGCCTTGTTTTACATCCGTAAGCTTAATGCCTTGGTCACCAGTAACTTCGAGCGATTGAGGCATGTTGGCCTGAATGCGCTCAGCAAGAGAAACTGTTCGCAATGGTACAGGTTCGTAACTTTCACCGTATAAGCCATCTTTGTTGCGCGTAAATGGCTTAAGACGATCAAACGGCTTAACTGGCGCGAGTGCCTCACTAAGCTCTTCAATGACAAGAAGCTGATCCAACTCAAGCTTAGCATCAACAAGCGTGGCACAGCGCACGCTCCCCCCCAAGTGGAACTGGTAACACCCTGCTTCCAACACATAACAACTACGATGCCCAGTGATACCGCTATCATCATAAGAAGCCAGGGTGGTTAAAGGCACAGAAACTCGAACCACTTCACTGGCACCCGGCTTTATCGTACCTGTTTTTGTAAAGCCAACGAGCACACGTGAAGGTTTACCAAGAAGTCCTTGCGGCGCTTCAACATATAATTGCACCACTTCTTTGCTGCTATAACTCTCACCAATATTTTGCACGTTAATATCAAAGTGCAGTACACGCTCAGTACCTTCCTTTTCAATAAAATACCCGACCAACCCGCGACTGAACGTCGTGTAGGATAGCCCGGCACCAAATTCGTACTGAACGGCACTAGGATTGAACGTCTCAAAGTATCGATAACCGACATAAATATCTTCGGCATATAAGTTGTAATCCGTACGGCCAAAGTTCGCGGAAGATGGGTAGTCTGCCAACCGATACGCGACTGAATCCGTCAGGCGGCCACTTGGAGAAAGATCACCAGAGAGAATATCGGCCAGTGCATGCCCCCCTTCCATACCCGCCGCCCAACTATAAAGCACGGCTTTAATCGACTCATGCCCGTCGATGGTGTTCACCCACGCCATATCCATGATATTTGTGACGTTCAGCACCACAATAACTTGATCAAAGTAACGGTTAACCTTCTTGATCATATCTTCTTCAAGCTCGGTTAATCGATAACTGCCCACGGCATCGGCATTGTCTTGATCTTCACCTGCGGTACGCCCGATAAAGATCACCGCTTTATCAGACGTTGATGCTGCACACTTCACAACATCGTTTGTCAGCGGCATTTCTTGTTGGAACCATGGCTCCGCCGCCCAACCGCCGCCGCCATCATCGAACGGATGATCGGCAATCCAATGTTCGTAGAGCGCCACTAACGTCTGGTTCAATTTAACCGCCTTGTTCGCGCGAAGTCCCTCGACAGCACAAACCGCGTAAGGCACATTAACCGCTCCACCAGAGCCCGTACCACTACGGTAGGTGTCAATCTGGCAACGGCCAAACAACGAAACGGTTTCGCTCGGTTTAAGCGGAAGAACTGAATCTTCATGCTTTAGCAATACAATGCCTTCTGCCGCAGCTTGACGGCTTACAGGAATAAGATTCTTTTGTGCTTGGCTGATTTGTTCTTTATTCATAGACAGCGACTCCCTCATCACCCTTTGTTCCTGGGTAACTTTACGGATTGAATATTGTTTAACGCAGATCCTTTGCTCGCTAATGTATATGTCTATCAACGACAAAGGCAAAATTGTGTTCATTAAACGCTGCGTAAATAGTAAGCTTGCGAGGTGCGTAATTCTACCAAAATGCCGACAGTAAAAAGGAAAATCGCGACATGAGCATCACTTATCAGCTAAAGGCACACCAGAAGCACCAACAACTTAATTTTGCTTATGTCGACGGGCATCATGACTGTGATTTTACCGCCCATCGTCATGACTTTTCGGAGTTGTTTTTGGTAGTCAGCGGAAGTGGAAATCACACCGTCTCCTCACGCGTATACCCGCTGAGCAAAGGCGATGTGTTTGTGATTAACGGTGATATTGAGCATGGCTTTCAAGATGTTAATAAACTGGAAGTCATCAACTTAATGTTTGATGCCGATACGCCTTTTTTCGAATTGCCCTCGCTGCGCCAGTTACCGGGGTATCAAGCCTTATTTAAGGTAGAGCCCATCGCCAGGCAAACCACAGAATACAAAGCGAAACTGACTCTGGACAAACAGCAACTGCCGGTCATTGAAATCCTGTTTAATAGCATTAAACGAGAGTATGAATCGGCATTGCCGGGATTTGAGGTGATGTTAACCAGTTTGCTGCAACAGTTGGTGATCACGCTTTCTCGCATGTATCAAGTGCAGACTCAAGAGCTTCCCCAGCCCACACTCGCAGTGAGCCGCGCTTTAGCCTTTATTGAAAAGAACTTTGCCTCTGTAGATATCAGCAACGAAGCCATTGCGAAAGCTGCATTTGTCAGCCAGCGTCAGATGGAACGCATATTTCGTCAGTTTTTGAATACGTCACCTAATCAGTATCTAAAAGGCATTCAACTTAATTACGCTACAACGTTGCTGATGGAAAACAGCGAATGCTCTGTTCAGCAAGTTGCAGAGCAATGTGGCTTTTCAGATAGCAATTACTTTTCCAAATGTTTTAAGCAGAAATTTAACGTCACCCCACGTGGCTATAGAAAGCTAATGTAGTGGCATAGTGAATAACTATACGTTACTTTTCTTATTATCTTCTGTAGGAGAAAAATCTGTACAAGAGGCAGAAGCAAGAAGCAGGGAGACGTAGTACCGCTCTCCCTGCCGTATTCTAGAAACCGCTAAATTACAACAAGCCCTCTACACGAGCCTGATGCAAGACGATGGGATCAACCGCGGCATAAGCCGCATCCCACAATGCTCCGATATACATCCTTTCTTTTCCTGTTGCTTGACGTTCAAGTTGATCAAGCTTGCGCAACTCCTCCAAGGTTAACGGCTGTGTAAATAATGCCTTAGCCTTTTCAAGTTTTTCCATGTGCCTATCTCCAACAATACCAAATTAAGCAGCGGGCTGTGCTGAACCAGGCCGCTGGTCAATTTGGTATCACGATGTCGATATCACCCATTACATTTACCACAATAATATTATGGGTATCAATTCTTCTGGCTGACACTTTCCTCTGGTACACAATTATCTAAGTCAATGCTGATATTGATCAAGCTTATATGTATTACCACTAAAGAGACATTTAACATGCACCTTTAGTGCGCTAGGATTCGTTATAGTAAGAAATGACCACCCTTAATAATATTTGATCATTAACGCGCGAGGTGCATATGGCTACCATCAAAAATTTTATGACTGAACATCACAGAAGTTGTGATCACCTGTTAGTTGAGGCTGAAGGGCCTTTATCTCAAGGAAATTGGGCTGAATTTAGCAACAAATGGAATCAATTCGAAGCTGAAACCTTGCATCATTTTGATCTGGAAGAAGAGATCCTATTTCCCGAATTTGAAGCTAAAACGGGCATGACCTCCGGGCCAACTATGGTCATGCGCCAGGAACATACCATGGTTAGAGCCCTTTTCAGTCAAATGCAGCAAGCCATTAGTGAGAATGCCACTGATCGTGCAATGGGTATTGTTGAAAGTACTATGCTACTTATCCAACAGCACAATATGAAAGAAGAACAAATGCTCTATCCGATGTCTGATGCGCATCTTACAAACGGTGAAGAGCTCGTTGCTCAGATGAAAGTCAAACCCGTTATCACAAAATAATAATGTAGACTGCAGACTTTATGACCGCTGTAATCACTCTGGATGTCAGTGAACTTGAACCACCTAAACCGATGCAGGAGATCTGTCAGATCCTCACAAACCTGGATCAGGGTCAGCTGCTGCACGTCAAGCACAGGCGCGAACCCGTTCCCCTGTTTTCTATCCTTGAACAGCAGCAGTTTGATTACCGCCATACCGAAGAGGGTGAAGGAAAGCACCATATCTGGATTTGGCACAAAGGTGACAAGCTAGCCCTTAACAGCTTAATGAGACATAGAGATGCGACTGACCGGACTTAACTTCGATGCCATCCCACGGCTGGACGTGCCGATCCGTTTTTACCTGACAGCCCCCCTATTTGCCGTTATTGCCTCAGGCTTGCTGATTTGGCAAGGCGAGCATATCTGGCTGGGCCGCTGGTTGCCAGCCTCTTTAGCGATAACGCATCTTGTCGCTATTGGAATGATGGCAATGATTATGATCGGATCGCTATTTCAAATCATGCCGGTTTTATGTGGCGCTCCCATAAAAATTCCCCCGGTGCCTTTAGTTCTCATGCAAACAGGTCTTGTGCTAGGCACCCTGGCACTGAGTGCGGGATTTTTTGGCTGGCCCACCTTTGGTGCCAGTTTCCTATTATTAACACTCAGCCTGGGTTACTTCATTATTTCGTTGCTGAGCGTATTGATCCGTCAAGCTGCAGGTCAGCAGACCCGAGTTCCTATTCTGCTGGCAGCTCTGGCACTTGCCTTCGTCTTGCTTGCGGGATTGCTGCTGCTAGCTGGGTATCTTTGGGGCTATCAGCCAATCACAGGCAAGAACCTCACCCATTTTCATGCGAGTACAGGTATATTTGGTTGGGTATTATTGCTGATCATGGCCGTGAGCTTTCAGGTCATTCCAATGTTTCATGTAACGCCTGAATTTCCTCGGTATTGCCGTATTACTCTGCCTTTAATGCTTGTTATTGGCCTTATTTCCATCGCCTTGGCGATCGTGTTTCAGTTTAGCCTCAACTTCAGTAGCGCACTGATCGCAGCAGTTGGCATCATGTATGCCGTAACGGGCTTAAACCGGCTTCGTAATCGAAAACGCAAGCTTCCTGACGTTGTTGTTAGTTATTGGCAGTGGGCTTATTCGAGCCTGATCTGTGGTTCTTTGTTGATGATTGCCTTGCCATTAATACCCATTCAGCTACAGGGAAGCGTTGAAGTTTTCATTGCCCTTCTCATCGGTATGGGCTTTGTACTTGGTGTGATCCAGGGGATGCTGCTGAAGATCGTACCATTTCTGATCAGCTTGCATCTTCAGCCTATTGCC
This sequence comes from Photobacterium sp., assembly GCF_033720175.1. Classification (GTDB taxonomy): domain Bacteria; phylum Pseudomonadota; class Gammaproteobacteria; order Enterobacterales; family Vibrionaceae; genus Photobacterium. The sequence goes on from NZ_JAWWDA010000013.1 coordinate 17,277, forward strand.
ATGAGCAAGCCTAACGCGATGATGCTATTACCAGACCACTACAGCCTGATCAGCAGACAACAAAGTAAGATACAGTTCCGGCTTTACCTGCTGAGCATGGCGAGTATTGCTATCTCACTCTGCTATCCGCCTGTCACAGCAAGCATCGGCCTGCTGATGATGCTAAATTGGCTGTGGATTGGTTACAACATTGCTTCGGCAAGCATAACCTATCGCCGAATTCATCGGGCAATGCTGGAAAGCTAAAAGGCAATGAATTCTCGCTGAACTATTCATCTTGAGGTAGCTTGAGTATAAATCCTTACTGACAAAAAGAGCGATGAACTGTTTAGTCCATCGCTCTTTGTCATTTTGAAGCGGAGTAACGCAGTATTCATTGGGTCATTACTGCATATGGCGAACCTGATCCAAGTATTTGATCCAGCTTTTTGACGCAGCAGAGGGGGTAATATTATTCGCAAGCTTGGCGTGGATAATCGCTTTTTCAAAATCGTCCAGCTTGTAATAGACCCGCACTTTAGCAAGCTCTACCTCTGCTTTCTTATCTGTACGGTTTACCTTATCCAGCTCGGCAAGTGCTTGATGGTAATGACCTTCCTGAAGCAGTAATTGGGCCAGCGGCCAGCGGTGTTTATTGTCTAATTTTGCCGCTAAGGTCCAGACAGAGATGGCCTTATCCCACTCTTTTGCCATCTGCCAATATCTTGCCTGTTCAGACAGTAAACCGGCATTGTTCTGGATACCCTCTAACTCATCAAACAAGATTGCTGCACGCTCGGGAATACCGGCTTGTGCATAGAGCTGAGCAAGGGTTTTCAGATCTTGCTGACTTAATATGACCCCCTGTCGCCTCGCCAGGGCCAGAGTCTCTAACGCATCGGAAGATCGCCCGTTACGTAATTGAATGCCCGCCAGTTGCTGCCACCAGGTCGTTTTATTCGGCTCTAACACGATAAGACGGTTCAGAGTTGAAATGGATGCTTTCCACTGTTTCAGCTGAAGTTGCGCCCCCAACCGGATCGTCAGTGGCTGAATCTCATCTTTCTTTTGATAAGATTCATAGCGGATTAACGCCGACAAAACCTGTTGCCACTCTTCTAGCTGATAATGGCTCTGCGCGATGCGCAGCCATAATTCATCGGCTTTCTGAGTCTCCGGGATCTGCTTTGATAGCGCGTAGTAATGCGGTAAGGCGGCATTAAACTGCTCATTCGATAATAGAATGTCGGCTAGCATACGTTGTGTCACCCATGCCTGCTCGTCATTCAGTAAACCACTTTTAACGGCATAAGACAGATTATCAATGGCTTTATCGGTATTGCCCTTCTGCCAATAGAAGATGCCGATCATACGCTTTACAAACGCTTTGTCATAAGCACGAGAAGGATCTAAATCAGCAAGCAACGCAATGGCGTCATTCAACTTTTCATCTTGTTGCAAATTATACGCACGCTGCACTTTTCCGGCAGTAAACTGAGAAAGTTCTTCAGCATATGTGCTCACAGGCCCGCACAGCATCAAGGCAAGTGCAATAACGACTTTCTTCATCTTCATCATTTGTTTAACTTAAATTCCAGACGGACTGTTTGGCCCACTTGCGCAATCGCTTTTCTATCGACAACTTTTGCCTGATACTTCCATTTGCGTAGCGCCCGAATGGCTTCTTTTTCAAATAGCCGCCGCGGTTTTGCATCAAGAACATTAATATCGGTTGGGCGCCCCTGGGGATCGATAGTGAAAGACAACACCACAAAACCTTCGGCACCTTTCTTAATCGCACGCGCGGGATAACGCGGTTCAATCCGATATAACGGCATTGCTTGCTGATTGGCACCAAAATCAGAGAATTGAGGCACATTAATCGCCAAACCAGAAATGGTCGTGTCCAAAGCAAGATTCGGCATGGCCGGCGCGGGAGTTGCCGTCACAGACTGCGAGCTGGTTGGCAGCGCTTCCGGTGGAGGTTCTGGTGTATCCGGCTTTTCCGGTAAAGCGCGCTGGCGCCGCTGAGCATCGCGCTCTTGCTCAACCATCACCATATCAAACGCCAGGATTTGAGATTGTTCAGGCGCACGTTGCTGGCCGTTGTCAACCATCCACGCCATGAATGTGAACAACCCCAATACCACAGCGGTCGATACCGGCAGTGCGACAAAAAGCCGAAAAGCGACAGAAAACATTAACGCTTCTCCGCCGCCAGGGCGATGTGTTGTACACCGGCACCTTTTGCAGCATCCATCACTTTCACCACAGTGCCATTATAAGCATGTTCGTCAGCCTGGATCACTAACGATGCTTCCGGCTGTTCCAGCAACAGGTGCTCAAGTACCGCTTGTACCCGCTCGGCATCCACCACTCGTTTATCAATATAGATATCGTTGGCTGATGTGATGGCAATAAAGATCCCCGCCTCTTTCTGACTCACAACATTGCTGGCCTGCGGCCGATTGACCTCGACCCCCGACTCACGAACAAACGAGCTTGTAACAATAAAGAATATCAACATGATGAAGACGATATCGAGCATCGATGTCATATCGATTTGTGCTTCTTCACGAGCAGAAGACGGACGGCTGAGTCTCATCATTGGCTCCTTAATAATTTTTCTAATTTCAGTTCACGCATTAGGCAAGCTTTAGAAAGGCGAGCGTGAACAAACATCCCGGCAAGTGCTGCTACCATTCCGGCCATTGTCGGCAGAGTCGCCAGCGAAATGCCAGAGGCCATTAAACGAGGCTGGCTGCTGCCCTGCGTGGCCATCACATCAAATACTGAAATCATGCCGGTGACTGTACCAAGCAGGCCAAGCATTGGACAAATGGCCACCAGCACTTTGATTAGGTTTACGTTTTGATGTAATGCGATGCGGGCTTCACTTAGCCAGCCATCGCGCATTGCATGGGCATACCATGATGTTTGATCATCACGGTTATGCCATTTCGCGAGCCAGACGCTTCTCTGCTTCGGATAGAGGAAGAACAGGTAGATGACCCGCTCAACGACCAGCAACCAACAAAGCATGACCACGGCAGCCAACCACCACAATATCTGGCCGCCCTGGTTCATGAATTGCGCTAATGAGAACCACCAGGCTTGTAAAAGACTGATTTCCATTATGCTGTTTTTCCTACTTTTTCAGCTTGCTCGGCAACAAGGCTGATCCCTTGTTTCTCCAGAATATTTCGGATGGTATCGGCTTGAGTGCTCAAAATATTATGTGCCAGCAGCAGTGGCATTGCCGCAATAAGGCCGAGTACCGTCGTGATCAGCGCCATTGAAATACCGCCCGCCATCACCTTAGGATCGCCATTGCCAAACTGGGTGATCACCTGAAAGGTCTCGATCATCCCCGTCACCGTGCCCAGAAGGCCTAACATCGGAGCCAGTGCCGCAAGCAATTTCAGCATCGATAAGCCCTGCTCAAGGCTTTGCTGTTCATCAACAATGGCCTCAAGCAAACGTAATTCTAATGCTTCAACGCTACGGTTTTGTTCTTTGTCATACACCGCAATAACGCGGCCTAACGGGTTATTGCCCGGCTGCTGTGGTTGCTTTAATTGCGCGTTAATCTGCTGGCGGGCAATAAACAGCTTGGCACCACGGAACAACGTAATAACGGCGCCAATCGCCAATAAGCCTAAGATGATCTTACCCACCACGCCACCGTGTTCCAGCCGCTCACTGAGCGATGGGGTATTGGCTAACTGCTCCAGCATCATACCGCGGGAAGGGTCGACAACCAGAGGCATCAGGCCGGCTTGACTCATACGAGCCAAATCAGCAGAAACCGGCCCATTTTCAGGTTGCTTTAGATAAGGCTTGGCAACATGACGAGCGCTATTCCATTTAACATATCCCTGTTCGCCAACCAAGGCGAAACTGCCGAGGCGATAGGCTTCAACGTCGGATGTATACCCTTCGCCATTGATATATGGCACCGAAACGGGGGCAAGTTCTGCACTGGCATAAATTTGCTCAACCATACCCTGCCATAAACCCGTTAACTGAGACATCGAAGGCAATACCCTGGCATCAACAATCTGGTTTACAACCGGCCCATATTTCACCCGGTCGACGCCTGTTACCGAAGCATCCATTTCCCCGTTCAGCTCTTTTGCAGACTGGCGAACAACACCAAACAGTTCCCCCAGACTTCCGGTTTCCAGGCGCAGCTGTTCTTCCAGTATGGAAAGCCGGTTTTCGTTTTCGCTGAAGGTCTTGCTCAGCAGCTCGGTTTCACGTTGAAGTTGATCACGCTGAGCAAGCAGTGCGTCACGTTGGGCACGAATTCCCTGCTCAGTTTGGCTAAATCCGGCTTCACGTTGTACGTTATGTGCACGCTGCGCCTTCTGCGCCTGCTGTGTTTTTGCCACCAAGGCTTGTGTAGAGTCAACCTCAGCAAAAACTGAAAGCGGCAAGCTAAACAGGCAAAGCGCTGTTACTAACGTTTTGAACTTCATACTAGTTGGTCTCCACGTTAGTCGATGCGGCTATGGTTTGTTGAGATGCAGCTTGTTGAGCTGCGGGGTGTTTCGCACTCTGTTTATCAGGCACGGTCCGCACCGAAACCGGTAGCGTGATTAAGCTTGGTGCTGCCTGTTTTTCTGCAATCGCATATGCTTTATCTATGTTTGAACTTTCACCGCTGTCTACAACCTGCCAGCCATTCTCGTTATCGTTCCATGCCCAGTAGCGTGTACCGTCTAAGCTACGGGCAACGAAGGAGATACGACCTAAATAAAGCAAATCAGCTTCAATGGATTCGTTAGTATCGAGTGCGACTGTCCCTTGATAGACGCCCAGCTTCGTGCCGTAATCCATTTCAATCTGGTAGGCTTCAAGAATACGACGATACTTTTCGGCATCGCTGATATCAGCTTGTGCCATCATAACGTCCAGCTTGGTCACTCGCGCCAAACGCTGTTCACGCTTAATCGGCTTGCCGTCCGCAATAATGTGCTTTAATCCACCAATCATTTTGTACATCAGGGGAACCACGCCCTGACGTGTTTCTTTAATATCCAGGATCTGACTGTCGATACTTGTCGCTTCTTCGTTTTGGTTCACAACCAGGCGCGACAAATGATCACGGTAAACCGTTAGATTTTTCACTTCCTCCTGAAGCTGTTCGATATCCGCTTTCATCGACAAAGCGACATCAGCACTCTTATCGATCTTGTTCTGACTCAGCATTGATGCGGCATTGGTCTTAGTTTCAATCGCCCGAGCGGCGTCAAGATCATTAGCATATGCTCCGGCAGTAACGCTGAGCATCAAGATAGCCAAACTAGGTTTTATTAAATTCATATTTGTAATCAATACTTTTGAAAAAGTTAAAATAAAAATTCACCCGATAAGTTAGGTCAGTATTAAAAATAAAAAATCCCGATTAAATCGGGGCGATACTGCCTTGATTCTAATTGAAAACGAGTGCCACATAAATGACACCGTTCTGAACAATGATCAGATTGTACAACTATCTGGTTACAGTAACGTAAGAAACAAAGTAAAAGGGGAAAGTGCTTCCCCTTTATCTATGGCGTTAGTAGCGTAACTGCAGTGTTGCCATGTAGTTACGGCCTTCGCCTATCACCGTTTTAGTCTGGCTGCCACCTGCAAGATAGTCTTCATCAAACAGGTTTTCTATATTGAAACGCACAATCATATCCAGATTCTGATCATATTTGATAGTATGAGCCACACCCGTATCGATGCGGGTATAAGCGTCTTTCTTATACGTGTTTTTCTCATCACCAAAACGATCGCCCACGTAGATAGCACCAAGGTTCAAATCGGTATTATTCGCAAACGAGTACCGCGTCCAGACACTCGCAGATAACTCAGGGACATCAGCCGGACGGTTACCATTAATGGATGCATCGAACTCATCTTTGATTTCAGCATTGAGGTAAGTCATCGAACCGCTTAACGAAAGCGCTTCTGATACGTAACCGGTCGCATTGAATTCAGCACCGCGGTGGATCTGCTTTCCGGCCTGGGTGGTCTCGGTTTCAAAATCAGACTGACCCTCCAGATCCTGAGAAATCACTTTGTTTTCTTGGGTGATTTCAAATATGGCGCCAGAGACAAACAGCTGGTTATCGAGTAATTCCCATTTCGACCCTAGCTCATAAAGCGTGCCCTTGACAGGATCAAGTGCCTTCCCGTTATTGATGTCATTGTCATTATCGATAGGATCTTTTGGCTCGAAGCTTTCTGAATACGTCAGGTAAATCGAACCATTTTCTGCCGGGTGATAAATCACACCCGCTTTTGGCAGAATATTATCGTAAGTATCAATATCATTTTCTTCGCGGTCAAAGCGCAAGCCTGCCAGGAATTGCCACTGGTCATTGACCGTGATCATATCTTGAACATAGATACCGTAAGAATCACGCTTCGTTGGGTCTTTAACCTTACCATTCGAATAATGCAGATCGCCAGGCTTCTCCAGAGGCTTGCCGACTTCGGCCTCCAGGCCTTTAATGCTCTGACTTTGGGACTTATAGTAGTAACCTAACCAGTTCGCACCGACAAGCAATTGGTGGCTGACACCTAACCCGTCAAAGTCACCGACAAGATCAACGTATGCAGTATCAAACTGCCAGTTATCCCAACGGTCGTAACCCCGATACTCGAATGTCCCCGTGGTTGGATTATAGGTATCCGGTTTTGAAAAACTCTCGGTATCTCGGCGCTCAAAGTCCTGATGGTTATAGCCCCCTTTCAGGCGCCATACATCGGATAAGTTTGCCGCCACATCAAAGCCGATGTTTTCAACATCGTTCTCAATCGTTGACCATTGTGCATCCCAGATATGATCACGACCTAATACCGGTTTGCCGTCGACGATGTAAGCACCTGAATCAACATTACCGTTGTCATTCGTTTTGTCATAGTGAAATGAAACGGTCACTGTGTCGTTGATATCATAATCGACGAACAGGCCCCCAATAAAGCGCTCGGTCGACGGCGTGCTGCCATCGGTATAGGTTCGCCATGAGTCGTAGCTTTGCTTGGCGACAATCGCACGTGCACGCAGGGTCTGCTCATCGTTCAGAGAACCACTGATATCGGCAACCGTACGTGATTCGTTATTAGAGCCAATATCCTGGCTCACATTCACCTGAGTATCGTAAGTCGGTTTCTTTGATACCATATTAACCAGACCGCCAGGCGCCGACTTTCCGTAAAGCAAACCAGCAGGACCTTTCAGTACTTCGACGCGCTCAAGCAACTCTATCGGCTGACGGTAATGAGACCAATGCTGCTTACCGTCACGTAAAAAACTGCTACCGCTGTCTAATGAAAATCCACGGAGAGAAAACGACTCACGGTTACGGCTGACGCCACCAGCAGAAATACTGGCATCATTCTTAAGCACTTCACCTAGCGTACTTGCCCGCTGTTCATCAATGATCTGCTCGTCAATAACCGTAACTTGTCCCGGGGTTTCAAGCTGGGTTGCTTCGATACGCATAGCGCTGGTATTGGTATCAACCTTATAGCCATAGTCGCGGCCTGTTACGACCATATGCTCATCAACCTCTGTTGTCTGAGCCTGAACTACTGGTACCGCTAAAATCGCAGCAATCAATAAAGTCAGCTGACTTTTATGAAACATATTCCGTTATCTCCAAAAATTTAATGCGTCACATATCTCTTGTGTCTTTATCAAAGAGAAAGTGAATACCCCATTGGTGCCGTTGCCGGCTACCACTGCAAACTCGGATCTTAATATAAATGATAACTATTGTCATTTGCATTTAATTTACATTCTTTGCAATTGGTTAAGGTAACTCCCCCTCCACGTCAATCACCTTCTGTGACTTACATCTCACATCTGTTATTTGTTCAATAAGTCTGTATAATTCGCCGGCTATTAATTCGTGCTTTCATTTCTGTTGATTTGGCATATCTGACTAAGCAATTAGCCCACCTTAATACCTAGGAATACTTCTTTGATCTCAACCGCTAACATCACCATGCAATTCGGCGCCGAGCCTTTATTTGAAAACATTTCTGCTAAGTTTGGTAACGGTAACCGTTACGGCTTAATCGGAGCCAATGGATGTGGTAAATCAACGTTCATGAAGATTCTTAGTGGCGCACTGGCTCCAAGCTCTGGCAATGTCTCGATCTCTCCTGGATTAAAACTTGGCGTACTAAGCCAGGACCAATTTGCCTTTGAGCAATACAATGTTATCGACGTTGTAATAATGGGTGACCGTAAACTTTGGGAAATCAAACAAGAACGTGACCGTATTTATTCATTGCCAGAAATGAGCGAAGAAGACGGCATGAAAGTCGCAGAACTTGAGAGTGAATTCGCAGAAATGAACGGCTATACCGCAGAAAGCCGTGCTGGCGACATTTTGCTTCAAGCTGGTATCGAAGAAGAATTCCATTTCGGCTCGATGCAACACGTTGCGCCAGGCTGGAAACTGCGAGTGCTACTGGCGCAAGCACTTTTCGCCAACCCTGATATCTTGTTGTTAGATGAACCAACCAACAACTTGGATATTCATACGATTAACTGGCTTGCTGAAGAACTTAATCAACGTAAGTGTACGATGATCATCATCTCGCATGACCGTCACTTCTTGAACTCGGTATGTACCCACATGGCGGATATCGATTACGGTGAGCTTCGTATTTACCCGGGTAACTACGAATACTTCCTTGAAGCGTCAGGCCTGATCCGCGAACAGTTACTGGCAAGCAATGCTAAAAAATCAGCTGAGATTAGCGAGTTGCAAGATTTCGTCAATCGATTTGGGGCAAACGCCTCTAAAGCTAAGCAAGCAAGTTCTCGTGCTAAGAAGATGGATAAAATTAAGCTAGACGAAGTTAAATCGACTAGCCGTATTAGCCCGTCGATTAATTTTGGTGAAGGCAAGAAGCTGCACCGCCAAGCACTTGAACTGCAGGATTTAGGTCATGCATTTGAAGATGAACTCCTGTTCGAAAAAGGTAACTTACTTCTCGAAGCTGGTACTCGCTTAGCGGTAATTGGCGAAAATGGTGTAGGTAAAACCACACTGCTACGCTGCCTGGTAAAGGAATTAGAGCAAAATAAAGGCATTGTAAAATGGTCTGAGAATGCTTCTATTGGTTACTGTCCACAAGATAGTACGGCTGACTTCGACAACGACTTAAGCATCTTCGATTGGATCTCACAGTGGCGCACAACGAAGCATGATGACTTGATGGTTCGTGGTATTTTAGGTCGCTTGCTGTTTACTGCCGATGATGCAAATAAACAAGCAAAGAACTGTTCTGGTGGCGAAAAAAACCGCTTATTGTTTGGTAAGTTAATGATGCAAGACATCAATGTTCTCGTTATGGATGAACCAACGAACCACATGGATATGGAAGCGATTGAAGCGCTTAATAACGCACTCAAAAGTTATCAAGGTACGCTTATTTTTGTGAGCCATGACCGCGAGTTTGTATCGTCTCTTGCAACTTCTATTATTGATGTGAAAGACAAGAAGCTCGTTAACTTCCAAGGCACTTATGACGAGTACCTTTCGCATCAACAAAAAGCGTTAGATGCCGCATAAGCATTTCAGACTGAAAACAAGCTGCCGAGGATTTCTTATTGCTCGGCAGTTGCAAACCATTTAGAAAGCCTTAGTCGGCTGAACCTGAGATCAACTCACTTCGCCATTGAGCCCCACATAGTCAAAGATTCGCCTTCTTAAAGGTCGAGTGCCCAGATCCGCGTCGCGCACCGGGCTGATGAGCAATATTTGTCATTTTGAGGCTTTTTGGTGATTTTCGAAGATAACAGTATAATGCCGACGATTTTATTGATTATGCGGTATTTAAAGTGACGCAACTGACCTTAGAAGCAATTCACCAGCAACTGACAGCATTAAGATTTAACCCGGATAACATCCGAATTGTCACTGTCAATGCAATGGATGAAGACATATTAGAAACTTGTACAACGAAAGAAGACGAGAGCTTTTACAATAGCTATATGAATGTCATTTATGGCAAAGGTGAAAGATACGTGCTGGGTTATCGTTGTGAAGATCCTTTGGTTGACCAAGCCATTATCAAGAAAGGGGATCAGTATTTCGACCCGACGATGCAAGCCAATAGCGATTTCAAACCGTACCAGTATGCTGTGTTAACGGAATTTAAAGTGTTCGACATGATGAAACATGCCAAGTCGAACAAAGACTTCCCGCCAGATGTCGACTATCTTTTCACTAAAGCAAAGCATTTCAAAAATATCATTAATACTGTTAAGTAAGTTTGTATGCTGCTACCGATCAAGTAAGCATTGATATTACCGGGTGATACAAAAGGCACGCAAAGATTTCAGGGCTTGCGCGTGCCTTTTAGTGAACTACCCGGCAACAGGAAACGATAACGTAATCCGTAACCCGCCCTGCTCTCGGTTTTCAGCCTTCACTTTACCTTTCATAACCGTCATCGACTCTTTTACAATCGCTAAACCCAGCCCATAACCACCAGACTGTTTATCTCGTGCAGCTTCGAGCCGGGTAAAGGGATCAAATATCCGCTTGATGTGCTGCTTCGCAATCCCTTGGCCATTATCCTCAACAGTCACCGTTACAAACTGACCGTCCTCTTTAATAGACGGTTTAACCGATAATGTGATTTCTGCCGTTTCTCCGGCATATTTAATTGCATTGCCCAGCAGATTCTTTACCACCCGCAGCACCAGGCGGCTGTCAGCGAGTACCATTGCAGTTGCATTCTCCAACTCGCAAGCAATAGATTGTTCCGGTTTTAATGACTGCAGACTTTCCTCAACCTGGATCTGGCATAAAGTTTCCAGCTGCACCGGCACTAAACTTGCTGAATAGCAGGTGTTTTCCAACCGGCTGAGTTCCAGAATTTCCGTAACGAGATCATTCATTTCATCAGATTCACGCTCTAATTTGTCCAGCAGCGGCTGGGTTTCTGCAGGAATACGTTTTCGTAGCAAGTGCAGCGCAAGACTATGGCGTGCCAGTGGCGTTCTCAACTCATGGGACACATCACGGATCAACCTATTTTGCTTTTCAGCCAACACCTGAATACGGTCAGTCATATGGTCGAAATCACAGGCAAGCGCATTAAATTCAGTGACACTGTCACCCACCTCGTCGGCAACCCTGACATTGAAATCCCCGTCAGCAAGACGGCGACTGGCCTTCTGAAGCTGATGCAACGGGCGCTGTAAATAACGGGCCAGAAGCAGCGAAAATACACTTAGGATCAAGGCGGCAATGATCACCTGAATAATACCAAAGTAATATGGAAAGTTTCGTGCCGGATGTAATTGATGGGGAAACTGGATCACCAGCTGATTACCACCATTCAATGGCAAGGCAATAACAGGCTGATTGACCCTATTTTCCAATACCGTATCGATCTTACGAATATAATTCAGCTTAAATTCAAAGTGCGGGTGCATTTCGCGACCGCTGACAGGCTTGTTTTTCCCATCTAACACAAACAGGTAGTAATGCTGACCTCTCTCCCAATCCGCCAATTCATCCAGATCCCCTTCGGCGATCAATACGTCGGCCTGATAAGCCAGATCTAACATCTGTTCCTGCACTTTCTCAGGTACATGCAGCATCGATTTAATCAAGGCGACTTCAGCAGCATTCTGTACGCCAAGGATCAACAATAAGCTCACCGCAAAATACGAAAAAAGGCGAAAAGCTAGACCGCCTCGATCACCAAGGAAAAAAACTGATGCAAAATAATTATAACTAATCGATTTCATTTTTTTATTTAGCCAACCCTTCGATCAACACCGCCAATACAAGCCTAGAAAACGGGTAACAACGTGATTTTCCATATCAAAAAAAACCTCATTTCGTGGTATCGTTCATATCTTGGCATTCAAATGATTAACATCCAGATAAGTAACGTGTTTAAATGCGCTTTGTAGAATATACTGTCCATCCTTTTGTGAAATAGATTAAGCCGTTAGCCTTTTTCACCAGGGAGATAAGGGCTCAGGCATGACAAGGAATGTTTACCGGTGAAATATATCTTCATTTGCTTTTTCAGTTTTGTCCTTTTAGGCTGCTCCTCGGGTCTTGACATTACATTGCCAGATAAATACACCGAAGATAATGATCAGCCAAAAGGCTATTTAGTCGGTATGATTGGTGCCACAAGAGCCTTGCCCGCTTCAGGTGAAGCGTTAACCACTACACTCATGATCCGACAGATTGGTGATAACGAAACCATCTCGTTAACTAACGATAATTCTCACTCCGACTTCAAAACACCGTCACTTTTAGGGCAACTTTTCATTCTGCCGCTTCCTGCCGGCGAATATGAGCTCTATCGCATCGTCATTGAAGGCTCTAACGGGAACCAAACCTTCTATACCAGCAGTACAGGTAATCTCGCCCTCAAATTTAGGATTACAGAAGACACAGCCAATTATATTGGTGAGTTTATTGCCATCAGTCGGGTCGTAAAAAGCCAGTTATGGAACTTAGAGTACCCAAGTGGTCGTGGCTACTTCAAACACGGGTATGATGCCAAGCGTGACTCAGCGTTATTTTATCAACTAAAGCCAGACTTAAAGGCTATTAACTTTCAGACTAAAGAGCTGGCCGTTATTAGAAACCGATTAATTTATAGCGACCAAAATCAATAATGTCGAATATACCCAAATCACCTTGAGGTACTCACTGAACGCTGCGTCTTAGAGGCATTGGGGTATCCAGCCTAGCCTACCCCGGCAGTCTCGCTAAAACTGTATCCTTTTCCCCGAATGGTCTTTATATGCTGCTTTGATAAACCAGACTGCACCATTTTTCGGCGGATATTACTGATATGCATATCCAGATTTCGGTCAAACGGGTTAAGGTCTTTTTTCAGAACTTCCTTTTGCAATTCCGCTTTTGCAACCACTATACCGTGATGTTTAATCAAAAAGTCCAGGAGTTCAGCCTCTGTCCCAGTCAAAGGCAAGCGTGAAATTTGCTGTGACAGTTCGGTCTGGTAACAATTAAGACTTTGCCGTTGTCGTTCTAACCCGACTCTTCGCCATATAGCCCTAATACGCCCTAATAATTCAGGTACCCGAAAGGGTTTTGCGACATATTGATCAGCACCCGCTTCGAGACCATCGAGCAAAGATGTTTCATCCCCCAATGCTGTTAACATCAGAATAGGCGTGGCAAAGCGCTGACAAATACGACGAGCGACTTGAATGCCATTAAGATTCGGTAGCATGACATCAAGCAAAACCAGATCAACGGCATGATCTTGCATGTAGGTCAATGCACTCTCGCCACAGTACACACAGTGGACATCGTAGCCCTCTTCACTTAAGACCTCATGTAATAGTTCGCAAAGCTGGATATCATCGTCAACGACAAGAATGTGGGACACAATTTTCACACCTTAATAAAAACAATTCTCATTCTAATTTAAGAGTACTGTAAAGTTCAAGGATAAGAATAAATCTTGTTCCTATTTGATTGACTCTTAACCTGAATTAATCGGTACACCGCACAGCAAACAATAAATCCCCCGTTTACGTATAAAAAACAAATATGCATTAAATTGCATTCATCGTTATAATCGTCAATCTCATAAGGTTTTATAGGCATGTCCGATGGAGTTACATCGATACCTCTCACAATCAACCAATCCGTGGTTTAACCAGGCGGTTGAAGACGTGCTGTTTAATTCCCTATCGCCTGGTCAATGCGTTTTGTTTGTCTGGCGTAACCGCTCATCAGTGAACATCGGCAAAGATCAAAATCCCTGGTTAGTATGCAATACCCGAAATGTTCACCGGAAGAGCCTGAGCATCGTTCGTCGCCATACTTATGGAGGGGCTATTTATCAAGATCCCGGCCATACCAATTTTTCACTCATGGGAAATGCGAACGACATCAATACCGCTGTGGTAAAAGGGATTCTCACGACCTTAATAGGCAAGCTTAAGATCAAGGCCGAATGCAATGACAACAACGAAATTATGATAGGAAAGAAAAAAATATCTAATACTGCGACGAGCATTGTTAATGGTAACTTCATGCAGCATTGCACTATCAGAGTACAAACTGACTTATCAGCGGTAGAAGAGTTTATGCTGCAGCATGAGGAAAATGACAATCAAACCTCTTCAATTACCACTAAATATGGCAACCTCTGCGAATCAAATCCTCGTATTCAACATGAGACCATCGAGAGAGCCTTGGCCAGCGCTTGCAGTGAGCACTTTACCGTCATGCCACAAGAAAGAAGACTTAATATCAATCCTTTACCTGATTTACCGGGGTTGGGAACAAAACTTCACCTTATTTCAAGCTGGGATTGGAATTATGGTCAGTCTCCTCCATTTCATCGCCAGCTGAATGGTCGTTTTAGGTGGGGAACAATCCAATTGGAACTCACTATAATTAAAGGCACAATTGCCTATATTCACTGCGATTGTACTAACCCACTCCGCATTCTGTTCAATACCTTTTCTGAAAGAATGATGGGTTACCCCTACCAGGCTAAATCGGTCATGCCCGTAATTAGCACCATGATGGTCGACTTCGGGGAAAGCCAGCATGAGTTGTTTCAATTCGCCCGTTGGCTGGAAAATGAGTTTACGTAACTCCCTTTTACATCTTTGATGCTAAAGCTTTTTTCAATAGTTGAAGTAAATCAAAATCGCGATTGTTACATACAGATTTCAGCTATAATCTATTGACTTTACCGGAGTCAGCATGATTTCTAGCCTTGAAGCATTTCCCACAGAGTTATGCACAGCTTCTGTGGATAACGATAATTTTCACAGTTACCCACAGGCCATTACAAGATCCCATTTATTACATGCAACTTCTGATTTCCTTGCTATTTCTGCAAAAGAAAACATCACTTTTAAACCAAAGCTGCAAAAAAGCACTCTCCCCGGCATCGACAATAGTTATGCACAATTACATTTCACTTTTAAATTTTCCGTTAATGTATCGCTCACATCCGCTTCAAAAATTTTGCCTTTGTCCTCGCCTTACTGATGGTGCTTTCAATGCAGCCTCTATCAGAGCCTGCTTTTAGTTCCACTATCTGCTGAACCAGGCCGTTATCTGACTGATTTAACTCAGCGGCCAATACGGCAAGGTTACCGGTAAGGTTGGCAGATAAGACTGCCTGAGCGATTTGAGTGCGTTTGATGTTTTCATAGCGCCATGATGGCGCTATTTAGTTAGGGGGCGTGGTGGAAGTGTTTCCTAAAAAATCGGGTATAACCTCAATGAAAGTCTCCTTTTTGTCCATTTGCCTAGATTTCAGGTTCAGATCTCATTTCGTTAGATTCATGCAGCTTTGGTGTGCAGAAGTAAAGTAAACTTTCATTACATTGATGCATGATAAGATAGGCATAAGTGCGTTGAATGTACGATATAAGGCTGAATGTGCGTTTTCCTATGCTAATTCAGCAAATTAACGTAATTGGTATTTTGCGAACTAAAATTATCTCTAATTTTTTTGATGTTTGCCTGAGAGGATGGATTTGGAAGTGAAAGTCAAATTATTCAATGTGAGTTTGTTAGCCGTTATTGTTTTTTCAGCGAGCAGTCAAGCAGCTAATATAACAGCTGAGAAACTATACAATCAGTATAAAAATAAATCCGATAATAAAGCTTTCTCTATTGGTATCAATGGAGTTGCTGGAACTGCATGGGGAGCATCTACAAAAGAAGAAGCTATGAATCTAGCTCAAGATACTTGTAAAAGTTCTGGTGGGTTAAATTGTAATGTAACCGAAGTCAATGGTCGGCCACTTTCCAATAATGATTCTCAGGTGAAAAATTTTAGGACTGTAAATAACTATAATATTGTTTCAAATGGTGTTAATTACAAACCTGATTTGAGTATTAGCTCCACAGGCTTCTTTATAAATAAGAATTATTTACTAACAACTAGTAATGCTGTTGAAAGTTGCTCAAAGGTTAATTATAAAAGAAATGGTCGGTTGATTGAAGCAACAGTAATTAGAACAGATAAAATTAATAATATATCGATTCTGAAATCAGCGATTCCTAATGATACCTATGCAATTATAAGTTCTAAGAAGAGAACGTCCCAAGGCGAACGCACTTATACATATGGGTTTGAATTTTCCGATATGGGAAATTCTAAGATACCATCTTATCAAGGTAAAATTACCGACGGGATAGTTAGTAGAGCATCAGGCAGCTATAACGATATTCGAATTATGACAATCACTAATGAAATAAGCAGAGGAGATATTGGTGCTCCAGTTATGTCAGAAAATGGTGATGTGATTGGTATCGTTACAAGTGATAAGAAAAATTCAATGAAATCATCCATACTAAGTATCTTTTTGAATGAACAAAACGTTTCTTATCATATGACCGATAAGAAGACTGCTGACAATAAGATCTCACCTTCAGATATTGCAGATAAAAGTCAAAAATTCTCTGTGCCATTGGTGTGTTTAAAGGAAGCATAATTTAACGTTCTAATTTGACTTAGTAACCCCGTCTAGTAATACGGGGTGAAAGGTTTTTTGAGTGCGTCATACCCTACAGCGCGGTACGGCTCTCCAAAGGTGCAACCTTGCTCATACCTGGTAAATGTGTTCAAATGCAACCTCTTGATATTATTTATTTTATATGGGTTGAAGTTGTGTGTTTTTTGAATAGGTTTAATATTACCCGCATAATGATTGTAGGTATGCTATCTGTGCTAGCTATAGGTTGCAGTGGTGATGATGATGGCGATAGTTCAAGTGAAAAAGATTCAGTTTTGATTGAAAAAAATGCGTATTACACTTATGAGTTTACGGTTGCCGCTAATCAGCAGACGAATGTAAAAGTGGCTCCTGCCTCTCCTGTTGCTAATGGTTCTGCTGGTCCTATTGACGATATTGTTTCAGAAGCGTTTATTATTGATAAGTCTAATTATTTAAGTTGGGTTGATCAAACTCAGCTTAATCAATTTTCAGATGTGATTATTGAACACACCTACTCTTTTCTTCCTCTTCGAGAAAGATACGAAACAGACTGGATTAATTTACCTAAGGGGACTTATTATTTGTTAATTGAAAACACTAATTATGGTTTTATGATGCCCGTTGGGACTTCCAATGTCATGTTTTCAATTCATCATAAGTAGATTTAATATTGAATTGTCAGGGTGAGTATGAGTCAGAACTAATCATAGGAACCATCGCCCAAAGTTTTGATTCATTTCTGGCGGTGATCTCCCTACTTTATATAGTCAAATTAGTGTTCATTCTTAAGAGAATCCATAATGGAAAAGACTCTAATCTGTCCGGTTTGTGGTTCATGCGAATACATGCAATCGCGTACTCTTGGAGTTAGGGTTTGCCTTTGTGGTTTAGTCATATTTGAGGCGGTAAGCAGAGCCGAAGCCCCGCTATCATTTTCATCTATTGATAAGACAACTATACCGTAATATCCACTACAATCTCGGCTCACAGGCAATTCAGACCCCGTTTAAACCCTTCCAAAAACGTTTAACACTTTTTCACCCACACGGTTGCACCAGAAACTGATTCAATCGCTTAGCTTGAGATACAGGGGCTTTAGTCTGCGGTCAGAAAATCAGCCATGATCTGATAAATTGCCTCGGTATCTGCATCTGAACACCCAACCACGGCCTTGTGGGAACGACGGTGTTTTGTGGCGACATATCGGCTTTGCCGCCGTAATGATGGATTGCGCCATATTCTAACGGGGTGCCGAACGCGAACGACATCGGCTGTGCCTGATAGTTCAGCTCGCGGCCTAAGTGCTATTTAGTCAGGTCGATATCACCGCGTGGTCGGCTGTCAGCGGCCAATATTTATGGTGCAGATCAGATGGTCTTATTAACCCTCTCAAATTACTTTGTACTCGAACTATATTTATATTTTCAATGTTAGGATGATGTTATGACACATCTGTCACACCTCTCTATTACACGCGCTATTTATCAAAAATAAAAAGCGTTTTCGGATATCAACACCCAACACAAAGCCATTTAAATCAAAGCCTTAACAGAGTTATAATTCAACATTCTATTTTCCCATCAAATATTCTCCCCAGTAAAAATACATGATTAACCTTGATTACAAAGCCAAAATTACTTAGAGTACTAACTGTTTGTTTGTATTTCGACACCTTAAAAGGACTGACAACATGGATCCCATACTTGAAGTTAAGGGCATGTACAAAGTGTTTGGGAATGACACTGACCGCGCATTTTCAATGATCAATGAAGGTGCCGACAAAGATGAAGTTTTCGAAAAAACCGGCTTAACCATTGGGGTTAATGACGTTTCTCTAAGTATCAATGAGGGCGAAATCTTTGTCATTATGGGGCTTTCTGGCTCTGGTAAGTCTACCTTGGTTCGTCTACTCAACCGACTCATTGAACCAACTCGTGGTAACGTATTGCTTAAAGGCAAAGACATTGCCCACATTTCAGAAGACGAACTTCGTCAGGTACGCCGCAACAACATTTCTATGGTGTTTCAGAACTTCGCCCTCATGCCACACATGACGGTGATTGAAAACGCTGCCTTTGGCTTAGAGCTCGCGGGAATTGAACTGGATAAGCGCCGTGAATGCGCATTAAGTGCATTAGAGCGTGTAGGTTTAGGCGCTTACCCGGAATCTTATCCAGATGAATTATCCGGTGGTATGAAGCAGCGTGTTGGCCTAGCCAGAGCCTTGGCTTGTGACCCTGACATCTTGCTCATGGATGAAGCTTTTTCTGCTTTAGACCCGTTGATTCGAACTGAAATGCAAGATGAGCTGATCCGTCTGCAAAATGACGACAAGCGTACGATTGTGTTTATTTCTCACGATCTGGATGAAGCGATGCGAATTGGTGACCGCATTGCTATTATGCAAAACGGCGAGGTGGTTCAAGTTGGCACACCAGATGACATTCTCAATAATCCGGCCAATGATTATGTGGAAGCCTTCTTCCGCGGTGTGAATGTTGCCAGTGTCCTGACGGCGAAAGACATTGCACGTAAAAAACCGGCCGCGGTGTTTAAAAAATCCGAGCATGATGGCCCCGCCTCTGCCCTAAAAACCTTAATCGATAATGATAGAGATTATGGCATCGTCGTAGATAAGACGAGTCATTATTCTGGCATCGTCTCTGTTGATTCTTTGCGTCAAGCGCACAAAGAGAACCGCACGTTAGTGAGTGCTCAGATCGAGAAAGGACTAACCCTCAAACCCGACCAGCCTATTAACGATATCTTGGGTGTGGTGGCGAGCATGCCTTATTCGGTGCCTGTAGTAGACGATAACGGTCACTACTTTGGCGTTGTGACGAAATCACGACTTCTTCAGACGTTAGACAAGGGATAAATGATGTCATCAGAAACGAATAACGATCCGTGGTCACAGCCTGCGAGTGAACCCGCGGATGATCCTTGGAGTAACACGAGCGATAATACATCACATGCCAATGACTGGCTAAACAGCGAAACCGTGGAAGCGACCTCGTTTGATATATTAAACCCATTCGAAGAGGCCGTTCTTCCTGTCGATAACTGGATTGAATCAGGATTGAATTGGTTAGTCGAACATGGACGCCCAGTATTTCAAGCCATTCGTGTTCCCATCGATTTTATTCTTAGCTCCTTTGAAACCGCCTTAGTTTCAACGCCTGCGCCATTCATGCTTATTTTATTATTTTTATTAGCATGGCAATTTTCCAATCTAAAGCTTGGGGTTGCGACGGCAGTATCCTTTACCTTTATCGGTTTAATCGGCGCTTGGTCTCAGGCCATGGTGACGCTCTCGCTGGTAATGACATCAGTGTTCTTTTGCCTTCTGATTGGTCTGCCTTTAGGTATTTGGCTCGCTCGTAGTAATACCGCCGCCAAGTTTGTGCGTCCCATTCTTGATGCTATGCAAACCACCCCGGCATTTGTGTACTTAGTGCCTATCGTAATGCTATTCGGTATCGGTAATGTACCAGGTGTGGTGGTGACGATTATTTTTGCCCTGCCGCCAGTGGTTCGCCTAACGATTCTTGGTATTCAACAAGTACCGGAAGAGTTGATAGAAGCGGGACATTCGTTTGGTGCGAGTAAGAAACAGATGCTTTATCGAATTCAGCTTCCATTGGCACTGCCTACCATCATGGCGGGTGTCAATCAAACTCTGATGCTATCACTTTCTATGGTGGTGATTGCCTCCATGATTGCGGTTGGCGGTCTAGGTCAGATGGTACTGCGCGGTATTGGTCGTTTGGATATGGGACTCGCTGCAGTCGGTGGACTAGGAATCGTGACTCTGGCCATCTTACTCGACCGGATAACCCAAGTTTTAGGAGTGAATGCCGGTAATACTAAGCTGCGTTGGTATCACTCGGGCCCTGTTGCTATTTTGCTACAAGTGTTTACTCAGAAAAGTAAAGAAAAATTAAATTTGAGGAGAAGTGGAAATGAATAATTCATGGAAGAAAACGCTAACTGCAAGCATGCTTTCAGCTTTGGCTATATCAACCAATGTTTGGGCTGAAAAACTTCCTGGTGATGGTGTGACCGTGCAGCCTATTCAATCAACCGTTGCTGAAGAGACATTTCAAACACTAATTGTAAACCGTGCGCTTGAAGCGCTAGGCTATGAGGTTAAGGAAACCAAAGAAGTCGATTACAACGTTGGCTATACGTCGATTGCGAAAGGCGACGCTACTTTTCTGGCGGTAGGCTGGTTTCCGCTTCACGCGGACAAATATAACCAAGCAGGCGGCGATGATAAATTTTATCGCAAAGGTCAGTATGTTAGTGGCGCAGCACAAGGTTACCTTATTGATAAAAAAACGGCGGACCAATACGGCATTACCAATATTGGCCAACTAAACGATCCGAAGATAGCGAGGTTGTTTGATGCCGATGGCGATGGAAAAGCGGATTTAACTGGCTGTAATCCCGGATGGGGTTGTGAGTTGGTGGTTGAAGAGCAACTGTCTGCTTATAAACTGCGTGATACGGTAAGCCATAATCAGGGTAACTACGCTGCTATTATCGCCGATACGATTTCACGTTATAAGAACGGCGAATCGATTCTTTATTTTACCTGGACACCGTATTGGGTAAGTGGCGTACTGGTGCCAAATGAAGATGTTGTGTGGCTTGAAGTTCCTTTCTCTGCTTTACCTGGCGAGCGAAAGGGTGTAGATACAACGCTGTCTAACGGTAAAAACTATGGCTTTGAAATGAACGCGATGAATATTATCGCCAATAAAGAATTTACCGAGCAAAACCCTGCTGCAGCGAAATTGTTCGAAATTATGAAACTGAACATCAATGATGTCAGTGCGCAAAATATGATGATGAGTAACGGCAAGAACAGCACGGCGGACATTGAATCGCATGTAAATGGCTGGATTAAAGCCAACCAAGGCCTGTTTGATTCTTGGGTCGCAGAAGCGAAAAAAGTGACGATGTAATCACAACGCATGCCATGCCGCTAATCCGTAATTCTGTTTAACGACGAATTGCTTTAAGCGATTGGCGTCATAGATTTACGCTCTACATCCAACGAACAAGAAGCCAGTAACCACGTGTTACTGGCTTTTTTATTGGATTCGATTTTCATCAAATCAGCCATGGCGTACATTGTCATCAGCAATTTCAGAAATGCTGTTAATCCGTAGTTCAAGCCTGACCTTTCAGTTTTAAAAATCTCCGGCTGTTGTTCCTTTTCTGCCCCCGGGAATTAATTTCGCTCTCCCTATTTAGCTATGTGATTGATCTTCTGGTCAAGACAAGGCTTGCTGGCGGGGGTAAAAATGGTGTCATCATCAGATCCATGCTAACCGATGGCGTAATTTGTTAACAACCACCTCCCCCACCGTAAGTTACAAGAAGTCGTCAGGGTCGATCTTTTAGTACAACGCTCTTAGATCTCTCAGGAAGAAACAAGTATAGGGATCTATTTCAAGATGTGACGGAAGCGAGTTAGCATGGCCCGAGTACAATACTGGCCACAGCTTCGGAGATCTCTTAAAATAAAAAGACGCTGGTGATAACTTTCAGGTTATGAAAATCCATACAGTTATGTACTAACTCATACGGGAGCCGACAGTTCAGTCTTTCAGACTCAACGAATTTGGAATCTCAGACAATCTATTCAACTAAATATTTTGAAACAGTCGATAGCGTATAGTCAGGGCACCAT
The DNA here is from genome assembly GCF_033720175.1 of Photobacterium sp. Lineage (GTDB taxonomy): Bacteria > Pseudomonadota > Gammaproteobacteria > Enterobacterales > Vibrionaceae > Photobacterium. Next base: position 39,452 of record NZ_JAWWDA010000013.1, read on the forward strand.
TGGCACCTCATTATGGCGCATAACCTACGCAAGCTTCCACTCTGCGAATGAATAGCAAGAGTACATACATATGAACCGCCTTCTATTGAGCATTGGCTTCATCAGCCTGATAACACTTGTTGTGATTGCACTCTTTATACTTCGCTTTATTGTTTTAAAGGATGTAGACAGCAAAAACAACGTGGTGCTAGATGTCAGTCACTATTCTGTGTCTGCTGAAACCTGGGACTTCCATCAACAAGTTTTCGTTGCCGACTTGCATGCGGACCCGCTTCTTTGGGGAAGAGACCTTAGGATAAGAAACAGATTTGGGCATATTGATATACCCCGCTTGATTGAGGGCGGTCTAGATCTTCAAGTGTTTGGGGTTGTTACTCAGGTTCCCAAGGTTCGCAATTACAACTCTACTAGCAATGAGTCTGATATATTGCCACTTCTGTTTATCAGCTCATGGCGCTCTCCGGTTACCTGGTTTAGCCCGAAGCAGCGTGCTTTAGCTCAGGCAGAGGAACTTCAAGCGCTGGCAAAACAATCGGAACTGACGCTGGTGCTGAAGCAACAAGATCTGAATACGGATGGTGTAAAAGGTCTGCTTTCACTGGAAGGAATGCACGCACTGCAGGGCGGCAGCGATGCCCTGAAAGAGTTTTATCTAGCAGGATACAGGATGATGGGGTTAACTCACTTTTTCGATAATCAAATTGCCGGCTCAGCCCATGGTGTGAGAAAAGGAGGCCTGACAGAATTAGGTCGTGCTCTGATACCACAGATGGAGTCTCTTGGTATTACCATTGATCTGGCTCATGCATCTCCCGCCGCATTCAGAGAAACACTCGAACTTGCAACAAAGCCGGTTGTTGTATCCCACGGGGGTGTGCAGGGTACCTGCCCGGGGAATCGTAATCTCACCGATGAACAAATTGGTGCCGTTGCCAAGAACGCTGGCGTTATTGGTATAGGTTACTGGAAAAGCGCGGTTTGTGATCCCAGCGTAAAAGGGATTGTTAAGGCAATCCTCTATACCATCAAGGTAGCAGGAATTGATCACGTGGGGCTTGGTTCTGATTTTGATGGTTATGTCATAACGCCATTTGATACAACCGGTGTCCCCTTGCTTACCGAGGCACTACTTGCGCAAGGGCTATCACGGGAGGACGTCAGTAAAGTGTTGGGTGGAAACGTTTTTAGGGTTCTGAAATCAAACCTGCCCGAATAAACGGCTTATCACCTCAGGACTTCACCTCTTAAGTGATAATACACATAGCATCATGAAATACTGATCTTATTTCTGAATATCTTTCATAATCACATAAAGCAAAGTGAGCATTAACCTTGTCAAGGTTAGCTGTCGTGGTGATGCGACAAAGCTGCGAGTATCAGTTCTTTCATACCTTTATCTACCTATACCCAATTAACTTGAAGATGCAGGTTTGAGAGTCTGGAAATTATCATTAATTCGAGACGTCAATGACGTCTGCGATCTCAATAAGAGTCACAGTGAAAAATGTCTCGATTGCATCTCTGAATTCCCGTTTATTTTTGAAGTAAACATTATTCCTCGATCTTTCGTTCATCACCTTCCAAAGCCGTTCTATTGGATTAAGATTGGGGCTGTAAGGTGGAAGATAATGAAGCTCAATATTCAAGACAAATGCAGCATCTCTGACCAAGTCACTTCGATGATATCCTGCACCACCTAAGATGATGTGAAGTTTGTGTTCTAATAAAGCCATGGTTTGAATGACTGTTAAATAGCCTGACGCCCCCCCGTTTTCAGGGGTTAGTTTGCCGATAACTCGTAGTCTTTAAGATGACGAAGCACTGTCGTTTCATGGATACGCAAAGCTTGTGAAATCATTGCGGAACTCCAACCTTCGAATGCAAGAAGTACCGCTTTTATGCGGTCACGTACTCGGCCATTACGAGTTTTATCATGCTGGATTTCGAGTTCTTGTTTTTGGCTATCGGCTAGAGAAATTTTCATGGTCCATTGCATGATCCTGATCCACTGGAAAATCAAGCATCTTTAATGATCACGGGGATAAACGTAACATAGTCATGATGCATAAGAGCTGGGGCACATTGATGATTATGGAATACCGGGGCATAACTCATTGGTGTCAAACCCTGCCAACGTCGATCCCAAAGAATGCTTTCAGTATTTGAATTAGTTATTGGTGATTAATACGGTAGGGGAATAAAGGGATTCTTAGCAAAAAGCCAACAATAAAAAGGAGGCGCTCAAACCACCTCCTTTTTCAATTCCCGCTATAGCCAAGCACAGAGCTCCGCGAGAATTCTTTAACTTTTAGTTAAGGTTGCCATTTGGGTCAATCGTGGTTCTATCTCGGCTTCTGCATCGCGATACGGTTGGAAACAGTAACATCAACAACCAATACCACGATATGGCTCCACCGCTGCCCTCAATAAGATCGCAGTTCGCGGCTGTAACCCCGCCAGATCCTGAATAACAATTTTTCTTAATAATATCTGGCCCCTCAACCGTGTTTGCTGGCACCGTCCCCATGTACGACTGGATCCAGTTGTAATAAGTGCCAACACGGGTATAAAAGCTCGGGCGATTTAGAGACCCACAAACAGGGGAGCCACCGGGTCCGCCGCTTACAATACCATGCTGAACCCATTCACCATTATTATTCTGTGCTCTCAGCGGGCCACCACTGTCCCCTTTACAAGAATCAGCACCAACAGAACCTCCGGGGATTAACACCTCAGGTGGTAACGTACAAACTTTGGTTATATTGGCAGGGCTATCGATAATTAATGGGGCATCATTGCCGGTTTCTAACCGCTTATAACATTCATCAATCGGTACAAATGATAATTCAGCTTGTTTTAAAATTGTTGATTGGGAAGTACCGGCGGGATCCGTCGCTCCCCATCCCGAGACTATCACATTCTTTGGCCGTAACTCTGCACGCCATTGAGGTTTTAATGTCGCGTCTATTTGATCAGCTCCTGCCCTATTAGCCAGTACGATGGGTGTAATCGTATCATCAAAAACACGACTAACTCTTAGCAGGGCCAGATCATTATTAAGCGCTGTATGAACCAGTTCAGACACTGTAGTTCCGTCGGCTTCTTCATAAGTAATCTGTCTGGGGAACGGCGTGTAATCAGGGTGAACAATAACATGTGATACCGAATAATAATGCTCTATCTCGGTTTGTGTTAAATCTGTCACACCGGAAACAATCGTTATGCGATTAGGCTGTAGTACATAATAACTACTTCCATCGGTAGCGTCTTTGCCACCAATGACTACGCAATGCGCAGCCGTTAATACCCAATGATTATCGATAACGGTACCACCACAAAATGGTACTTCATTAACTTGATTAGCCCGTAGCGTCACCATCCAACTTTGTTCGCCGGATGCCACTTCACTACCGCCAACCACATATGGCGTCACATCATTTGCATTACTATTAACTGCCCCAGCTAAACAATAAACACTCAATACCGCTTTGCTTATACTCTGGCTTATATGTACAGCATTTTTCCAATCCATTGTGTACTATTCCTATCACTTGTTTAAGCTCGCAATACACCCAAAGGAATATAAGCACAGAACAAATTATAGAAAGGAGGTAGATACACTAAAATGCGATTGAGCTCATTAAAATACATTTTGGTCTTAATCAATACAAATAATACAGTTAAATCACTCACATTTATCGATTCCTGACCTTTTGCATATTCCAGGTAATTTAGGTATCGACAATAAGAACGATCTGTATTGATAAAAAACCACACACTTAAGATATGGCTTTTTATCCAAAACGTAATTATTGCAAAATTAGTTTAATGCTGAGCAATTGACATCTTTATAATCTATTTGCACAAATAATCCACCCAACTCTGCTGCAAGTGTTGGATAGAAATCTAAATCAGCCGCAGTTTTTATGTCACCAAGGTCAATTTTATATACTGCCAGCCCTAACTCTTTAACCTCACTTGGTACACAGCTATTTGGGTTATCTTTTTCAAAACAGAGCCCATCGGTTATAACGATTTCGCCACAAGAAGTTCCAGCTATATCAACCCCGACATTATCAAGATCCGCTTCAGTTCCATCAGGAAAACCTTCAGGGATTAGAGCCTGCAATGCCGGTGATAAATCACTAACTTTATAATTTCCAGCAGGCACGGTACCAGACCCATCCACTGTCACGTCTGACACCGCAAACACGTTCGTCTTGCCTTGAAGAATATCTTTCACATCGTCTTCATCACAGCCAACCAAAGCCAGCAACACAAACAAAGCAACTGCTTTTTTCATAAATCCCTTCTTATAATTTATTAATTTTATCAATAATACTAACGATAATTTGACAAAAAATCAGCACAGCAACAGCTAAAATATCCTATTGGGATTTTTATGCTTAAAATTCAATCAATGCTGATATTTCAGTGAAAAACATCAAACACGAAAAGAAACAATACCCTTTAATATCAACGCTTTAATTAAACTCTCACATCAAGCCGCGAAGTGATAATTTGTTATCAAACAGAAGCTAGATACTAAATGCCCTTAATTTTACGGTTTAGAATACTCTAAATAACCGTGACCTAAGGCCTGCTTTCTTTATTTATGAAGAAATGCTGGCATAATATCCCCACATCAATTCTACGGAAACACCCTTATGACTATCGAGAATATCGTTAAACAGCGCGCTGACGCTAAATGTGAACTTTGTTCATCTGAAGACAACCTGAGCGTCTATGAAGTACCTGCTTCACCTGACACAACTGCTGGCAGCTGTGTCATGGTTTGTGGCACTTGCCGTAGTCAAATTGAAGATGCTGATACTATGGATCAGAATCACTGGCGCTGCCTGAACGATAGCATGTGGAGCCAAGTTCCTGCGGTTCAAGTTATGGCTTACCGTATGCTAAAGCGCCTTTCTGCTGAAGCGTGGGCACAAGATCTATTTGATATGCTGTACTTGGAAGAAGATGTGATTGAGTGGGCTGAAAAAGGCATTGCAGCGGAAGAACTCGATTCTGTACAAACACTGGATGTAAACGGTGTTGCATTGCAAGCTGGTGACAACGTTACTATTATCAAAGATCTTCCCGTAAAAGGTTCTAGCCTGGTGGTTAAGCAAGGTACTGCGGTTCGTGGTATCAGACTAACCAATAACCCACTACACATTACAGGTAAGGCTGCGGGCACCAATATGGTCATTATTGCTGCTTACTGTAAAAAGATGTAATCGCTTTTTATATCTCGACAATAACAAAAAGGCGCTAATTAGTGCCTTTTTTGTATCCGAGACCTAACTTCGTTTTAGTAACATTACGCTATCTGTTGCTGTGACATTGGCAATAATTGATTTAGCAGCTCTTCATCAAGGGTTGGGATCAGCCTTCTGACGGTGGCCTCATCAAGATGATTTTTTTCAATAAAAGTATCGAGGCAACAGGTTTTTGCCATCAACGTCAGATCGATAGCAGCATTTGGCCGGGGTGCAAAACCACACTGACTCGTCATCCCTAAACGTTCATAAAATCGTTTGTGTTTTTTACCCGCAGCGCACACTAGGGCTGTTTTACCTAACTTTTCCAAGGCAAAGTATGCACAGGAAAACAATGCTAAGGGAGCAAGTGCTTCTACCCCGCGTTTTTCAGGTATCACCGCTAATCGGCCCATTTCAATAATGGTGTCATATTGTTTTTCAAGTTCGGCAAACTCAGGCTCAAAACCCGCCTTACAAGGAATATCTACCCAGCAATGTTGGCGATGTAAAATACTCGCGCGTATCGTTGCCACTGGCTCGTCATTCTCTTTCAGTAAAAAGGTTATGTTATTGGGTTTTCCATCAAAAAAATCACTGAACAACTCCTGGTCATTCTGCTCGATATAACCCACGGAGGTGTAAGCCTGATAACGAATATTATAAGCAATTAGTTTATCTTCTTCCGTCAGGCAAATGTGATTCGACAAGCGCTGATATTGCAGTGGTGTTTCATTATTCACGAATTATTCCATCCTTGAGTTAGACGGCTTCTTAGCTGATTAACAATAAAACACAGAGCTTTGAAACCAATTGAACACTCTCGCAGCTTATCTTTTTTTCTTGTCTTTATTAAGCCAGTTCAGTCTGCTCTGCCACTTACAAACGATTTATGCAGCCTGGCTCGCAAACCCGCCGGTGACTTTCGCATTATTGCTCGTTTTCAGGCAAAACAAAGTGAGTTAATTCTTTGTTTATTAAATAACAAATCGAATTTCAGCCTAATCACGCGAACAGCCCAACGATAAGGATGGTTGACCATGCAACGTTCTCTTTCCGATATACTTTCTGAAATATTCTTCGATCATCAACTCGGCATTGATACCGAAACTCTTGAGGAATACAGCCTCGCCCTGAATGGCAGCAAATCACTCCCAGGCGCGATTGTCTGGCCAGAAAATGAAGAGCAACTCATCCAGTTGATACGCGCAGCCAATCGGTTTCACTTTGAAATTCATCCTGTCGCACAGGGGAAGAATTGGGGCTACGGAACGGCGCAGGGTTCAAAATCCGGTCAGGTGATTGCGAATTTAAGCCGCATGAACAGCGTACTGGAAATCAATGATCAGCAAGCTTACGTTCGTGTTCAACCTGGCATCTCACAGTCTCAGCTCTACCGGGCATTACAAGCTCAGTCTTCGTTACTGCAGTTAGATATTACCGCTGCGGGATTACATACCAGTGTGGTCGGAAATATTCTTGAACGCGGATTTGGCCACACTGATTACACCAACCGCTTTGGCAATGTACTGGCAATGCGAGTGTTACTGCCGACAGGTGAGGTCATCAATACCGGCATGGGAATGTATTTGACCAGCAAAGCGGAACACCTCTACCCTTATGGCATTGGTCCGATATTAAGTGGTTTATTCACTCAATCAAACCTTGGTATTGTACTGGAAATGACCATTGCCCTGCAGCCCAAACCTGAATATCAGGCGACGGTTTTGGTCATGTGCAAAGATGATCATGCCGCACCAGATATGGTTGCAACAATTGCAAAGCTCAAACTGGATGGTGTTGTAACCAGTGGCGTACACACGGCCAGTATGACTCGTGCAATCGGTGAACAAGCCGCTAAAACGGCAGGAGCCTGGGTGTTAACCACTTCCCTCGCGGGTCCTAAATCAATTGTTAAGGCCCGCTTTAAACACTTCAAACGTACTATTCTTGCCAATGTACCTAATTCTAAGGTTTTGATGTTTGACGATTTTCGCTGGGATCTGCTGAGCAAACTCAATCGGTATTTAAAGTCACCGATGATTGCAAGCTTGAAGTTAGTCATTGATTTGAAAAAAGGTGTTCCGTCAGATGAAGCAATGAAAACCTTACTCGATACCCGTGAAGCAAGATCCTGCATGAAAACGTCTGAGTTCCCGGCCTGTTTTCGTTGGATATGTGCAGTAAGCAGCTTTTTACCACAAGATATCAAGCAGATGCTGGATATCTGCCGGCATGTTTTTAAAAAATACGGCTATGAAGAACGCTATACTATGACCAATGTCAGTGAACGTGCGGTGGTATTAATTGCCAACATTCGTTATGACAATACTGGCGATCAACTTAAGAAAGCCGCAGCCTTTTACCAGGAGCTAGATCATGAACTGATCACAGCAGGCTTCTGCCCGTACCGCAGCGGACCCGGTATGTTTGATTCTATTCAGCCACACCTTAAAGCGCCTCACCTTGCACTATTGAAGAAGCTGAAACAGACTATGGATCCGAATAATATCTTATCGCCCAATAAGTATTGGCTGGATGGTCAATCAACTGAAAATCGAAGCGAGTTTGTTAAAAAACAAGCTCAAGCTGAAGAGGTACATTAGCGAGAGTACTGTCCTGTACGACTTTCAGACTTCCCAAAATATAGAGGCTGCTTATGCAGCCGCTGTTCGTGATCTCGCTGATTGAAACCGATGTATCGACCGCCGGCCCAAAACGATCAACCGCACAAAAAAAGCACGTCGATTGGAAAATAGTCTTACTTATCAGGCATAAATTATATTTTGGATAATACTTATTAAGATAAGCATTCTTCTATCATTAATACTGTGTTTGGGTGATAGGAATATAGAGTAAGAACATCATGCTGGACGCAATGCGACAAATTCTGGAAAAGGAGAAAGCTCATAGAAACAATCGATTACCTAAAAGATAGATACGGTGCAGAACAAGCGCGATTTGATCAGTTAGAAAATAAATGTTCTAAGTTACTAAGTTTTTTAACTATAGTCATCGCCGCTCTTGGAACTGTTGCGGTCATAAAAAATGAAAGTATCTTTGAACCATCAATACCTGTTGAATGGATAAAGTTGGTTGCTTTTTTGATTGCCCTCTTTGCTGCAGTGTGTGCCTGGGGCCATTCTTTGCTGGCTCTAAAAATGGCGGATTACCCCGTACTGCAAAAAAATGGAGATGCTGCAAAATACCTCGACATGACCGATATAATAAGTCGAGATCAACATATTATTAATGCTTACCTTGATACTACAGAAAAAATATCAGAAGTAGTCAAAGAGAAGTCAAAATACCTTGAACTGGCTTACGAGGAGTTAACAATGTGTGCTTGGTTTCTTGGTCTCGTTGCAACAATCGCCATTGGCATAGAAATACTGAATTAACGAAGCAATAGCGATCTCTCGCTCTCTACTGCTTACAAGCCGCTCAACCTTCACTCAGTTAGACTGTAACCCAAGTTAGCTCAATATCATTGCCATCTTTTGATGTTTTTTATCAATACGAAATACATGGTTACCAATCCGAAGTATCATTGCGGGTTATATTAACGTTTTTAAAAGGTAAGGCCATGAGTCAGCATTTCGAGGGTAAATTTGAAGTGGAACTTAAGTATCGCTTGAATTCCAGGGAACGTTTCTTATTTAAGCTTCATCAGATGAGTCCAGAAGTCATGCTGGAAAATAATATAGAGCACGATTGCTATTTTGATTCACCTAAGCATCTTTTATCCAACGAGAGTAAGAGTATTTGCATTAGAGAAATGCAACCGTCTGGAATTATGCTCTGGATAGTGAAAGGGCCTGAGAAAGCTCGCTGTGAGGCGGTCAACATAACTGACGCTGTTAAAGCTAAAAGTATGCTGAGGACGATGGGATTCGAGCCAGTTTTAGAGATGAGAAAGAAGCGCAGCATCTATTTTCTCGGCAACTATCATGTAACGGTCGATCATCTTGAAAATATTGGTGACTTCGCCGAACTTGCAATCATGACTGATGATGCATCTATGTTAGAAGAATATAAGCAGCAGTTACTCGCTCTTGCACAGAACTTAGGGTTAACAGACAACCAGCTTGAACAAAAATCATATCGAGAACTTTATATGATGCAATAAAAAAAGCCCGAACCAAAGTTCGGGCTTAGCGTTGTCTTAATCAGACTTTTATTATGCTAGTACTTCCATTTGACCTTTAATGATCTCGGAGTGAGTACCGAATACAGCCTGGAAGTTATCGCCTTTAACGAACACACCAGCAGCACCTAGTGCTTTCAGACGGTCAGTATCAACCTTAGCGCTGTTGTGAACAGTAACACGTAGACGTGTGATACAAGCTTCTAAATCTTTAATGTTCGCTTTACCACCGAATGCATCAGTAATGTCTTTAGCCAGACCGTCAGATGACGTGCTTACTGCAGCTTTTGCTTTTTCTTCGTCTTCACGGCCAAGAGTCTTAAGGTTAAGAGCCTTGATTAGCGTAACAAATACTAAGAAGTAGATAACTGCGTAGATAACACCGATGACTGGTAGTAACCAACCGTTTGTTGATTGACCGAATAGTAAAGTGAAATCAAACAGACCGTGGCTGAAAGTAGTACCGTGCTTAATACCCAGCAAAATCATCACTACGAATGCAGAACCTGCAAGTAATGCGTGAGCAACGTAAAGTACAGGAGCAACGAACAGGAATGCAAACTCGATTGGTTCAGTAATACCTGTTAGGAACGAAGTCAGTGCTGCAGAACCCAGGATTGAAGCAACTTTCAGTTTATTCTCAGGTTTAGCTGTTACGTACATTGCAAGACATGCTGCAGGCAGGCCGAACATCTTAAACATGTAACCACCAGCCAGGTTACCAGCTGTTCCATCACCTGCTAGGTAGCGAGGGATCTCACCGCGAACAACTTCACCAGCAGCCGTTGTGAACTCACCAACTTCGTAGAAGAAAGGTGCATTCCAGATGTGGTGCAGACCGAATGGAATTAGCGAACGCTCAACAACACCGTAGATACCGAATGCCACTTCTGGAGACTGGTAAGCAGCCCACTCAGAGAATGTCGCAATACCGGCACCGATTGGTTGCCATACGACAGCCAGTATAGCCGCAACAATACACGCCGCTAATGAGGTTACGATAGGAACGAAGCGTTTACCACCGAAGAAGCCTAAGTAAGTAGGTAACTGAATAGAGTGATATTTATTAAACAGTTGTGCAGCTACCAAGCCCATAATGACACCGCCGAATACACCAGTATCAGTACCCTCAGCAACAACACCTAGTACGCGAGTCATGGTTAGATAACCAAGACAAGCAGCCAGTGCAGCAACACCGTCATTTTTGGTAAAGCCTAGTGCAACACCGATAGCAAATAGCAGTGCCATGTTGGCAAACACACCCAGACCGGCCTCGGTCATGACTTGCGCTACAATATCAGGCAAGAATTTTGCAACTTCTGAATTACCACCAATCCCGAGGAGAATACCAGCCGCTGGCATACATGCTACAGGAAGCATGAGGCTACGCCCCATTTTTTGCATCGTGCTAAAAAAGTTCATTTGAACCCCCATTCATTATGAACATAAATTTTTAAGCCCTAGTAGTTTCAGGGCTTCATTTAAAAGCGTTTATTAATTTCGTTATAAACTTTTTGTTTCAACGGGGAGTATCATACGATATCAATTTTGATATTTACGAGGAGGTCATCACACTGAATGTAACATAACGTAACGTAACGTAACGCGCTGGTAATTGCGTGTAAGGTTAACTTAACTTGCCTTACTGAACCGCACTTTTCCGTTGCTTTTCATGATAATAAAACCACGGGAAAATACTTAAGGTAGAGCAGTTAGCAACCTGCGCGATATGATCTTGTTTATCAAAATATTGTACGAGTTTGTCTGCCAGTTGGTTTTAAATTATTGTGACAGTGGCTTATCAGCCAATACTTTAAAATAGACGGCTTGTTTGTCAAAGAAATTTTGAATAACAAATTTGACGGTGCAATGGTTAAGTCGATTAACGAAATCGGCCACCTTATGGGAATGAAAACAATTGGATAGATTTTGCGCAGGGATATAGTATTGGCAAGCCGGAGCCTATTGAAAACAGGCTCAAAAAAACACCATCTCAGCAATCGATTGAAACTATTTCTTTAAGATGAAAACCCTAGTCAATGCCAACTTGATTAAGCCGCTATTGAATAGGACTCTCGTCCTGAATATTTATCCTTGCGCTGGAAACTACCCTTGCCTTTCTTAGCTTTAACAACACGGACCGTAAATAACTTACTGGTCACAACAGCTTTTAACGCGTTGTCTCGAACCGTGCCACGTCCAAACTCGGTGGTTTGAGCGGTGACATCAAGCTCTATAGCTTGCACAACACGGCTTTGCTTGCATTTCTTAGCCATGGTTACTCCTCATCATTTATGGTTAAACATTCATCATCTGATGAACGCAACAGATAATACCTTATACAGATTATTTTTGTAAAATCAACGGATGATCGCATAAAAAACAGAATGGACCAGCCGCCAGGAATCTCCCTCTGAACTCCCTGTATTTTTACCGTTGAATTTGTCTGCAACGACACCCTGGTATAATCACTACCTGTGAAGGATAGTTTGAAATTCCAACACTAAGTTGGTGGTAATTTAGGCAGATATTATGTGATATCACTGTGAAAATTCATCTCCAAATACCGCTAAAAGGTATTCCTTCTCGACAAATATCATTCCTATCCTAAAATTGACTACGTAAGCTATACTTCGCTGATATTTTTTTGTGTGTGCTTTAATGAAATACACACGTTTAGTCATACTGGCACAGCAGTGGCTTATAGAAGTCATATAGAGTAGAGGTGAAATATTCGCCCCCTAAATGCTAGTAAATCTCATAACCGTAATTTCAGCCGTGAAAATAGAGAATTTGCACTAATTTTTGAATTTTTTATCTCTCTGATTTAAATGAAATTTAACTCATCCGATGAGATAAAAAATGCGACATGGCACACATTTTAATTTTTATTAGCCTTGATAATCGTTACAATATGACACCTCAAAAGAACTTGAGACAGCATTTTAATAAGGTCATGTTCAATGAAAGTAGTCGATTTCCTTAAGCAAAAGCGTGAAACGCTGGCGCAGCATCCATTTGAATTTAAAGACTGGCTATCTCCTTCTATTCGCGATTACTGGATTGAGTTCCTAAGCATGGCTAACAACAGTCAATTAGCCACTTGGGTAAAAGAACACAAAATAGCGTCTAATGATGAAGTCATTCCAGAGCCTGCACCGATCCAACTTCACCCTGAAGCAGCCAAAATTGTCGATCTATTGACCGCGACTCTGGGTGAGGAAATCCATGTCGGCAACTGGTTAACGGTTGATCAGTCTCGTATAAACCGCTTTGCCGATGTTACGGAAGACCATCAGTGGATCCACACTGATCCTGAACGTTCTGCAACCGAGTCTCCGTTTAAAACCACGATTGCACACGGCTTCTTAACACTGTCTCTGTTATCTGTGCTTACTGACAGTGTTGATCCGGACAACAACAAGTTCCCGACCGCTAAAATGACGGTGAACTACGGTCTGAACCAAGTCCGCTTTCCGTATCCTGTAAAAGAAGGCAACCGGGTGCGAGCACGTACCAAGATCCAGTCTGTGACACCGATTAAACGTGGGTTGGAAATTGTTCAGGAAATTTCAGTGGAGATCGAAGGCTGCCGTCGTCCTGGCTGTGTCGCTGAATCAGTCATTCGTTTGTATTTCTAACGATATCATCCAAGATCAGTCATCCATTTATCTTTGCCACAAAAAAGAGCACAGATTTTACGTTTATAGTAAAAAGTGTGCCCTTTTTCTCAAGCCTTCATCCGTTATGGATTAAATTGCCCATCCTCCGGCGTAAAATACGACGAGAACCGCTGCAATGAGTACCGTACCGATATTAAGACGCTTCCATTCACCCGAAATAACACGACCGATAACCAGACAACTAAAGCCAAGCATAATCCCCGTTACAATATTACAAGTCAGTACAATAAATACCGCACACACCATACCAGACATCGCATCGACAGAATCATTCATATCCAGTTTAGTGACATTACTGAGCATCAATAAACCAACATACATCAATGCAGGAGCTGTCGCGTAAGCCGGGACCAGATAACTGACTGGTGACAAGAAAATCATCACTAAGAATAAACCACCGACGACGGTGGCAGTCAGACCAGTCTTACCACCAGCTGCGGTACCTGCCGCTGACTCAATATAAACGGCGGCGGGTGCACCACCAACAAAGCCGGCAAAGATACTACTGACGGAGTCGGCTGTCAGGGCCTTGCCACCGTTAATAATTTGTCCGTCTTTATCAAGCAGGTTTGCCTGTCCGGCAACAGCACGAATGGTGCCTGTGGCATCAAATATTGCGGTCATCACCAGTGCCAGCACACTCGGAATAATAATCGGGTTTAACGCCCCCATAATATCCATGGTGCCAAGTAACGACTCACCTTCTGCACCAAATGATGGCATGGCGAATAATCCCTGGTACGTGACATTCGGATCAAAGATCAAACCAAAAACAGAAATCGCAACAATCACCAGCAAGATACCGCCAGGTACCCGACGACGCTCTAAACCAAAAATAGCCGCCAGACCAAACAGTGACATCAAAACAGGTAACGACGTAAATTCACCCAGTGCCACCGGTAAGCCGTCAAACGGGTTCTTAATGACCAGTCCAACACTGTTTGCTGCAATCAATAACAAAAACAATCCGATACCAATCCCGGTACCGTGAGCAATACCAAATGGCAGGTTGGTCAAAATCCACTGGCGAACACCGGTTACCGTGATAGCTGTAAAGACCACCCCCATCAGGAATACGGCACCCAAGGCGACAGGAATGCTTATCCCCTGCCCGAGCACTAAACTAAATGCCGTAAACGCAGTCAATGAAATTGCACAGCCGATCGCCATTGGTAATTTAGCCCACAGCCCCATTAACAACGAGCCAAATGCCGCAATTAAACAGGTTGCGATGAATACCGCCCCCTGATTAAACCCGGCGGCACCTAACATGCTCGGCACAACAATCACCGAGTAGACCATTGCAAGAAATGTGGTCAAGCCTGCGACCATTTCCTGACGAACAGAGCTTCCTCGCTCTGTGATATAAAAGTATGAATCTAATTTACTTCCACTTACCGTACCCGCTGTCCCTTCACTGGGTTGTGCGGGTTGTAACGTGCTGTTATCAGACATGATGATAGTTCCTTTGTCATTTGGAGCAAGAAGCCGTGTACGGCGCAATCTTCGCCCACTGCGGCTTACTTACTCATCACTGTTTAATCACAAATATTCTGTTGAGCTTCCTCTCAACAATGCTTATTTTTAACGTAATGAATGTTTAACCGCGCTCATAGACCAAGCGTCCATCAACATAGGTACGGTAGATGCTTCGATCATCGCCCAGTGTCATTAATACAAATAATTCTTCGGCCAGACCTTTGCAGCTGTCGAAACGAAGCTGCTGAAGCGGTGTGGAACAAGGATCAATAACCACAAAATCCGCCTCTTTGCCGATATCAAAGTTACCAATCAGGTGATCAAGCGATAAAGATTTAGCCCCGCCGAGCGTTGCTAAATAAAAAGCTTCGAAGGCTGACAAACGGTGCTGTTGCAACTGCATCACTTTGTAAGCTTCGTTGAGGGTTTGCAGCATATTGAACGTGGTACCGGCACCAATATCGGTTCCCATTCCCACTTTTACCTTACGTTGCCAGGCTTCTTGCAATTTGAATAAACCGCTGCCGAGATACAGGTTAGAGGTCGGGCAGAATGCAACCGCTGAATCAGTATCATGCAGACAATCCCACTCTTTATCTTCGAGGTGAATACTGTGGGCAAAGACACTCTTAGAGCCCGTTAACCCGTGATGGTGATAGACGTCTAAATAACCATCCTGCTCAGGGAAGAGCTCTTTGACCCATTCGATTTCATTTTTGTTTTCACATAAATGGGTATGCAGATAGGTATCCGGATATTCTTGCTTCAATTTACCGGCCATAGCTAACTGCTCAGGCGAAGACGTCGGCGCGAATCGCGGTGTTATCGCATACAACAAACGCCCACGTTTATGCCATTTTTCAATCAGCTCTTTGGTCTGGTTATAACTGGTTTCTGGAGTATCAAGCAGGTAATCAGGCGCATTGCGGTCCATCATCACCTTACCGGCAATAATACGCATGTTAATGTTTTCTGCGGCTTCAAATAACGCATCGACAGATTCCGGGTGTACCGTTCCGAAGACTAAGGCCGTTGTTGTGCCGTTACGCAGCAGCTGCTTCAAAAAGAACGCAGACATTTCGCGCGAGTAATCTTTATCCTTGTAGCGAGCCTCTGTCGGGAAGGTGTAATTATTGAGCCACTCCAGTAGTTGCTCGCCGTAAGCACCCACCATTTCGGCTTGCGGGTAATGAATATGCGTATCGATAAAGCCAGGCATCAGGATCTTGCCGGGGTAACTGCGGATACGAACCGAATCCGGCACCATATCTTTGCCATCTTGCCAGTTGCCGACCCACTCGATACGGCCATTGGCTATCAGCATTAATCCGTCTTCGATATACCGGACGTTTTTTTCAATATCTTCCGGATTATCGACGACTCTCGCAATATCTAAAATTGACGCACGAATTGCTTTAACTGATTGAGAGTGTTCCATATAGACCTCTAATTATGATTCCCTAACGTCTTACAGGTAGTCACTTTGTTGTAGGGCTGCGTGACTTCGTTACCCTGACGCGTAGTTTCCAAAACTTGGTACTGTCTGAATAGTTAAATACTAATCCCTTAAGCGACGGCATCTATTGCCTGAAATCAGTAATGACGACTATTCAGTATTCAACTTTTCCCCAACTCAGTCTGTTGCTCCAGTGCTAGCTGCTCTTCAAGCGCCCGGTTGCAGGCTTCGCATTCCTTGATCTGCTCGACTAACGCTTCACGCTTCTCTTCGGCACTTTCCGCTTCATCCTCACGATTAATACCAATAAAGAAGTTCATACCCAATGCCACCAGCGAACCGGTTGTGATCCCTGAGCCTAAAATAACACGCATGGAATCAGGTAAATTAGTCAGAATTTCAGGACGCACGGTCACGGCCATACCGGATGCGACACCGACGGCGATGATCAGCATGTTACGCTTGGTGAAATTGATACGAGAAAGGATCCCAATACCGGCAGAGATGATCATGGCGAACATCACCAAACCTGCTCCACCAAGAACCGGAGACGGAATAGTGACAACAACGCCACCGAGTTTAGGGAACAAACCAGCAAGTAACATAATGCCACCGGTAACAGCCACCACATGACGACTTGCCACACCAGTAATCGACACAATGCCAACGTTCTGGCTGAATGATGAAAATGGCGTTGCACCAAATAGCGATGCCAGTGCACTCCCCAGACCATCACACAAGATGCCTTTCGATAATTTTTTCCCGGTCAGCTTAGTATGGGTCGCGTCACTCAAGGCAAGAAAATCCCCGGTTGATTCCATAATGGTGACCAGATAGGCAATCGACATACCGATAATGCCACTGATGGTAAAGCTCACACCAAAGGGCAATAATTCGGGCAGGGCAAAAAACTGTGCATTACGCACTGGCGAAAAATCGACAATACCCATGAAGATAGCAACCACATACCCTACCGCCATACCGATAACGATCGCCGCGGCTGAGATAATCCCCTTGCCAACCTGAGACAGCACAATGACCACCACCAGTACCAGCAAACCTAACATCAGGTTACTGACCTGTCCGTACCCTTCCTGTCCGACAAAACCGCCTGCAAACCAATCAACAGAGACTGGCAGGATTGTCAGACCAATCAGGACCACTACTGTGCCGGAGACAACAGGAGGGAACAATTTACGGATTTGCGGCATAAACCGGCTGCCGATGATCATGACCAGCGAGCCGACCAGTGATGCCCCGAAGATCCCGGAGACCCCGGCATCCAGCCCGATGGAGATAGAAATCGCAACAAAAGTAAAACTGGTGCCCATGACCACTGGCAGACGAATACCTACCGGACCAACCCCCTTACACTGAATAATGGTAACAACACCAGATACCATTAAGGCTGCATTAACTAAAATCACCATTTGCTCCGTCGGCAACCCAATCGCACTTCCGACCACTAATGGCACCGCGATAATGGCCCCCATTGCGGCCAACATATGTTGGAGCGCTAACAGAATTGATGCACCGACAGGCGGTTTGTCTTCAACGTTATAGAATAATTTCATTTCAATACCATCCGTTTCTGATACTTCCTTGGACGTAGCCTGTTAAGCCATAATCCGTGAAAAGATTGGACGAGTATGGAATCGATAACCCGGCTAGAACTTCCCCAAAGGGCCTCTCACTCAGCCATACGGCCCAGTGTGCCTTCACCCCTAAACACTATGACCAACCAACAGGTGAACTCACCCGTTAATCCGTCGATTTACCAGCCAAATTATGACAGCTCACTCGCTAAATAAAGAAACGGTCGCTTTTCCATCCCCAGAAAAGCAACCGTTTCAACATTACTTAGAGCTTATTAAGACCTTTCAGCACCTTCTCTGGGGTGAAGTTCCATTCTCGGATCCACACCCCGCAGGCGTCATGGATCGCAGTGGCAATTGCCGGAGCGGCACCGTTAACGCCTATTTCAGAGATTGATTTGGCGCCAAACGGACCGACAGGATCGTCACTTGGTACCAGTGCCGCCCGGAAATCACGAGGAATATCGCCGATCATCGGTGCACCATAACTCTTCAGATCCGTGTTCAGCGGCACCCCGTTTTCGTCGTACATCAGCTCTTCGCACATACTGTGGCCGATGGCACGCATGCTAGCACCGTAAATCTGGCCCAGAGCCAAATCAGGATTGATTGGCGTACCACAGTCAAGCAGGGCATGGAACTTGTTGAGCTTGATCTCACCGGTACGGGTATTCACCGCCACTTCGGCGAAGTTCGCGCCATAAGGGAAGGCAAAATCAGAAGTAATGAAACTACCGCTGGTCAGCAATTGGCCCCAGCCCTTACCGCCTTCAGCCTGATGGGCAATGTCACCGAAGGTAACTTGCTTGCCGTCTTTGCCTTCTACCGTTGCCGGGAAGACCAGTTTCACATCAGCAACCTCTTCACCCAGCATTTCAGCACCACAGATCAAGATACGCTCGCGCATTGCTTCCGCCGCTTTCTTCGCGGCATTACCAGAGAAGCAGGTACCGGAAGAAGCATAAGCCCCCTTATCAAACGGGCAGTGGTCGGTATCGCCCGAGATCACCGTAATTTCTTCTAGCGGCATCTTCAGCGTTTCGGCAGCAATTTTGCCGACCACAAGATCCAGACCGGTTCCGATATCGGCACCGCCGGAGTGGACGATCAGGGTACCGTCAGAGGCGAGTTTAGCCTTACAGTTTGCCTGATCGATATCGGGGATCCCTGATTTCTGCTGGATAATGGCAACACCACGACCTACGGTCCAGTCTGAACCTAAGTCTTCTTTTGGCAAATCCCAGCCGAATGCTTCACGTCCCTGTCGCAACACTTCGTCCAGCGCACATGAGAGTACGCGAGGCGGCTCTGCAGGAAGATCACCCTCGCCCACGGCTCCTTTAATCTTCAGCGCATCCCCTTCGTGAACACGGTTCTTCTCGATGATATCGAGCAGATCCATATCCAGCTCTTCGGCCAGCTCTGCCAGCATCATGGTTAAGGCAAACACGCCTTTTGGTGCACCATAGCCCTGGTAGGCACCGGTCGGACAGATATTTGAGTAATATGTCGTGACCTTAAAGCGCACGTTATCAATCGGGTAAAGCGGCAGTGACAGCGCAGGACCATTTGAAGGTACGGTTAAGGCGTGGTTGCCATAAGGGCCGGTATTGGCCTGGAAATCCATGTCGATCGCCGTCAACGTACCGTCTTTTTTCATCCCCACTTTCAGGTTCACCTTGGCAACGTGGCGAGTTGAACACGCGGTGAACTCTTCTTCACGGGTATAGTGCAGATAAACCGGACGGCCGGTTGTGAAGGTAGCAAACGCTGTTAAGTCTTCAACCAGGATGTCCTGCTTGGAGCCAAAGCCGCCGCCGACACGTTCTTTAACTACATGAACACGGTTCTGTTTGATCCCCAGGATCTTCGCTACCTGGCGGCGAACGTGGAAGGGTACCTGTGTTGAGGCGTGCATAACAACGCGGTTACCATCCATATAGGCATAACAGATGTGCATTTCTGTCGGTGCCTGCTGTGCCTGCTTAGACTCGTATGTACGTTCTAAGATCACGTCTGCATCGGCAAACCCCTGGTCGATATCACCGATTTGACCTTTAACAGAAGCGGCAATGTTCTTGCGCGGCTCACAGCCAATCGGGAAGTTGACAATCAGTTTGCCTTCACGCGGATCGGCATTTTTGTTCTGCTCTTCCAAATCGGCAGGTGCGCCCGCCATATACTCAATTGGTTCATTATGAATAATCGGCGCATCGGCAGCTTGTGCTTCGTCGATACTCATGACCGGCTTCAGCACGTCGTATTCAACATCAATCAGTTTCAGCGCGGCTTCTGCAATTTCAACACTTTCTGCAACCACAGCGGCGACACGGTCACCCACATGACGCAGCTTCTGACAGAACATACGACGATCAAGCGGTGACGGCTCAGGGCCTGTCTGGCCGCCCGGGGTGTAAGGAATATCCGGACAGTTTTCATGAGTGATGATGTGAACAACCCCTTCCAGAGCCTCAGCTTTGCTCACGTCCAGTCGTTTGATCCATGCATGGGGATGTGGACTGCGCAGCACCTTAAGGACACAGGCATCCGCCGGAATGCGATCTTCTACATAACAAGGCTTGGCCTGAACCATTTTCACTGAATCGTCTTTCGGGCTCACTTTGCCGATCACGTCCAGCTCATCGCAAAATTCTGGCGCAACGTCTTCTGTATACTCTGGCGAATTTTTACGCTTCGCCGCCAACTCCACCACCTGGTAGAACTGCTGATAACCGGCATCGCGGCTGAATAAACCGGACAGCGCATCATCGATCTCCTCACGGCTCGGCATCTCTATGCGTTCAAGCAACTCGGTTAAGATCAAGGCTGCCGCCGGATCGTTATAACCCGACTGGACAACACCGACATCGATCATCGCCTGCTGAACGACACTCAACTTATTGTGCGTGCTGAGTGATTCAGCCGTCTTCACTTCCGCACCTTCCAATTGTGCTGCGATCAGCAAAGATGCATTGACCAGTTTTCCGTTCAGTAAAATAACGTCAGAGCCGGCAAAACCAAAACCGTCATCACTGTTGCGTACTGAGTGCAGCCCCAAGCCGTGCAACACTTTCTGGACATTTTCACCCGCTTTGCAATTGAGTTCCTGAGAGCGGTTATTAAGAGTAAAGGTGATAGTCATGATTACGCCTCCTCTGCCAAATGCTGACATTCAGCAAGTAAATCAGTGACAACAACACCCGCGATATAACGCTTGTATTCCACACTTCCTCTTATATCGGCTTCCGGGTAGATGGCATCAGCCACAGCTTGTTCCAGTAACTCGCCTTTTAAGTCCTGACTCTCAACATCACGTAACCGAACCGGTGTCGGAGCGACGCCTTCCAGCGCAATAATCTTCTCTCCATTTTTCGCTACCGACACAGCAGCCGTTACAATGGAAAGTCCTGCGGCCGAGCGAGTAATGTTATAACCCAAACACATTAAATTAACGTTGGGGATAATCACTTTAGTAATTAATCCGCGCTTATCGCTGGCGATATATTCTTCAATATCCATTTCACCTGATTCAGCCAGTTCGAGTTTGGCTTTCAGTGCGATTAAGCTGGGTAGCAGTAATGCTTCATCCTGTACCGCCGCAATTTCACCACCGATGGTGGCCTGATTGCGCACATGACGAGAATAAATAAAGCCCGCTGCTTGTTTTAAGGCAACGGGTATTAGCTCACTATCAATCATGGTCTGAAGACGGCACATTGCACCGATGTGAAGCGCTTCACCCTGTTGCTCAATCTTATCTAACGCCAGATTGGTAAGAGAGATGGCAACTGTCTTTTCGGTTTTTGTTGGCGCGGCGTTTAGTTTTGATCCTCCGGCAAAATAGGTTGCAGCACCAAGGTGCTGCTGCATCAATTCGATTGCTTGCGCGGTAGTGTCAGGCTTCAAGTAGTGTTCAATCATTTTTCTTACCTTCATTGAATTCTGATTATTGTTAAAATTTTCATATCAATCGGAATAAGGAGTGATAAATAGGCGAAAGTTTCAATCTCTTACTTAAACCCATCGTATTTGAAAGGTAAAAAGGCAACTATTAAGCCAAACTTGAAAAAGCCCCAAATAAGAAATGATATTCGTGAGCGTGGTCAGAATTCAGGCGTGATTTGAGAGGTGCGTCAAGCTTCATAAACAGTGTTAGAGCGGTGTCAGATTTCCGAATATGGCGGTAAATAAGATTAATTATCAATACCCTGTTATTCCCTATCAAAATAATAACTTTGCTATCAAATTGATAGTGATAGTACTGATAGTGCTAGCGGAAAGACTCATTGATTTTAACGCGACAAATAACAGATTCAAAAAAGGGTATTAATTAAATTAATACCCTAAATACAATTGGACAATAATAGCCCAGCAATGACTACGCGGTGCTGACTTGTGTTAACCAGCGCCTTAATAGATTGAGAGAAGTACGATGACGATACAGAGCAGTTGAACGCTGATCATCAATCGGGCGAATGATTTTGCTGTACTGCTCCAGAATGTTACCGACGAACAACGGCTCACCAAGCATCGAAACTGGCTGACCAATGATCAACTGTTCTAACTCACGGCTTCTCACTACTTTAGGACCCACCGCGCCAAAGGCAACACGCCAGTCAACAACCTGCCCGTCAGCCACTTTAGCAAGGCCGGCGACCGACAGTTTGGTTAAGGCATTCGCCGCCCGGGTTCCGACCTTGTGATAGAACACTATCGGTAAGTCGGATTGCGGTACGTTGATATGGCTTAAAATTTCATCATCTTGTAGCACTGTTTTACCCGGGCCGGTAATGAAATCGGCAATGGCCATTTCACGCTGACCACGCAGTGAAGACAACACCACAGTCGCATTTAACAGGCATAGCGCCGGCAATGAGTCAGCGGCGGGCGACGCATTGCAAATATTCCCCGCCATGGTTGCCCGGTTTCGTAATGCTGGCGCAGCAATATTCGCCACCCCCTGACGCACGATATCCGGTACCAGAGGATCTTGTTCGATATCCGCCAGGCTGCACTCTGCACCAATAGAGATCCCATTTTCGATCGGAGCGATCTGCTTCAGCTCTTCAATCGCATCAAGAAACACCACATCCTGCTTAAAAACAGGTGTCAGACCTGATCGTACCGCATGCTGGACCATCAAATCAGTGCCGCCGGAAAATAAGGTATGCTTCCCCACCGCTATCCAATCAAGAGCCTGCGCTAAAGTATCAGGACGATAAACCGCTACCATAATCCTTCTCCTTTGGTTGCCGCGATACGGGCCGCATCGACAATCATGCCGTAACCGGTACAACGGCACAGGTTCCCGGAAATGGCAGTACGTATCTGATTCTCGTTCGGATTACTGTTTTGCTCCAGCAGAGCATAAAGCGCCAACACCATTCCCGGGGTACAAAAACCGCACTGAACGCCCTTGGCTTCAAGTAACGCATCAATCACACACTGGCCTTTCTCGGTCTGTTTCAGACCTTCCAATGTCATTATGTTCGCGCCTTCGGCCTGAGCAATCGGAAACATACAGGCATTTACCAGCCGCTCATTAAACAGCACGGAGCAGGCACCGCACTCACCTTCACCGCAACCTTCTTTGGTTGCCGTTTTAATCAGGTTACCCCGTAACGTAACCAGCAGCGATTGCATTGGATCGACATCGACAGCGACCTGTTCACCGTTAAGAACAAACTCAATTTTCATACTGTGCTCCATGCTCATCGCCATAAAGGGCTTCGCACACTTTTTCAGGTGTCACCGGAATTGAAGACAGCGGCTTGCCAATGGCGGATTCAACTGCCGCAGCGAAAGCGGCGGCTCCACCATTATGCGTCAGCTCACCCCCTCCTTTTGCGCCATTTGGCCCGTACGGATAAGGGTTATCAACTAATTCACTTTGGATCATCGGTACATCAAGAGCGGTCGGGATCACGTAATCTGCCATGGTTTTCTGAGCAAACACGCCATCAGCGTTCAGTTCCATTTTTTCGCAACTACCGTAACCCAGGGCTTGCACCAATCCGCCATCAATCTGGCCTTTAAACACCCGCTCATCAATCGCTTTACCAATGTCATAAACTGCCGAGGCGCCGATAATAGCCGATTCGCCGGTTGCCATATCGACTTCCACTTCCACCACGTTGATACCATAACTGGTTGCCTGATAGGCATTGCCTTGATACGTACTCTGATCCCATACGTGATAGTCAGGCTTGCGGTAGATTTCCTCGATTTCCTGATGCTCGCCGTCAATCCATCGGGACTGCATTTTTTGCGCCGCCTTCTCTAGCAAATAACCCACAATCAAAATAGATCGGGAAGCCACGGTCGGGCCAGAATCAGGGACAACACCGGTATCAGGCACTGCCAGGTGAATGTCATCGAGCGGCTTATTAAGCGTTTCGGCTACAATTTTACGGAATGTCAGGCTGAGCCCCTGACCAATATCGGTGTTCGACGCCAGAATTTGCAGCTGGCCGTTGGCTAACTTGATCAGGCGAACCTTCGCCCGCACTAACGTATCTTCCAGGTCACCGGCAAAACCACAGCCGTGCTGAAAGATTGCCAGCCCGATACCTTTACGCTTCATACTATCGGCTGGCTGAGCGGCAATTTCGTCGTTCTTGTTACGATAATCAGACAGGCTAAGTGCCCGCTCCAACATTTTTTCTAACACCAGATCGCCAAAAATCGCAGCGCCCGTTAACGTGGTTGATTCAGTGGTTAAGAGATGACGTTGCTTAAATTCAACCGGATCTTGCTTTAGACGCTTAGCAACATGGTTGATGTGGGTTTCCATACAAAAGCAGGTTTGCGGCGAGCCGAAGCCACGGAATGCACCGGTAGGGACAGTATTCGTTACCCATGCATGGCCCTCAACGCGAACATTCGGAATATCATAGACATTGGTTGCGGTTGTGATTGAACGCTGCAGTACGATACCAGACAAGCTCAGATAAGCACCTGAATTAACATCAAACTGGATATCCATCGCGACAATCTTACCGTGTTTATCGATTCCGGTGCGATAACGGAACTCGGCGGGATGACGCTTCGAGGTGAAGGCTATATCTTCACTGCGTTCAAGTACGATACGTACCGGACGCTGCAATTTTTCGACCGCAACCGCCAGCGGACCTGCCAGCACATCCGGATAATCTTCTTTACCACCGAATCCGCCACCAGTCGGACACTGGATCGCTCGTACATGATCGTGACCGAGCACCACACCCATGCAATGGTGAACGTACCATGGGCATTGCATCGAACCTTCGATCACTATTTTTCCATCTTTGGGGTAGCCAACCACTCCCTGGGTTTCGAGATAAATATGCTCCTGATAACCGGTACTGCAGGTCTCTTCAATGATAGTGACTGCCTGGGCAAATCCTGCGTCGATATCGCCTTTGGTTAAGGCATGGGTATCAAGAATATTATTTGTGCAGTGGATCGGACCATCAATCATCGCCTGGGACTGAGCAACCGTATAAGCGGGTGTCAGCGGTTGATATTCGATGGATATCTGCTGGATCAGTTGCTCAAGCACATCGGGGTTTTCACCGACCAGCAAAAACACCACCTGACCCACATAACGGACTTCATTCTCAGCAAAGGCTGGCCAATCAATTTCGACGATTGGCAGCACATTTTGCCCGGGAACATCTTTGGCTCCAAACAGATGATAACCTTCGGGCAACGCCGGTATATGTACGGATTTGATCACGCCTCTAGGGCAAGAAGAGCGGTAGAACCGCCCTTCTAATAGTCCCTCGAAATGGCGATCGGCAATATACTTTGCATTTCCTGTGGCTTCTGCCCACTTGAATTTAGTATTGACCGTTTCCATATCGGGATCTCACCTTAGTTTAATTGATCCATCGTTTTCCATAAACGCTGCGCGACTTTGCTTGCTTCGGCATAGATTGGCGCAATATCGAATGGGAAGGCGCGGTCTTCTAACACAAAGCGTCCTTCAACCATTACGCTATTGACGTTACCGGCATTGATACCAAAGGCGATATGACCCGGCAGGTTATCGGCGACAAACGGCGTTGGGCTGGTGTAATCCAGAATCGTGAGATCGGCCTTATTGCCTGCCTCTAAGCGACCGAACTTCGCCCCGAAGTTACGCGCCAGTATTTCATTTCCGTTCCACAGATTACGCAAGAAGCTATCTGGCCATAACGGACCGCCCGCATCACGGTGCTTGAAGAAGGCAAATTTTAGCTCTTCAAACATATCCGCACCGATACCGTCTGTACCCAGAGCCACGTTCTTGAAGCGTGTCAGTTTATGGTTATAGCCCACGTTGTTGTTCATATTTGAACGGGCATTGTGGACTAAGAAGCCATCTTTTGCGTTAAGGATATCGATATCGCGATCCGATAAGAACAAGCCATGCGCCAGTAAGGTTTTTTCGTTGATCAGACCGAAGCTATCCAAGCGTTCAACAATGTCCTGACTGTAATGATGGTGGCTATGAGTAACGTCATATCTGTCTTCAGCGACATGCACATGAATACCGCGTCCGGTTGCCTGCACAGCTTCCGCCATCATCGACAAACCGTCATTGGTCACAGTAAACGGAGCATGAGCACCGATGTGGGACTCAACCAGATAAGGTTCGTCACCTTGGGCCTTGGCACTGTCGATCAGCTGAGCAAACGCAATGTTCTCTTCAACCCCGGCCGCCATCTCTTTCATACCGCCATTGCGGTCGGTAGTTTCAAAACAGGTCATGCCGCGCAACCCTGCCTTTAAGAACCCTTTACGCAAGGTGTTCAATGAACCGGCAATATAGTTCGGTGACGCATGGTGATCAATCACCGATGTACAGCCGTTTTTAATCGCTTCCAGTGAACAAATCAAGCCGCTGTAATATACCGCTTCCTCATCCAGGGCACGGTCCATTCGCCACCACAGATTCTTCAGGATGGAGATAAAGTCAGGACTTGGCTTAATATCAGCCATCACGCCGCGAGCCAGGCCTGAATAGAAGTGATTGTGCGAGCACACAATACCCGGCATGACTAATTTACCCTTCATATCCTTGGCGATGGCATCTGGGTACTTCGCCGCCAGATTGGCACCAATTTCTATAATCGTGCTGCCATTAATCGCGATATCCACCCCTTCTTTAATGAAAGCGGGTTCAAATTGCACGGCCGTTGCATTTTTAAGTAATAACATTCCCTTACTCCTCACCTAAACATCCACTTTGCCAAGAAGGTAGTGATGGTTTGCATGCACATAGCTGATGATAGTTGCCTCATCGGCCAACGCCTCTGGCATATCAAGTTCACTCTTTTCGTTAATACTGAAGGTATAGATTTCACCTTGACTGCGCACTAACACCTCTGAACCTTCGATGTAGAAGCCGGCGTTGGTGCTATTAGTAAAGTCACCGCGCAGGTTGAACAGGGTGAACTTATCTTTATAAGGCTTGCTATCCCATGGGCAGAACTGCGCACAGTTACCACATTCATTACAGTAAGCGTCAAGATGCAAGGTCTGATACTGATCTTTAAAGCCAGGAATTGGCAATGAGATATTGGCGCGGTTAGGACACACATCCACACACTTGCTACAGATATATGAACATTCCAGGCAGCGTTTTGCTTCTTGTTCAATGAACGCTTCATGGTCTGCAGCTTCAAGTTCGCTAGCGGCAATCAGTTTGACCTGAATATCCCCTTTACGAGCGTAAACATCATCTGCATGAACCTGAGATTTCACATCGTTTTCTTGTTCGCTCTGTGCTTCGCGAGCCAGAATGGTCGTTGCCGTTTTACGGCCACCAGAGATAGCCGATACGATGGATGACGGACCGGTATTGGCATCCCCCATCAGGAACACGTTTTCAACCGCGGTTTCACACGTTTCGCTATCAACCGCAGGCCAGCCATCGTCACCCATAGGGATACCGATGCGAGTCAGCACATCACGGTTACTTTGCTCACCCACCGCTGTGATTAGGGCGTCGACCTGCAATTCCACAGTCTTATCGGTTGCCACCGGACGGCGACGTCCTTTTTCATCAGGCTCACCTAATTCCATCACACGGGCTGTC
This sequence comes from Photobacterium sp., assembly GCF_033720175.1. Lineage (GTDB taxonomy): Bacteria > Pseudomonadota > Gammaproteobacteria > Enterobacterales > Vibrionaceae > Photobacterium. The sequence continues at coordinate 67,136 of NZ_JAWWDA010000013.1, forward strand.
AGCTTACCGTCTGCATCGAACTGCTCAGGATTGGTCAGGAACATGAACTGCACGCCATCTTCAACCGCTTCTTCATACTCTTCTTTGTATGCTGGCATTTCAGCAATCGTACGGCGGTATATGATGGTGACTTTTTCCACGCCATCGACTTTCAATGCTGCGCGCGCACTGTCCATCGCGGTATTACCGGCACCGACAACGGCAACATGTTTACCCTGTTTATGTTCACCAAGAGGAAGCTTCTCGCCATCGTTGAAGCTACGCAAAAATTCCAATGATTTGAAGACGTTCGTGTTGTCGCCAGACAGTGAGATTGGATTGCCTTTATCGGCACCTATACCCAGGCAGATATACTTGTAGCCGCTGGATTTTAGTGTATCGACGGTCAGGTTCGGATTGCAGCCATATTCGATATTTACGCCATGTGCTTGAACGAAATCAATATCGTGCTGGATCACCTCAGCCGGAATACGGAACTGAGGAATGATGTTTTTAACCACCCCGCCTGCGTTTTGCTCTTTCTCGAACACGGTTACAGGATGACCCGCACGCGCCATGAAGTAGGCCGCAGACAAGCCAGCAGGGCCAGCACCGATCACCGCAACAGGATGCTTTTCACGGTCTAAATCCGGCTGATGCCATTTCGCTTTATAGCCTTCCCAGCCTTTTGCCAATGCCACTTTCTTCATTTCACGAATGTTCAATGCCCCTTCGTAGTCACGACGGGTACAGTTGTATTGACACTGGTGATCACAAATATGACCGGTAATGGCTGGCAGCGCATTGCGCGAATAAATCACTTCCAAGGCTTCTGTGTACTGATGCTGGCCCATCAGGCGAATGTATTCAGGAATATCCTGACTGATCGGACACGCGGTCACACAAGGGGCAATATAACAGTCAGTCAGTGGCACCGCTTTCTTCACGCTGATCTCTTCCGGACCACGCCATTCTTTCTGGGCGTAATCTGCTACCAGCGATTTCGCCGCTAATGCTTCAAGTTTGACTAAGTCGACTTGCTGCATGTTCCATTCATTACTTGTTTCCAGCTCTTTGGCACAATCAGCCAAACGCAGATAACCACCCGGCTTAAGCAGATCGGTTGCCATCGTAATTGGCCGGATGCCGGTTTCGAAAATCTCTTTAATGTTGAATTTGCTGGCACCACCTGAATAAGAAATCGGTAACATGCCGTTAAATTCACGAGACAGTTCCAGCGCCACATTGATCGATAGCGGGAACAGAGCACGGCCTGACATGTACATTTCTTTGTCAGGTAAGACCCCTTTACGGTTTAGCGTACCCAAGGTATTGGTCAGCTTCACCCCAAAACCAATGCCTCGGGCTTTACCCGAATCCACCAGACGGTGCAGCATGGCCTTGGCATCTTCAATCTGAAGATCATGGCTGAATGATTCTTCGCTAAGCGCAATGTAATCAAACCCGGCATTATCCAGAATGCCGCGCACACGCTCATACCCCAACAGCGTCGGGTTTAATTTAACAAAGGTATTAATACCCTTGTCTTCAATCATATAACGACAGATCGCTTCGATTTCATTTGGCGGGCAACCATGCATGGTGGAAAGCGTCACACCACGCGTCAATTGAGCCGGGATAGAGTCTGCCAAATGTTGCAGGCGCTCTAAACGGTGCTCAAAGCCATAGGTTTTAATGAATTCAGGATCGGCAATAAAAGCTTTCAGTTCAGCAATATAGGCATGGAATTTTTCATGCTTGCTGGAATCAACCATATCGTCGATATACGCCTGCATCGGAGCAGTCTGAATACCGGCCAGATCGTAGCCGACACTCATATTAAAGATGAAAGACTTATCTTCCCCTTCAGTGCGGGGATCAAACACTTCCTCTAGCAAATGCAGCGCAATCCATGCTTTCAGATATTCATCATAAGCCTTGGTAAGCGTGAACTCTGTTGACCATTCAGTATTAAAGCACTCATCTTCGGCATCAATACACGGCTTGGCAATTTCCAGCGTATCCAGCTTCTGAACTGTTTTCAGCTCCATGAAACGGCCACCAGCCAGCCAGGAACAGATGATATTTTGTGCCAGTTGCGTATGAGGTCCGGCGGCTGGGCCTACCGGTGTTTCATAGTGTTCATCCCAAACTTTTAAATCTTTGGTGTTTTCCTTGCGATAAAACTGCTTCGATGGGATCCCGAAAATCGATTGGCTTTCTTTATACTCACTGAAAATTCGGTTGAGTAGCTCGCCAAACGGAACGGGGCGCATGATGTCTCCCATGATAAATCTCCTTGATGCTGTATTTTTCTTGTTTTTTACACAACCAGCACATCAATTTAGTGCAATGCGTAGGGCTCAGATGTAAAAAGTAACAATTCGCTCGTTACCTCGTTTTGAATTCAATTGAGCAACTACTGCGCCAAACTTTAAAAACATTGTAATGAAGACGGAAATTCGTGACCCATGTCGAAAGTCAGGATCATTATGTGAATCAGCTCAAGGTGGGAAATTTATCTAAATAGAACAAAAACAAGTGGTAAATGAGTATGATTATTAATACGGATGAATTACCTATCAAATCAATAAAGATTTATCACTTTGATAATTATTAAGATGATAGTGATAAAGCTAGTGCCACTTCCCCTTCACTTTGATGTAGGTTTCATCGATCTGCCACGATGAGTCTGTGTGGATGAAACGATGGCGTTTGGCGTCATTGTGTTTGCAAGGTCCTTATCTGACGGTTTATGACCGAAAAAATGATTAAAGCCACGTTAATTTTTTAATTAACGTGGCTATGTATATACACGTGTTGTTGCTTCTTACATCAAGAGGCAAGGAGTAATTAAAGCATCATCACTTGAGCAACCAACAGTAGGGAACCAAAGCCAAGTAAGAAAATAACGATAGGAAGCACGAACTTCACCCACTTGTTAAATGGAATATCAAGCATCTGTAGAGTTACTAATACCAGCCCTGTTGGAGCTAAAAATAGCATGGCATACTGACCCCAGTTATATGCTGAAACAACAATATCACGAGGTATGCTCACAGTATCGGCAAGTGGAGCCATGATTGGCATCGCTAATACTGCCAGGCCTGATGAAGATGGAACGACTAATCCAAGAAGGAAGAAGACAAACATTTGAGAAACAGCAAATACACTGCCATGCATGCCTGAAACCAAATCTGAGGCATAAGCTAAGATGGTGTCTGAAATCATTCCTTGTTCAAGAACGATATTTACACCACGAGCCATGCCTATAATTAATGATACCGCGACTAACTCAGATGCCCCTTGGGTAAAGGCTTCTACGGCTTCCTTCTCCTTAAGCCCAGAGATAAATATAATTATAATGGCAATGGTTAGGAAAGATGCTGCCATTTGCGGGAACCACCACCCCCCCATTGAAACCCCCCAAACCATCATGGGGAACGCTATCGCAAATAAAGTTAAAATTATTTTTCGACGTAAGGTGAATGGTACTTTTTCTGCCAGGTTGTTATTTTTCAAAAAACGCTCTTTAAAAGACTCCCTGTCTGAATAAGTATAAGAAAATGAAGGGTCAGCTTTTATTTTCTTACAATACCAGTACAAATAACCTATAACCGTCGTCGTTCCAACAACTAAGCCAAACGTCCTGACGCCTAAGCCTTCTGTAAAGGAAATGCCAGCGGCATTAGATGCAATGACCACCGAGAATGGGTTGATTGTTGAAAATGCCGTACCTATTGACGCGGCAAGGAATATAGCACCAACACAAACGATAGAGTCGAAACCAAGAGCCAGAAAAATCGGAACAAGAATTGGGTAAAAAGCAACCGCTTCTTCTTCCAAGCCACAAGTTGTCCCTCCTAACGCCATAACGATACAGACTAAGGCTACGAATAAAAATTCACGTCCTTTCGTTTTTTCTGACAACGTTATCAGCCCTGCGTTAAATGCTCCGGTTTTATTGATGACTCCAATCATGCCTCCCAAAATCAAGATGAAAACAATAATATCTGCACCTTCAATGGTCCCTTCAACCATACTTACAGCCACATCGCCTAACCCTTTTGGAGACTGTTCTAACTGATGATAAGTCTCAGGTATCGCTATCGGCTTGCGAATTGTGCCATTGACGAACTGATCTATGCTTATATTGATATCAAGCTTTTTTAGTTCATCTTGAGTTGCGGCTACCGTTGTTACATCCCCAAAGGGGCTGACAACCTGTAAGGTGTTTTCATTTGAGTTATAAGATAGTTTTGAGTATGAGCCTGCTGGTACAATCCAGGTAAGGCCAATTGCTACTAACATTATTATGAATAAAATTGTAAAAGCAGTTGGGAATTGAATTGTTTTTTTTGAACTTTCAGCAATTTCCATAAAAACCCCTAAAATGTAGATTTAGTTCTTAAATATATCTAATAATCACCAGTAAAATATTATGTTATCAATTTTAATTATGTCGGTTATATCGCAAATATAGTCAGTGAAATATTATTCACATAGTTCGCGGGTGGAAACTTTCCATTTCCCGATACTTTAATATCAATCATTGATAGAGTGGTCATATTATAATTCGTCGAACTTTTGTGATCGTACAACGTCCGTTTTCATCTTAAACCAGACAGGATTTATATGTTTACATTGCGAATCTTCCCCAAAAAAGTTGGTATATTCCCCCGTGAGTAAAAATGCCACCATAACATCTTTTTAGTCACGAACCGCCTATTGTCAGTATAAAAAACTGTTATTATCTCTTTTCGATCGCGATTTTGGATGGTTCAGCACTGCATCAATAATCTGCAGAGGTGTATTTAGGATACTAACAATTAACGTCATTCCTGAATTCAATTTACAGGCGTTATGAGAGATGAATTAAAATATCTGTTACCCTGTTTTTTAGCCATCATAAATAGTTCATAAGACTGACACAGATTAAAATAAGGGAAAATAAAATCACAGGTGGAAAATATAGAAAATTTGATAAACGCGACATTTATCACACAAATGAAGATGTTGACGAAATATTATTCATGAAATTTATATTCAATCCTAAGTGGTGCATTAAAATATTAATTTTATGTCTCTCTGGCTTCGTCATGATGAACGTAAACCCCTTGTGCGGGAGAGATCCACTTTTATAAATCGTCTCTTCAATAGTGAAGTTGTTTACCAGTAATCATTAAGCCCATCACTGGGTAGAGCTGCTTTATCTGATTATTTGCAACAAGTCCCTCCGGAATACCTAAGCCACTGAAATGAAAAATTAGGCACCGTGCGGTGCCATCTTTTATCTTACATACCGTAGCGAAATGCCTTCCCTGCCGAGATCATATCGCGATATACCGGAGCCAGTGCTTGAGCGTAACTGGCAAGTAATGCCATTGTGTACTGATTGCGCTGATGCATTATTTGGTCGGTGCACTGGTGCTCGGCCGTCAGCAACTCTTCAACATTTCGAAAGATTAGATGATCGGGTAAAAAGCACGCGTGATTGTTCTTGTTGCCAGTCATGCGCAGTTCACTAATCGGATAGACTCCATTTACACTAGCGGACACACTCACCAGTAGCACTGGTTTATGGGCAAGCTCTTCATCTGTTGTCAGCAGCAAAAAGTTCTTAAGCGCTGGAGTCGCCATTCCGTGCCATTCAGGAGTAATCAGAACCACAGCATCCGATTGTTTAAGCATTTCGGCAATTGGCGCCCATTGCAGCCACTCTTCGGTCTGTTGCCAAACACCTTCGTTCCAAAATGGTAAGTTGAGCTGATGCAAGTCCAAAATATTAGCCTTATCGAACAGCTCTAAAGAAAGTGACTCCAAATAGCGAGCTACGTTTAGACTCTGCGAGTTAGTGCGTTGACTGCCAGATACAATTGTAATGTTCATCTTAATTCCTTTTTAAAAAGTGGCACAAAGGTAAGTGATTGGATTTATTTGACGAGGTAGCTACAGTTGGCATAGCCAGAACGATAGCAATTAGGACAAAAGCTGCGCCTAACAGCTGAAGCCATGTCAGGGTTTGATCGAGCACTACGTAACCCAAGATGCATGCAGATACGCTACTGAGAAAGCCGAGAAAAGAAACAGTAATAGGCGGCAGCTTTTCTATCCCGCGAAACCATAAGAAGTAACCTAAAATCGCACCTATAACGCTCAGATACAGGTATCCAATATAGTTTGGCAAACTCAAGTGACTAGGTAGCCCTTCTGCCCATAAAGCGACAGGAAGTAACATGACTCCACCAAAAAACAGCTGCCACCCCGTAAAACCCAGCAACGTAATACCTTTAGGTCTGCCCCATTTTTTCGTCAATACAACACCAGAAGCCATACTCAATGTGCCGACAGAAGCAACCACAAGACCAGTAGTGTTGAGCTGCGCAGAACCATTTATGACCAGTAAAGCTATCCCCACGATCCCAACCACACTTGCCAGAAGTTGAACCGGAGTCAACTCTGAATTGAGCCATTTCCTGCTCAGTAGAATCACGACGACAGGCTGTATAGACATAACCATCGCCGCCATACCACCAGGCAAATAGGTTGCGGCGAAAAATAGGCAGTAGAAAAACAAACCGATATTTAGAAATCCAAGCAGCGCAAGGCGTAGCAGCCAAAGTCCACTTGGAAAAGCCTTGCTAATGAGCACCAATAACACGCCTGCAGGCAAAGCACGAATGGTTGATGCCAGCAACGGACTTTCCGGTGGCAACAACTCTGTAGTAACGATATAAGTACTTCCCCACACAATCGGCGCTATAGCCGTCAAAACGATTGTCTTTATCTGATGTAATCCACTCATGCCACCGCTCCATTAACTCAAACAAATGTATCTTTCAAAAAAGATACTTACCACAAAGTAATAGATATTTGATTTTCGATCAAGTATCTTTTTGATAAGATATTTATGTGGGAGATAAAAATGCCATCGGATAGCGTCGATTCCATTTTGGCTCAGTGGGAAAAAGTCAGACCCGATCTAGACTGCTCTTCAATGGGTGTTGTTGGGCGGCTGCGCCGAACCAGTAATGCTTGGAAAACGAAAATGGATAAGGTGTTCAAAGAACATGGTTTAAGCAGTATCGAGTTTGATATCTTAGCAACAATGCGTCGTAACGATCCATCAGGTATCACGCCGACAGAGCTATACAAAACCTTGATGATCTCTTCGGGCGCGGTCAGTACGCGTATAGAGCAGTTGGTAAAAGAAGGACTGGTAGAGCGAATTTCAAGCGAACAAGACAGACGAAGCTGCAAAGTCACATTGACTAAAAAAGGCATTGAGATTGTTGATACTGCGCTAAACGCCCATGTAGAAAACATGGACAATATGCTGAGTGTATTAACGTCAAAAGAACAAGATCAACTAACCAACCTGCTACGTAAAATATTGATTTATGAATCAAATGGAAAGAATTCGTAAAGTCAGTTGAATAGAAATATTAACGGGGCCAAACTAGCCATTAGTTTGGATATGGCGGGGACTGTTGCTAAAAATTGGGCTTATCGCAAAAAATTCAGCCAAGGCTCAGAATTCCGTCTTTCCCATCGAATCTAAGCAGCAGCATGCCCTCTGAACGGGGCAATAAAGCCACAGAATATGAATGCTGCCAAACAGTCGCCATCTAATAAACCGCCAGACAAGTAGGTTTACTTACTTTCTCACACCTTATCTGGCGGTTATCTGGGATCTCTTTTCGGATTAAAGCAAACCTAACGTGTTCAGATTGATCTTATCGAACGAATCTACCGATTCAGCTTTAAGTAGAGTCAGTATTAAGGTCAGTTTACCTTGAGTTAAAACACACTGATTATTAATAATTTTATTATCGTTTTTTAACATGCCACCACCTAATAAACGATTAGTTCCAATCTCTTGCGTTGGAACTTAACCCTGCACTACTCGATTATATTGGTGATATATGCTTTTTTGGTTTTTGGCGCGTTTGCTAATCACATCTAAAACTGCGAAAAATGGAATGAGAGTGTTGAAAACAACCTCAAATCAAAAGAATACGTTAAATCCTATCAAACCAAAATCAAAGATAAATTTATTCCGCCAGCTCATTCAATCACTGATTAAGGGGCTGGCTGAAATATAATAACAATATCAGGATGTAATCATGGAAAGTACAGCAAACGTCCAAGTTGAACCCAGTATAGATCGATTAAAACAACTGATTCGGTCATTAGGCCCCGGTATTATGATGGCAACCGCCGCCGTTGGTGGTTCTCATCTTGTAGCATCAACCAAATCCGGTGCCATTTATGGTTGGCAGCTTGCCGGCCTGATTTTGCTCGTCAACTTCTTCAAGTACCCATTTTTTCGAGCAGGCGTGCAGTACACCATGGGAACAGGTCAAAGCCTGATCCAAGGTTATAGTCAAATGGGACGTGGTTATTTATGGCTTTTTACTGGCCTTAATGCCATATCTGCCGTGATCAACACCGCGGCGTTACTTTTATTTAGTGCTAGTTTACTTGGGTACTTCCTACCTGTAGAACTGCCGCTGACCACTTTAGCGGGAGTGGTACTGATTGCATGTTTAGCCATTTTGTTTGCCGGTCATTACAAAGCGCTCGATAGCCTGTCAAAAGTGATCATGACGGTTCTTGTGATTGCCACTGTAGGTGCTGTGATCGTTGCTGCGGGTAAAGGCAGCGTTGCACCCGCTGATTTTGAGGCGCCTTCAGCCTGGTCAATTGCTTCAATCGGATTTCTTGTTGTAATGATGGGCTGGATGCCTGCGCCAATCGAGATCTCTTGTTTAACGTCAATGTGGCTTAAGAGTCAGCGTAAAGAACAACCTGTGACGGCCAAATCAGCATTTTTTGATTTTAATGTTGGCTACATCGGAACGGCATTATTGGCTATTGTTTTCTTATCTCTGGGCGCATTGGTACTTCACGGTAACGGTACGGAATTAAAAAGCTCAGGTATTGGATTTTCACACCAACTCGTCAGCATGTACGCATCAACCATTGGTGAATGGTCTCGTTACCTTATCGCCGTTATCGCTTTCTTCTGTATTTTCGGCAGTACGATCACGGTTATTGATGGCTACTCCCGTGCATTGGCAGAAGCACAACTGTTGTTACAGAAGAAAGAACTGGAACAGCGCCGCTACCACCAAGGCTGGATGTTGTTAGTCGGTAGTGTTGCAATGGGGATCCTGCTGTTCTTTACCTCGGCATTAATGCCAATGCTCGATTTCGCTATGATCATGGCGTTCATGACAACGCCTATCTTTGCCTTGTTGAACTACCGATTAGTAATGAAAGCGGATCTGCCTAAAGAATTGGCGTTGAGTAAAAGCCTGAGAGTCTTATCTTGGGCCGGGCTGACCTACTTGTTTGGTTTCTTAGCCATCTTCATCTGGTGGAAATGGTTAATGTGATCAGCTTTAACCGATGACACCATAATCCGATCAAAAGCCAGCGACTCCCCCGCTGGCTTTTTTTACTCGGCGGTAATTCATAGCGTTGATACAACGGCTATCAAATTGATAGAAGTGATATCTCAGTTATCAATTTGATACTTATGGTGTGCGCTCTCGCACACAGCCTGATACGCCGCCGGCGTGTCGACATCTAAGTAAATATCTAACTGCTCTAAGCCAAGAAATTTGACCTTATTAGCCATGATAAGCGGCTTCATTTTCCCATCAATTTCTGAGCGTTGAATGACCGGTATGATCGATTTTGGTAACAACACCGGATGTCCCGGCTTCTCTTTGGTACCGGGAAATACCGTGTGCTCTCCACGCTCTGACCAGACTTGCTGATAGATGTCAGCAGACACACACGGCATGTCGCCATGACAAACAAAGAAGTGCTCACTGCGTACTTCACTGACACCAGCCTGAATGGAACTGAACATGCCCTGCGGGTAATCAGAGTTCACAACAACCCTGATTTTTGCACTGTTTTCATACCGTTCAATCAGCTCATTGCCACGATGCCCGACCACCAGAATCACCCGGGAACAAAAGCGAAGTGCATTTTCGATACTCTCGTCAAGGATCGTATGGTGACGGTAAGGTAGCATCATTTTCCAGCTCCCCATTCGGGAAGACAGACCGGCAGCTGGCATCACACAATCTACGTCTTGCTGTTGGTTACTCATTGAATTTCCGTTAATAATTCTAGCTCGTAAGATCTTACTTTGCTTAGTATCAAGTTGAATAACACCGCTAACTATAGTGATCCAGATTAACAGAGCAACACTGCACACTAAAAAATAAGAAGAGAGGCACCATGCGCGGCAGAACCGAACACATCCCACAGCTCCCTATCACTCCTAGCATTTTAGATGCCGCTTTTTCTGCGCCTTTTATCATCTCTCTCGTGGGTGGAGGCGGTAAAACATCCACGGCATTTTGGCTGGCACAAGAATTCAAAAAACGTGGTCATTGTGTACTGGTCACCACCACCACAAAAATGTACTTACCAGCACCAGAACAAGCAGATTATTTTATCTGTGCTGAAAATAATCACCCGGAAAAAAGCCCTGAAACGGCTTTGCTTTCACGCCTGCAAAACCAAGAATCGAAACCCGCTATCACTTTTTGCTATCAAGGTGAAATAGCGCCGAATAATGAAAGTAAAACCGGTGATATCAAAGCGCAGACCAAAGTGTCGGGGATCACACCAAACCTTGTTGAGCAGCTCAAAAACACCTCCCCTTTCACAGTTTTTATTATTGAAGCCGATGGAGCTAAGTGTTTGCCAATTAAGGCTCCTTCCGGGCATGAGCCTTGCATTCCAATTAACTCGGATATGGTGATCGGCGTGACAGGGGCAGAGATTATTCATTCTCGGGCTTGTCCTGAGAGAGTTCACAGATGGAACACGTTCTCTGCACTTACACAATGTTCGGAAGGTGACGCTATCGGTCACCGAATATTGTGTCGATTGATTGAGCACCCACATGGAATGTTTAAGCAGGCTCCAAACCATGCCATCAAGATCTGGTTAGTCAATAAAGTTGATCTTGCGCCGTCGTACTTAAAGCTGACTCAGCTGGCGCAAACGATCATCGCACAAACCCACCAACTTGATGCGATCTGGCTTGCTGCGATGCACGATCTATCGCCGATAAAAGACATTGTAACGAGGAGAAACTCCTGACCTCGTTACGCGATATAGAGGTCAAATTTAATGAATATTTTTGCTCAGGCAGCTCTGTTAGAACAACAAAACATACCTTTTGCGTTTGCTAACATCATCGAGACCCGAGGTTCGGCACCTCGTCATTCAGGACAGATGATTATCAAGGCAGACGGTACCATCACCGGTACGGTCGGTGGTGGCATGATCGAACGCTACGTTATTGAACAGTCACTTGAAGCCCTGCAAGAAAGGAAACCCCGGGTAGTAAAAGGCCGTATGACTCGAACCGGCCCGGAAGCGATGGGCATGGACTGCGGTGGCGCAATGACGGTTTCAATCGATGTTTACGGCCTGCGCCCGGCTCTATTACTAATTGGTGGCGGCCACGTAAACCGTGCCGTTGCCCATGCGGCTCATGTTTTAGGTTTCGATATCAGCGTTGCTGATGCTTACGAAGACAGCCTGGCCGAAGAGCATTTCCCCCCCGGTACCAAACGCATTTTAGGCAAAACGATGGATGATGCCATCGACCAGCTGGATATTAACAAAGAGAGTTTTGTGGTTATTGCAACTAACCACCAGGATCAAGATGCGATTACCAAAGTCGTCGGTTGTGATACCCAATATATCGGCCTGATGGCCAGTCGCCGCAAAGTACAGACATTATTCAATCACTTGCGAAAAAGTAACGTCAGCGAAGCCCATATCCAGGCTATTCACTCGCCGATTGGTTTCAATATTGGCGCAGAAACACCGGAAGAAATTGCCATCAGCATTATGGCTGAAGTCCTCAAAGTGAAACATCAGTCTTCTGGCGGGTTAATGAAAGATGATACCCGCCTCAATCGCAACAAATTGGTAATGATCCGTGGCGCTGGCGATATTGCGACGGGAGTGGCTATTCGCCTGCATAATGCGGGCTTTAAAGTTGTGATGACCGACATTGCCCAACCCACAGTGATTCGTTGCACCGTCGCCTTTGCCCAATGTTTATACGGTGATCCCGTTGAAGTCGAAGGCGTAACAGCCAGAAAAGCCCATAGCAGTGAAGATGCCTTTGCTGCCATTGAACAAGGTCTGATCCCGGTTATTGCTGATGAACAATGCAGCTCGCTTGCCAGCTTAGCACCGACCTTCCTTGTCGACGCCATTCTTGCCAAGCGCAACCTGGGCACAACCCAAAATATGGCTCCGATCACCATTGCTTTAGGTCCGGGCTTTAATGCTGGCATCGATTGCGATGCGGTCATTGAAACCAACCGCGGCCATCATTTGGGCCGGATCATCTATCAGGGGGAAACCCAGCCAAATACCGGGGTTCCCGGCAACATCGCCGGCTATACCCACCAGCGAGTTCTGCGCGCCCCTTGCCAGGGAATTATGCACAACCATGTCAAACTCGGCGATATTGTCGAAGAAGGGGATGTGATCGCCCATGTTGGCGACAGCCAGATTGTTGCACCGTTGAACGGCATGGTACGCGGACTGCTCAACGACGGATTAAGCGTTACTGAAGGATTTAAAATCGGCGATATTGATCCCCGCGGCATAGAGGCCGACTATACAACCGTTTCAGATAAAGCTCGTGCCATTGGCGGCAGCGTTCTCGAAGCGATGCTGTACCTGGAGCAAACTACATTGAATTAACGTCTTGCAGAAGAAAGCCCGTGCAGGGCTTTCTCTCTGACGCAGATTAAAATCAACGTCAACGTCACGGAAAGAGAGTATTGCTATGAAAACAAGAGGATACGTTCATCAGTTCATCACCAGCTTTATTTTCATGTCGGCAGCAGCGATTGCGCTAAAAGGCTTCTTTGCCCCCGAAAACACGGCGCTGCTGTTGCTCGATACCGGCTTACTCTCCGCTATGTATGTTGACCCCATAGCCTTCGCATTACCACTTGCGCTCTCGATTTGTGCAATGCTCGCTTTTTATGAGCTAGTAAGTCTAGTGCCTGTTGTTGCCTGTTTTGCGTTGTACACCGTACTTTCTGGCATCGCCATCCAGCAAGGCCTCAACATTGATTGCGGTTGTAACCTGCCAGGATCTCTGGAATCAATTGTCTATAGTGAAATCGAACCGCAGTTCTTCATATATCTGATCATTACCCTGATGGCTGGCGCTTTACATCTCTTCAATGCCAGGCGCCCGATACATACGACTGCACATCCAGCCTGATTACATTACTTAACTGAGGATAATAATAATGCTTGTAGATAAAAACCTTTCCCGACCATCACAGCGCGGTTTTTGGCTTAACACCTTTATTCTCGGCGCTGCGCTACTCATCTTTCCCTTGAGTGCATCTGCCGGGTTGTTTGGAAATAAATTTGAGAACGAGGTTAAAACCGAGCAAATCGCAATCAACCTCCATAACGAAACAATGCAAGGCGGTTATCAGTTAATTAATACTGAAAAAGTCAAAGCGCTACTTGATGACAAAAAAGATGTTCTGATCATTGATGCCATGCCATTTAAAGACAGCTATAAAAAGGAACACATTCCTACCGCTCAGCAGTTCTTATTCCCTGTCTCGTCTATGCCTGAATGGAACAACGCTGAAACCAATGGCCAAAGCGAGCAAGACTTCACCCAGATGTTAGGCACTGACAAAGACAAAATGCTGGTGTTCTATTGCGGTTTCGTCAAATGTGGCCGCAGCCATAATGCCGCAACATGGGCCGTTAAGCTGGGCTACAACAATGTATACCGCTATCCTGGCGGCATCTTCGCCTGGAAAGGTGCAGGCTTTAAAACGGCCAGTGTGAAGTAACCAATGAATAAGCTCAATCACATCTCAATAAAAAATAAAATCATCTTCGCGACCTGTATTGCGCTCCTCTTCTCGCTTTCAGCAACAACACTGATAAATAATTATCAGGTCAAACAGTTGATGCTCAAGCAAGTTGAAGAGCAGCAGTTGCCGACGGCTCTTGCTGTTATCCGTGAAGCCATAGAAAGTGATATTAAGCTGCCGGTTCAAGCTGCCAGCCAACTGGCAAACAATGTCTTTATTCAGAACTGGATATTAAACGGTGAATCCGATAGCAGACGAGCCGAAGTCTTAAGCCAGTTAGACTCCCTGGCTAACACGGAAAATGTGAACGGCACCTTCCTGGTGTCGATTAAAGGCTTACATGACTATCGCTCTGGCGAAGGTCTCAGAGGGGCCGTTTCAGTCGATGACCCAGCCTATTCCTGGTTATATAACCAACTCCGTACTGGTGAAGCTGTCAGCCTGACTTTTGATACCGGTCAGGAAGGACAGGAGCGCCTGTTTATCAATAACCTGATCACAAAAAATGGCGAACCGCTCTCGGTTTCCGGGATGGCAATTGATCTCAGTCAGCTATCCGCCATGCTGCGACAATACAAGCTGGGCGAAACAGGTGGCGTCTATCTTGTCTCACAGCAAGGCGAAATCAGAATACAGCCTGAAACAGGCGTCATGAAAAATCAGTTACCCGCCCCTCTGAAAACAGTATTGCTGAATCAGCAAGAGTTCAGCCTTGGTAAACTGAATACCGGTCAAGGTACACACCTTGTTGCCTCAAGTTATTTACCCATAATTGATCTGTATATTGTTGCTGAAATTTCCGAAAACGAGTTATACCGCGCCTTTGACTCCGTCACTGATAAAAACATCCTCATTAACATCGCCCTGGCGGTATTATTCACCCTTCTTGCTGCGCTTTTAGCCGCTAAGATCGTGACTCCGATCCGCAATGTCGCCCATTTAATGCGTGAGATTGGTGAAGGCGAAGGCGACCTCAACCAGAGGCTAGAAATAAAGGGCAATGATGAAATCACTGAGCTTTCGATAGGTTTCAATAGCTTTGTCGAAAAAATACACCACTCGATAAAAGAGGTTTCACAGGTCAGTGCTGAGCTAGTCGCCTCGATTGAAAACACCAAACAGCTTTCTGAAGGTGCGGGACATATAGTAGAGGATCAAAAAGAGCAGACAACCCAAATCGCAACCGCAATTAATGAAATGGGTACTACCATCTCGGAAATGGCGCGTAACGCTTCAATTGCGGCAGACTCAGCGCAGCAAGGCAACAACGAGGTGTCGAACGGCATCGATATTGTCCAAAGCAACATCGAGTCGATGTCGGCGTTATCACGTAATGTGAATTCAGCCTCTTCAGTCATTACCAACCTCGCCCAGCAAACCGATAAAATTGGTGCCATCATCGATGTCATCAATGGTATATCAGAGCAAATCAATCTGCTGGCACTGAACGCTGCGATTGAAGCTGCGCGAGCAGGCGATCAAGGTCGTGGCTTTGCTGTGGTCGCCGATGAAGTCCGCTCTCTGGCACACAGAACAAACCAATCAACGCTTGAAATACAGGAAATGATCACCCAACTGCAGCAAGGCACCAAAGAAGCCGTCAATGTGATGAATGAAGGGAAAAGCAGCAGTAAGTTAAGCCTGGAACTGGCAGGAAATATCGGCAGTTCTTTAGCTGCGATTCAAAAAACCATCGCCACCATCAATGATATTAACACCCAGGTTGCAACCGCGACAGAAGAGCAAAATGCGGTGGTTTCTGATATCGGCCGGAACATAGAGAAAATAAGCGAACAAAGTTATCAAACGTCAGATGCTTCAAGTCAGACAATAGAAGCTTGTCACCAGCTCAATGCATTATCCGGCCGATTAAAAAATCTAATCATCCAGTTTAAGATTTAACCTAACGAATGCTGTTAGTTACAGATAACAAGCTGTTCATCGGTTTCTTCGGCCTTAGAGATACACTTCCAACGTGCGGGCTGTCAGGCGACAGCTCGCAAACTCTCAACAAAATGAGCATTCAGTCACCTATTCGAAAAGCCTCCCTCAGTAAGTTACCGCCGAAATAACTCGACCCGCAGGTGGCTTTCGTCTTCGTATGCGACAACCGATTGGAAATAGCCGCTTTGCTCTATAATGGAAGAAAATAAATCTTTGTGGTCTGAACTGCCGATAAAAAGGATCTGGGTGGATTTAATCATCAGTCCGTCATCATCAAAGCTCGATGTTAAATCTTCATCAACCACACATACCAGCACCTTGCCATATCGAGCCTTCAAGTCGATATCGTGGGCCAGCGAATATTGAACTTTAGTACTAAGCTGAAATTCAATATCCTTGATGAGTCCGACAAAACGATACAGGTCAGTTGAACAAGTGTGCAGCAGGCGCTCTTGTTCACGAACTAAAATGGCTTCCAAATTGCTATCCGGTTGCCGACCGAGCAACAGCCAATTTTTCGTTGACTTCTTGACAGCCCGATATCGATTGGATTTGACTATGGGTTTGAGATACTGAACAAGCAGGTTATTCATCTCAGTTACAGTAAGGCGTTTGTCGAGTTTTTTAAATTCCAGGTGTAGCAAGGCGTGAGTACTAATGTCTAACAGAAGTTGGGATTGGCTCATTCGCGTACCGAGTTGAAACAGGTATTAATGCCAATATCATACTATTACTGTTGTAAAATAATAGTCTTCTTCCCAGATCGAGCATCTTATCGGGCTTTAGGCTAATAATCGTGCAGACTGACAGTGATGCCGGAAGGGAACCTAACTATATCACCATAATCAGGTTCAACTTTTTAAGCTCGGAATAACGTCAAAACATGACTAACTAGTGTTTAAAGGTATTCGTTTCATTTTCGCTGGTTGCAGTGAGATCGCCTGCGGGATTAATCAGGTGAGGCAATATCTTCGTTAAGTTTAGCTCGATATCGTTATCTTCCACAGGACCAATGACCTCGTTATACCACCCAAGCAAGCCAAGTACAGCATAGCCAATTGCATCGTCACTCTCGCGATGCTCAATAATGATCTGTAGAAACCGTAAGATAGCCTTATCATTTGATTTGGCTTGTTTTAGTGTTGTTTGAAAGATATCTGTGGCTTCAGCAATCAAGCCTTCATATTCAGTCTCAATCGCGACTTTAAAAGATCCACCATCAACGGAAATTTTCATATTAATTTAGCCTTTTATTATCATTGGGGGGAATATTAACGAATAAAGTACAATTTGTCGTTGGCCTCTCTCTAAAACACACTCCGAAAGTGGGCTCGTCCTACTCTTCAGCGAGCGATAAAGTTGACAGAACCACCGTATAGAGCTTAACTGGTCTAATGAGTTACTATCAGGAGAAAAAGCAATGGATCGCAGAGTCATTAACGCAAATATCATGCTTAAACATTTTGCAAAGCATCAGGTTCAATTAATTGATTACTGTACGCCCGAGGTTTTGGCGATTGATGACGAGCAGCTATCCCTCAAGTTGCCATTGAATCAAAAGACCCGGAATCACTTAGGCAGCATGTACTTCGGCGCATTAGCCATAGGGGCAGATATTGCCGCTGGCCTGATGGCAATGGAACTCGCCAGCAATTCTGGACTTAATGTGTCCCTTGCCTTTAAATCCGTCCAAGGTGATTTTCATCGCCGACCAGAAGATGATGTCATCTTCCATTGTCATCAAGGGAAAGACATTAGAGAGATGCTGGAGATGAGTAATCAGACGGGTGAGCGGATCAACAAACCGATCACCGTTACGGCAACGTGCCCAACCAAAGACGGTGCACAACCGGTCGCAACTTTTATCCTGACGTTGTCACTCAAGATTGTCCCGTCCTCTGTTGCTTCACCCACCGAGATAACCTCCTGAAATGCATGTTTTGAAGGCGACATTCTGTCGCCTGATGACATGATTGCATTTAAGCAGAAACACTTGCGGCCTAAAGTCTGGCAGCCATCAATTGATGGATAAGATTAATCGCCTTAAGCGGCCGCAGCATCACCTTGAAGTCAATAATCTTACCACTGTCATCCCAGCGGATCATATCTACCCCATTGACAACAATTCCGTCTATTTCAACGCTAAATTCCAATACCGCATCACGATCATTCACAATTTCACGCTCGTACCTGAATGTCTCGTTGAAAAGCACCCCAAACGCAGCTGTCAGGTATTGCAAAGTGATTGCCCTTCCCTTCTGAGGTGTATATGCCACAGGAGAATGAAAGGTGACATCATCAGCGAGCAGCTCATTTAATGCCGACATATCCCTTGACTCGACAACCTGATGCCAAGTATCAATTACTTTCGTATCCATTAACAAATTTCCTATTGCTGGAGAAACAGAAGAACTAAACTATACTTCATAAATACAAATCTAAGCTTATGACATAAAAGCATTTTAACCAGTTAAAACGCGAAAAAATCATGCGAGAATTAATCACCGCTGTCCGGTATTCAACAGATCCGTTCATATTCAATATAACTGACCAACTACATCAAACCAGCTAACTGGTACCAATACATACGCTCGATATAATAAAGGAAATAAAGGAGTACCAAAATGTATCATGCTCATATCTATTTTGATTTGCCGAAACTAGCGCTAGCAAAACAAGTTCATCAGCTAATTGCCTCTAACCGAAGTGATATTAGAAAAATATTTCCTCTTGTTACCCGCAGGGTTGGCCCACATGATAAGCCGATGTTTGAGGTTCACTTTAATGATGACCAGAATGGATTTATTGACTGGCTCGATCAGAATCGACAAGGACTATCAGTACTTATCCACCCGGTGACAGGAGATGAGCTGTCCGATCACACCACAGGCACACAATGGTTAGGCCAAGCCCTACCGATTCACATTCAAGCCATAGTATAATACCTGATTGAATCAGCCACTAAAAAAGAGCTTATATCATAAAGCTGAAACGGCAATCATGGTGAAAAGGGAACTTAATGAAATTCAGTTTTAATATGGAAGATGCAAGTCAAGTGTTTGTTGGCGCTTTTGCGCTTGCAGTGCCTATATCCTTTTCTGAAGAGGCCTGGCGTTTAGGTGAAACGCTCCCTTTCCCGAATCTACTGACGTTATTTGCTTTATCTGTCCTCTTTATTGGTGTCTTTACTTATCAAAGTGTATTTCAAAAAAATATTAATGAGCGGTTATTTGCTTTCGTTTTTCGTATCGTTATATCTTATTTAATGACTGCGTTAGTCGTTTGCTTAGTACTTTTCTGTTTAGACAAACTTCCATTATTTGACGACCCAATAACGTCTTTAAAACGGATGATTGTCATTACCATGCCAGCCTCTATGGGAGCAATAGTGGTAGATAGTTTTGACAAAGAATGAAGTAATCGTTTAGCCATTATCATATCCACACTTGGGGGTCGCTTAAAATGGCTTGCGCTGTATCCGACAACTCGACAAGTGAGCGAAATAGCAGGAACTGACCTGGCTGGTATCACTCCGAGTCCTGCATCTTGAGGCTACTTGGTATATAAGCCGAGTGCCACTCCACAAAGTGGCACTGGTACATCAAATTATTTAATCGTCTATTATTCGATAATAGTCGCTTTACACTATCGTTGGCGGCTGATTTTTTGACTCACTATAACGATAACTCCGTTGGTCAAAGTTCTATAAGCCGTTTTTTAGCTAGCGACATCGCCAGGTTGTTGTCATAGTAAGCGGCCTCATTAATAAAGTGAGGATAGGCTTCATAATCACCTTCCCAGCAAACTTCTTTACCGTCAAACAGGGTAAAGATCGGGTCACCTGAATGCAGTGGTTTAAAATCATTATCCTGAATATTTTTATGTACCATACCGGCACGCTCACCGTTTTCATCTTCTGGTAATTTCAGCGTTTCGGTATATTGGAATGCTTCATAACTGGCAGGAAGTGGCGGCAACGCATTGGTATTATGCAGTTCGATGTAATCCAGAATATGGCGGGTCATTTCTTCCATCCAATCCAGCACATCCTGACGGATCACCGATTGAGGTTGCGGGCCAATTTCAACAATCACACCGTTGGGAGAGATTGAACTGAGGAAGAAATGCTCTTCAACGGGCACCTGATCCTCGAAAACTACAACTGCAGATGGCATACACGATTTCACATAGGCGCCCATTTTGCGATTAAAGTCATCTGACTGCAGCAAAATAAGCGAAGGTCCCATATTACTGGTGGTGTTATGAAGATCGATGATGAAATCGGTTTTAGCATTGCCCTTGGGGCCAAGCTGATTGTTTATCGCTTTTGCTCTGCTTTGCTCATAATTGGCAAGCTCCTGATCTTCGAGATCGGCCAATAAAAACTGACGATTCAAATCACAATCAATATAACGCTTGTTCTCTTCATGTGCTTTCGGATTGGCAAAAACCATTTGTGTCGCAAAACTGGTACGAGAAATTAGCTGCGCGTTTTTTTGCCACTTTCGTAGCAAATAGATGCCACTAAATTCATTACCATGTGTGCCGCCGACAACGGCAACTGTGTTAATTTTATTCATCGTTGTTTCCACCGGCTGATTTTCACGGGCTGAGTGCTCACCGATTGAGTATTAAAAGGCACCAATCTCACTAGCCATTCATTTTTTATGCATAAATCCAGTGTACGCATTTTGCTGATTCATGCCAGTGAAAGATGGCTTTTCTCTTGTTATCAAACCGGTCGTGTTTGGATCAGCTTCAAATATGAATGCAAATCACCATTTTTATACTCAATAGCAGAGTGAATATTAACGGTTTTATTGGCGATAACCGCGCAGTGGTATCGGTTATCGCCTTTATTGATTTCAATCTCAATCACACCGTCGACTAAAGACCAGTGGCCTTGGGCTTTCATTCGATTGAACAATGAATATTCATCTAATGTCCCGTCAGCATGCAATATTAATTCAGTGATATAACCTGCACTGCAGGTTTTAATCCAATGTTGACAAGCAATCTCAACAAGAGTGAAATTTCGTTTGTTTTCAAGCCACAGATCGATTTTCTGATGTAGGTCTTCATCTAAATCAGGTAGCGCATCAGTCTCTAATAACCTCGCCCTGTCTGTTTCGCGAAAGAACAACTGTAGTAACTGAAGTGTTTTTTTCTCTGACATCCCTATCGCCTCAAACAGTAAAATCATAAAGAGAGTAAAGAGAAACAACGCGAATCGCTAAAACTATCATGACAAATAGACTAGAAGTGTTAGCAAGATCAATAAATTACAATACTAGCCGGATGATTATCTTGCTCTCTGAAAACGGTTTGACCGATACTGAATGCAGTTCGCCGCAGAATGCGCCTCGACGGGAATACTATCGATGGTGAAGCTGATATACTTATCGCTGGTTTCATTAATCTGCCACAAGTTATGACACAAGAAAATAATCCACTACACGGCATTACCCTGGAAAAGCTCCTCACCGAACTGGTCGAATACTATGGTTGGGATGAGCTTGGTGCCCGCATCAATATCCGTTGTTTCAACGATAACCCCAGCATTAAATCCAGCCTCAAATTTTTACGTAAGACAGAGTGGGCAAGAGTGAAGGTCGAAAACCTTTATCTTAAAATGCAAAAACACCGCTAAACTGAACTCCCCCAAAAAAGCGCTAAATTATCTAGCGCTTTTTGTTTTTTTGAAGCAAAACACCTTAATGCTGTAATTAAAAACTCACCTTTCCGCGCAGGGACTTAGTGCCGCCTCGCTGAGTTTTTTTATCCATTCTCCGGCGTTTTGAACCTAATGTCGGTCGGGTCGCCCGACGTGCTTTCACCTGAACAGTGGCTGAAATGATTAACTCTTTTAAACGCTCCAGCGCATCTTCTCTGTTTTTTTCCAGAGTACGGAATTGTTGCGCTTTGATAATGATCACGCCATCTTTGGTCAGCCGGTGATCAGTCAACTTTAAAAGACGCTCTTTATAGAATACCGGTAAGCTGGAGCGATTAATATCAAACCGGAGATGCACAGCACTGGATACCTTATTGACGTTCTGCCCGCCAGCACCTTGTGCGCGAATAGCTGTCATTTCGATTTCCCAATCGGCCAGCTGAACATTGTTGGATATGGTTAACATAGTTGATTTAGAAACCTGGTCAGTTGAGTCTGTAGTATACCAATCGTCATTGTCTTTGAGATAGATCTTACGTGTTGCTTCTGGATGCTTAATCTAGCTTCCTTGCCAGAGGCTATCAGAAATTAGCAGTCAGGGAGGCAAAAATCGTTAAAATATGATTTAAAAAACAAAAAAAAAGCAGCCAGCAAAAAAAGCTGCTTTTAACTCTGTTCTTGTATGCCGAAAATTAATCACTCAACAGAGCAGGCTTGAGCACCTTACCGGTAAGGACTGTAAAGAGTTGGTTCGTACGGCTCAAGTTCATAATGCGACTCTAGGAAAGTAACCAAATCAATCAATTGAGTAACTGTTAATGCATCATTATAGTTAGGCATTATTGATTGACCCTCGTATTGAATAACATCAAGTTCATACCCTTCTGCAATTTGATGCGATGGGTTTATTACCGATGTAACGAGTTCAGCATAATTCTTAATCCGCTTAACCTTTCCACCAAGCGCAACAGAAGCCGTTGCTCTCTCCGCTGCCGATTCAGGCCGTTCAAATCCCTCCATTGTATGGCATTCAAGACATTGCATGGTCAAAAAGACTTTTTCCCCATTAGCCACATTCCCTGCGGGTAAACTAAAGCCCGTAGAACTCGGCTCACATCCCGTTAATCCCACTGCAGCTAATAGTAAAATGAATATCAGATTTTTATTCATTACCGCCACTCCTTATTTTTACTAAAATAATCGAGTTTACAAACGCTCAATTAAACAGAGAGTTCACTGACAAGTGTAGAATAAAATCATTCGCTTCGTTCAGAACCGCGCCATATCCTCCAACTCTCCTTTCCGTCAGTTATTATCTTAACTAGGTCATTGACGCTATATAACTCCGTTCTATAGTTAATAAGAACCAACACAGAGACAATATGGGGGAGCTATGACATCTCAAGTTTCATATTCTAAACTGGAAAAAGCCTACGGCCATGATTTTCGTAATAAAATCAATATGACCCGAAACACTAATGAAGTTTACGATGTGTTCTGCTACACCGTTGCTTCAATATTCAATGAAATTGTAGACAAAAAAAAATTCAAGGAAACTGACATTGACTTCTACCCCGAGAAGGAATGCCACTATGAGCTAGGCGAAAAACTGAAACAAGATTCGGCCATAACAGAATGCCTGAATGACTCTGACTTAAGCCGTATCCTGAATGATCTGGCTCAGACCGCAGCCAACAGACACACCCACCTGGAGAAACATCCGGAAAAGACAAACTCCAAGATCATGCGTCATTGAACTGCCTGATATCAATCAGATTGAATAACGGATCATGTCCGGTTATTCACTATTTAAATGTGGTTAATTTCAGTGGGATTACCTCAGTGGCACAACTTCCCCTCCAGCCGCCCAAAACTGGCGGGGGGGTCCCATCGAAACATGTTAGCGCCATGAAAGGACCCAGTAAGGAAACAGACATGCTTCACTACTTAACGCTGTTGTTAATGGGCCCCGTAGTTGTGGCTCAGGGACTCTATGTTCGCAAAGTAACACCCAGATTAGAAGAAGCGACCGGCGATCGTAGTGGACGTTGCGGACAAGGTCAGTTACTTCGTCTGTTATTAATCGGGGACTCCGCAGCTGCAGGCGTTGGTGCCAGCAGTCAATCAAAAGCCCTGTCAGGTAATCTGATCAGCGCATTAAGTGGAAAATTTCAACTCGAGTGGCAACTACTGGCAAAATCAGGATATACCACACAAGATACCTATGACATGTTGATACATCAGCCGAAAGAACAATATGATGTTGTCGTTATTTCATTAGGAGTTAACGATGTTATCAAAACGTTCACCACTAAAGACTGGTTAAAGCACCAAATAGCCCTGATTGTATTTATTCGTCAACACTTTTCCTGCCGACAAATAGTACTCACCAAAATCCCTCCGATGGAGCGTTTTCCGGCCTTACCTCCTCCTTTACGCTGGTACCTGGGAAGAAAAGCGAGAGATTTCAATCGGTGTCTGAGCGACTGGACTATAAGTCAGGATGATTGTGAACTGATCGATATTAACCACCGGTTAAAGCCCGAGCAGATGGCAACTGATGGCTTTCATCCCGGACCGGGGATCTATCAATTTTGGGGGCAGACTATCGCACAAGTGATCAAAGCCCGCTGGCAATCAAATGGCTGAGCTGCACTTACATCGAATACCTTATGTTTTTTTTGACATCAATCACAGTTCTGCCAACTCTGTTAGTTACTATATTCCCGTTTTAAATTTGTTGAACATACATACTAATGACTAAAAAAATCATACTAGATACTGATCCCGGTATTGATGATGCAATGGCTATTTTGTTTGCCGAAGCACATCCTTCGATTGAAATGCTGGCCATAACCACAGTATACGGCAATGCGACTATAGACAATGGAACCCGTAATGCCCTTTTCCTGAAGCAGAAATTTCATCTGCAAGCCGATATTGTTAAAGGCGCAAGCAAGCCACTCAATCGTCCGCCCGTTGGCCCTACCGTTGTCGTTCATGGTGAAAGTGGTTTTGGCGATTTGGTACTGCCTTCTGACATCACAGAAAAACCCGACCCTCGTCCGGCTTACCAATACATTATTGATACCGTCAAGGAACAGCCCGGAGAAATTACACTGGTTGCGGTCGGTCCGCTGACAAATATTGCACTTGCTCTCGAAGCTGCACCAGAAATCGTAGATTTAGTGAAAGAAGTGGTCGTTATGGGCGGCGCATTTGGTATGAATGGCCATCGAGGTAATGTCACCCCTTATGCCGAAGCCAATATTCATGATGACCCCCATGCTGCTGACATCGTCTTCTGTGCTTCATGGCCGGTGGTGATCATTGGTCTGGATGTTACCGAACAAAGCTTTTTCACTGAGGAATATTTAGACCGACTACGCGATGATAGCGGTGACGCCGGCCAGTTTATATGGGATATCAGCCGCTACTATCTTCATTACTATTCACAAAAATTGGGCCTGAAGGGCTGTCACGTTCATGACCCATCCGCTATCGCTTATGTCATAGATCCCACTCTATTCACCTTACGCAAAGGCCCGGTTCGCGTTGTGACTGATGGCCCTGCCGAAGGACACACCATACAAAAGTTTGATACGCGAGAATATCATATCGATGACTGGTCAATCATGCCTGCTCAGCAAGTGGGTATTTCAGTTAAGGATGGAGATCTGCTTAAATTGTATCGACAAAGTCTTGTTGATTACAGCCACCGCTCACAGAAAGGTTAAGGCTGCTTCAAGCGCGGGGATACCGCTTAGTTAACGATATATTTCAAAAAGCCTGCTATATGCAGGCTTTCATATACAAATCCCTCAATGATCACTCAACTATCAATCGGTGGGTCATCAAATATGATCCCTTACTGAAACATCAGATCGTCGATTTTTTACGGTGCGAACACCGTGATGAGAAAGCTGCTCCGCCTTCTTTCTTTAAGCGAACAATCGCATTGGCATACAAGAATCTCTAAAGTTAATAAGCTACATTTTATTCAGCCATCGATGTAATATTGACAGTAATGTCGTAGCACTTGGTGGTAACGTACGACCAACTCGAGTGATTACATGAGTTTCGCCGCTTTTTAATATTGGATTGTCAATTGGAACAGAAACCAATATCCCTTCATCTATTTCTTTTGCTGCAACGAAAGCAGGGAGTACGGTCACTCCTAAGTTTGCGATGGCAAACTGTTTTATCGCCGCAAAAGAGTTGGTGGTTAATGCTGGATCAAGGCTGATCCTTGCTTGAAAAGCGGCAAGGTGAAGCATTTGTTGTACACCAAAAGTACTATCTAACAATGCTATGGGATAAGTTAGCAGCTGCTCTAAAGTTATTGTTTGTTGTCTAGCGATAGGATGATTCACATTAACAACAGCTTCAATAGGTTGCGCATTCACACTATGAGTTCGGATTTCTGCTTGTTTTGGCGGATGATATACTAAACCAATATGGGCTTCGCTCATTTCTATTTTACGGATGACGTCATTTGTTCCACTGGTTGTAATCGAAAGAGTAATTCCGGGATGTTTTCGATTAAACAGAGCAACAGGTTTGTTGATAAGTTCAGGTACAAACCCTTCACCAACCGCGAGCTCTAGCCGACCTTTAGCCAGGCCCTTGAGCTGATTTAACTCTCTTAAATAGGTGTCTTCTAGTCCTTGTAGTTCCGAATAATAACGAAGTAATACATCTCCAACTTCTGTACTGATCACTCCACGTCTTCCGCGCTCAATAACAGATAGACCAATCTCTTGTTCTAATTGTGAAATCTGCCGACTAATCGCCGAGGGTGCAATGTTTAGTCGATCTGCGGCAGTACGAATACTGCCGGCAGTGACGGCTTCATAGAGGTATTTAATTTTCCGGTGATTAATTGTCTGCATATGAGTATTGTTAACCTTATCAATCACCTGCCGTTTAAGCCGTATGTGCTAATTCAATCCAATAATTCGCACCAAATGCGATGATTTCATCATTAAAATCATACTCTGGATTGTGTAAAGAATTGCTTTGATGTCCATTACCAATCCAGATATAAGCGCCTGGTTTTTCGATGATAAAGTAAGCGAAGTCTTCAGCCCCCATACTTGGAGGCAAGTCAGTGTACACACTGGTATCACCCACGATTGATGCTGCTGCGGTAACACATTTTTGCGCATTATCTTTATGGTTAATAGTTGCAGGAAAACACTTGGTGTAGTTAAGCTGAACATCCATATTGAAACTTACACCGATACCTTGGCATATCTGCTCCATACGTTCAATGATATGTTGTTGAACTTCTTTCGAAAAACTCCTTACCGTCCCCTTTAAAATGACATTATTAGGGATAATATTATACGAGTCCCCTCCAGTAATTTGAGTCACACTAACAACGCCTGATTCAACAGGGCTTATATTGCGACTGATGATTGTTTGCAGACTTGTGATCAGCTGTGCTGATGCTGCGATAGGGTCATTTGATAAATTTGGAATACCACCATGACCACCTGTTCCCTTGACGTGGATATTAAATGTATCCATAGCCGCCATAACAGGACCCGAGTGCACTGCAAATTTTCCAGCAGCAATGCCCGGCCAATTATGCATCCCATAGGTTGCTTGGATGGGGAATTGATCAAAAAACTTTTCATCTTCCACCATTACTTTTGCACCGCCTTCGTTTTCTTCTGCCGGTTGGAAAATGAAATATAATGTGCCTTCAAAATTCCTATTTTGACTTAGCCATGTAGCCGCAGTGAGCAACATCGTTGTATGACCATCATGTCCACATGCGTGCATTTTCCCGTCATAAGTCGAACGATGCGCGCAATTGTTTTGCTCATGCATGGGCAAGGCGTCCATATCGGCACGTAAACCTATATGACGGGAATCAGGGTTCTGACCTTTTAGCACACCGACAACGCCTGTTACCGCAAGGTTTTCATGAATACTATCTAGCTGCATTTCGCGCAACAGACTAGTCACTTTTTCGGCGGTTCTAATCTCTTTAAAAGCCAATTCTGGATGAGCATGAATATCCCGACGAAAATCTCGCATGATAGTAATGAGTGGGGAGTCATGTTTAATGTAAGTCATATTGATACCCTGATTAGATGACTAATGCGTTGCGACATTGGTGATGTAGAACAAAGTCGCTGAAGGCGCAATATGCGCAATCAGCGTTTCGATTATGAATGGCGAAAAACCATAATAAAGTACTTAGAGTAATTTCATTGCAAAATGCAATTATAAAAAGGCATTGGCAACAACAACAGAACCGAGGAAAGTACCAGTAAACACTAACAGAGAAATTAGGATGATTTTCAATCCAGATTTCTTAAATAGATCAATTTCACTCCGACCGATAGCAATTGCAGCGTAAGCAAGAACAGGCGTTACCATTGACAGAAAGTTTATCGTCTTGAGTTGTTCTAATACTGGCTCAGCTATAGGGGAAACGGGTAGTGTAATTAGGACACTCACGAGCGATACCCATGCGACAGCTGGCAGAGCCAATGGTATTGCTTTTTTGAGTAGTAAACTCACAACGATAATGGCAAACAGTATCATCATTCCCGGTAATGCCGATAATACAGAGTTACCGGTACCAGCCCAGTTACTGATTAAAGAAACCAAAGACAAGACGACAAGTACGATTGATGTCTCTTTAATACTCAAAGGTGCAACATTTTGGTGTTCGATATTTTCGCTATGCATGAGTTAATCCTTGTTCGACATAAGCTGAGAAGAGGAAGTTGTGCGGAATTTACTTAATGTTTTGTATAACCACTCAGCGAATGGAAGTCCGACAAATATCGAAACATATAAGCCAGTAGCATTGGTTAATAGGTTACTGGCGCCAGCAAATGCGAGTATTTCGTCAGCTTGACCCGGATAGATCGCCGATAATGCACCTGCACAGGCCGCTGTCATACTTCCACTGCCTACGCCACAACCCATTGCGACAGCTCGGATATCAAAGATATCCAGTGACGCCACGTAGCCTGCTATCAATGCGAAAAATAAAGTGCCGAACATTGTCCCCATTACGTAAACACTGATGACACCAACCCCTTCAGGCCCTTTTAAACCATATCGCTCTGAGATCAGGGCAATATTGGGTTCCCTCGCGATTGAATAGGTTGCACCAATGGCTTCTCGTCCCATCTTAAGTATTAATACGGCAACAGGCATAGAGATCATCAATGTGCCGAGGTTTCCGAGTTCCTGAGCCAACATTGCGGGTCCTGCTTCAGCAATTGTCCCCAGAGACGGACCGATTAAAGTGCCAAATTTTGCAATAAAAGGAAGTATGGCAATAATCAATAACTGGGACGCAACGCCAGCTTGCTTTTTGGATAATAGCGATTTGGCTTTGGGAATAATATTGGGGTTAACAAAGAGACAAAGAATAAACACATAGAACAGAGGCAATAATAATAAAACACCCGGTCCAAGGTTGAATTTTTGTATACCTATAAATTCTGCAATAATTGAGGCAATCACGACGAGAGCGTGCATTCGCCAATTCAATAGCAATCCTAGCTGATTCATAACATTCCTTATCAAGATTGAGTTTTATAATCTATTAATAAACGTATATTTTTTCACCGTAACATAAAAGGGAAAGTTTGTTGCCTTTATGGCAACGGTGTAGGTATGAGAATCTTATGAAGAAGTGCAAGCGTACTCATTTCTAGGTGGAATTAGGCTTCGAGCGCGTAAAACTGCCCCAAACAAATAAGACTTAAGGGTTGTCGAGCTGTCCATTTTTAATCCTTGGCCCGTTACCTGCGGGCCAAGTCTCTTGAACTCTGAGATGTGATCAAGAGACAAGCTTTGTGCAGGCTTTTTCACCAAGCCTGACGTTAGCATTATCTCAGGCATGAGACGTATGAGCCGCCGACTTATTTCTATAATATTACTAAGAAGCTAATTTAATATGGGGGGGCTGAACAATGAGTGGGTTTGTTGCTCCTAGAGACTGGTCTTTTGTTGCCGACATGAATTACAGTGGCTCTGTGACCGTTACCGATGTTGGGTTATGGATACAATGGCTGTTTTTTTACCCCGGTGATATTGTCATTAATATTATGACCAACTTTTTACCACAAGCATCTGATTTGCTAGGAATTAGTCTTCATACTTATGGTGGGTTGATTTCATTTGTTCTGTCATGTTTTCTATGGTGGGTAATGTTGAGGGTTGTGTTCAATAATTTGACCCCATTATGGAGCAGAGATTTCTATATTTAATTATTAGACAGTAGTGTGTTTTCATCTCCGAGAATGACATTGTGGATCGGCGCAGTAAAAAAAGGAGCCTCAGGCTCCTTTCTCTGTCTTAGGCGTTAATCAGGCCACCTCTAATTCAAAGCGGCTTTGACTACGGCGGATCTTAACCACGAAAATAACGCTGAGGCACAAACGGCATTTTCTCAACAGTCATCGCTAGTTTCTTACCACGTACTTCAGCAAAGAGCTCCGTTCCTATCTGAGCCAGATCCGTTTGAACATATGCCATGGCAACCGGCATGCCTTTCGATGGGCCAAACGTTCCGCTCGTTACAATACCGACCTCTTTATTATTGGCATCAAATAGCTTACTGCCTTCACGCACAGGGGCTTTTGACTGGCCAATCAGACCAACTCGCTTACGAGCAACATCTTTGGTTTTAATTTGTTCAAGAATAAGATCTGCACCAGGGAAGCCGCCTGCACGCTCACCGTCTGCGCGGCGTGACTTGCTGATCCCCCAAAGCAGGCTGGCTTCTACCGGTGTTGTTGTCGGATCAAGATCGTGGCCATACAGGCACAGTCCGCATTCAAGACGCAGTGAATCACGCGCACCAAGACCAATCCACTCGACTTCAGTATGGGCAAGTAATTCACGAGCCAAAGCGTCAGCTTTATCTGCCGGTACAGAAATCTCGTAACCATCTTCTCCGGTATAACCAGAGCGGCTGACATAACATTCAACCCCTACCAACTTCAACTTAGTGGCATCCATGAAAACCATGTCATTCACGGCAGGATTAAGGCGCGCAAGTACGTCAGCAGCTTGTGGGCCCTGCAATGCCAGCAACGCACGATCTTCAATCACTTCCAGCGTCACATCGCCAGGCAGGTTTGCTTTCAGGTGAGCAATATCTTGCTCCTTACATGCCGCATTAACAACCACGAACAGGTGATCACCAAAATTAGTGATCATCAGATCATCGTTAATACCGCCATTTTCATTGGTAAAGAAAGCATAACGTTGCTTACCTGCAGGCAGGTCGATGATATCTACCGGTACCAGTGCTTCAATTGCTTTAGCAGCATTTGCACCATGAAGACGTACCTGACCCATGTGCGACACATCAAACAGACCAGCGGCATTACGGCAATGCAGATGCTCTTTACGCACCCCTAGCGGGTACTGAACCGGCATATCATAGCCAGCAAATGGAACCATTTTCGCACCCATTTCAATATGAAGTGCATGAAGAGGGGTTGTCAGAAGTTCTTGGGACATACGTTTAATACTCCATAAGCCGCATACCTTGCGGCCAATTGTCCATACAGTCGTCAGTAATACAATTCATACTAACGTTATGATTCATAATCCTTATCTTCACCCTGACGCGAGAAATACTCTTTTGTCAGTTTAAAGACCACAGGGCTTAGCAATACCAGAGCAATCAGGTTAGGAATTGCCATCATTGCGTTTAATGTATCTGCAAGTAGCCAAATGAATTCTAAAGAACTGGTTGCACCAATTGGAACAGCAACAATCCAAAGAACTCTAAAAGGAACAACCGCCTTGACACCAAATAAATACTGAACACACCTTTCGCTGTATAAGCTCCAGCCCAAAATGGTGGTAAAAGCAAAAATAGACAGCGCAATCGCGACTATGTAGTTGCCAAGGCCGGGTAATACAGAAGAGAAGGCCAGCGAGGTTAATGCTGCCCCGGTTTCACCCGTCGACCAGGCACCAGATACGACAATAGCAATGCCTGTGATGCTACAAACGACAAGCGTATCGATAAACGTGCCCAGCATCGCCACGAGACCTTGTGCGACCGGGTTCTTCGTTTGTGCGGCAGCATGCGCAATAGGCGCGCTGCCTAAACCCGCTTCATTTGAAAACACACCCCGTGCCACACCGAACCGGATCGCCGCCCAAACCGCTGCACCAGCGAAACCACCTTGTGCCGCAACTGGGGTAAAGGCGCTACTGATGATCAGGGAAAATGCCGCGGGAATTTCAGAGAAATGCATTCCCAGTACCAACAATCCCGAAGCAATATAAAAAGCGGACATTAACGGAACCAACTTACCGGCCACATCAGCAATACGTCTAATTCCGCCCATCAGAACCAGGCCAACAAGGATCATCATCACCAGCCCCGATACCATAGGTGGAGTACCGAAACTGGAACTCACCGCAGCCGCTACCGAGTTTGCCTGCACGGTATTACCAATACCAAAACCCGCTATCGCACCGAAAATGGCAAACGCAGTTCCCAGCCATGCCCACTTACGGCCAAGGCCATTTTTGATGTAGTACATCGGCCCGCCGACATGGTTACCCTCTTCATCGGTCTCTCGGTATTGAACCGCACACACCGCCTCGGCGTATTTTGTTGCCATGCCCACCAGCGCAGTACACCACATCCAGAACAGTGCACCAGGCCCGCCCAAGAAGATCGCCGTTGCCACCCCCGCAATGTTGCCGGTACCGATGGTCGCAGAAAGGGATGTCATTAACGCATTAAACGGACTGATTTCGCCTTTTACATTTTTTTCTGTTTCAGGAATTCGGCCTGACCACAGTAATCTAAACCCCGCTCCAAGCTTCACAATTGGCATCAGCTTTAAGCCAACGGTTAGAAAAACTCCGACACCGAGGATCATTACCAGCATGGGAGCGCCCCACACCAGGCTATTTATTGCAGATATAAAGTTCGTTACAGCTTCCATATGGAACTTTCTCCTTCACTTTTTACATGTCTGCAAAAACATAGGTTGGCTCTGTTTTTCATACCACAACCACCAAGGCCGAATGTTATGCTTTTGTTAACCTGTTTCCTATAATAAACAAAGTTTTGTTTTGTTCAAACAGGGCTTAATCACGAAAAGCCACAAAGATGGCTACATTTACAACTTAAGCCGGAAAAATCAGTCATCAGCAACGCAACTCTCCCCTGTCAAAACAACAAAAAAACCTTCACAGTTAACGGCTTGTTTTAGTTACTGCGATATTTCAAAATTAGCCGCACCTAAAAAACTAATTACTGAAAAGAAGATCCAGCTCACACTCAATATGTTTATGAAGCCGTAACCCACAGAATGTGGGCATCTTCTTCACTCATTGAAATAAGCATATGCCCCATATTGGCATCGTAATAGACTGAATCACCTTCTTTGAGGTTTACCGGCTCATAAAACTCAGAATAAAACATAATTTCACCCGATAAGACTAGCAAGAATTCTTCGC
The DNA here is from genome assembly GCF_033720175.1 of Photobacterium sp. GTDB lineage: Bacteria > Pseudomonadota > Gammaproteobacteria > Enterobacterales > Vibrionaceae > Photobacterium. The sequence goes on from NZ_JAWWDA010000013.1 coordinate 100,121, forward strand.
CATCGTGGCGGATCCAGTCTGGATAATCTTCAAAAAAACGCGCCCGAACACGAGACTTAAAAGGCATCATTTTTTTATGGGTCAGCTGGGTAGCCAGCAATTCATGTTCATAAGTCGAAGTCGGATGCGGCTTACCTTCACCAACGCGAGTAATATCGCGTCGGCCGGTCGCCTTTATTTGCTTGGGCGGCGCAAAAAGCTGAGGAATATCAACATTTAAACCATTGGCCAGCTTCTGCATTGCTTGAAACGTTGGCGATATCTGTTCATTCTCAATCTTAGACAATGTCGATCGCGCAAGCCCGGTTTTTTTACTTGCCTCTTCCAGTGTCAAACCATGTGCCATGCGTATTTCTTTCAATCGCTTGCCCAACTTAAGCGGCTCGATCTTGCTCGTTTCCTGCTCTTTGGCAACACTCATTGACGGATAAATGTCTTGCTTGTTTTCATTACTCATTGCAGCCCTCCCTGGCGACTATGCTGTGCTCACTCTGGTATAGGTAACCAGAAACTTAAAGGCTAAAGCGAATAAAAAGCATCGCCTTCACAATACCCTTAAACAAAATTTCCTTTAGGAAACCACAGTTTTTCAAAAATGGAATAGATCGTATTTATTTACCCTGCATTGAATAAAAGCACATCAGCGCTCATTCAGTATCATCTACTGACATGTATTCTTCATCCCATTCCCACAGCCTTGATCTGAAGCTAACACACATTTCCAACTTTGCGTTAGAAAGGAGAGCTGACAATAAACTCGCCTTATCATAAAATTTCACATAACATTACGCAAACGTTTGCGATCAACCTTGGTCATTAAAGTAGACAATGATCCATTATTGGAAATTTTTGTTTGATCGGCTATCTATAGATAAGGTATGTTACGTACTTGTTAGGAGCAAGGCATCGTTGCAGTGCGCAAAAAAAATACGGCAAAACATTATTTGTGACTCAATAACTATAAAACGATCCATAACTAAAACGTGTACGGCTCTGATATAGCACTAAACCGGCTTGGAGTTCGACCCGAGGATAACGTGAATGAAAGCTTCGTATCAAAATCATGATTTAGAAATGTTCTTTTCCACCAGCCTTTCGCAGATTGACGGTGCCGTCAATTCAGGTATAGAGGCAGAACTGAACCGCCAGAATCAACAGATTGAACTGATCGCCTCTGAAAACATCGTTTCTAAAGCAGTCATGCAGGCCCAGGGGAGCTGCTTAACAAACAAATACGCTGAAGGTTACGCAGGCCGTCGTTACTACGGTGGCTGTGAACATGTTGATGAAGTCGAAAAGATTGCGATTGCTCGCGCCAAACAATTATTCCAGTGTGAATACGTAAACGTTCAGCCACACTCTGGCGCACAGGCTAACGGGGCCGTTATGCTGGCCCTGCTCCAGCCTGGCGACACAATTCTAGGCATGTCACTCGATGCCGGTGGTCACCTGACTCATGGTGCGCGCCCGGCCCTTTCGGGCAAATGGTTTGATGCCGTTCAGTATGGCGTAAACAAAGACACTCTGGAAATCGATTACGATCAGGTTCGTACACTGGCTAAAGAGCATCAACCTAAAATGATCATTGCGGGCGGCTCTGCTATTCCTCGCCAAATCGATTTTTCAAAATTCCGAGAAATTGCGGATGAAGTCGGCGCATACCTGATGGTTGATATGGCTCATATTGCTGGCTTAATTGCAGCAGGCGAACACCCAAGCCCCATTCCTCATGCTCACGTGGTTACCACAACGACCCATAAAACCCTTCGGGGCCCACGCGGCGGCATGATCCTGACCAACCACGACGATATCAATAAAAAGATCAACTCTGCTGTATTCCCGGGCCTTCAAGGTGGTCCGCTAATGCATGTCATCGCCGGTAAAGCGGTGGCGCTGGGCGAAGCCTTAGAGCCCGATTTCAAGCTTTATATCAAAAATGTGATTAGCAACGCCAAAGTTCTGGCAGAAGTATTACAGACTCGTGGCTGCGATATCGTTACAAATGGCACAGATACGCACCTCATGCTGGTTGACCTGCGCCCTAAAGGCCTAAAAGGTAACTCTGCTGAACAGGCACTTGAGCGCGCGGGTATCACTTGTAACAAGAATGGCATTCCATTTGATACCGAGAAACCGATGGTGACATCTGGTATCCGCCTAGGAACACCGGCTGGTACCAGCCGTGGCTTCGGTAATGAAGAATTTAAACAAATTGGTGAGTGGATTGGCGATGTCCTGGACGGGCTGGTTGCTAACCCGGAAAACAACAGTGAAGTAGAAAAACGCGTCAAGCAGCAGGTACAAAAGCTGTGCAGCCGTTTCCCTCTTTACCAGTAACAACACGCTATTACTTCAATTGACCTGTTGCTGCCAAATCAACAGGTCGTATAACAAACATTATATGCGGAACAATTGCGCAAGGAGTTTTAAATGGAAAAGACACTGAAGTTCGCTGAAAGCCATGAGTGGGTACGTGATAACGGCGATGGCACTATCACAATGGGCATTTCTGACCATGCTCAGGGTCTGTTGGGCGATGTTGTATTCGTGGATCTTCCTGAAGTAGGCGATTCGACAGAAGCGGGCGAAACGTTCTCTCTGGTCGAGTCGGTAAAAGCGGCTTCTGATATCTACTCTCCGGTAACCGGTGAAATCGTTGAAATCAATGAAGATCTGGAAGACAGCCCAGAACTCATTAACGACGAACCGTACGAAGGTGGCTGGATTGCCAAAATCAAGATCACTGACGTTGAAGATCTAGCTAAGCTTATCGATGGTGATAAATACCTAGAAACTATCGAAGACTAAGTCAATCTCGGCTTTTGAGTTCTGTCTTTTAATCACCAGATTGAAATGTCAGCCGGCTTGAAAGCCGTTTTTCAGCCCTCACGATGACTCATCGCAATTGCATCAAAGCGAAGCAGCTTTTCTGATGTAATTGATAGCAACTGTTCAGGAAAGAACCATGACCGACATGACTCTTCTAAATGCATTAACTGACGATCAAGATTTTGCAAGACGCCATAATGGCCCTGATGCGGCTCAGCAAAAAATCATGCTGGAAACCATCGCCGTTGAAAGCGTTGATAAGCTGATTGAACAAACGGTTCCGGCAGCTATTCGCCTACCTGATGCGATGAAACTGGATCAGCCTCAGAGTGAAGCCGATATGCTGGCTTCACTAAAAGCGATTGCCGGTAAAAACACGATCAACCGTAGCTATATCGGTCAGGGTTACTACAACACCCTAACGCCAAATGTCATTCTTCGTAACGTGCTGGAAAATCCGGGCTGGTATACGGCGTATACTCCTTACCAGCCAGAAATATCTCAAGGCCGCCTTGAATCTCTGCTTAACTACCAGCAGATGATCATGGATCTTACCAGCATGGAACTGGCAAACGCCTCGTTGCTTGACGAAGCCACCGCCGCAGCCGAAGCCATGACGCTGTGTCAGCGTGCAGGCAAAAGCAAGAGTAAGGCCTTCTTCGTATCAAACGATCTCCACCCGCAGACCATCGACGTGGTTCGTACCCGTGCAGGCTTTATCGGCATCGAAATCATCACCGGCTCTGTCGACGAGCTGGACAGCCTCGATGTATTCGGCGCGTTACTTCAGTACCCGGGCACCAGCGGTAACCTTGTTGATCTCACCGAAACCATTGAAAAAGCGCACGCAAAGAAAACACTGGTCGCAGTGGCTTCTGATCTTCTGGCACTAACACTCTTAAAAGCACCGGGTGAAATGGGCGCTGACGTGGTGATCGGTAGCGCACAGCGCTTCGGTGTGCCAATGGGCTTCGGTGGTCCCCACGCGGGCTTCATGGCAACCAAAGACAAGCATAAGCGTACCATGCCAGGACGGGTGATCGGCGTCTCTAAAGACTCGAAAGGCAACCAGGCACTTCGCATGGCAATGCAGACTCGAGAACAACACATTCGCCGCGAAAAAGCGACATCTAACATCTGTACCGCACAGGCGCTTCTCGCCAATATGGCTGCATTCTATGCCCTGTATCACGGTCCGGAAGGTCTGCGTAAAATCGGCCGCCGGGTACACCACCTAACCGCCATTCTTGCTGCCGGCCTGCATCATTCAGGGATCGAACTGGCAAACGAAAGCTTCTTCGACACCATTACCCTGAACACAGGCAAGAAAACAGACGAATTCTATAAAAAAGCACTGGAAGCAGGGATCAACCTGCGTAAATACCCTTCTGCCGATGGAAAAAGTGCTCAGCTTGGGATCAGCATCGATGAAACCAGCAAGGTTGAAGATATTGAAGAGCTGCTTTCACTCTTTAGCGGCAACCAACTAAAAGCGTCAATGTTCACCGCCGATATTGCGGCTGACGAGTTTGCCGCCATTCCTGAAAGCTGTCGCCGTACCAGTCAATACCTGACTCACCCGGTCTTTAACGCGCACCACAGTGAAACGCAAATGATGCGTTACATGAAGAAGCTGGAAAATAAAGATTACTCACTGACTCACGGTATGATCCCGCTGGGCAGCTGTACCATGAAGCTTAACGCAGCCGCTGAAATGATCCCTGTTACCTGGCCTGAATTTGGTGCCCTGCACCCATTCGCGCCCGCAGAGCAAACCAAAGGCTACCAAGAACTGGCAGCGAAGCTCTCTGAAATGCTGTGCACGGTGACGGGCTACGATGCATTCTCGCTACAGCCTAACTCGGGTGCGCAGGGCGAATATGCCGGTCTTATTGCAATCCAGCGTTACCACCAGCATAACGGCGATAGTCACCGCAACGTCTGTCTGATCCCAAGCTCAGCACACGGTACAAATCCGGCATCAGCCGCGATGGTATCGATGAAAGTGGTTGTGGTTGGCTGTGATGACAAAGGCAATATCGACGTTGACGATTTGAAGGCGAAGATCGAAAAACACCGCGATAACCTGTCGTGCATCATGATCACCTACCCGTCGACCCACGGTGTATACGAAGAAGCCGTTCGTGAAGTGTGTGAACTGGTTCATGCCGCAGGCGGTCAGGTTTACCTTGATGGCGCTAACATGAACGCACAGGTTGGCCTGACAAGCCCAGGTTTCATTGGCTCTGATGTCTCGCACCTGAACCTGCACAAAACGTTCTGCATTCCGCACGGTGGCGGCGGTCCGGGTATGGGGCCTATCGGTGTTAAATCTCACCTTGCACCGTTCCTGCCTGGTCACGTTGAAACCGAAGCAAGCCAGCAACAGCAATATGCCGTTTCGGCATCAGAGCTGGGGTCGGCGTCTATTTTACCTATCTCATACGCGTATATTGCGATGATGGGTGAACAGGGCCTGACAGAAGCCACAAAGCTGGCAATCCTGAACGCTAACTACGTGATGGAACGTCTGCGTGTACACTACCCTGTTCTGTACCGTGGCAGCGAAGGCCGTATAGCTCACGAATGTATTATCGACATTCGCCCGCTGAAAGAAGCCTCTGGCATCTCTGAAGAAGATATTGCCAAGCGCTTGATGGACTATGGCTTCCACGCCCCGACCATGTCGTTCCCTGTTGCCGGCACACTGATGATCGAACCGACCGAATCTGAGGATTTGGCTGAGCTTGATCGCTTCTGTGACGCAATGATTGCTATCCGTCAGGAAATTGCACGCGTACAAGCTGGCGAATGGCCGCTAGACGACAACCCACTGGTAAATGCGCCACATACCCAAGTCGATCTAATGGAAGCCGAGTGGAGCCACAGCTACACCCGTGAGCTCGCATGCTTCCCGTCAAACCAGACGAAAGCATCAAAGTACTGGCCGACCGTCAACCGCGTTGATAATGTCTTCGGTGACCGTAACCTGGTTTGCTCATGCCCAGGCATCGAGAATTATATTGAAGATTAAGATTTCACTAACTACGTTGAAAACCAATAACTGAGTTGGAAACTGAAGTGATACAAAAAAGGCGAACCGGATGGTTCGCCTTTTTGTTCTCTAAGAGAAGGTTTAATTTTTCAGATTGATCTCTAACTTCCAATGGGACAATGCTGTGGTAGTGCGTTTTGTCAGTAATCTAATAGCATGATTGGATTTATAAAAATCTCGGCCGCAAGCGACCGAGTTTTAAGAGCGAATGATGTTATCGTTTCGGTAACATCACAAAACAATCCCGGTTAAGGTAAACCGTATTCCACATGTAACAGTGGTGCCCCATCGGCACTGCCTTCATAAGCTTCTGCGATTCGCTCACCCGTGCCAGTGATAATGATGACCAGGGAATTACCGCTTGACCAGGATCCCCTGTCCACAACCTCCTGAATGACACCAGCAATGCTGGGTGTCATCTGGTCGGGACCGGCCTCTCCCACATTCGTCCATGGTGCAGGCGACCATGGCACAGCCATAACCGTTTTCACTCTGGAGGAAATGTTCCCGCGGGTTGAAGTGAATGCTGCCGCGTTATCGGTATTTTCCCCATGAATCAGAAGTGACGTTTCTACTGTGCTCGTCTCGTCAGCCTGAAACTGAATGTAAGCACTGGTGATGACCGCATTCTGAGGAATATTTACCGCATTGAAGCGCAGGCCAACCAACTGATCACCACCGCCGTCATAGACAAGCTCAAGGTCGGTGCTCGAGAGTTGCATTCCCCCCGTCGCTCTCTCCTCGGCATCATCGGCACCGGCCGTGATCCGGATGTCTAACACGCCTCCTGCTGCAGTCACATCGATGTTAACGGTAGCCGTATCGCATGCCCCAAGAGAATCACAGATCTGGTAGACGAAGCTGTTAGCACCATTAAAATCCAGTACCGGTGTATAGGTGAAACTGCCGTCCCCATTGTTCAACAGCGCACCATTCGACGGCTCCGAGCAAGTGGGACAAGCGGTATTCACCGTCGCAGGGTCAAGATTGCCATTGGCGTCGAAATCGTTGGCCGCTACATCAATGTTCACTGCCGTGTTCTCGGGCGTGCTGGCACTGTCGTCCTTGGCTACGGGCGGCACATCGATGGTTGTGAATGAAAATTCCACATGAAGGAGCGGTGCCCCGGCGGGCGTTCCGTCATAGGCTACGGCTACTCGTTCACCGGCACCAGTGGCAATAATCGCCATTGAGTTACCGTTAGACCAACCCGGCTGGTTCACAATCTCCTGAACGACTGCGGCAATATTGGGAGTTCGCTGACCAGTGCCGCTCTCTCCTGCGACGTCCCACGATACGGGCGACCATGTCACTGTAGCCGCCGTCCGGGGCCGGGACGAAATATTCCCTCGGGTTGAAGTGAATGTCGCCGCATTGTCACTGACCTCCCCTTGTAGCACCAGCGTGGTTCCCACTGTATTTGCCTCATCCGCTTCAAACTGAATGTATGCGTTAGTAATGGTAGCGCCCTGAGGGATACCCACGCCGTTGAAACGCATGCCTACCGCCTGATCACCACCGCCGTCATAGACAAGCTCAAGGTCGGTGCTCGAGAGTTTCATACTCCCCGTCGCTCTCTCCTCGGCATCGTCCGAACTGGATGTTACCTGCACCTCAATAATCTCGCTGTCTCCCTCTGGAGGTGTGACGATAACCGTGATCGATGCAGCGCCGCTCAGGCCGCCGCTGTCGATGGCGCTTGCGCTAATAGTATGCGCTCCAAGGGACAAGACCTCGGTCGTGCTGCCACCGATACCCATCGGACCATCCAGTGAGGATGTCCAGCTCAAGATATTCGTCAGGTCCCCGTCCTCGCTGTCACTGGCCGACCCCGTGAACAGAATCTCTGTGCCCGCGATTACGCTCGATCCATCCGACGGCATAGCAATCGTCACGCTTGGTACGCTGTTTACAGAACCCGTGAAATTAGCGGTAATGGTCTCATCTGTGGGGCCAATGGTGATCAGCTGTGTTGCCGGCCCGCCGATCGACCAGCTATCGAAGCTGTAGCTTCCCTGCGGATCAGGCACCGAGATCTGGCGGCTTCCACCTTCGGGGACGAGTACATTGAACGGTGCGACGCTAGTCCCGCCGTCATAGGTGAGATTGAGACCGCTGGGCACGCTGCTAAAGGTATAGGTCAACAAATTAGCAAGCAAGTCGACGCAGTCTTTATCGCTTAGCCCGTCGCTGTCGGTTGCCGTCAGACAAAGCTCAATGTAGGTGTTATCGCCATGATCGTAGTACACGAAGCTGCCGGTTTGGCCCGTAGCCGAATAGAAATCGAAGTGCACGTGTTCATTGTGGTGGAGCTTGCCCTCCCAGACGAGTGCACTTCCGGTAAGTTCACCATCTTCGGGGTCAGAACCGGTACCGCTGATATTCACGGTACTGTTGATCACCCATAGCTCAGAGCCGGTCGGTGATGAGATCGTGGCCGTTGGAGGGGTCCCTACTGACGTTACGTTGACCGTAATCGATGCCGAACCTGTCGCGCCGTCGTTGTCTGTGACCCTCGCCGTTATGGTGTGCGTGCCGTTCGACAGAACTGCCGTCACACTGCCCTCGTTGTCGGGTAGTGGTCCGTCTAGAGAGGAAATCCAACTTAGTGCCGACGTCAGGTCGCCATCCTCAAGATCGCTGGCCGTGCCAGTAAAAGTGATCGGCGTACCTCCAGATACCGTCGTGCCGGAGGACGGCGCTGAAATGATAACGCTGGGTGGACTATTGCCACCCGTTTTGGAAACGCCAATGTGCAACAATGGTGCGGCAGTGGCGCTGCCGTTATAGGATTCCGCCACCCGTTCGCCGCTACCGGAAAAAAGGATGACCAGTGAATTGCCGCTTTCCCAGCCTGCGCGGTTAACAATTTCACTGATGATCGGAGAGATATCAGGGGTGCGTTGATTACTACCCGCTGCACCCACGGTCGTCCATGCAGCCGGTGCCCACGCAACATTCGCAAACGTTACTGGCCGGCTGGAGATATTCCCCGCAGCCAGATCAAAGGTCAACGCATCGTCGTTGGCTTCGCCTTCAATCAGCAGTGATGTTTCAACGCTGCTGACTTCATCAACGGTAAACTGAATAAAAGCTTCTTCAATCTGAGCACCAGCCTCAACAGCGATATTGTTGAAGCGTAAGCCGATTATCTGGTCTGAACCGTCAAAGACTAATTCAAGATCTGAACTCGTTAGCCTCATAGTGCCATCCGCAGTTTCTTCGGCGTCGTCCGATCCCGTCGCCACCCGAATATCCAGGTTCTGATTACCCGTACTACCGCCTTGGTAAACGATGCGCTCAACAACATTGGTTTGAACGTTGACCGTGTAGAGATCGCCATCGGGTCCAACGGCCATATCCACGGATAGAAGCTCAGTTGCGAATGGTGTGACGGTCACTGAATTGCCGTCGATCTGCGCGTAGCTCATTTCTTGGGTGGCATAGTCGGCGAAGAACATCTTGCCGTGATATTCCGCAGGCCATTTGGTGTGGGTATAGAATCCGCCAGGAATGATCGACCCGCCAATACCACTGACGTGAGGGTAAGCGTACGGCGCAGCAACGGCATTGTTCGACGTGTAGTACTCCTGACATTCGGCGAGCGAAGAATAGATCGGCTGCTCTATCAGCACCGCGTTTCCCCCTTCATAGCAGGGCCAACCGAAATCGGTGCCTGGAGGACCATAATTTAATTCTTCCCAGCCATTTCTCCCGACGTCACCGCTATACACTTCGCCTGTGTACGGACTAATCTGGATCCGGTAGGGGTTTTTGAAGCCAAGCTGCCACACCTTAGACCGATTGCTGTCAGGATCTCCATCCCAGAAAGGGTTGTCTGGCAGACCGCCGCCAGTGATGGGGTCGATCCGCAGAATCTTGCCGATTGGGCTGTCGATATGCAATGAACGCAAGGCCCGTGGATCTGCTGTGCTCCAGGAGGAAGCATCGCCGCTGCTGATATAAAGCATGCCATCGGCCCCAAAGGTGACCGTGCCTAGGCTATGGCTTCGACCATCGGCGGCAATGCAGTCGCGAATGTATGCTCCTGTTGGCCCACAGGTCCAGGGTGTCGACAGGTCGTCTTGTCCTGCAGCGGGGTCGCCGATGTTTTCCCACACGCTTGTTGTACCAAGCAGTATCACTTCGCTACCCGGCAGCGCTGTTTTATAGTTTGTTGCCGGATCGGCAGACACTCGAATCATCCGTGCCACGCGCTGCCCCGTTCCGTCCGGACCTAAGTTGTCTATCTGACCCACCGTCTCGGGAGGATCATAGGTGTAGAGCAGGTATACCCATGGGGTGTTGGGAAAGTCTGGATGAACAGCTGTACCGAGCATACCGCGATCACTGGATGAGTTAACCTCAGCCTCGATATTGATAAAAGGCGTATCAATGAGAACATCATTCTCCACAATCCATACGATCCCTTTTTTGGTCCCCACGAACAGCCACCCATTAGGTGCCCACTCAAGATCAACTGGGCGGCTTAAGGCATCGTCGCTTACATAAGCCTCCAAGACGAAGCCTTCAGGCAAACTTGGCGCGCCATAGACCGGCGAACCAGCCATACCAATGACGAAGCTAGACACAAGACATAACGGCCATAACCATGTTAGAAATTTCTTGGCGTTTAACATGAGAAAAGCCTTATCTGAAATTTTGCATTGAATGCGAATTTGTCGTTATTGCTTCGTGGTACTGGCAGCGATAGGGAAGGAAGTTTTTAGTATGTCTTCGTTGCGGATTTCCATTTTCGGATAATAGAGAGCACTTGTCATTCGTCATTATAGTTTCCCTCGGTCATGCATTATTTGCCTAACATTTTATTCAACGCACGCTGTTCGTATATCTTCCAGATAGCCAAAATACACGAAGCCAATATTCGTTGAAAAATATATACGCATGTGGGTCGTGTATCTTAAAATGCAAGCTACCGCCTACATACCGCTCTAAACTCAATGCTAAATAGCTTTCTAATCGTAGACCTTTTGAGGAAGGTAACTCAGTCCAAATTGTGAGATCTAATCAGTTATCACACATAAGCATCTATGCCCCTTAGGAGTTCATCCTCACTTATCACCCTATTAGTTTACGTATGGCAAATCGGCATAAACAGAATGTTAATGAGTAGAAAATCTAACAAGAAAGGGGGGTAAAATCGTGCCAGATGGTGAAGCTGGCAGGAAGTTGGATAGTTCTGAGTTACAGCGTTTGCTAATTTAACCCTTCCCGAATTATCTCAGTTATGGCAAAACAAGTTAGGTATATTACTCTAGCCAGCTAAGAATGAATGATGGGAATAAGGAATACTGGCGCTGGGCAAGGCCTGCCCGAACAATTGGAATAAAAATGCTAACTAACATGAAACGGCATTTAACCCTTTAGCACTAACAAGTTTTGATAGTCGCTCTGTGGAGCGGCTTAGATCTGTTATTTATTCTTGTATAAGTCTATTGCAAAGTGGTTGAAGATCAAAAACCAGTCTTGGCTATTGTTACACACAGCTTTAGTTTTATTCATTATGCTGAGAAATTCTTCGTTGCCTGTACAGTGACCTAACATTGTAATTAGTTGATTTGAACTAAAGAATCGGCTGTTTAGAGTATTGAGAGAATTGTCTGGGTTGATGTACTCATTTTTAAAGATATCACTCTTGTAAATATTTTGCAGCTTTCTAAATGTTTTATTTATTTTTTCAATTTTCTCGATTACTTTCGGATCACTATCAGTAGTACTAATAGTTGAATTGATGAATGATATCAGAATGCTTCTAACGCTGTTAACATCTGCTAGACTGTAAAAATCGAAGAGTGTCAAAGACACTTTTTCAATACTTCTGTCTTTAAGTTCAAGAGTGAACCCATTCTCGAATTCAATTTTTCCTTGTTTTCTAAGTAAGTATTCATGCCTACAAATTTGCTCTTGAGAATTTAGTAGTGATAAAGCTAAGTCCCACAATCCTGATAAGATATCTCCGCTTTTTGATTCAATGTCCAACTCTTTAGATTTTTCTTCAATGAAGATGATTCTGTCACTAGTTTCAATGATAAAGTCACATTCACCATCTTTTGAACTTGAACTAATCTCTTGAAAAACGTTTCCTTTAACTTTGTATTTTAATCCAGCTTTGTGAGATATTTTTTTTGCATTCAATAGGTTTTTTATAAATTCTTCTGATATATCTCCACGTAAGTCGTTAAATCTTTTTCCTACTATGCCTATTTGAGCACAATCATTTTTCAGCTTATCTCTTAAAAACCATACAAATCCATCGTTATGAAAATATGAGTTTAAATAAAGGATCTTTTCATTTTTTTTAATAAATGGTTTTTCGTAGTAGTTTATCGCGTTTATATCGAAAGGATTTAGATAGTCACTATTAACTTGATTTTCTTCTATACATAGTTCATTCAATGCGCTGTTTATCGCATTTTTTGTATATTTCCCTAATAATTTAGAATATAGCTCTACTTCTTCTATGGACTGTATATTAATGCTCGGTGTTGTGTTTACTATGTCAAAAATATCAATGTAAATATTTAAATCTATATCATTGGGTATTTTGGCATTATGATTTTTATTGAACATACCGTTGATTATTTTTCTGGCATTACTATTACTATACTGATGGACAGTGAATAGTTCATCGTGCAATAAATTTTTTCGCAAATACGGGATTATATCTTGACCTGAAAAAATGCTTTCGTATGGATTTAACCATTGCAGCTCTAATATTGTCATTAGATCTTTCGATAGCTCAATAATCTCTGATATCTGCTTTTTTGCTTGATGATTCTTTACTGTATTCAAATTCTTTATTGACAGGTTATAAAGGTAACCAAAAGGAATATTTTGCTCTGGTTGAGAGTTTGTTGGATGTAACTCTTTCCTCAAGTAAAATCTATCATGCTTTCTCCTATAGCATGATTTAATTCTTTCAAGAATATCTTGATAAAGTTTGTCACCTAATTTTTTGGCTCTAAAATCGATTCTTTGCAGAATGTTTTTGAATTGATCATCACTTAAGTGAATTTTACCTTCGATTACATCAACCGTGATTCCTTTTTTTCTGAACCTTTTCACTGCTTCTGATATGATTTCGTTTTGTTCATTTAGAGATAAATATGGATGATTATGATTAGCCATATAAATGTAATTTTGTATTAGTTTATGTGCCTCTATCCATTTTTGTTCATTGATGGTGTACCCATCTAGAAAATTTAAAAAGAATCTGAGGTAAGCAAGAAATTTGAATTCATTAGGGTTTTTACTGTTACAATAGAAATCATAAGAAAATTGGTTAAAAACCGTGATGTAATCTTCGTAAGGACATTCATTTGAAGTAAGTAACGATACTATTCTTCTCTTTATAAAGTCCGTGACTTCATTAGTCGTTTTAGAAGAGGTGAAGGTGTAACCTATTTCGTTAGCTACCGCTATAAAATCCTTCTTTGTTTTAAAATCTATACTCCAATCGTAAGTCGATGTAGTCAGAGTAGAGAACAATTGATTCATCGTCACACCTTATATTTACAATAATATCAATAGCTTTCTGGGTTACATGGTACTAAATCAGAATACACCTTTTAAACTCACAGAGCGAGATAGATAGTGCTAGTGAACCAAATAAGGATGCCCTGATAGGCCTTTCGTCTATCCATTAGTTTATGTACGTGAAAAACTCAGTATCGTGAATTGCACTGAGTATTAACGTTAACTTGGAACGGGGTATAAGCGTGCCAGAGGAAGCACCTGGCATACTGTTGGACAAAAGTGAGTCAGTGATTTGCTAATTTAACAAAGCATCAATTAGATGAAATATGGCAAAGCATCTATCTCTACCTACTCAACGCCCTCATTAGGGTTCAACGTGTATCTGTTTACTTGGTTATAATTGCGTATAAATAGCAATTGGCTCGACAATGATCTCATTGCCTTTTATACCGTTAAAGGTAGTTTCTAAGTTATATAAATGCTCTCCCATGTTCTCGAAATGGGAGAAAATATTTGAATCATCAGCAACATTGTCAAGATTAGGACTAGGAGCCGGTTCACATTGGCAGATCACACCTAATACAATAAATTTTTTCGATGTGTTTCTTGAGTACTTTCGGTATATCGCAGTTAACGAATCTCTTAAAAAATCACTATTTAGGCATGATGTAAATGTGGTATCACCGTATTCTTGCTTAAGGCGAACTATATCATCTCCAAAATGTTCCAAGACGGTGTTGAAGCCTTTCTGTGATAATTTGGGGATACCAGCTAACTCAGCCTTACGCTCACGAATCAGGTTATCTATCTCTGCCTGTAATTTTTTTGTGCTCTGTAATTTAGGGTCAGTATGTTTTCTTCGTTCAAGCTCTTGTAATTCAGCAGTTAAAGGCAGGGTAGCGATAGCATCACTAATATCGCTAAAGTGTTTGAAAAACTCTTGCAGCTCTTTCAAGTTAAGAAAATTACCCTTTGCTTCGATTTTTACAAAAGACTTACCTGAGTCACAGATGTCAGAATAAGAATATTCTACATCATTCAAATCGAGTAACCGACCAGTGGACTTTAGCTCTTCTTCAAACAGATTAAACGAATGGTCATGTAGGAATTTTTTTTCGGTAAATTTACTTGTTTCACGAATAACATCAGCAATTACCTTGCTCGAAAGTAGTTTATCTTTAGATTGTTGTTCATTAGATTCATCGAGTTGTTGCTCATTGAGAACATATTCAGTCACACCCTCAAAAAGTTGTGAGGATAAAGAATATAATTTATCTTCATCTATATAAATGAAATTTTTAATCATTTCGCTTTCCTAACATAGTCCGTTTTTTGAAACGTTCTCGCGCTTCTTTATGATCTTTTTTTCTTTCTTCCAAAAATTGTTGATGCGAGTATTTGCGCTTGGTGTCAATATACGTCCACGCCGAAAAAATGATTGTTGCAATAACAGCTATAAACGTTATAACGCTAATTAAGATATCTGCTAGCATGGCGATTCTCCACCATGGGATGTAATTCTAGTTTCAGATTTTGCTTTTGCTGTTAACCTGAAGAAAACGATAAAACAAAACACGAAAGAACAACTAGCTAGAACCATTGATGAATTAGTGAGCTGTCCAAGTTTTATCTTGTCATACCCGGACTCAATTATAAGCAATGCGAACATTAACGCTCCGTATAATACAATAGCGATAATTGACCCTGTATTGCTAAACGACTTCCAGGTTTCGTCGCCCGACATATGTTCCAATTCATTAAAAATTGAGATGTGAAGTACAAAACCAAATGCGATGAAATCTGCAGCTGAAATTAAGTCAATTCCTTCAATAAATGAACTGCTAAGAAATCGTAGTACTGATGGTATTAAGCCAATTGCAACAGTATAGCAGAACCATTTAACGAGCTTGGTTGTAGATTGGTTGCTCACAATGACTCCTGTTGAGGTGTGACGGTTCCTCATTCTCATAGACACAATACTGGTATAAGTAAAAGTAAGTCAAATGATGGTTTAGAAAAGTGAGTGGTTAGTATGTTGAAACAAAATTTGGGGCAGAACTTTGTCAGTCGAGATCACGCTGACATGTTGCTGGAAAAAATCAATTTGAACTTGGCATCTGCAACAAACCATTTCATTAGAAAATATACGGTGAATTTTGCAATTGGCCAACATGCCCGACTTAGGTTGGTCGGGCTGTTTTCAGCTAACGCCTTAAATAAATAGAACATCATGTTACGTATGACGAACATGTTTAAGTTTATTGATTACGCTTGGTTTGACTCTTCATCAATATCGCAATCAGTACAACTTTGTAGTGCGATTTCGTGTTCAAAAACTGCTGCATCGTTACCTTCTGCCAGTAGCTCTGCTATTTCATCCGCGACTTCTTGCTCATCTTCCGCTTCAACTTGATTCGCTAGTTCTTCTTCTGAGTAACCATAGAAATTCAGCAATAAGTAATCACGCGCTTCGTCTTTAGTACAAGTAACGCTCACCGAAAGATCTGGCTCAACGTTGCCTTGCGCGATAATCGCAGCCACTTGCGCTAGGACATCATCTTTCATCGCAGCCGTTAACCAACCAAGATCAGTGCTCACTGTGGTTTTTTTACAGTTAAAACAAGGAAGTTGATGAAAGTAATATTGAAAATCAGTCATAGGTAATTTCTTCTTTGAGAGTTGTGTAGCAAGATTATGCTCGTTTTCTAGCAAAATACTATCTCAATAGACATTGAAGACTGGATTGCCATGGATTATTTAGGGCGAGGCGCAGAGCGAGGTAACGCTGATCACTCAGCTAATACTAAAAACATGGTTTATAGGCCACCACTCCTAAGCTAATCTGTAGTGGCCTAAAAGATAAAGGGACAGAAATGAGTCAGATGTTTTGCTAATTTGGCAGATCATTAATTGAAGTATGGCAAAACTCGCTTAGATAAGTGCCTTGTAGTACTCACGTCGAACCCAGGCTAAGCCCCTTAACCAGTAAGTACAGTGCGTAAAATGGTAATTTGACTAATTGAATGCACTAGGAATAGGATATAAAGGCACATGACAATAATGTTCAGTTATATGCTGTATACCTTGATTAGTAAGAGCAATCCAAATGTCTAATGTAGTTCAGTTCTCTATGTTCAGTGGTAGTAAGAAGACTAACACTCCCCCACCAATCAAATCACCAAGCCCTAAAGCTTTGAGGGAACAGGCAGCATTGAAGCAAGAGAATCGCTGCTACTTTTGTGGCAAACGCAAAGAACCAAAAGAGCTGAACTGGCTTAATAAGATTGGTTTTAAACAAAAGGCTTATGTTGTCTGCGGTACTTGTAGTTCTGAATCTAAGTCACGTTCAATGGATGAACTACGGATAATCCTTGCGCTGAAGGCTATGGATTTCAGAACAGTTAAGATTCAGCAGTACCTTGAGTTGAGAGAAAAAGGTGTTCAGATAGACGGTGTACGTGAATACAAGTTCCACTTTGAAACTATTGAGTGATTATGACCATGAGCTAAAGGTGAGTCGACAAGTGAAAACCAATAACTATCGACTTCATAGACACTAAGTCGGTAGTAGGAAAATACTATATGACGCGTAGTTTATTAGCTGAATACTTTTTCTTCGTAAAAAACTTGGGGCAAAAATAAGTCAGCAATGATTTACTGACTTGATACAGGACAGAGAGATATTGCTGGATATTTTATAAGCGAGCTAATTGCGACTTTCTCTCCTTCTTAACAACACAGAAATTCCCGCGTCTTGTACGACATTTTGAGCACCTTTCACAATCAACTGGCGCTCTGTTGCCTTCTTTCCAGCGCTTAATTAAATGCGGTTCAGACAACAACGGTCTTGAGAGAGCAAAGTATTGAATATTGGTTTTATTCGCAATCTCTTCTATTGCATCAATATCCGTTAATCCGCCGACGGTAATAACGGGAATATCCACCTCTTCACTAATAACATGCCCATATTCATGGAAATAACCTTCTTGTTGAATGGTATATCCATCAAAATGCTCGCCAATCACGGTATCAGCCTTACCATGGATATTACCTGAGATGATGATTGCATCCACGCCAATCGCTTCTAATTTTTTACACACCATGCGTGTTTCAGCAAAGGTTAAGCCCCCCTCAAAAAACTCAGATGCCGTCAATTTAACTAATATCGGATACGCATCACCAACACGTTTTCTTATTTCAGCATAGATCTCTAATAGCAATCTCATTCGATTATCTAGGCTGCCGCCATATTGGTCTTCTCTTCGATTGTAATAAGGGCTTAAGAACTGATTAATTAAATAGGTATGTGCCGCGTGTATTTCGACCCCATCAAACCCTGATTCTTGCGCTCTTCGGCTTGCTTGAGCAAATGCCTGAACGATGTAATCTATTTCGTCCTTGGTCATCGCTTTGCCTAATGTTTGTGTGCCTTTTTCACACACTTCACTCGGCGCATAGATCACCCTTTCACCGACATTGTGAGTGGTTTTTGTACCGCCGTAGGCAAGTTGCATAACTATTTTAGAATCATTACTGTGTACCAACTCAGTGAGCTTTTTGTATTCGCCGATAAAGGAATCGTTGTACATTCCCATCATGCCGGCATTTGGCTTCTCTTCTTCTACAATATTGGCATAGCCCGTTACAATTAGACCGACTTCCCCTTTAGCGAGTTCTTCGTAGATGGCGTATAGCTTATCCGTCATATGGCCCTCTTCTGTCGCCATATTTTCCCACGTCGCGCTTCGAATAAAGCGGTTTTTTAATGTCATATTGCCAATACGGGTTTCAGCAAACAAAGTACTCAAGTTCGATCCTCTTAAAAATTATTATCTAGCACACTATTTAGCGACGCTGACACGAAGTGCACCCTCGACAGGCAGAACGGGAGTGAGGATCTAAACGACTTCGCTGTACTTTGCAATACGCATTTTTAAATGCGCGACGGGCTGAAAACCAATCATCTGGTTTTTCAAGGAGCAAGTATCCATTAGAGCGTTTCACTAATTGTGTGCGGTATTCGTTGATAAAACGGCTATCAAAGTCAATATCAAAATACGCCAACGCTTGCTCTATTGACGTAAAACTAGCGATGGTTTGTTGAATATCGGCTTGGCTCATAATCTAAATTGATGGAGATATTTCCGCCAGTTTAGGTGAGCATGGGTATTCAATCATTGATCAAGCACGTATTTCACTCGATTTTTATAGGTTGTTATCGAGACATAGGAGCACAAAAAACTTCTCGTCGTTGAATAGTGCCCCTTTTTGAATTCGCTCATCCACTTTCAACCGGTTGGTCAGTTAGTCGCTAAATTGAGCTGATCTCATCGTTCTCGACACTCTGACGATGGATAACATGGTATCAATTGCGTTGAGCTGTTCGCGTTCCGAATAAATATGCTCTAAGTTTAATATTATCCAGTACAAATCGTTTATCTTCTCCTTTTCTCTTCTTGTGGAGAGTTTGTCTATTTAAGGGAATATTATGATTGAGAGGCGCAAACATTCACGTATCCAAGCAGACTATGAGGTTATACTGAACCACCCTTCTTTCGGTACTGTGGTTGGTAAGGTCAGGGATATGTCGGATAGCGGGGTTTTCCTGACGTTCGATTCGATAACTGCCGTCGACGATGGGCTGGTGGTCGAGGCAAAAATCCAAGGTGATGGCTGGGACGAATCAATGCCTTTTCTTAAGATGCGCGTGATGCGTCAGGAGGCGTTGGGGATGGCATTACAGTTTGTCGTGGAGCCATTTGCCCGATATGCTATTTCGAGACAGAAAAACGCCGTCAGTCGTTAACTGACGGCGCCTACAGCAAGGCAACTATGTGTTGCCAGTGTTCTCGGTGTTAAGGCAAAAAACCTTAGTGCAGACTTTTTGGGCCATTACGGACAAGATCTTTACCATTATCGAAAACGTCTTGAGTGACCCAGCGCGCCAGAATAAGTTGCTGGCTATTATCGAATACTGCAACGAAATGGCGGCCATCAGAATTATTGGTTGCCATGCCTACACCTGCAACGTCTTTTAAACCCAGACCGCCATTTTCAATAGACAATAGAAAACGCTCTAGTTCTTCCAGGTTATTAATTACATCAAGTTCATTATTCATTTGTTCAACACTCTTTCTTACTAAGCAAATCCACCGGCTTGTTACGCCCTACGGCGCAGTCTCATCATTTAATGACGGATGAAGCTGGCGGTTAAAAATTGTTTGAAACACTACCGTTAACCAAGGTGCATGAGAGCCTTTAGGGTAATAGTTTGCGTACTTTACAGGTGATAGAAGGTGATTGAAACCATGTTTGCGACAACCGCTGTAAAACATATCAATACAACAGAGAGCGCTTCTGCGCTGCATTGTGTCAATGATTGGCCGATGAAAGAACTGAGTCATAATTTTTCAAAGGGGTAACATTCATGACTTGCTCTTCAGCTGGATGGACCCACCGTCCCAATTTAATACTAATATATTTAATACTAATATATTTTATCTTCGCGTTATCTCACATCGATTCTAACATCTTACTAAAAATAAAATTCAACATATAAACCAGAAAGCGAAGTTATATTAAAAATATTAAAATGTATAATCCCTAAGAGAATATATTAATATATCTTTAATGATCGATTTATCAGCACAGCTTCCATCTGTCTTTTTTTAACAAATCGCTACAATAACTTTCTAACTGTGTTATTGTCTTCCCTCTCCCTACCGCTTAGTAGGGACTTCTGGTTAACTTCCGATATGGCATCTCGGCACGCTCTCGTCGCCCTCTAAGCCTAAAAAAATATTTCGGTGGTACTATGTCAGAACAAACTCAAAATATAGTTAAAATAAATCCTTTCATTAAAAATAATGAGATGGAAAATATTCACATTTCAATGCCTTCCATTTCTACCCTCAATCAGAGTAAAGCATCTATACCAACGGCTATCATTTATTGCGAAGCCAACTTTGGGAAAATTGATGGTAAAACTGCCAATGGACTTGTTAGGCATTCACAAAATTATCGAGTGCTTTCCGTCATTGATAGTCAGCAAGCGGGCTTAGACTCCGGTGTCGTACTTGGTGACGAAGCCAATGAAATCCCTATTGTTTCGAATTTGGGCGAAGCTGTTGCTATCGCGGATGAGACACCTGACTATTTCATTTTTGGTCTCGCGCCATCCAGTGGGATGTTATCTGAGTCTGAAAGAAGTCTTATTCTTGAAGCCATGGCGCTAAAGATGAATATCGTCAATGGACTGCACGAATTTCTTAACGACGACCCTCAATTAGTCGAGGCAAGCAAAGCCAATAATGTTGAGATTTTAGATATTCGTCGCCCTAAAAATAAAAAAGATTTGCAAGCATTTAGTGGGAAAATACATGATACAAAATGTCCACGCATAGCCATTATGGGCACCGATTGTGCAATAGGAAAGCGCACAACAGCCACTATGCTGACAAAGACTCTGCAGGAACATGGTCTTAATGTGGTCATGATCGCGACAGGACAAACGGGAATCATTCAAGGTGCCCCCTATGGTGTCGCTTTAGATGCCGTCCCCTCTCAATTCTGCGCAGGAGAACTAGAAGCCATTATTGTAAAAGCCTACGAATTAGAGGAGCCAGATCTGATCATTATTGAAGGACAAGGAGCATTAAGTCATCCCGCTTTCTCAACGAGTGCATTTATATTACGTGGAAGTTGCCCAACAGGTGTGATCTTACAACACGCACCTAACCGCTTAAGCCGGAGTGATTTCCCGAAAATGCCAATGCCATCTATTGCTTCTGAAATAGAACTGATTGAAATGTTTGCGGATACTCCGGTTATAGGGTTAACTCTTAATCACGAAAATATGTCTTCTGATGAAATACTATTTAAGATTCAAGAATATTCCGCTGAGTTTTCTATACCAGTCACGGATGCTCTATCTCAACCTAAAGAACATCTTCTACACATGGTTTTGTCTGCATTTCCTCATTTAAATGAAAAACTTATGATTAATAAGAGTTGAATAATCCTAGGTTAGAAATAAATTGCTCCAAAATTCATCATAACGCTCATGCACTGTTCAACCGATTAGGTAAAAAAGGCATCTCAGTTACCCCTGTCACTAAAGTGTGTTTAGGGCACCCTGAAATTGTGCAAACACTGATCAATGCAGGCGCTGATATGATCGCGGATTCGCGAATTGAAAATATTGAGAGTATGAGACATTCAGGCATCAATGTTCCTATGATGCTAATCCGTTCCCCGATGCTGAGTCAGGTCTCGAGGGTGGTTCAGTCTTGTGATATTAGCCTCAACACAGAGCTTGCCGTCATTAAGCAGCTATCAAAGGCCGCCAGCAGTTCTGGTCGCGTTCATGGTGTCGTGATCATGATCGAGCTAGGTGATCTTCGTGAAGGTGTGATGCAAGACAATCTCGAGGATTTTATCCGTCAGATGATTCATTTACCAAACATTGTACTTAAAGGAATCGGAACGAACCTGACATGCCGCTATGGGGTAGCTCCTGATCACGATAAAATGTCTAATTTGTCAGATCTTGCCGATGAAATAGAAAGAAAATTCGGTATCACATTAGATATTGTCTCTGGAGGAAATTCCGCTAACCTTAATTGGGCATTTAACAATAAGAAAAAAAATCGAATCAATCACCTACGGGTGGGAGAAGCGATTTTTTTAGGCTGTGAAACCCTTTATCAACAAACCATTGATGGTCTTTTTACTGACGCCATAATTCTGATTGCTGAAGTTATCGAATCGAAGGAAAAACCGTCATTGCCATGGGGGGATTTAGGTTTGAATGCTTTTGGCGAGCAGCAAAAAACCTTAGATAGAGGCAATGTTTCACAAGCTATTCTAGCCATCGGACGGCAATATGTGAGCATCGAAGGGCTTAAGCCGCCTATAGGGGTAACTATTGTCGCATCAACCAGCGATCACCTTATTGTCGAAACCTCTGATTTTGCTTTAACTGTAGGGCAAGAAGTTCGGTTTCAATTGAATTACAGCGCTCTTTTATCTTCTATGTCGTCACCGTTTATTCATAAATGCCTCATTGAGAATTAGGATTTTTCCACTCATCTCACATTGGGGGCTTCGATACTTATTGGTTGTACCTTGCATCTACAATCAGGCAGTGAATAATGTTAGTCGCACCATAAAACGAGTGTGATCTCTAGTATACTACGTTCAAAATGCAGAATTTAACACAAAAGTAGTCTGCCTCCCTCCCGAAGGGCGAGTTCCCAGTAAAAAAGTGTCCCTAAATAAAGGAAGAAAATGAAAGATCATGCTGTATTTACCCAATTAAATGATGCGATTTTGCTTAATTTCGACGCCTTTAGCTTCTGGGAAAGAGCGTTTCTTTCCGATATTCAAGATAAAATGATGCATGAATATCAACTTTCTAGCAAACAACGATTATTGACGCTAAAAATACTCGGAAAAAAAACTAACACGAGATCTTGATATCTTTGTTTACGCCGGCGTACACGAGTGAAGAGCCTTAAGTATCGAGATGAAAATGTCCCTAGAAACTAAATTTCGTCAAATAGTCAGGAGGCCAGGCTGACTATGAGGGGTTTTCCGGGGCAATGAAACGATAAGACAATTTCAACTGCCATGACGTATCGGTGCGAATGATGCACGAGTGGGTATCCCTGATACTCTTCCTTCATGTTAGAATGCCCGTCCATGTTCTTCTGTTTTAGCCTCCAGCATTAACAGTTGTTTATTAATCATACACCTGAGACTCCAAATGCCATTTTCCAACCTTGGATTAAGCGATCCGATTTTAAAAGCTGTAACCGAATTAGGCTACAAGACCCCTACGCCTATTCAAAAGAAGGCTATTCCGGTCATATTGACGGGTAAGAACCTTATCGCTGCCGCGCAGACGGGTACAGGTAAAACAGCTAGTTTTGTATTACCGATATTACAAATGCTGAGCGATAAGCATCCCGTACGAGCAAAACGCATTCGCGCCCTCATCCTTGCGCCAACCCGAGAGCTGGCGGTGCAGGTTGAAGACAATATTGTGCAATACAGCAAGCATCTGAACCTCACCTCGCTGGCGATGTATGGCGGTGTTGATTACAAAGAGCAAAAGCAGCGCCTCATAGAAGGTGTCGATATTTTGGTTGCGACTCCTGGTCGACTGCTGGATATGTATACCCAAAGAGCCGTGCATTTTGATGAGCTAGAAATACTGGTTTTAGATGAAGCCGATAGAATGCTCGACATGGGCTTTATCGAAGACATTAATAAGATCATTGAACGCTTACCTTCACAAAGACAAAACCTGCTATTTTCGGCCACACTGTCAAAGCAGGTTCGCATCTTGGCCAAAACCGCGATTGAACATCCGGTAGAAATATCAGTCTCTTCCGATAGCACTACGACCCCGAAGATTGACCAATGGTTAATTACTGTCGATAAAGACAAAAAATCGGCATTGCTGAGCCATTTAATTCAAGAGAATGACTGGGATCAGGCGCTTATTTTTATCGAAACAAAGCACGGTGCAGCGAAGTTAGTCAGCCAGCTTGAAAAGCGCGGAATTAAAGCTGAAGCAATTCACAGTGGCAGAAGTCAGGATGCACGGGCAAAAGTATTGGCTGACTTTAAATCGGGTCAACTCAAATTACTGGTAGCAACCGGCATTGCTGCGCGTGGTATCGATATTGACGAGCTGACGCGTGTAGTTAACTATGACTTACCTTACCCAGCTGATGACTATGTTCACCGTATTGGTCGTACTGGCCGTGCTGGCGCTTCTGGCGAAGCGATCTCCTTTGTTTCCAGAGATGATTTCAGAAACCTTTGCGCAATCGAAAGTCGCTTGGGGCATCTTATTACCCGAAAAGAGATTGAAGGCTTTGTACCCAGCAAAGAAGTACCGGTATCTATTTTGAATTACGTTCCAAAGAATAAGCAAAACGCCGGACGCCATAATTCAAAAAACAACAAACCAGCTAACGGCCGGACTCAAGATAGGAACAAACGGTAATAACAGGCTGAGAGCCTGACGCTCAACATTGAGAAAAAGCGAGTACTGCAATTGCAGCACTCGCTTTTTTTATAATGAGCTTGTTGTGATCTGTTAATTAATCACGCTATTATTTTTTCGGCTTCCATGCTTTGAGGTCAATGTCTAGATCAGGGAAATCTTTCGGGTTGAACAGCGGATGTTCAATACCGGCTTTGAGTTGCTTCTTATAGTCCTTCAAAATACGGATAAGTGTAGGAAACAGCATGATAAGTACTAACAAGTTAACGATAGCAAGAATACCCATCATTGGATCTGAGAAGAAAAACACCGAGGTTGCTCCCGGAGCAACGGCGCCCATAAAGATAATCCCGATCACAACAAAGCGAAGAATATGTACAGACAGTTTGTTCTGTGACATGAATGTGAGGGCGTTTTCCCCCAGGTAGTAGTTGTAGATAATAGAACTAATAGAAAAGAGTAAAATCGCCCCGGTCAGAAAGTACTGAGACCAGTCCCCTATGTGTGAAACTAATGACTGCTGAGTCAGAACGACACCATCAATACCTTCTGCGCCAGGTACATAAACATCACCCAGGAGGATAACGAATGCCGTACAACTACAGATTAGGATTGTATCGATAAAGACCGATAAAGACTGCGTGATCCCCTGGCTGATTGGGTGAGTAACATCTGCCGTTGCGGCGACATTGGGCGCGGAACCCAACCCCGCTTCGTTTGAGAACAAGCCTCGGCGCAAGCCTTGTGCCATCGCAGCCCCCATCCCGCCACCTACTGCCTCTTCCAAACCAAATGCATTCGATACGATACTCACAATGACTGCAGGGATCTCCGTGATGTTGATGAGAATAACGATAAGCGCCATTGCTACATATCCGATCGCCATAATAGGTACGATAACATCCGCAGTTTTAGCAATACGTTTAATACCACCGTAAATAATGAAACCAGTAACAATCGCTAGCAAGCCCCCCGTCCACATGCGGTCAATACCCAGGCTATCCTGAGCTGCCCCTGCAACCGTATTTCCTTGAAAAGCATTAAAACCAATCGCAAAGGAAGCTATCAAACAAACAGCATACAGGTAAGCAAGCCACCTGTAGTCTTCACCAAGACCATGAATTATCGAACGTGCTGCACCACCCCGAAATACATCGCCTTCTTTACGCTTATAAAGCTGAGCGAGTGAACATTCTACCAGGCTTGTTGCCATACCAACCAGTGCAATAGCCCACATCCAGAATACCGCACCAGGGCCACCAAGCGTTATTGCAACAGCAACACCTGCAATGTTACCGCCACCAACACGGCCACCTACAGATAATAAAAGTGCTTCACGACCCGAAATTGCGTTTCTGTCGGCTGTTTGGTTTTTGTTTAATAAGACACGGAACATACGCCCAAAGAACGTAAATTGAACAAATCCGGTAACAAAAGTAAAAAATAGACCTAATACTACCAGGAACGGTATAAGTGCCCACCCCCAGGTAAGATCTCCAATTACACCAAAAAAGCTTTCTAATAATTCCATCTCTACTCCTAAACATGTCATCCCGGAATAGAGGAACGAGATATCCGGGGTCAAATACTAACCACATGCTCTTTAGATTCCGTATAAGTTTATTCCTCACTTTACGGAATGACGAAGCGTGATTGCTGAGCCACCAAAACGTCTGTGATGTAGTGCCAGCCCTGAATTGATAATTGAAAAAAGTATAGTCGGTCATAACATCTTTGGTCGGAAATCTCTGAGTCGTTTGGGTTATTTCAACGCCAAAAGTATCCGCACAGCTAAAAATACTATCTGTCCGGTTGGGCATGGCGATCCCTTTCAATCTTATAGGTGCCGTCAAAAGTGAGGGCACCTAAGCGGGTGCAGAAAATCGGTTTCAAACTATACTTCCAAGCGAGTGCGCTCGATATACATGTCGAGATCATAAACACAGCCGGATCAATCTCGTTTATTTTTACACAGGGATACAGGAGGGTCATCGCGATGGCTGAAAGGGACAGAAGTAAAAAGTATTTAGTGCTCGTTATGGGAGAGAAAATCGTGAGGCTCCTGTGGTGGGCCGGATTAAAGAAAGCGACATCTCTCTTTAATAATAAGCACGAAAAGCTTGAACTATTCATCCAGGAGTTCCTGACAGAATTTGCAAAAGTAGGGTTCCTGACGAAAGTGCTTGGCGAAAAACCGCTGGAGCCTTTTAGTGCTGATGACAGCGAGCTCAACGAAAAATATTATGATAATAGTGATCGCTATACGCAAGCGCTGATGAATTTTTTCATCGATCTCACCCCTTTTAAAAAAGAATGTAAAATCACCCCATTGCACCCTCCTGTGGATGTCCACAAAATCAACCCCACGCCAAATGAAACTTGGTTCTTTCTAAATGGGATCGGAACTAACGAGGACATGGCAACGGTGAATGCCCGCATGCTCAGCGATATATTTAGGCGCCCCATCACCCCACTGCACAACCCTGGCAATGGTTTCATGGCGGATTTAATGGAAGTCATGAATGGAAGAGCCTTCAACCGTAATACTGCCATCGCAGAATCCGCCAGGGATCACATCTGGAGTGAACTAAAAAAAGTTAAGGAGCAGATGAGAACCGCTGATGAGAAGATGAAAAAATCTTACAAGATCGTGGTAATTGCCCACTCCCAGGGAGGCCTCATCATATCAAACGTCGTCAAGATGCTGCTTCAAGAGCACAGTGCCAATCCACTGCTAAGTCAACTGGAAATCTACACCTTCGCCTCTGCACATGATGAATATCCCTATTCTTGTACCGACGCACAGCGACCTCAGGTTCCATTCACCGAGCACTTCGCGAACAAAGAAGATTATGTCGCACAGGTTGGCGTACTCAAGGCTGGCAGCAAAAAAACGGTGGGAAATATCTACATTAAGAATGGGGCCGGGCATCTGCTGAATTTTCACTACCTGAGAGACTTCGTTCACGGCAGGTATGAAGGCAAGGAAAACAGTCGCCTGTTTTCTCTGCTTGGCGGAAGCCGCCTGGCCGATACCGAAAAGTGAGCAAAGACAAGAATATGAGATAGAAGGCGAGCGGGTCCAGGATCGACGCTCTGATAGGATCCGCTGTAGCTGCCTGACTACGGACTTTTCTTCCTTTTTATTAAGCAAAAAAGGCGCACATGCATGGCACATGTGCAACCTAAAAGACAGTCACCCATGGTGAGGTGACAATCCGAACAAGGTTACATTCCTTCTGGGTTAAGAGATGTAACCAAGTATCGACAGCTATTTTATTTCTGCCAATTTTTCGACTGCTTGGGTCAGTCTGTCGATTTTGTTATCCATATGATCAAGCTTTTCACGATCAATTCCGCTTAGGCGATATAACAGATCATTCTTACCCGCTTCAGCTTCATCGGTGACTTGCTCTGCTTTCTTAGCAATCCGTTCTTTTGTCTGAGTTTCTACTTCTTTACCACGTTCAACCAGCTCATCAAACACGGTTGTTGTTTTCTCATTAACTTGCTGGGCTTCTTCCAGTGTACGGCTATATAAACCAAGACCTGCTAACCAGATATTGCGCGCAACACCTTCACCATTCTCTACGACATTCTTAGCCGCTTTCACTATTGTTTTATCGTTCATAATCATACCCTTATACGCTTCTGCGCTGATCTATACAATGGTTAATCGTTAGTGACTCACCCCGAAACCAGTCTTCCTATTACTATCTGGTATGGCGACTTTTGCTAACTTACGGCGTACTTACGCCAGAGTGGCTTGTGCATCTTTAGCAACGGCTTATTTTTCAGTCTTAACGGGTTTCTTTTTTGTTGCAGGCTGTTTTTGCTCTTGTTTGCGAGCTAATAACGCCTCAATATTTGCCGTTAGTTGGTCGATTTTGTCATCAACACGATCTAGCTGATCATTGTCAATGCCAACAAATTTCTGCACCATTTTGTGCACACGCTCTTCAATCGCAACGGAAGTGTGGCTACGAGCCGTATGTACACGTTCTTTGGTATTTAATTCAATGGCACGGCCGCGCTCAACCAACTCATCAAATAAGCTTTTACCTTTACCTGATAACTGGTTTACTTCATCAGTACTCTTTGCGTATGCACCTAAACCGGCCAGCCAGATGTTATGAACCAACGCGTCACGAACAAGATTTTTCTCTTTGCCGGTTTCTTCTACTTGCTGTTTGAATATGCCCATTGTTGTGCCCTCTTTCGCTCATATAATCGTTAATCAGCCTGTGGGGATTACCTGATTGCTTATAAACAGAATAAGAATTTAAATTAGAGTGTTCTAACTAAAATAGCTATTTAGACTTCAGGTCGGTGATCCCGATTGGCATTAGTTAACATCACAACTAAGATATAACTTGGATATAAAGACGATTGATCTAAAGAATCAATGGATTGTATGAACTCAATCACGGCACGATATCTGGTTGCTTGCTAGTTTGATTATATGACCTGTCGATTTCTTATTCGTTTGGTTATAAAGCATTAAATACAGGACGTATCAACGCAAGGGGTGGCTTATGAATACTCAATTTACAATTACTATTGCAGGCCAGGATCATCCGCAATTAGTCAGTCAACTCGCAGCTACAACCCATAAGCTTGGGGGAAAGTGGTTAGTTAGCAAAATTAGCCGCTTAGATCAGCAATTAGTCGGTATCATCAAAATAGAAATTCCAGTAGCTTCCGCTGATCAATTAAAACAGGAGCTCAAGGCTCTTAAAGAATTTCATGTCCGTATCGTCGAAAACACTGAACCGGCAAGCCAGAGTAAACGCGAACAAATAACGTTGAAAGTTGAATCGACTGATCGCCTTGGAATCGTTAACGATATTAGCCATATACTCGATAATATCGGTATAAACATCATTCAAATTGAAAACCATCGTGTTGCGCTAGCTGACCTCGGCCGAACCGTATTTTTTGCTGAATTAGCCGTGGATATGCCAGCCGAAGTCAGTATCGAACAGCTGGTAGAAGCCGTTCAGCAGGTCGAGGAAAATATGAGAGTCGAAGTGATCAGTTAGCATTGCTTCCTATGGATAAATGGCTTGCTACGAAAAAAGCGGATCCCATAGGATTCGCTTTTTGCTTATACACGTCCTGGTCCCAAAAATCGGGCTACACTGAAAGATAACTATCGTCAGGGGAGGTCGTCATGTCATATCCGGTAGTCTGCGTGAACTGCGGTACAACACTCCACGAAATTAGATATCAACAATCAGCAGATAATCCGCCTCTGACCGATCCTCCACTGGGCACGTGTTTTTATGAGGTCGAATGTACCTGTACTCAATGTGGCGCTGTCTCGTGGCACGATCCGGAATTAATTTTTGAGGCTCAATCAGAATACATAGAAAGTAAGTGATTGCTTACCGAGAAACCACATAATTTGTAAAGCTCACACTAGGCATCAGCAAGCAACGATATCCAGCGTTGATGCCTGTCGATGTAACGACGAATGTAACTGCAGACAGGGACAACTTTGAAGCCATCTGACTCAATCTGCGCTAACACCGCTTCCATTAATACACTGCCGTAACCTTGCCCTCTCAGTTCATGAGGCACTTCAGAATAGTTAAGATATAAAACCTTATCCTGCTTGGTATAGCTCACCAATGCCCAATGTTCTGGCTGAACTTGTACTCGGTACTGTTGCTTAGCCGTATCGTGTTCAACACTGTATTCGCGTTTGGTTATCATGGCCTTAACTACCTTGATGATTAGCGCTTGTGCTCGCCGTGGAAAGCGTAACGACTATACTTGTTTCCATCTTCCGTCACCGCTACGTACTTAATGGATCTTGAATGATTCAATGATAGCGGTACAAATACACGTCCCTTCTTATTAGTCTGGAACGTATTACGATTATTAGGCAGGTTTTTTAGTGACACTGTCGCATTCGCAGCTGGCTGGCCGTTCTCTGTTACCGTTACCCACGCCCCGCTTTGCGTATCCGACACACTGATATCAGCAAGTGATATTGAAGAAAAAGCAATCATCATAGACGACAGAACAACATTTACTTTTTTCATCTTAGTTTCTCCATCATTTCGTTTTAGCCGCTATTATTTCCTTCACCTTACTGAGCATAAAACGTGTTCGGCTCAGGAAAAGGAGTCATATTTATAAATTAATAGTAGTGCTTTTTAGGTAAACAAAGGCTGAATGCATGTAAAGTTAAGTAAAAGGATGAGATGGTGTATCTGGCTTTCCTGCGTAACAGGCCCCCCACTCGTTATTTTCTTTTGTGTGATATTTAGTTCAAACCTATCTTGCTCAGAATTTTTCCAAACCGGTATACTCTTCTGCGTGGAAATGATTTCCTGTTCCGTTTCTTCTGCCTGTAAAGGAATGTTCTCCAAATCGGCTTTTGCTGCCTCGATAGCTTTTTCTGCCATTTTAGGGCCCATTGCCAATCCTTCGCTGTTGAGATAACTATAGGTACTGAACCCAAAGGAAGATAGCGTAAAAATTTGCTGTAGTTATTCAAATTATTCGAACAGATACAACCCAATCTGACGCGAAAATATAATAAAACAATAACAACAACTTAATAGCCGACAGGGGAGGAATGCACACCTTTCTTACTGTTTGTTTTACGATCAATCAAGCCTGTCGTTTAAATAATTTCGTGAAGAATGAATGCGTTATTGTCATGATAGTTTAGAGGATATTCAAGCAGATACTGTTAAATTTCAGATTATGACAAGGGCCAGCCGCTTCGCTGGCACTCATAGATGACATGTAAACCAGATAATTTAGCTTAACTGAAAATGCACAGCATCTTTTCTAAATTGGCTGTACTTTGCAATCAGTTCGCTTTTGTTCAGTGTTTCATCGCCCAAGAAGAAGACGTCTCCAGCACGTAATTGATCGAAGTTGTTGTCAATTAGCTTCAGAGCTAAATCCGCTTTTTTCAAGGTATAGGGAGTGCAAGACTGGCCGTGTAAATCATCGAGTAGATCAAGAACATTGGAACGGTAGGTTTCTGCAAGATATAACTCTCGCAAAGTAACCTCATTACCCAGTGCAGCCTGCCAACGATGATTAATTGCCTGCTGCCAGGTAATCACACTCGCGTCTGCGCCGAGTTCAACAAGCCGTTGTAGTTTCTTCTGATAGGCTTGTAGCGCACACTGTTTTTCGAGCTTATACAGCTCAAATAATGCCTCTGTAGATAGATTGAGTGGGTTTTTCAGTAAAAAATCAAAAAAGAAACGGGTTTCGAACCGCTCTATGCCATGAAATAGCGGCGTATCTTGACCATTGCTATTAAAGTGAGTCTTAGGATCAAATTGATACATATAACCAAAGTCGAACAGTTTTATCTCGTTTTGGGTATCGAGTAAAATGTTGCCCGGACAGAAATCCCACTCGAACAGTCCACTCAGTTCAAGGTTTACTATGGTAGAAAAAATCTGTTGGAATACATCGCGATTTAATGTGGGTAACGGTTTACCTTCAACCCACGGTGACAGAATAATACCGTCTCTGAATGAGGCAAATTGGGTATCGACGATATGCTTTAAGCATTCGGGATAACGTTGTTTCAGTTCGGTCAGATCTCGCCTGCGCTGAACTTCGTTTAAAAAGGATGTTTGGCCATCAATATTATTGACCAAACTGACTTCCCTTTTTAATTTCAACGTCCAGCTTTGGTCGTTAATTCGCAGATGATAAACCACCGCGGTGAGACCGGAATTAAATGTTTCTACCACATAGATTGATTCAACAGATATGGCTTTGAGTTGTGCCAGTGTTAACGGAAAGCCTTGCAAGGTGCCGACTTCGATATTCTGCCCGCTCTCTATAAACGTTTGCTGATCTCGATGACGTTGCTGTTCCAGATTCATTCTCCGCTCTCCTTAGCATCGTAAAGTAACAACAGCCGGTGAGAATATAGAGAAACATGTCCTACATACTGTGATTAAAGTAGTAGATTCCACATCCGACTCTAGGGGGCTTTTTATCTCAATATTACAGCGGTTGAAAGATAAACAGATCTTAGATGAAAACAGCGATATAACGGAACAAGCTAATTACTGTTAATAACTTCATTTGAAATAAGAGATAGAGCTTGGTCTAATGCCTCATCTCCTTTCATCATACCGTATATCATATTAGGGATAACCGCGACTCGCGTACCATATTTACTGGCTATTTTCTGCAAGTTATCTTCATAAAAACTAATCTGAGGTCCTATTAGGCAAACATCACAATTTTTCATTTGATCATTCATTTCAATCTCGGCAAATGCATCAACTGTACACTCTATCCCTCTGTTTTTTGCCTCTGCTCTCATTCTCTTTGCCAGTATACTGGTCGAGAATCCACCACCGCAGCACAATATAATTCTCATATCCCTTTCCACCATTTTAATTACATCACTTGAATGTGAGAACGATAGCATAACCATCAAATACTGGGACTGATACTTGCTTCAATTGGTGTGAATCGACTCTAAATCTGATAAAAATTAATATAACTTGTTACATACCAATGAGTTAAAAAATATAGGCATAATCGCCACTACGAATAAAAACCGCCTCTATAAAAGGCGATTTTTAAAGGTCTTAATACAAGCTCATGTTATTGGCTATAACAGAGACTCAATGTCGTAATCTTTACCGTAATGTTCAACAACAAAATCGATATCTTTGTCGCCCCGTCCGGATAAGTTCACCAGAATACTGCCTTTCACACCTTGCTGAGCCAATTTTATGGCATAAGCGATCGCGTGGGACGATTCGATGGCGGGAATAATGCCCTCTGAACGCGACAGCTCAAAAAATGCAGCAATCGCTTCATCATCGTCAACGGTGCCATATTCAGCACGGCCAAGATCTTTCAGGTAACTATGTTGGGGTCCAACGGCCGGATAATCCAACCCACTGGCAACGGAATAGACTTCCTGAGGCTCACCTTGATCATCTTTAAGCATGTAAGACTTAAAGCCGTGCATAACCCCGGGTTCACCTAAAGTTAGGGTTGCCGCGTGCTCACCCGGCGTTTTTAATGTGTGCCCTGCTGGCTCAACACCGTGAAGCGCAACCTGCTCGTCTTGCAAAAAGGCACTGAACAGCCCCATCGCATTCGAGCCACCACCGACACAGGCAACCAGATTATCTGGCAACTGTCCGGTCATTTCCTGGAACTGTTCACGGGCTTCATTACCGATGATCGACTGAAAATCGCGCACCATCATCGGGAAAGGATGAGGCCCCACCACCGAACCAATGGCATATAACTGAGTGACCGGATCACTAAGGTAAGCAGCAAACGCGGCATCTACGGCTTCTTTCAGGGTCTTACGACCATGAGTAACCGGGATCACATTCGCACCTAAAATACGCATTTTGACGACATTCGGATGCTCTTTAGCAATATCAACTTCTCCCATATAGATATCACATTTCAGCCCAACCAATGCCGCGGCTGTTGCTAGCGCCACACCGTGCTGTCCGGCACCCGTTTCTGCAATCAGCTTTTTCTTGCCCATTTTCTTTGCCAGCAATGCTTCACCGAGACAATGATTAATTTTATGGGCACCGGTATGGTTGAGATCTTCACGTTTGAGATAAATATCAGTGCCATATTTCTCAGAAAGATTCTGCGCGTGAAAAATAGGGCTGGGACGCCCGACAAAATGTTTATACAAACGAGCCAATTCTGCGCGAAATTCAGGATCTTTGCGGCATGCAGAATAAGATGCCGTAATTTGATCCATTACAAGCTGCAACTCTTCCGGAATAAAACTACCACCGTACTCACCGAAATACCCTTTAGCATCAGGAAGATCGTGTTCAAAAGTGTTTTCCATGGGACTCCCTATCCTCTATGTATTAAATCCCTCTTATCATATGGATATAATGAACATAAGTGAATATAAAACAGCAGGTATTGACGATTTAGCAATCGAAGAAATCAGATTATCAGCGCGAATCGCGATCACTGAACAGCCATTTATTTTGATTAAAATGTGACCACCACCCCGCATTAGAGTTATTACTCATGTGACAGTTCTTTTCTTGGTTTAATGTTAATGACGTTAACACACTGTAACGTTAACTTTATTTTAGGATGCAATGTCTTAACGGCGATTGGGAGCCCTCCAATGAAAATGTTAAACCTGCCAAAAAATTTCTTTTTCAAGAAACAACCTGTCCGGCATCATTCAACTGCAATAACGAAAGGAGTGTTACTTAACCCAAAAACTGAAAATTATGGCCAGCTGGATGAAGCTTCACAAAAATTAATTAGAAGCACCATTGCCTTCTTTGAGCAACGGGGCAAAGCCAAACTCAAAGAAGATGATCATGAACGCCTTTGGTACGCGGATTTTTTAGAGTTTGTGAAAAAAGAACAGCTGTTTGCCACTTTTCTGACTCCCGACGCTTACGGCAATAAAGATGCCCGCTGGGATACATTCCGCAACTGCGCCCTGAACGAAGTACTTGGCTTTTATGGGCTGGCGCACTGGTATACCTGGCAGGTTAGCATTTTAGGTCTGGGGCCGATCTGGATCAGTGACAATGAAAAGGTCAAACAAAGAGCCGTCAAGTTACTCAAAGAAGGCGGCATATTCGCTTTTGGCCTCTCAGAAAAAGAACATGGCGCCGATATCTACGCCAGTGACATGTACCTGACGCCACAGGAAGATGGCACGTATAGGGCTAACGGCAGCAAATACTACATAGGCAATGGGAATAAGGCAGCACTGGTTTCCACCTTTGGTAAGCTATCTGATACCGACGAGTACGTCTTCTTTGTGGTGGACTCCCAACACGACAACTATGAATTAGTTCAGAATGTTGTTAACTCTCAAAACTATGTGGCCGAATACCGCCTTAATGACTACCCTATCCGCGAAGAAGACATTCTTGCAAAAGGGCGGGATGCCTGGGATATGGCGCTCAATACCGTTAATGTCGGCAAATTCAACCTTGGCTGGGCATCTATCGGTATCTGTACCCACGCCTTCTACGAAGCAATAAACCATGCTTCTCACCGCCGGTTATTTGATCACTATGTGACCGATTTTGTCCACATCAAACTATTATTTACCGAAGCCTATGCCCGCCTTGCCGCAATGAAGCTATTTGCCCAGCGAGCGATCGATTATATGCGCGCTGCGGGACCGGACGATCGGCGTTATCTGTTATTTACCCCGATGGTCAAAATGAAAGTGACGACCCAGGGTGAAGAGGTAATGAACCAGTTATGGGATATTATGGCCGCCAAAGGGTTTGAGAAGAATATGTACTTCGAGATGGCGGTCAGGGATATTCGCGCCCTGCCAAAACTGGAAGGCACAGTACACGTCAATATGGCGTTAATATTGAAGTTTATGGGTAACTACTTCTTTAAACCGGGTAAGTTTGCGGATATCCCGCAAATGGATCAAGCGACCAATGATGATTTTTTGTTTAATCAGGGCGCAACCAAAGGGTTAGGTAAAACTCGCTTCCATGATTATCGTAAGGTTTACGCTAAAGTGGATTTACCCAACGTTAATCTGTTTAAAAAACAGATCCGCCTGCTGAAGATCCTGTTACTTGTGGGTAAACCTACCGCAGAGCAGAAAAAGGACTTCGATTTTCTGTTAAATCTCGGCGAGCTGTTTACATTGGTGGTTTACGGGCAATTGATTTTGGAAAAAGCCAAACTGATCGATCTCGATGATGATATGGTCGAGCAAATCTTTGACTTTATTATTCGTGATTTCTCAAAATTTGCCCTACAGCTCGG
This sequence comes from Photobacterium sp., assembly GCF_033720175.1. Lineage (GTDB taxonomy): Bacteria > Pseudomonadota > Gammaproteobacteria > Enterobacterales > Vibrionaceae > Photobacterium. Next base: position 136,285 of record NZ_JAWWDA010000013.1, read on the forward strand.
TGCCAAATCGAGCGCAACGCTACTGCAGCAGAAAATTTGTGGCCGTATGATCAAACGTCCGACTGTGGACAATGAACGCTATCAGCGCGTGCTGAATAATTATGTTTATGTCACCAAAGATCAATACGAGATGAATCCATAATCTTCTTACATCTCTTAATGACAGTTAGCAACGGCCCAAGCTAACGGGCCGTTGTCTTTCCAATGCTAAAAATGACAGCAAAATAAAGCAATCAACCACTCCCTCCCCTATCTGCAACCATTGAAGTCTTTCTACAGCAATGACCAACTTTCATCTGTCACACACAGCCCAGCAATATTTTCATCAGCTCGATTTAAGGATTCAAACTCAAAGATAGCTTCTGTCTTTCTCTTAACAAGAAAATGGTTCGAATATATATGCGACAAAATTTCAGCATCATTCACCACTTACTTCAACACCCGAAAACCTTTCAGATTAAATCACTAAATTACATATCATATTCAGAATTATACAAAAAGAGTAAAAAGTCACAAAATAAGAAGAAAACTCTTTCACCTCAATAAATTAGACAAAACATAAGCATTAATCACAATTATATTAACAGTGTTTCCTATAGATTAATTAGTTTGATCCCAGTCAATAATACTTTATCGGCATAGCTCAGAATGGCTTCGTGTTTACGTTATTCCCCCTTCAACATTATGATAACGAGGTTATTTTTTTATGAGTGATAAAGCTCCGCAAAGCCGCAAAGTAACCATAGGCTGTTACATTGCACTGGCTTTTGCTGCCGTCTTTTTCTCCGGGCTGATGAAGTCTAGCGAATGGTATGGCGTATTTGATTTCACCACTCTAAACGGCTCATTCGGGAAGGTGGTGTATAAAGTGCAGGAAACTGCAGAGGGAATCCAAACTGCAACTTATACCCTGCGCGGTAAAGGAGGCAGCGGTGCCCGTGATGGCTTTATTTTCGCCTTTACGCTGATCCCGACTGTTATGTTTGCACTAGCGATGATCCAGGTTTTAGAGCACTACGGTGCGCTAGATGCTGCTCGAAAATTACTTACCCCTCTTCTCCGACCACTGATGGGGATCCCGGGTGATAGCGGTCTGGCACTGATTGCGTCGCTGCAATCTACCGATGCCGGTGCATCCATGACGCGCGCACTCATCGATGAAGGTAAGCTCAGCAAAAAAGAAGGTGACGTATTTACTATGTTCCAATTCTCTGCGGGCGCAACCATTGTTAACTTTTTCTCTTCCGGCGCAGTGTTATTTACCCTGACAGCGGTTGATGGCTCCGTTGCTGTTCCAGCTTCAATTGGCTTGTGTCTGATGGTGATGTTTGTGTTGAAAATTTTTGGAGCCAATATGATGCGCCTTTACCTGAATATGACTGAAGCGAAGAACACCAAAAAATCCCTTCAAGAGGAGAATGCATAATGTCTGAATTAGCAAAGAAACCGATGATTACAGACGTTTTCGTCGCAGGCGCTCGTAAGGGTTGGAATATTGCAGTAACCAGTACCGTTCCTAATGTACTGATGGCTTTTGTGGTGATTAAAGCATTGCAAATTACCGGATTACTTGATCTTATGGGCAGTGTTTTCTCTCCGATCATGGGGCTTGTTGGCCTTCCCGGTGAAGCTGCAGCAGTGCTGATGGGTGCCTGGATGTCGATGGGCGGTGCAGTCGGCGTGGTTATCACCTTATTCGACTCAGGTGTACTGACCGGCGAACACATTGCGATCCTTGCTCCGGCCATTTACCTAATGGGTTCACAAATTCAATATGCTGGTCGTGTACTGGGTGTAATTGGCACCGAAGGCCGACTTATTCCTGTCATGATTGGCTTGTCTGTTCTCAATGCTTTCATTGCCATGTTCTTTATGAACATTTTTTTATAACGCAATTCCTTTTTACAAAATATTCAGGGGTGAAGTTCCGCCCCTGCATCTTACTGTTTAATCCCTTTTTGTTACTGCTTTTAGCTGTAACTTTGGAGTTTCTATGAGTTTTTCACTTCAATCCTACCTAGATGAACTACGTCCTTTGATCGATCTAGACTGCGGTACACTTACCAAGTCCGGAATAGAAAAGGTCGCCACCATTCTTTCTGAAAAATATCAGCAGCTGGGATGGACTATTAAACGTATTGATTTAGGTGATGCAGGCTGTGGCTTGGAGATCAGAAACAAACCAGAAGCAGAGAATATCGATGTCATGTTGATTGGTCACATGGATACGGTATTTCCTGAGGGCACAGCAGCTGAAAGACCGATGACTGTTACAGGTGATCGTGCTTACGGGCCTGGTGTTTCCGATATGAAATCTGGATTACTCACTATTATCTATGCCTTACGTCAGCTTGATCACCATGTATTAGATAAACTCTCACTGTGCGTGTGTATGAATCCGGATGAAGAAATCGGCTCAATCTATTCTTCAAAGTGGTTGGCAAGCGTAGCAAAACAGTCAACAAACGTACTGGTTGCAGAAGCTGCACGTGCTGACGGCTCTTTGGTTAAAGCTCGTAAGGGTATGGCTCACTATGAGCTTAACTTTACTGGTAAAGCTGCCCACGCAGGTAACGAGCCTGAAAACGGCCGCAGTGCCATCTCCGAAATGGCTAACTGGATTGTTGCCATAGATCAAATGACTAACTTTGAATCAGGTACTACCTTTAATGTCGGTATTGTCAGTGGCGGGAGCGGGGCAAATGTCGTCGCCAATCATGCCAAAGCTATTGTTGATGTCCGTTTTTGGGATAACAATGAATATGCCGAAGCGGACAAAAAGTTACTCAGCTTGACAAAAAAACCATTTATAGACGGTGTCACAACTACGGCAGAACGAGTTGCTCATAAGCCAGCGATGGTACCTTCAACCGATACTGAATCCCTGATGAAGCTAGTTGAACAAGCTGGTGAAGAAACTGGTGTAAAAGTCGCGTGGCAGGCGGTAGGTGGTGGTTCCGATGCGAACAATACGGCTGCGCTGGGAATTCCAAGCCTTGACGGTTTCGGCCCGATTGGCGGCGCTTTCCACAGTACAGATGAATATTTGGAGCTGAGTTCAATTGAGCCAAGGATCTGTCTGTTGAAGCAAGTGTTGACCAAATTGGCCCACTAAACCTTCAAACGTCACCAAAAATCGATCCCTGATAACCGCCAGGTAAGTCATGAGCAAGTTTGTAAGTCTACTGTCTGGCGGTTTCGATGGGATAACAACTGTTTGGCTGCATCGATAAAGAATTAATATGCTCAATCAATCATAATATGAGTCAAGGTACTAGCAGAGCCACACAATAGACACCTGTCTGGCGTTGTTGAGTGCATTAGTCTATTAATTAACTTACACACATTGTGAGGGGTCACAACCCAACCCCATGTTAGCGCCTTCAGGTACACTTGTTACATCTTCATCTGAATAACCCAGGTCGCGTGAAGTATCCTCAGAAGTAACATGTCCTCCACAACAGCATCCGCAGCCTTTTTTCTGTTTGGCTATCTTGCCATAAGTTTGGCGTACGGCTTTTCTAACTTTATCATTTCCCATCGTTTAAAACCCTTTCCCATCTGTGGTCATTATCTAAACGACAATAATCGTTAAGCATATCCTTAACTATAGCCTGCACTGCTCTCCCTCATTGAAAAGCTAATTCAGCTAAATAATATGTCTGAAACGTAGGGTTTAAGGCGACTCAGAAATAAGAGGCTAACTCGAACTTAAATGGGATGAGAATTTTTGCTTACCGTGTAAACGTATCCTGTTTCTCGGCAAAATTAATCACCTTCCGGCCATTTACAACGTTGCTCTAACCTTGTTTACATGATGGTAGCTGCTGAAACGGTTGTTGTATTTAATACAGTTTTACCTGATAGTCTTGATGAACATAATTAAGAAGGATCTCAATAATGGGACTATTTAATGCACTATTGGGCAATGCTGGCGAGATGAGTATTGCTGATGCAACCGAAGAGCTATCAACGATTCTGGGGCAATCGGAACAAATTGAACTCGCTTACAAACTGATCCGTGACATGATTGTACTGACAGATCAGCGTTTGATCTTCATCGATAAACAAGGACTAACAGGTAAGAAAGTCGAATACCGCTCTGTCCCCTACAAAGCCATCACTATGTATACTGTTGAGTCTACTGGACATTTTGACCTTGATGCGGAACTGAAAGTCTGGGTATCAGGTCAGTCTGAGCCAATTGCACTTGAGTTTAACGGCAAAACAAACATCTACACCATGCAGGGTCTACTTGCTGCAAAAATCGCAGGTAAATAATCCGGTAAGACAGGTCATACCGGTGGCCTGTCTTTAACCCATTTAAGTGAATAGTGATAAAATTAATTATCGCGGCTTGCGCAATGCAACAATCTGTGAAATTGAGCATTCCGGCTCGGGCACAGTGCCTTCAAACTGGTGAATGATCTGCCAGCCGTCAAACTGCTCTACCAACTCATTTTCCCGGAGTAAAAAATGAGGATTATGAGGCCTGCCATAGGCTCTTTGTACCTCATTGAAAGTCTCATAAATCACTAAACCCTTGTCAGCGATACTGGCTTTTATGCCCTTAAAAAGCGGCCGATGCAGGTAACGAAAGACAATGATGGCTCCAAACATTGTATCCACCAGCGGCTCTCCTGCTTCGAGATCGACCAACCAGGTTTTGGCAGGAAGCTTTTCGGTTTGAATAATGCTATCTATCTGACTTAGTTTATCGGCATCATGATCGGCAAACACAACAGGAATACCCAACCGGGCCAGGTACAGACCATTACGTCCGCTGCCACAAGCCAGATCCAATACCGATCCTTGTTTGGAAGCCTGTTTCAGCTCAGTAAGGAACCTCTCGACCAAGGCAGAATGTCCTGACTTAACACAACGAATTACCATAAAACGACTCACCTTTTGAAATTTTACTTATTACTCTCGACGTATCCCCTCGTTGATTCGTCCATAATAGTCTTTCCTGAACTGTTCCAGGGCAACGGCGACTTCCGAGTCTTCAGCGCCTATATGGAGTAATGCAACATGGGCGAGTTCTGCACTGGCCTCAAGGGTCTCTGAAACTATATAGTGCGCACCAAGCGTCTTAAGATCACGGCACTTGATTAGGTCATGACCCCGAGCAAAAATAGGAATATCTGGAAAATAATTATGCAGAGAGGCTACAACCAGCTCTGCCACATCCACGTCATCAATTGAAACGATCACAAAAGGTGCCTCGGCTGCACCCGCCGCTCTTAACACCTCGGGCCGCTGGACATCACCGAAATACACACACTTACCTTCTGAACGTTCGCGCTCTACAAGCGCTGCGTCTCTGTCGATTGCCACATAAGGCACTCCCATTAAATCCAAGATATAACCGATCCTATGGCCCATACGCCCAAACCCAGCAAGAATAACAGGCTTGGGATATTGCTCGGCATTATCTGACCTTATCTTACCAGTATCCAGATCTGGCGTAACTGTGATGCATCTACGCGAAGCTAAATAAATCCGGTTAGCCCATTTATCTAATGCAGGTGTTGCCAGCATGCTCAGCAAAACAACAATTAGAAGATGTTGGAATAATATATCATCCAAAAGCCCCATACTTTTAGCTAATGCAAATAACACCAATGCAAATTCACCACTTTGCGCCAAAAGTAAGGCTACCGAAATAGCGGGTTTTGCCTTTATGCCAAACAATCGTGACAAAAACCAAAGAATCAAGAACTTGATAACCATCAACGCCATTGCAATACCTAATAGCACAATGGCGTTATCTAAAAATCGATCAAAATTTAGGGACATGCCCATTGACATAAAAAACAGTCCAAGCAATAAACCCCGAAATGGCAGGATCTCGGCGGTAATCTGGTGGCGATAAGATGAATCGGCAATCAATAGACCAGCGATAAATGCTCCCATGGCCATAGATAACCCTATACTTTCCATTGCCTGTGCTGAGCCTAATACCAACAGTAAAGCCGATGCGGTAAAGATTTCAGGGGAACTAAACCGGACAACGATCTTAAGCAAAGGGCTCAAAATGTATCGGGCAGCAACAATAACGAGCAAAAGAAGAGTAATCGCTTCAGCCAAAGCCAGAAAAACATCTTCTGCTACTGTTAATTCCGGTGCGACCATGAATGAAACAAAAGCCAGCAGCGGAACCACCGCCAGGTCTTGTAACAGTAAGACAGCAACGGAAGGTCTTCCATATTCTGATGCTAGTGCCTTCCTTTCCGTTAACAGTTGAAGTACGAAGGCCGTAGAGGAAAGGGCTAACGCCGCGCCGATTAAAAGCGAAATTCTCCAAGAAGCATTAAGGAGTTCATGGGCTATTACCGTTATCAATCCACCCGTAATTACAACCTGAAGCGTTCCAAGCCCTAACACCAATCCCTTCATCTTCCATAGACGGGATGGGTTAATTTCTATCCCGATGATAAATAACAGGAAAATCACCCCCAACTCAGCGAAGTGCGCAATCTCAGCGTAATCCTGAATATATCCCAGTCCTGATGGCCCTAATACTATCCCCGCAACCAGAAAACCCGATATTGCGCCAAAACCTAGAGCTTGAAACAGAGGTACCGCAATGACTGCCGCGGATAACAGAATGATAATATCCGTCAAATATTCAAGATTCATAGACAGGTTCTCATCTATTACTATCAGAAATTTAATCCCTGAACAGGCGTGTAACCATCCAAGCCTTGAGATATCTCACTAGAATGAGCCCATATCCCTGGCATTATTAATGCCAACGTTTAACTTATAGGACAGGCATTGTTAATAAGCTATCAATTCTGTTAATTACAATGCATCGCAATACACATCCCGATCTGATCCTTTGCCCCTTCTCAAGCCCAACTCATCAACTATGATCATCATTCAACCAGCCAGAAGTGACTCATTGTTGAAATAACTAGCAAGATGCTCCGAATCTATGCATTGTTAATGGGTTGTGCTATCTGATTTTTTGTAACAAAATATTATTACGATTCATTGCACGTTGACAGCAGGGATTGCCTTATGAACAAACTACCGCTTGGGTTGGTTGCACTAACCCTTGTCTTATCCAGTTTTTTTTCCTCGGCATCACCAAAATCAGCGCCTGATTTTGAGATCCCGGCATCATCAAATCAACCGGCAACCTCATTGGTCGAGTTATCTAAGCAGGGCTGGGTTTATCTTGATTTTTGGGCAAGTTGGTGTACCCCTTGCCGATACTCTTTCCCGTTTATGAACCAGCTGCAGACTGAATTTGGAAATAAAGGCCTGACCGTTGTTGCGATCAACGTTGATGCAGAGCGCAGTAAAGCCGACAATTTTTTAAGGGATACCCCTGCAAACTTTACTATTGTGTATGATCCCGAAGGCAATATTGCTAGCGCCTATCAGGTACCGGGAATGCCTACCAGTTATCTCATTAAAGATGGTGAAATTGTTGGTCAGCACCTTGGCTTTAAAACCAGCCAGAGCGCAGAATTAAAACAACAGATTTCACAACTTCTCAATAATTAACATTACCAGTAATGGTGGCACAAGGAGTGTTCATGCTTGTTATTAAGAGGCTATTTCTGATCGGATGCGTAGGATTTCTTTGTTCGTGTAGTAACTTGGGCGTCAAGCCTTGGGAGCGAGATCTGTTGGCTGATCCCCGAATGGAGCTGCAAGCCAATGAGATAGATAAAAGCTTTGATGATCATATTTATTTCAGTAAAGAAGCCAGCAGTGGCGGACGGGGAAGTGCTGGAGGAGGTTGCGGATGCAATTAAACAAACTGGGAAAGATCAGCGGAGCCTTAGCGGTTGCCAGCCAAGTTTTACTCAATCCCACTGTGCAGGCAAAAGAAGATATCACGGCAGCTGAGTGGGATTATGATACCGCAATTATGTATTACGGTGAGGGCGACAGCCGTGTTAGTGCTCTTGAAGGAATGGTTGGCGCAACCCGAACCAATGGCGATGATCAGACATTGAGTCTGAAACTAACCGTGGATTCACTCACTGGGGCATCGCCAACCGGCGCTGTACCGCAGAATGAAGCACAAACTTTTACCCGTCCTTCAGGCAATGGCAGCTATACGGTCGCCCCCGGTGATACACCGCTAGATGATACTTTCAAGGATACGCGGGTACAGTTAAATGCAGGCTGGGCGTCACCAATCAACAGAGATTGGGATTGGTCTACCGGGGTTCATATCAGCAAAGAGTATGACTACTTATCACTGGGAGCCAATGTTGGATTTAGTCGTTCATTAAATCAAAATAACACCGTACTCACTATGGGGCTCGGCGGATACTTCGATACCATTGAGCCGGAGGGGGGGATCCCTGAACCACTGACTGCAATGGTGTTACGAGATGACTTTACGTCTGAAGCGGCTTATCGCGCAGCTTTTGATGCCACGCGGGGCCAATCTAGCGATACCAAAACCACCACAGAACTCAACGTTGGTATCAGTCAGGTCATAAATCGCGGGTTAATTACTTCACTGAACTATAGCTTTGCTCAGATCGATGGTTATCTGACCGATCCATTCAAACTGATCAGTATGGTTGATGATAACGGCGCAGTGCAACAGAACCTTTATGAGAATCGACCTGACTCTCGCACCAAACACGCTCTGTTTTGGCAGACCAAAGCGTATTTGAATGGACAGGTGTTCGATATTGGTTATCGCTATATGTTTGATGATTGGGAGATACAATCTCATACCATCGATTTCCGCTATAACTATCAGTTTGGAGCGGGGCATTATCTGGAGCCGCATCTGCGTTTCTATCGCCAATCAGAGGCGGATTTTTATGCGCCGTTCCTGATGGAAGGTGAATCAGTACCAGCTTACGCAAGTGCCGATTATCGCTTAGGTAAAATGAATACCTATACTGTTGGACTAAAATACGGCATGTTGCTGGCCAATCGCCAGGAAGTATCGGTGCGGTTTGAGTACTACATGCAGCAGCCTGAAGATGCCGGCTTTAGTGCGCCGGGGCAACTTTCTGGACTTGATCTGTATCCGGATGTGCAAGCTGTTATTCTTCAGTTAAATTATCACTTTTAGCGAATAGCATGGATACTCTCATAAACCGACTGGAACGCAAAAATGGCCATTGGCGCGGAACGTTCACCGCGATGGCCAGTTTGTGTGAAGTTCTGATTGAACCTTGTGAATACTCCTTTGCCAAAGAGCTGCTTGATTGTGCCCAGCGAATAGCAACAGATATTGAAGCCAAGTTCAGCCGATACCGGTCGGATAATTTGTGCTATCAGATCAACAACAGTAACGGAAAACCGGTGGCGATCGATCCCGAAGCATTCAGTTTGCTGAATTTTGCCGATACCTGCTTTGAGATCAGCGATGGATTGTTTGACCTTACTTCTGGCGTGCTTAGAAATGCCTGGAAGTTCGATGGTAGTGGCAATGTGCCATCACAGCAGCAAATTGATCGGCTACTTCCCAATATCGGGTGGAAGAAAATATCTTTTGACGCCAATACGATTAGTGTACCGGGTGGGATGGAAGTCGATTTTGGCGGTATTGGCAAAGAGTACGCCGTCGATCGCGTTGCCACTGAACTTGCCCGGTTAGCTCCTGATCTTTCGGTGCTGGTAAATTTTGGTGGTGATCTTGCTGTCAGCAAGCCAAAAGTTTCGGGGCAAAGCTGGTCAGTTGGGTTTGAGTCAACAAAAGGCTCAGCTAAACGTGGCTTTTTAATGTTGAGCCAGGGCGGCCTTGCCACCAGCGGCGATGCTCACCGTTATTTATTGAAAGACAATATCCGCTATAGCCATATTCTGAATCCGCGCACGGGCTGGCCTGTCTCCGGTGGGCCGGCTCAGGTGACGGTAGCAGGCAGTAATTGCCTTCAGGCGGGAATTTTAAGCACGATTGCGATGTTGCACGGTAACAATGCCAAAGCCTTTCTTGATGATCAAGAAGTACGCTACTGGATCACGTAAAAAAATTCTTTTTGATTAGTTTATTCGGGAGTATGTTGAAAAAAATGAATACTGAGAAGTGGTATCACAAAAAGTCGTTTGTCGTGCTGATCATCTTTATTGTCGGGCCTTTTGCACTGCCTTTGGTTTGGATGTCTCCTAACATAACGTTGAAATGGAAAATTGTCGTGACAATAGGACTCACGGTCTTAACTTACTTCACGTATCAGTCTTATCTTGAAGTGAAATCGATGGCTGACGATTATATGCAATTATTACAGTAGACTTGGTACGATATTATAAGTGGCTAAGTTTATCCGTTCTAATCTCATTAACTAACGCGTCGCCCCACCAGCCCGGCTTATTCAATCGATTTTTTTTACCATATGCATCAAATGTTTACGCGCAATGCCTGAAATCATCGGTAGCTTATAGAGGTTGTCCATCAAACGCTGATGGAGTTTTTCCTCTTGGTTAAGCAAACGATAGAAAGAGAGCAACTCGCGGTTAATATGGGCATCACTGCCAAAGGTTGCCTCAAGATCGTACCGATCCCTTATGATCTGAGCATTAATATTTCTTCTTTTTGGCAATCCGTGATTATAGGTCTCCACAGCATCGACCCTTTTGAGAACACTTTTAATGTACGTCTTGTTCTTGAGATAATTTTTCTGCGCAAGACCGTTGATGTGGGGAATAGAAATATGGCACTCCCTTTCTTCGAGCAAATCAAGAAAATAGTGAATATCTTTGTTGGTTCTGGCCATTCTGTAAGGATGCTTATTGCCCTCGACCTCCTGAATATAGAACTCTTCAAGCGCCTGAATTTGTCTGAAGTAAACCAGGATTTCAAAACCATCCTCACAACCCAATTCAATACCAGGTACATTGTTGATCCCGGCGCCGGAAACCGCCACAGCTCCCCGGATCTCATTATGATCGGTGATGGAAATGAGATGTTTCTTATCCTTTAAGAATTCAAGAAAAAATGGCGTGGTATTAAAACCGTCTGATGCCGTGGTATGAAGGTGAAAATCCAGGTAGATAATTTCATCACTGGGCTTAAAGTCATAAAAGACAGAAAAAAAATCGGATAGTTTGTCAAATTCAATCATATTGGCCTCCTTATACCCAACTAACCTCAAGATGCTCGTTTCAGCGAGAGTTTACTTGGGTATATAAAGGATAGGTGAAATAGATGAATTTTAAACTCTTCATTAAATTCAGAAAAAAATGCTATTGGTTAGTATACTTGGGTATACACCTTAATTCCTATTAGCCTATGGTGTACGCCAATGAAAGAAATACCGCCAACAGTCAATCAGCGAAATAAGGTGGTCGATAGCTGTAATAACGGCAGCCCTCCCCCACTGACAGAAGCAAAAAAGCTCATTGCCACGGAGCTTTTTCATGCCTGCGACCCCGAACTATTTGATTTTGAAACCACAGATGAAATCAAACCGATTGCTAGTCCCCTCGGGCTCGATCGCGCGATTGAAGCCATAAAGTTGGGTATTGGTATCCCCTCTAGCGGATTCAATATCTATGTCATGGGTTCAACCGGGTTAGGTAAACACGCCATGACACAACAGCTTCTTACCGAGCACCACGATAAGAATAAGGCGATTTCTGACTGGTGTTATGTCAATAACTTCCGCGAACCCACAAAACCTGTGGCGATGCAATTACCCGCGGGGATGGGAAAACGACTGCGACATAAAATAAAACAGCTGATTGAGGAGCTGAGAAATACGGTGCCTTCTCAGTTACAAAGTGAAGATTTTACCCGTCGTACCGATCAACTTCAAAACGAATTAAATACAAGGGAGATTGCAGCATTCCAAGCCATCGAAAAAAAAGCAAATAAACAGGGCTGTGTGTTAAAAAAGTCTAAGACTGGCTACCTTATCCAACCGGAAAAAGACGGTAAAATAATAACTAAAAGTGAATTTACCGTACTCCCCGTCAAAGAACAGAAAGCGATTGATAAATCGATCGAAGAGCTGAGACGGCTGCTGGTCAACCTGCTCAACCAGGTTCCATTATGGGATCAAGAGATGAGGGACAAAAAAGAACAGCTAGAACGAGAGTTTGTCGGTATAACACTTGACTACCTTACCGGGCATTTACCGGAAGATATGCTGGCAATTAACGCCGTTAACGACTATATCGCCAGCCTTAAGGAACATGTTCTCGATAACATTAAGCTCTTTAGCGGCACCCTTGAAACTGAAGTCGAAGTATATAGCGGGCATAAACCCATCTTTGATCCCTTCACCGCCTATGAAATCAACGTCATTGTCGACAACAGCAAAGCTGAGCGGATACCCATTATTTATGAAGACAACCCCAGCTATGTAAACTTAGTGGGAAGCATTGAACACCGGGGGGAGTTTGGCACCTTTGTCACTAACTTCACATTGATTAAACCCGGCGCATTTCACCGGGCCAACGGAGGCTACCTGCTGATTGATATTATTCAACTGTTAAACAAACCTTTTGTCTGGGATGTATTTAAACGCTCCTTGCTTTCTAAAGAGCTCCGGATCCAACCTCTCGAACAGTTTCTCAGTATCAACACCATCGCCTCCCTGGAGCCTGAGATCATCCCGCTCGATGTGAAAGTGATCCTGATGGGGGATCGGATAATGTATTACCTGCTCAAACACTATGATCCGGATTTTGCTCAGCTGTTTAAAGTACAGGCCGACTGCTCAGAAGAGATCAATCGAGATCCCCAGTCATGCCAACTCTACAGCCAGTTTATCAAGTCACTGCAAATCGAAGAAAACACCCGGCCACTGGATCGCGCCGCAGTTGCAAAAGTGATCGAATATTCCGCACGGCAAATGGACGATGGCGAAAAGCTGTCCCTGCACCGAGGTAACCTACGCAGTTTATTACTGGAGGCTAACTACTGGGCAGAGCAGAAAAACCATAACCAGATCGACGCTCAGACAGTACAGCAGGCCATTAAGGCAAGGCAATACCGTACAGGTTACCTTAAAGAGCGTATCACGGAAAATATTCATCGCGGGATCAGCGTAATAGAGACCAGCGGCAATAAAATCGGCCAGGTTAACGGGCTCGCGGTAGTCAGCGTGGATGAAACCATGTTTGGCCGTCCGTGTCGGATCACTGCCACGGTCCATCTGGGCCAAGGGAAAGTGATCAACATTGAGCGCGAAGTGGATTTAAGCGGTCCTAGCCATTCCAAGGGGGTGATGATCTTAACGGCTTTTCTACGCGAGCGGTATGAGCAAATACTGCCTCTCTCTTTTTCCGCCACCCTGACCTTTGAGCAGTCCTACGGCATGATAGACGGCGACAGTGCTTCGGCAGCAGAGCTCTGTGCCTTATTATCCGCCATCGCCCAGATCCCGCTGAAACAAAATATTTCTCTCACCGGCGCTATCGACCAACATGGCAATATCGAGGCCATCGGCGGGGTCAATGAAAAAATCGAAGGCTTCTTCGAGATCTGCAATGCCAGCGGATTAACAGGCGACCAAGGTGTGATCATCCCCAAAACCAATCTTGTCCATCTGATGGTTGATGAAGAGATCCGTCAGGCCGTCGCTGAAGATCGTTTTCATATTTGGGCTGTAGACCATATCGAACAGGTCATAAAACTGCTTACCGGACTCGAAATGGGCGAGCCGGATTCAAAGCAGAGATACCCGCTGAAAAGTATCAACGGAGCGATAGCCTCACGAATCAAGGCAATGAATAAAGCCCATAAACAGTTTCTCAATGAATCAAAACCTGCTGATAAAAGAGGTAAGCAATCAAAATAGGAAATACTGTCTAAATACCAAAATAATTCCATACCGCTTCAAGATGAGTGAACTCTGCATTTCGACGTTATACAATGCCGACTTCTGAATAACACCGACGGGCTTTATATCGTGACAACATCCCAAACCGCAAATACCGTTATCGTGCTCGATTTCGAAACCACCGGCTTATCGCCAAATCAGGGGGATCGCGCAATTGAAATTGGAGCGGTTTTGATTGAGCAGGGAGAAGTGGTTGAGCGCTTTCAACAGCTAATGAACCCTGGCTTTCGGGTTAGCAGTTTTATTGAGCGCTATACCGGCATTACCAATAACATGCTACGAATGGCCCCACCTTGTGATGAAGTCATGGATCAGTTTGCTGATTTTATCGGTGATCACAATTTAGTCGCTCATAACGCTTCGTTTGACCAGCGTTTTCTTGACGCCGAACTGAATAATATCCGGCGCGATTATGAAGGGGAATTTGCCTGTTCGATGCTGATTGCCAGACGCCTTTACCCGCACGCACCTAACCATAAACTTGGCAGCTTAGTTGAGTACAAGAACATCAATAATGATGGCGTTTTTCACCGCGCATTGGCCGATTCAGAGGTGACGGCTAAACTGTGGCTACTGATGTTAGAGGATATGGATAAGCTGTATCAACTATCCGGCCCTTCCTTCTCTTTGATGCAAGAAGTCTCACGCAAGGCAAAAGCGGCTGTGCCTGGTTTTCTTCAACGCCAAGCAAAGTACTAAACCATATACCCAAGTTATCTCAAGATGCAGAATCCAGAGTGATGCCAGCCAGTTCAATTTACAAAAAGGCATTAGGTGCTAAATTTTACAAAGCATAATATATCAAGCTTAGCCTTCTTTCGGTGCCAGCCACTGCACCAACAGACGGGTCACGTCGGGGCTGCTCAATAAGTCCATGTGATTCATACGGTAAAAAATCCACTGCGATTCATCTTCAAATTCCAGATTTCGCTGTGTGTCGTTATGCTGGCCCAAAGCACTGCGTAACGGCACCAGGCCGTCGCCAATCAGGCTATCCGCTAATCTAGTGCGTTTGGCTGCCGTGGTCGCGGCTACCGTATAGCAAGCCACGCCCTCAGGCAAAGGTACAATCTGACGGTTATCCGGTTTACGGTGAAAGCGGTCGTGACCATTCCAGTCTTCGTCCACGACATGACCATACCTCAAATCGGTAATACCGGCACTGCGCAATCCGCTAAGCGCGGAAAAAGGCGCAGTATAAGGTGTACTGCCCAAAATCATGTCCACCCAGTTTCCAGCCCGCTCCAACGGAGCTCCATGATGTGGTGTACCAAGAAACACGATCTTTTTCAGGTACTCTGGCCAGGTTAAAGAAGCTTGATTTGCATAGTGAACCGCACTGCGGGTTAGCAGGCCGCCCATGCTATGGGCTACTACGGTCAGCTCTTCTATCGGTGTGGGCCAGTGGGTGATCAGCAGTTCCAGCTGGGCCGAAAGTTCACGTCCGTTTTGCGACGTATGCAGGCCGGAATTATAACGCAAGTAAACCGGAGTATAGTCCAGAGATGAAGCGAGAGCCTCACCATGGTCGAGTGTCTGCTCTTGATCCTGCACGGACCATTGCAGATCATTCATACACAGACCATGAATAATCAGCACTATCTTGCCCGTCGCTTCAGGTATTAACGGGGTGCTCTCTGAAGTTAATAACATAGACTGCCCGTTCAACGCTTTGCGCTGATAGCGCAAGGTCATTGGGGTTGCGAGCGGATTGTCACTTTCGACCAGCCGGTCACCAATCACACCATTCAGCGCCGCAAGAACCGCTTCGCGCTGAGGCGTTCCGGATTTTCCACGATCAAGAGATTCGAACTGGGGCTGCAGCTTTGCCAATACCGCATCGCTTCCCTTTCCCAACAGTTGCGTGATCGTGATAATACTTTTGTAAACCAGGCCAGTAATGCCGCGGGTTTTCCCGGGCGCTTTACCGCCGCGAACGCCGATTGTGCTCCATACCGACTGATGCACACCTTCTGCGACACGGGTCACTCCCAGCGTCGCTTGCGTGGCTAATTTAGCAATCCCTCTAATATCCGAAGCGCGCAGATGTTTGAGTGGCTTTTGGGGATCAGGTTTAGTCATTGATACAAACTCCATCTTCGCGATAGCGGATTCAGAAAGTATATTCCTTACCACAATATACCCCACTACGCACATAGCAAGCTGTAAATAGTAATCTGAAATAGAAACACTCTTCTTAGTGCTTATTCACAATAATTTATCCATGTTCATTTCAAGGGATATAATATTGTGAATAGACGACAATGCTTTATTTAAATACATATAATCATGATTTACATTAACTTTATGACTAAATCTAATATTCATGAGGGCTTTTATTTAATTATTCTCATAAAACAGACATATTGTAATAAATATTTAGACTACCCTGATATTTTCACTACTAAGTATAGTATTTATGAAGATGAGCCTCATCATCAGTATTATCATCGCATTATTTAGTTCATATACCTTAGCTGTTGACTCAACAGCTCAAAATCACAATAAATCTAATTCTTCAGACCAAGAGGAACAAGTGATAAACGGGATAATAGAAGAAACTGAAGATATGGAAGATATGGAAGATATGGAAGATATGGAAGATGATGAAATAATAATCGAAGAAATAGAAATTGAAGACGAATAAATGAACATTATTCCAATTGACAATTAAAAAGGGATTGTTGCAACGATCCCTTCCAGCCACGCAGATCAGAACGCATCCTATATACTCATTTTACTGTCTTAGCGCGATAACTTTTGAACTTGGTTAATCTGTTTTCCCATTACTGCTTTCTTTTTGCCAAGGCCAACGACCCTCTACCTCCAGATGCAGAGTAACGCTTAAAAACGACCGAATCATTACGATTAAAGCCAGTATACCAACGTTTTCTATAGACTCCGCAACCACGACAGTTCGGATTATATCTCCGGCGATGAGGAACTCCAGACCAAGGATAATAGAACGCGCAAGATTGCGCCGATAGTTCTTATAAGCTTTTCCCTCCGAGAGCTTTTTAAATGTAAACAGGAAGTTCGCAGTGGCTGAAAAAGATCCTATTATTACGACAAGCACACCGAATGCCTCTATGGCATAGCCCACTATCTTGATAATCTCGATAAACTCTCTTTCCATAGTACTATCCGTTTATGATGCGTCCTGAAATGCCAAGAAAATTTGACGACTAATCGACAGATTGATTACTTCAAAATGACGTTATCTCTCGATATCAGTCTCAAGTCTGCCAAGGATAACGTCTTTTGACCATTTCAGTTATAATAATAACTCTTAGTTTCCTACTGCTACCGAGACTTCTGATTTGCCACAAGATATTACGCACAGCTCACATCCAGCCTGTTCCATTAAGATCGCAACTTTTAATTTATTTAATTATCTTGAGCCACCCTCAGCTTTTTATGACTTTGACCGGATCTACAGCCAGGAGCAATGGCAGAAGAAACAGGGCTGGATCAGTCGCTATCTGGCAGAGCACCAGCCCGATGTGATTGGTTTTCAGGAGGTATTCAGCCCCGAATCACTGCTAAACAGGGGGATGTGCTTTTTTCCATAGCGATTGTTTCAACTCCGTCCAGCTCCATTCTTTCGCCCATCGCCAACATGCGTTTGGTTTCATTTTCCATAACAATGTTCCTTAAATCACTTCCCAACCAGACAGTTGAAAGTAATTCACATAGCAATGCTTCTTGATACCTGTGTTTATTGAATCCAGTGTTCCTTAAATCCACTTTTGCTCAAACCGATCGCTACTTACGCCCGCTTTTTCTCTTTTGCTTCCACCTGCTGATAGATTGCATACAGATCTATCTCGTGCGGTTTGTTACCTTTCGCGTATTCTTTTTCCAGAAGCTGGTTCAAGTGTATCAATTGCTTGGGAGGGTTAACCCATTGGGATTTGGGCAGGGGCTTTGACCATTCCACTAGCTTGGGGGTGTTTAATACCGCTTGGGGCAAGGTTTCATTGTGGCGTTCCATAAATGACTGGGCCCAGTGATTTAAGCTCAACCAATTGCCGAACCGCCAC